>JALNZC010000011.1 GCA_023229525.1 Bacteroidales bacterium
TACCTCGCTACCTCGCTACCTCACTACCTCACCATTTCGCTACCTCGCTACCTCGCTACCTCACTACCTCACTACCTCACCATTTCGCTACCTCGCTACCTCGCTACCTAATCATCCCTGAGCAGTGTCATTTCATGTGCATGTTCTTTCAGCCTCATCACGAAAATCCCAAGGATTAAAACGCTAACGAAAATATCCAGTAAAATTCCAATGTTGATCAGCATGGGCATCTCGCTGCCAATGGCCAGTGAAAGTAAAAGAACCGCATTTTCAATAACCAGGAATCCCACCAGGTGAGAAAATATTTTCCGGTGTGAAATGATGAGGAACAAACCCGTATACACAGCGAAGAGCGCCACAATAAAATAAATCATTGTGGCAGGTTTACTGCTCATGGAAAACGATACAACAATGCTGAGTAACAAACCAAGCGTAACAATGATCAGGGAATAAAATCCCGGGACCGATTTATAATGTACCCGGGCAACGCCGGTCTTATTGATAATCCGGAACAAAAAATATGGAACGACCAAAACTTTAAAAACGAGGGTTTCGATGGTAACGAAAAGCAACGTTCCAAGCGTAATGGTATTGAGTTCAATGAAAGACAAAACGAACAGTAGTAATCCCTGGAAACCGATGAGACCTGCATAGATGCGGAAACGTTCCGTTATGCTGAGGTAGATCAGTGAAATGGCAAAACCGATAACAAGGAGGACATTCATCTCATCCGATCATTTTAAAGGTAATCAGCAATACAAGTATAAAGGCTATCAATGCGATTGAACTCAGGGTAACGATGAATTGCGGATTCTTAGCCAGTTTTTTTCGCGCCCTGAATGATTCCATGAAACCGATCAATAAAGCAAACAGAATCTGAATAAAAAAATAAAAAGTAACGTGGGCAGGGAATGTCCAATTGACCGGTAAAAGAAAATTTGCAATTAAACCGCCATATAATCCAAACTTCAGCGCTGTCCCGATATGTATCAACGCCAGGTCAAATCCGCTGTGATCAAGGATCATGACTTCATGGACCATGGTCAGTTCAAGATGAGTTTTGGGATCATCTACCGGCATCCGGCTGTTTTCAATCATCGCAATCTGGATCAGCAAATAAACCGAGATAAAACCGATAATAAACGTATGGTTCCCGGCGAACCTGAATGAATCAAATATTTCCGCCATTGAAGTATGGCCTGTAAGAAGAGCCAGCGTGCCGAAGAGAATGAAGAAGGCCGGTTCAGCCAGCATTGAATACAATGCTTCGCGGTTGGCGCCCATCCCTTCAAAACTGCTGCCGGTATCAAGCGCGCCAACAATAAAAAGAAATTTTCCGAGGGCCAGAAGGTAAGCAAACAGCACAAAATCACCTTCAAAACTAAAAACCGGAGACATTCCCGGGAAAGGAAGCAACAAGCCGGCGCACAGGATAGTGGAAAGATAAAATGATGGAGCCAGACGAAAAATATAACTGGTTGTTGTACTGATTACGCTGCTTTTCCGGAGGAGTACCCAAATATTTTTCCAGGGCTGAAGGATTCCCGGTCCTTTGCGGCCACTGGCAATGCTTTTCATCCGGAGAATTACTCCCGGAAAGAATAGCGCCGTTATGATAGCAAGTAGGAGTCCCATTACAACACTTTCAGATAAAGTAAAACGAAAATGATCAGGATGAAAACAAATGCATACAGGATGTAATGCTGAATATTTCCTGTTTGTAAGCGCGCAATTTTTTTCAGTACAAGCATACAGATATCAATGATTCTATTTATAGCCAACCGGAATATATCGGTCGGATGGATGGCATAGAAACGCATTCCAGGAAAAATCTCTTCCTCCTGGATGGGCTGAAATTCTTCTTCCTGCCGGAGAACCGGTTGTGCCAGCTCTCCGAAATTAGTGGTATATGAAGTACCTGTATATTGCTGCCTGGGAGTCGATGCCGTATACCCGCAACCCCAGGTTGGACCCTTTTCAACCCTCCTTTTTTTAAGGATTTCATTGCGCACTAAAAGGATTGTTCCTGTAACCAGAATCAGGATCACACCCAGGGTTCCGATTTGTGTGAAAACAGGAGAAAGGGAGACTGGGAAAGCGCCCGGGAGCGTATGAAACTGAGCATTTATGACTCCCAGGATAGGGTTTATAAAAATTATCGGAACTAACCCGATTAGTACTATCAGAATGGCAATCAGATACTGGGGAATCAACATTCCTTTTTCCGCTTCTGAAATTTCACTTTTGGGAATGGTTCGGTTTGTCCCAAGAAAGACAATACCAAATACCTTGGTAAAACAGAAAATGGCCAATCCCCCGATGAGGGTAAGGGAAATCAGTACCATTAGAAATGTGAGGGATTGATAGGCGTTTCCGGCAGACAGTCCTTTGATCAGACCGATATAAATGAGGAATTCCGAAATGAATCCATTAAGCGGAGGTAATCCGCAAATGGCCAAGGCTCCGAGTAAAAATAAACCGGCGGTTTGTGGCATTTTATGAATCACCCCTCCCAACTGCTCTATATTCCGGGTATGATATGCTTTGTAAACAGAACCGGCGCTGAAAAACAACAGCGGTTTGAAGAGAGAATGGTTAAAAACGTGCAATAATCCTCCGGCAAAACCAAGGCTTACAAGTATCGGATTGTTCAACCCCAGACCCATCGTCCCCAGCCCAATTCCGATACCAATAATGCCGATATTTTCAATACTGTGATAAGCCAGTAATTTTTTCAGGTCATGTTGAACAATGGCCATCATGACCCCTAAAAGACCCGTAATTGATGATATAATAAGAAGCGCCAATCCGATGATAATAAAATCCGATTGTACATAAGTAAGTACCCGGACGATACCATAAATTCCCATTTTTATCATCACTCCCGACATTACCCCTGATACATGGGATGGCGCGGCAGGATGTGCATCCGGAAGCCAGGTATGAAATGGAATAAAGCCCGCTTTTATGGCGAAACCGGCAAAGAATAAGAAAAACAATGGGCTGTTCGGATGCCTGGAAAAATAAACCTGTAGCGCATCAAAATTCATCTGACCTGTATCCGCTTCACACAATAAAAAAGCGATTACCAGCAATACAAGGCCGACATGCATTTGAATCAGGTAATTGACAGCAGTTTTTAGGGTACTTCGTTTTTCGGCTTCAAACAAGACCAGCATAAATGATGATACGGCCATCAATTCCCAGGCGATAAGAAATGCAAGCCCATCACGGAGCATCAGGACAGCCAGCATAGATAATTGAAGCCAGACGAAACTGAAATTATGAAGGGCCAATTGGGCCGGACTTTTGCTAAGCCGGTAGGGATTGAGGTATCCCTGTGAATAAAGCATTCCGGCGAAAACAGCGAAATTCGTTATAAGAACAAAGAAGGCGCTGAGGCTGTCGAGTGTAAAAGTAATAACACCAAAAGAGCCTCCGGCAACGAAATTCCAGGGAGCATTCAATGGATGAATCAATGCATTGAATGCCGGAATAGCAGTAAGTCCAATTATACAAACAGTCAGCGCCAGTGAATAGTAATATCGGATCCCGGAAGGTAAGATCAAAATAAAAAAAGAGAGAATGACCGGCGCCAGTATGATAAAACTTTCCATATGAACCTGCAAAGTAAAACCATTTGACCCAGAGAATCTCTCTAAAAAAGCAGAATTTATAAACAGGAGGTTGTTTGTACTCGGCTATTTTAATTCTTCAAGGATGATTAATCCTCTCATTGAGAACGCTTTATTCGTATCTTAAAGCGTCGATAGGATTCAACCGTGCAGCTTTGCGGGCCGGGTACCAGCCAAAGAAAATTCCAATGGCTGAGGAGAAGAGGAACGACATGAGGATTGAATTCATTGTGATGTTTACCGGCCAGTTCAGGACGGTAGCAATAAGCTGAGAAATAACAATTCCTAAGACAATTCCTATGACTCCTCCAAGCAAGCTGATCATTAATGCTTCGATTAAAAATTGAAGCAGAACATCACTTCCACGGGCTCCCACACTCATCCGTATCCCGATTTCACGGGTCCGTTCGGTAACGGAAACCAGCATGATGTTCATAATTCCGATACCGCCAACAAGTAATGAAATGCTCGCGATGGTCGCCAGTAAAATGGTCATGATGGCTGAGGTGGAAGTTGCCATCTGCGCAATATCTGTTTGGGTCCGGATAGTAAAATCGGGATCTTCTGATGGTCCGAGGTGGTGTTTTGCCTTTAAAACTTCTGTAATTTCCTGAGAAGCA
Organism: Bacteroidales bacterium; assembly: GCA_023229525.1. Lineage (GTDB taxonomy): Bacteria > Bacteroidota > Bacteroidia > Bacteroidales > FEN-979 > CAIVAT01. The sequence continues at coordinate 4,256 of JALNZC010000011.1, forward strand.
ACCGGGATGAGGGCTTCCGTTTGGGCAGAGGCCAACATGCTTTGAATGTAAGTAATTGCCAGCATTCTTTTTTGAACCGTTGAAAAAGGGGCAATCACCATATCATCCTGATCCTGTCCGTATGCATTTTGACCTTTCGTTTCGGTAATCCCGATAATTTTAAACGGAATTTTGTTTATCCTGATAAAATTCCCAATGGGATCAGCATTGGCGCCAAAAAGATTGGTAACCACTGTCTGTCCGATAACACATACTTTCGATGCGCTCCGGTCATCATTCATGGTGAACACCGAACCACTTTCCAGTTTCAGGTTCCGGATATCAAAATATGTGGGGTAGACCCCGAAAACGGAAGTCCGCCAGTTCAGGTTTCCGGCTACGAGCTGTCCGCTGGTACGGACCTGAGGCGTAATTGCGGCAACAGAGGGGCACCGGTCGATGATAATATTGACATCATCGATGGTCATTTTCTGGGAAGTTCCTGCTTCCATTCGAACGCCCCCGGTATTACTTGCCTGAGGCCAGATCATAAGCACATTTGTACCCAGCGTGGATATTTGATCCTGGATACTCTTTTTTGATCCCTGACCGATGGCAATCATGGCAATAACAGAAGCTACACCGATGATGATCCCGAGCATGGTTAAAAAGGTCCGCATTTTATTTTTGGCCAGCGACCGGATTGCCGCAATTAACAGGTTTTTTAGTTTCATAGTTCGTCCTCCTCAATCGCAACCGGCATTTGTATTAACTCTTCCCTGGCATTCCGGGGCTTGTCTATTTCCACTTCGCGGATGATCTTACCATCACGGAAAGTGATATTTCGTTTGGTAAATGCAGCAATATCCGCTTCATGGGTTACAATTACTATCGAAATTCCCTGTTCATTCAGACGCTGAAATATATCCATTACCTCAATACTTGTCCGGGTATCCAGATTTCCTGTCGGTTCATCAGCCAGGATCACCACGGGGTCGTTGACCAATGACCGGGCAATGGCAACGCGTTGCTGTTCGCCACCGGAGAGCTGGTTTGGCATGTGGTCGGCCCGGTTCGCAAGACCTACGGATTCCATCGCTTTCATGGAACGGTTCCGCATCTCCTTTGAACTTATTTTCCGATTGTACATCAACGGAAGTTCAACGTTCTCGAGCGCTGAGGTGCGCGAAAGCAGATTGAAGGACTGGAATACAAAACCGATTTTCAGGTTGCGGAGGTTGGCAAGCTGGTCTTTCGAAAGCATGCTGATGTCTACTCCGTCAAGCATGTATTTTCCGCGGGTAGGTACATCCAGGCATCCAATGATATTCATGAATGTTGATTTCCCTGAACCGCTCCTTCCCATGATTGCCGCAAAATCACCCTTTCTGATATCCACACTGACACCCCTGAGTGCATGTACTTCGACATCGCCCATCGTATAGACCTTAACAAGGTTCTTCACAGAAATAATCGCCTGGCTCATATTAACGTCCTCCCCTGCCACCGCCTTGCGGTCTTTGTGGTATAAAAGGATTTTGCTGTTGGGTTCCGCTCGGGGATGTCACGGAATTGTTCATTCCAAGCACCACAACAGCCCCCTCATTCAGGTTCCGGCCTTTGACCTCTGTATAACTTCCATCGGTTAAACCAACCCTGACGCGAACCGGCCTTAGCACTTCGCCATCCCTGATCCAGATCATTCCTGGTTTCGGTTTTCCCGCTTGACTTTCCCCACCTGTGGTTCCACTTCCACCTGATCCATTACCGGTCCGTTCTGCCATTCCGGCGTTCGGACTAAAAGTCCCCTGTTGACGGCTCATTCCGGAGCGGTTACTATCGTTCGATCGTTTCCATTGTCGGGGTTTGAGCGAATCGGGTAAGTTTTTCATCAATTCATCAATATATTCCTGTGGGGGTGAAAAACGAAGGGCTGTAGCAGGTACTTTTAAAATATCTTTTACCTCCTCAACCATCACCGTGATATTGGCAGTCATGCCCGGTAACAATTTCAGTTCATCGTTCGGAACATCTATGATCACTGTATAATTAACCACATTCTGTGTAACTACCGGTTGAAGACGAACCTGGCGAACGATACCCGAAAATGTCAGATCAGTATAAGCGTCAACGGTAAATTTTACATCCTGGCCGACTTTGATCTTTCCGATATCCCCTTCGTCGATGTTCGCCTGTACCTGCATCTTGGTGAGGTCGTTGGCAATGGTGAACATGGTCGGAGTACTGAAACTGGCTGCCACAGTTTGTCCGACATCAACGGCGCGGGATACCACGACCCCTGAAATCGGGGCGACAATGGTGGCGTATCTCAGGTTGATTTTAGCCCGGTTCAATGCCGACTGTGCAGAAACAGCGTTGGCTACCGCCGTCTCGTATGTGGATAATGCCAGATCGTAGTCGGCCTGGGCCATCACCTTTTGATCAAAAAGTAATTTGGTCCGGTCGTAATCGCGTTTCGATTGGTTTACCTGGATCTCGGCTCTCTTGAGTGAGGCTCTGGCGTCATCGACTGCCTGCGCCAGATAGGTTGTATCCAGAAGAGCGATAATCTGCCCCTCTCTGACAACCGAATTAAAATCAACATAGATGTTCTTTATAATCCCCGAAACCTGTGTTCCAACCTGAACAGTCGTTACCGCCTGGAGCGTACCGCTGGCCTTCACTGTAACCTGAACATCTCCCTTTTCAATTTTAGCGGTTCGCCATTCGACTGTCGCATTTTTCTTTTTCGCGAATACAAAATAGGCAGCAATGGCTGCAACGACTACAATAATGACCAAAATAATCCAAACTGACTTTTTCATTTGTACCCTTTTATTTTCTACTAACATGTAATTTTTCGTCCCTCGTCCCTCGTCCTTCGTCTCTCGTCCCAAATTCCTAATTGAATTTTATCGCCTTCCCCTGATAAAAATCAAGGATCTTACTTTTAAAAATATAATCGTATTTGGACTGTATCAGGTTTGATTGCGATTGCGTAAAGTTATTTTTCTGAATCAGGAAATCAGTGGCATTCATCACCCCGACGTCAAATTTTTTCTCTGAATTGACATACACTGCTTCTACTGCTTTAAGCTGTTCTTTTGTAGCTTCAAACTTTTTGGAGGCGGCTTTCAGATCGGTATAGGTTTGTTCAATACTTTTCCGCAAGACGTTTTTGGTATTTTGTTCATTAAGCCGGGCCGACATTTCATTGATTTTAGCCCTGTCGATATTACTTTTGATCTGACGGTTACTGTATATGGGGATGGAAAGTCCGAGGGAGAACGATTGTCCTATATTATCCCAGATCTGGGAGAAAAAAGGATATCCTTCAGGATTCACCACAGTTCCCTGCATCCGGCTTGACGCGTAGTTACTGTTCAGGCTTCCGCCCAGGGTCAGCCGGGGCCACCGGGCTCCCTCCGAAACTTTCATTGCGACCAATGCAGCCTGGGAATTCAACGCAGCGCTGGAAATCTGAGGCATTACTTCCAATGATTTTTTATAGATCGCCTCATTCGATAGCAATTCTGTCGACGAAGGTTCAACCAATGCCGGGACTTCAATATCAAAATGGTCGCTGATGGGAATTTCCATAAGTTGCATCAGGGTGACTTTGGCTAAGTCGAGCTGGATTTGGGCATTGATGATTGCCAGGTTATCGGTGGCCTGCTGCGATTTGATCTGTAACAGGTCGCTTTCGGGCGATTTTCCTGCCTGAACCAGTTTTTCCGTCCTGTCAACCTGGGCTGCTGTTGCTGCCGCCTGGCTTTTCGTGGTAGCCAGGATTTCATAGGCAAACAGAACCTGGAGGTAACCGGTGGTAATGTTTAAGGTAACATCGTTTTTCACTTTTTCGGTATCGAATTGTCCGGCCTCTACATTTAAGCGGTTTTGCCTGATGGTATTGGCATTCTGCAGACCATTGAAAAGGTTAAAGGTGGTGCTTATCCCGAGGTTGGTCGAATGATAAGCCTGAGTCACAAAAGAATTCGTGGTAGGGTCAACATTTTTCCCAAGGTTCAATCCTTCGTTTGCATTGGCGTTTAAACTTGGTATCCGGTTCGCTTTCACCTGTTCAAGGTTTACCTTGTCGAGTTCGTTCGTCAGCCGGCTTTGGTTCACAGTGATATTCCGCTGTAATGCTGTGTCAAGGCATTGCTGGAAGGTCCATAACTTATTCTGTGAATTCACCCTGGTTGTCAATAGCACGAATGGAATGATCAGCCAAATGATTTTTTTCATATTATTCGGAAGGTTTTTCATTATTTATCATCTTGATAAGTTGATCACGGTAATGTTCACTGACCGGGATTTCTTTTTTGCCAATCGTGAGCAAGTTTTTCTGGATGAAGTCGATTTTGTTGAACGCGATAATAAATGATCGATGTACCCTGATAAAATCATTTGCAGGAAGTTTTTCTTCCAGGGTTTTCATACTCATCTGGGTAATGACGGGCCTATCACCAATGTAAATTTTAACATAATCCTTAAGTCCTTCTATGTATAGGATTTCATTAAAATTAATTTTCACCAGTTTATAATCGGCCCTGACAAAAAAGAAATGTGGCCGGGGAAGGCCTTCTTTAACGTTTCCCTGTGCCTGAGCCATTTCATGAAGATCCAGGTATTCGCGCGCTTTGTTTACCGCTTTCATAAATCGCTCAAATGAATATGGTTTGAGCAGGTAATCGATCACATCGAGGTCAAACCCTTCTTTGGCATATTTGGAAAAGGCCGTGGTGAAAATGATCAGTGGCCTGTGCGGCAGACTTTTTAATAATTGAATACCGGTAATATCCGGCATCTGAATATCGAGAAAGATCAGGTCGATTGGCTGAAGCCGCATGATTTCCAAGGCTTCTAAAGCGCTTCGGCAGGATTTGACAAGCTCCAGAAAGGAAACTTTTTTAATATTGTCCTCGAGAAGATCGAGGGCCAGAATTTCATCATCGATAGCAAGACAGCGAATCATAATCTTTAATTATTTTATTTCAAGTTATTTTATTTTTATTATTCTTAAAAATAGATTACCAGATCAATTTTATAACAATTGTTTTTATCCAAGATCGTTAATTCATGTTTCCCGGGGTATAAAAGATCCAGGCGGCGAATGACATTCTTCAATCCTATCCCGGAACCTTGATCGGAAAATTCCTCCCGGTTCCCAAAAATTTTGTTTTCAACTGTAAAAACCAGCGTATTACCCAGTGCGCTAAGGTTGATTATAATTTCCGCTTCATCCTGATAGCTTACCCCGTGTTTAAACGCATTTTCCACAAAGGGGATCAGCAGTAACGGGGCAACGGAGAAATGTTCAGGCTGTCCTTCAACGGTAAAGATTATTTTGACTTTACCTGAGATCCTGAGTCGTTGCAATTCAATATAATTCTGAAGGTATTCAACCTCTTTTTCCAGGCCGACAGTTTCATCTTTCGAATCCTGTAACATATACCGCATGATCTGTGATAGTTTTATGATTGCATTTTCAGTACTGTCTGATTTTTTCCGTGCCAGGGAACAAATGTTATTCAATATGTTAAACAGAAAATGGGGATTGACCTGCGATTTCAGGAATGCCAGTTCTGCAGCAAGTTTTTCCGACTCCATCTCTTTCTTTTGTCGTTCATTCTGAAAATACTCCATGATGATCCGAACTGCGCTGCTTAATGCAAATGCCATGATGGCGGGATATACCGGGAAAGTGGCGGTTCTCCATAAATTGAAAGGATGATGACGTTCAATAATTCCGGATGTGCCCAGGACAAATAGAATATTCAGGATACTCACAACGATCAAACCCAGGAATAGCAAGAAAACATATAATCCGATTCTCTTTTGTAATAAAAACCTGGGGATCAGGTATGAAAAATTGTAGTAGAAATAAAAGAGCATCAGCAGCTGGATAAACCACCCCATGATCATGAAGCGCTCCCTTCCTGCTGCTGATTCAAAAAAAAGCAGAGGAATCATGAAAAACGCCAGCCATACCAAAATGTGAATCCACAATGCAGAAGGTTTTGACCGTAAACCAGGCAGGTTATCCATCTTTTTTTTTATGCGAAATTATCTAAATCCCTTTGATGTATTTGATAAATTAGACAGGTTCTCTATATTTGACGATTGGAAAGATTTTTTCACCGATGAGAAAAATAATCTCAATGGATTATTGTTATATTTGTTCACTATGCTCAATCAAAAACTTCAACAACGGTTAATCCAGAAACTTTCGCCACAACAGGTATTGGTTATGCGTTTGTTGCAGGAACCCCTTCTTTCACTTGAGCAACGCATCAAACAGGAAATTGAAGAAAATCCTGCTCTTGAAGAGAACAGTAAGGAGGAAGAGGATCAGGAACTGCAGGATGAAGCAACCCTGGATTCCATTGATTCCGATGAAGATGAATTCCAGGAATCCGAAAATTCCGGATCCCCTGAAGATGAATTTACTTTTGAGGATTACGTAGACGAAGATGATATCCCAGCATACCGCCTGATGGCCGACAACCGGAGCCCTGATGAAGAGACCCGCGAAATTCCCATTGTTTCAGGGATCAGTTTCCAGGATTTTTTGATCGCCCAGATCGGCATGCACAAGTTTACCGACAAACAATTTATCATTGCAACCACCATTATCGGTAACCTTGATGAGTCGGGATACCTGCGACGGGAGATTCCGGCTTTATCTGACGACCTGGCATTTAATCAGAATATTGAAGCCTCCGCGGATGAAATCCTAGAAGTTCTCGGTACTGTTCAAACCTTTGATCCACCCGGAATCGCAGCCCGCAATCTCCAGGAATGTCTATTAATACAGCTTGAAAACAAAACAGACCGGACCTATGCCACTGATCTTGCCGGCATCATCATCCGGTACTATTTTGAGGAATTCAGCAAAAAACATTATGATAAAATCCTTCAGAAAGGAAATATCGCGGAAGATGAATTAAAAGAGGCCATTGATGAAATCCAGCGTTTGAACCCCAAACCCGGAATTTCAATCTCCGAAATTTCCCGCGACAGTCAATACATCATCCCCGATTTTGTGATTACCAATATTGACAATACACTCGAACTTACGCTGAATAGTCGGAATACTCCCGAACTTTCCCTGAATCGAGATTATATCAGCATGTTGCATGGATATGGCGGCATCCGGCACAAACCGGGAGAAAAAGCGGCACTCACATTCGTCCGGCAGAAACTTGAAGCGGCCCGGGGTTTCATAGATGCCATTAAACAACGCCAGGAAACGCTTTATACAACAATGAAGGCGATAATGGATTACCAGCATGAATATTTCCTTTCCGGGGACGACACCAAATTAAGGCCGATGATTTTAAAAGACATTGCCAACGTTGTCAACTTAGATATTTCTACGGTTTCCCGCGTGGCCAACAGCAAGTATGTACAAACCCCGTTTGGAACCCTTTTGCTGAAAAGCTTTTTCAGTGAATCTATGCGGAATACCGATGGCGAAGAAATATCGACACGGGAAATTAAAAAAATACTCGCCGATACCATTGATGCAGAAAATAAATCAAAGCCGCTTACGGACGATGAACTCATGGACATGCTGAAAACAAAGGGATATACCATCGCCCGCAGAACAATCGCCAAATACAGAAAACAATTGAATATTCCTGTCGCCCGCCTGAGAAAAGAACTTTAATCTGATCTTCCCTGATGGAAAACCGATTGGCCAAAGGCATTTCATATGCCTTTCATCCCTTATTGATCCCAGGCTATATTTTGCTGCTGTTAATGAATATAATCAGTCCCAATTCACTGATGGTTCCTGTTTCCTATAAACTGATCCTGCTGGGTATCGTCTTACTTACCACGTTTCTTCTTCCGCTCTTCCTTACCTATCTGTTGCTTCGGTTGCAATTAATCTCTTCATTCTTTCTATACAGGAAAGAAGATCGGGTCTATATGATCCTGGCCGTCTCCATTTTTTATTACCTGACCTATTACCTTCTGAAAGGTGTTCATCTTTCTGTCATCTTCAGCTATTTTATGCTTGGCAGTACAATTCTTGCTGTCCTTTCTCTGGTTATCAATTTCTATTTCAGGATAAGTTTACACATGATCGGGATAGGCAGTATAACGGGATTGTTTCTGGGACTTTCCCTTAAATACGGGATCAATTTCAATGGCGTTTTATTTGCCAGTATATTCACAGCAGGAATGATCGGTTATGCCAGGCTTAAATTAAACGCCCATAACCCTGCGGAGATTTATTCAGGTTATTTCACGGGAGCGCTTATCATGACTTTTCTGGTGATCCTCCTTTGATCAGAAAGGCATGAGGAGAAACCCTATTGAAATGGGGTACATGTCGGGACCAATACCCTTTGTAAACAGACTGGACAAGGAATACCAGGCATTCACATGGATCCATTTGTAACCTATCCGGACTGTGGGGCCATAGGTAAACTTTTCAATATTCTTGATGTCTTTGAAGGAGGTTTTGAGCGTATTGGTCGTTTCGAAGAGGTAATCATCACCGACCCATTTCGAATGGGCATAGATCATATATCCTACCTTGAACCCGATGCCCACGGCGAATTTACTTTTGGTTTTGAACCGGAATTCCACCGGAATTTCGAGGTAAGGCAATGTCAGTTTACTGCGTTTATAGCTGATATTATCAGGAACTTTGATGAATTGCAGGGAATCGTTGCTCCCCTTGAACATATAATTCCAATAAAGGTTATGAATACTGAGACCCAATCCAATCGAAAGTCCGAAATTGCTTTTTCCGAAAGGAACATTATAGGTTGCAAAAATGTTAACCCCTTGGTTTATCGTACGGGTTTTCATGCCATCCGGAGTTTTCATCCACACATCGGAAAACAGACCGAACCCGATGCTGATGCGTTTTTTGGTCGACTCTTTAACTACCTGCGCCTGGGTGAAATGCGGTATTAAAAGAAAAAGAAATGTAACGACAAAGGAAAAACGGATCAGATTCTGTTTCAATTGGTTCATAAATTAAGATTTTCTCAACAAAAATAGGGAATTGTCAATCAAATTAACGAACAGGATGGAAAAAAATTGGATTATGCCCACAAATTTCCCGGGTATACGCCATTTTTCACGAGCTCCCGTATCTTTTTTACAACCAATCCGCGGTCTTCCTTATATGTCATTCCAAACCATTGTTCGGCGCCTCCAAGCACTTTAACACTTACTTTTTGATTATGAATAAGGTCATTAACCATGCTTGGAATATAAAATTCTGCCTTTTGGTTCTCTCTGTTATCTTTTATAAATATCGCAAATCCCTGTCTCAGAAAAGCAAAAAACGAGGGAGTAAATCCCCAGAAGTTCATGGAAACAAGAGTATCGGGAGAAATAGTTTCAACCTGTCCCGATTCATTTTTATATACTACCTCTGCGGCCTGTCGCTCAATGTGGGTGCGTTCAACCACGTTTATCAGATATGCATTTTCATTCACCTGGCAAACACCTCTTGACACGGATCCGAATTCCGACAATGTGGCTGCCAGCGGATAACCTACCATACAATAATCGTTTTCCCGGGCAGGTGACCAATGTCTGTAATAAGAGGCCACAGTTTTAAAAGCTCCCCGGCTATAAAAATCATCAGCATTAATCACAGCAAAAGGGCTGTCTATTTTATCTTCAGCCATCATCACCGCGTGCCCGGTGCCCCAGGGTTTAAGGCGATTTTCGGGTACGGCTATCCCGTCCGGGACCATCCATGTTTCCTGAAAAACGTAGTCGATGGCAATTTTATCTTTCAATTTTTCAACAAAAGTTTCCTTGAAATCCTGTTCGATGCTTTCCTTGATGATAAAGACAATTTTTCCGAACCCGGCTCGCTTTGCATCGTAAATGGAATAATCGATAATGGTCTCTCCCGAAGGACCAATAGGATCAAGTTGTTTCAATCCACCGTAGCGGCTTCCAATTCCGGCTGCCAGAATAAGTAATGCAGGTTTCATAAGGGTTGTATTTTCCAGGATTTTACCTTGTGCCCCCAAAGGGCAAAATAAATGATGAACAGATAACAGGGAACGCCCAGCCAATAAGCTTGTTGTGGTGACCAAATATCGGAAAGGTATCCCCAGACTAGCGGGAGAATTGCCCCTCCTGCAATACCCATGATCAGTAAAGCTGAGCCGGTCTTGATGAACCGGCCAAGATCATGGATGGCCAATGGCCAAACTGCCGGCCAAACCAAAGCATTGGCCAACCCAAGAAAACCGACAAAAAGACAGGTATAAGGAAGGACAATTTTCACCGAGTTCAGTGTCATAAAATCCAAAAAGGGTATGGTCATTCGTGTATTTACGGGAATTAAAGTTATCATAATCGTAAAAAGAATGCCCAGTAAACCGCACCATGCCAACGCTTTGTTTTGTGAAATGACCCGTGGGATCAATATGATCCCAAGAACATACCCTATCACCATGGCGATCAATACCACAGAAGTAAAATTTTTGGCAGATTCAAGTGGTACACCAATGGATAATCCGTATCGGATTATGGTATCTCCCGCAATAACCTCGATACCGACATAAAAGAAAAGGGTAATTACTCCAAGGATCAGGTGAGGAAATTGAAAAATAGATGTTTTTACTGAAGAAATACTTGGACTTGTTTCTGTTTGCGGTTCGGTTTCAATATCCGGTAAGGGGGCCTTACGGATGAACAATCCCAATGCAAAAAGAACAAAGGTCATGACCAGATAGGGTCCGATGACACGCCGTGCCAGTCCGTCGAGGGCGGCTAACCGGGCATCTGCGTTCAAAGCATCCAGGTTTTTCAGAAATGAATCACCGTCGTGAAGAATAAAATATGCAAGGATCAGGGGAGCGATCGCACCGGCAAGTTTATTGCAAATTCCCATGATGCTGATCCTGCGTGCAGCGGTTTCCCGTGGGCCTAAGATGGTAATATACGGATTGGAAGCTGTCTGAAGAATGGCCAGTCCTGTTCCCAGAACAAAAAGTCCCAGCAGAAAGATGGCATAGGTACGAAGCAGTGCTGCCGGGATAAAAATCAGGGTTCCAAGGGCCATCACCCAAAGTCCAATCATCATCCCATTCCTGAAACCCGTCTTTTTCAGGACCCAGGAAGAGGGCAAAGCCATCAACGTATAAGAAATATAAAAGGCAAAGGCAACGAATAAGGCCTGGAAATTTGATAACTCGCAAGCGATCTTGAGGTAAGGAATCAATATCCCGTTAAGCCAGGTTACAAATCCAAAGATGAAGAAAAAAAGTCCGATGACCGCAATTGATAAAATGTAATTCCCCCGCATCTCCGGTCCCTGGGGGAAACCGACCTGTTGCTTCATGTTATTGACTTTTCAGATTTGGTTACAGGAAATCGTCCGGACAAAAATAAACGTTTTTTATTGTATTAAACGTATTATTTATGCGGTCAATGGGGAAATTAATCCAACGCGATACGGGTTGCCAACAATGAAGGAGAGAAATGAAATATGCGATCAACCTGAGGTGTCTGACTCCAGAAATGATTTTTTATTGTGCTTGATCATTCTGCCTTCCACCACAAATACGACCGATTCCGCAATATTGGTCGAATAGTCCGCCATCCGGTCAATCTGGGTTAAAATGATCATGAGGTTGGTAGCTACAACGATGACTTCGGTTTTATGCATCATCTCTTCAATAATTCGTGCAGATATTGCCTGAACCCGTTCTTCGATAGCGTTGGCCGATAAAAAAATGTCTCTGACGAAAGCGGTATTGCGGGTATTCAGAATGGTGATCACATCTTTCACAATGAGATCGGTCATTTGGGCCAATTCATCCACATGCAGCTCTGTCAGAATCTCCTTATAATCACTGATTCCCTCTATTTTTGCAGAAATGTTAACGGCCAGGTCGCCCAGTCGTTCCAGATCATTGTTCATTTTTAGCGCCGACATAATCAACCGTAAGTCTGTGGCAACTGGTTGGGTCAACGCAAAAATTCGCTGGCAAAGCTTATCTATTTTCACATCCAGCTTATCTACTTTATTGTCGGTATTGATCACCTGCTGGGCCAGTTCATTGTTGCAAGTGAGCAAAGCCTCAAGTGCGTTGTGAACCTGTTCGGAAACCAGGTTTCCCATTTTGAGGATCCGTTTGTTCAACTTATCCAGTTCTTGTTCAAAATGTCGTTCCATATTTTTCAATTTTAGATTTTTGATTTTAGATTTACGATTGAAACGTATACCTATGGCATTTCAAAATAAGCAATTGCAAATCGTAAACCGTAAATCGTAAATACTTTCTTATCTGTTTCCCTTGAGTGTTTATCCGAACCGGCCGGTAATATAATCTTCTGTTTGTTTTTTATCTGGTGTCGTGAAAATCTTTCTCGTCTTCCCATATTCGACCAGTTCACCAAGGTAAAAAAATGCAGTAAGGTCACTGACACGGGCCGCCTGCTGCATATTGTGTGTGACAATTACGATGGTATAGTTTTTTTTAAGCTCGAAGATCAGCTCTTCAATCTTGGCAGTCGAAATGGGATCGAGGGCGCTGGCCGGTTCGTCCATTAAAATAATTTCAGGGTTTACTGCCAGGGCTCTTGCTATGCACATACGCTGCTGTTGTCCTCCTGATAGACCCATTGCCGAATCATGTAACCGGTCTTTCACCTCTTCCCATATAAATGCTTTTTGCAGGGAAGTTTCAACAATTACTTCCAGTTTTTTCCGGTCATGGATACCATTGATCTTAGGGCCATAGGCAACATTTTCATAAATCGACTTGGTAAAGGGGTTTGATTTCTGGAAAACCATTCCAACCTTTTTCCGCAGGTTGACTACATCGATCTGTTTATCGTAAATATTAAGGGAGTCAACCAGAACTTCCCCGGTGATTCTCACATTGGGAATCAGGTCGTTCATCCTGTTTAGGGTACGCAGGAAAGTGGATTTCCCGCAACCGGATGGGCCGATGAATGCAGTAACCTCTTTTTCGGGAATTTCCATAGAGATGGAATTAAGCGCCATCTTTTCACCATAAAAAAGGGTTAAATCGCGTATTTGAATTTTGGGTTGTTTCATTATTCTATTTCTTCGCTGATTATTTCGCTTTCCTGCGTAACCTTGAACGGATAATTACAGCCGTTAAATTTAACATAAAAGTCAGCATTAACAAGACCAGTGTAGTCGCAAACTGAATAGGCAAGGTCTGATCTACATTTGCCGATTGGGTTGCCATGATATATATGTGATATCCAAGGTTCATGAACTGATCGCTGAGCGAAGTGGGTAAGGTGGCAAGATAATATGCTGCCCCGGTAAAAAGGATCGGGGCAACTTCACCTGCTCCCCGGCTGACGGCCAGAATGGTCCCGGTCATAATCCCCGAACGTGATCCTGGTATGACAATCCTGCGGATGGTTTCCCATTTTGTAGCACCCAGGGCAAGACTGGCTTCCCGCATTTCTCTCGGAACGGTGCGAATGGCCTCTTCGACGGAGACGATAACCACGGGAAGAGTTAACAACGACATTGTAAGACTTGCCCAAAGAATGTTGGGCTGACCCCATTTAAGCTGGCCTCCGAGGAACACATCATCCATTCCGCCCCCGACAAATTTGATAAAAAAGCCCAACCCAAACAAACCAAAAATGATGGAAGGCACGGTAGCAAGGGTTCTTACCGCAAACCGGATAGTTTGAGCCAGAATTGAGGTCTCACTTGCATATTCAGTCAGGTAGATGGCTGTAATTGTACCGAATGGAACAGCGGCAACCGACATGATTACGACAAGCAATGCGGTTCCATAAATAGCCGGGAAAATTCCGCCTTTCATCATGCCATCCTGCGGAAACGAAGTGAGAAATTCCCACGAGAAAGTATCCTTCCCTCCGATAATAATGACAACCAACAGGATGATGATAACGGCTATGATCAAAAAAGCAGAGAATGCTGTTGTACCAACAAATAATGCCCCTGTTATTCGATTTTTTTTACTCATATCTATTTCCCTTGAAAACGTTTAACCAATCTTCCTTTAACATAAAATTCAGCCAGTGCGTTAAGGCAAAAGGTAAAAATAAAGAGCAGGGACCCGATCAGGAACAGGACACTGTAATGGGTGTCGCCGAAAACGACCTCGGCCATTTCCGCACCAATTGTGGCGGCAAGGGTTCTTACCGATTCAAATGGATTCACAGAAATCATGGCTGCATTTCCTGTAGCCATCAGTGCAATCATGGTTTCCCCGAAAACGCGGCCAATACCAAGAAGTATGGCTGCAAAAATTCCCGGCGTTGCGGCCGGAAGGGTTACAAATAAAGCCGTTTGCCATCGGGATGCTCCCAGTGCAAGGCTTGCTTCCGTATACGAACGCGGTACAGCAGTGAGGGCATCCTCCGTTATCGTGTAGATGATAGGGATTGCTGCCAATGCCATGGCCACTCCTCCGACAAATGCATTCAGGCGCGTGTCATAACCAAAGATATTCTGAAAAAAAGAAGCCATGACCATCAGGGCAAAAAAACCGATCACAACCGACGGAAACCCGGCCAGCAATTCAATGGCCGGTTTGATGATTTCCCTCATCCAGTGGGGTGCGAATGCGGCTGAGAAAAGGGCGGCAAGGATGGCAATGGGAGCGGCAAACAAAATAGCCAGCAAAGTAATTTTCAGCGTCCCTACCAGCAGTGGGACCAATCCGTATCTCGGACGGTCCGATACCGGCAACCATTCCTTTCCCAAAAGACTTTTTACCGTTGCTTCATCGGATCCGCGAACAATAGTGTCTTCACCCGGGACCTGGTTCTCCATCATCAGGGTGTCTTTCGTTATCACTCCGTATTGTTCCTGCCCCGCAGAATTTTTCGCTACCGATGTCTCTTCACCATTGTACTGTTCCTGTTTCTGTACCGATTCAATTTTTTTTGTCTCCTTCTTCTGATGGAAAATTGGCAATGTTTCACGAAACACAAAGAAAAAAATCAGGACAATGATGGTGATGGACAGAAAAGCAACTCCGGTGATGATCTTCTCAGAAAAGAATTCCGACCAACGGAATTTCTTTCGTAACGATTCTTTGCTGAAAACGAAACCTGTATTCTCAATTGGATTATCCATTCTCTTTTTTTAACGGTGAAAGGCAATACCTTTTTCAGATATTGCCAATCATCGATTAACACACTTTACTAACAAAACTATTTAACGGGAAAATATCCTATTTCGGTTACCAGTTTCTGTCCTTCCGGACCAAGGATCCAATCGATGTATGCCTTGATCTCTCCGGTAGGCCTGTTTCGCAGGTACATATATAAATAACGGGAAATGGGATATTGTCCGGATTTGATAGTCTCTGCAGTAGCCATATATGCGGTGCTTTTATCGTCTTTTTTTACCCCACAATGTTTCACTCCGGAAGCATAAGCAGCGCCACCATACCCAATGCCAAATTTGTCTTTCGATACTGCATTGACAACGGCGGCGGTACCAGGCAATGTCTGGCAACTGGCCGCATAATCCGTTTTGACCACATTTTCCTTAAAGAAAACGTATGTTCCGGAACTGTTTTCACGGCCATATAGCTTTATATCAGCATCCGGACCGCCAACTTCCTTCCAGTTCCGGGTTTTTCCTGAGAAAATGTTGCTCAATTGTTTCAATGTCAATTCTTTGACCGGGTTTGATTCGTTCAGGAATATGGTAATACCATCTTTTGCACAAGGAATCTCAATGCCTAAGGAAGCATAACGTTCCTTCAATTTGTCCATCTCAGATTGCTTCATGGGGCGGCTGGCATTACAAATATCGGTAGCTCCGTTTATAAGAGCAGAGATCCCGACACCGGAACCCCCTCCGGTGACCTGGATCACCGCTGTCGGGTGCGACTTCATGTAAACTTCGGCCCATTTCTGAGCAAGGATCACCATGGTATCCGATCCTTTTACAGTGATTTTTTTAGGCGCCGGCATAAAAGCAAACCCTATAAGGGCAATAGCAATAATTGCGGCAAATCTTAATGTTTTGTTTGATTTTTTCATAGACTATTATTTTTCGGAAATTGAGTAAAATATATTCGTAATAATAATTGTTAAAATTTAACCTGCATACGCAATGTCAGGACATTCTGCTTGATCACATCACTGTAATCAAAAATACCGGGTTCTCCGTTTTTAGTATAGGTAGAAGTCACATTTCCAACACCGGTTGAATTCACACCTACCTTTTTGTTCATGGGTATCTCGTAGGCAAGCATAAATTTGATGTTGTCGTCGAAGAAATAAGTATAGGCCAGTGTAATTGTCTGGTATTTAATATCGCTGGTACCACTCTTTAAGCTGTTGTTTACAACCGTTTTAGTCTGAGTGTTTGTAGCAATAACAGGGTCGGTACCGGCATAGGTGTAATTATTGTCAGTTTTGGCAGCAATACCGGCATCCCACTTGGCAATACCGATCTGATCGGATGCAAGTTTTGAGTTCGGATCATAATAATCATAACGGATGGCAATCTGATTGCGTTTGCCAATGTTCTTGATCAGATAAACATAATAACCGTTAAAATTTCTTTCGATGGCAGGACGGTTGTTAATTGTATTTGTAGTAAGGGTGGTGAGCGTCAAAGTGTCATTTTTGAGGCTGGATGTCATCGGGCTCACAACACTTGTTTTACTGGAATATCCAGGAGTTCCGTTAATACCAAAGATGTACTCTCCTTTAAGGGCAAGGCCACCCAGAACATCAAAATATAACTGAGCTTCAAATCCCACCCAGTTTTTGCGGATCAGTTTACCGATATTGTCAAGCGTTTTATTATAGGTATAGTCCGAATTAAGAACATCTGTCGTGTTGGCTTTGATTGCGCCATAATAACCATGAGCGCCAATGGTAAGGCCACCGACACTACCAAGTTTAAAAGCATAGGTTACACGTCCCATGAAATCCTTATGATTGTCAAAATCATTATTCACCGGATTAATATTGCTACCATTGACATCAGTAATGGTTAAACCGTCATTTCCGTTAAACAGGGCCAACTGAATTTTAAGCGGAAGCTGGGGCGGGGCAATTTCCAACTTTGCGCCGGTAGCACGTTCATCAGGATAGATTGCTCTGATCACGCGTGATCGCTCCGGAACTTCCCGGTTACTTGAAGAATACTCCACTTCATAATTGGGTCTGTTAAATTTACCGGCCCAGAGTGAAAAGGTTTTTAACCAGGGTTCATTTGCAACGGCATAAGCGTCTTTCACCGTTATATTCCCAGGTTGGAAGTCAGGTTGAATAACAAAAACGATTCCCTGTACCGGTTCATAGGTAAATTTAACACGGGCACGCCGGATCATGAACATGTTATTCGGATATATATTTGCAGCTTCAGAATTCTGCCACTGAGCCTGGATGTAACCCGATAATTTGATCTTGGTCAATTTGGCGAGATCGCCTTCAGCAGTTGCCAGCCGTTCTTCAAAACCGCTGATCTTATCGCGGATAGTACTCACGTTCTCTTTAATGGTATCCTGCTCTTTTTTCAGGTCATCAACCTGTTTTTGAGCCATCAGTTCAGTTGAAAAAAACAAGGAAAAGAAAATCACCCCAAAGGTGATCAGCGCGTTTTTAACTTTTTTCATATTCATGTTTATTGATTTCGGTGCAAAAGTAATCCGCCCCTTCGCCGGTTATGTTAACCCAAGGTTACCTTTGTGTTAAATAATCGTTAACGAAAATCTATAAACGATTGAATATGTATTTGTTAGCTGCTTTTTTGATCGACGCTATGCTGGAAACAGAGCGTAAATAATGTTCCTTCGTCGTTTTTCAGAACGATATCTCCTTCCAATTGTCTCCCCAGAATCTGAACGATCTGAAGTCCCATGGTCGGGCATTGTTCCAACGAGAAATTGATTGGCAGACCTATGCCGTTGTCATGGATGGTTAGACAAACTATTGGGCGATCCGGCTTCTTTTTTAAAAGTATCCTGATATTGCCTGGTTTTCCATCGGGGAATGCATGTTTGTAGACATTGCTCAGGATTTCGTTGATAATCAGTCCAAGTGGGATGGATGACTCAATATCCATTACTGTTTCATCAGTTTCAAAAGATACATGGATATCTCTCCGGTTGTATGTGCCTGCAACTACCGATGCCAGTGAACGAAGGTAATCGGGAAATGAAATCTTCTCAAAATCCTTCGACCGGTAAAGCATTTCGTGGACCAAAGCCATGGTACGTATACGCAATTGCAGATTTGACAGCGATTGCCGGAGTTCCGGATTATTGCTCTGGTCCATCTGCATATTGATCAAGCTGACCAGTATGGCAAAATTGTTTTTTACTCGGTGATGAATTTCCTTTAACAGATTTTCTTTTTGTTTGGTCCCTTCCATAATTTCCAATTCAATTATTTTTCGTTCCTGGATATCGCGGGTAACCCCGACCAATTCTTTTAATTCTCCGGTCAAACGATCAAAGATAGGATTTAAAATACTTTCTACCCAGAAATACATTCCATTTTTTTTCTGCGCCAGGTAGACAAACTGGCGTTCTTTCCTGGTTTTCAGCATCTCTGAAAAATTCTCTTCGGAATATGAAAGAAAATCAGGATGGGCAAGATCATAAAGATTTTTATGCAGTATTTCTCCCGGCTCATAGCCATAAATTTCCTTTGAAGATGGCGAGGCATAGATTCTCTCCTTTTTACTATTTACCAGGGTTATGAAATCAATGGAATTTTCGGCAAGGAAACGGTATTGTTGTTCACGCACCCTGGTTTGCTGCTGTAATGTTTCACATTCTTTTTTTTCCCTGGTTAATCGTTGGTACAATTCCTGCATGTTTTGCCTGAGTCTCCGGTTATACAGTAATCGGGTCAGAATGATGATCATGAATATAATTCCAACAACGGCAAGCAACCGGACGAAAGAATACTGGGATTTTTGATTGGTCAGGTTCAAGGTTTGAATTTCATTTTGCCTGGTCAGGAATTTATTGGATTCTTCGACCCTCGCTATGCGTTGATTGTCTTCAATGATCGAAATATTTCCAAGGTTGCGTTCTGACAATATACTGTCGGAAACTGCAGCATATTGCTGATAACTCTCAAGTGCCTTTTGATAATTATTCACCCTGGCATAATAGTTAAATAAATGACGGTAACCATTTTGGATGAAATTCTTCAGGTAATATTTTTTTGCCAGGCTCATGCCCTTGTCCATATAGAAATTTCCCGAGTCGGGTTTTCCCATTTGAAAGTAGTCTCCGGCAACGTTGATCATCGAACTGACATAAGGATAGGGAGCTTTCAATACCCGGCGCACCATCAAGGCTTTAAGATCCCAATTTAATGAATTCCTGAATTGCTTAAGCTGTTGATATATGTGACCGATACGCGTGTAAAGTACCCCCATGACCACTCCATCGTAGGTATCCGAATCGTGAAGTAAAACTTGAAAATATGCCAACGCTTCATTGAACCGCTTTTGATCCATGAGCAAACTACCTATATTGCTTCTGACCATTATAACTTCTGTTTTGCTCCCGGTTAGCTTATAAATCGTTAATGCTTTATTGAAATGGAATAATGATAATGATGTGTCTCCCATCCGCTGATACACAATTGCTGTAAGATTGTGAAATTTTCCGCATACTTTGTCATTCCTGGCTTTGCCTGCAAGTGTTATACCCCGCTGGAAATATTCGAGAGCCTTGGTGTTGTTTTCCAGTTGAAAATTGAGATCACCGATATTTTCCAGCGTCGTCAGTTCTCCAATTGTATCCCTGTATTCATTGAAGATCGAAAGGGCGGCAAGAAATTGTACCTGGGCGCGAAAAAATTGTTGACGCCTTTTATAATACTCACCAAAAACACGTCTTGAACGGGCTTTCATCAAAGAACTTCCTTCTATAATTGAGATTTTCTGGGCTGATTCAATACAGGAAAGCGCTTTCTCAGGCAGAGAATCCCAGATCACCTGCGCTGTTTCGAGTAAAATTTCGGCATTCTGGATCTGGTTTTCATGTGGCATTACCCGGTATAAACTATCCAGAACGCATTTATCCAAGGGTGTATGCTGACCATAAATCCCGGTGAATGGGAAGGAAAATGTAATCAGCACTATGGATAACCATTTTCGCATGAGTCCTTTTGCATCAGACATCAAACTTACATATTTATTAAGTGAAAAAAAAGACCATCCTGATTATGAGACAGCCGTGCTAAATAAATTACTCCTGCCGCTAACTCCTTTCATTCAACAAGAAAATTCTTGATTATCTTTATTTTAACTCATGGTGTATACACCATGTTACACTATGCAAGGCCATTTTGGTCTTTTATTTTTGCCCCCGGATTATTTGTACAAATAAAGTTAACCAGATCGCGACGGCGGTCGTATTTATTCACCTTTAAATTTAAACACTATGTCAAAAACAACCAACAATTCATTAACGAAATCCGGGATTACATCTACTGATTCAGACTATGATTTTTTTCCCATTCTTTGTCAGGATTCATCATTTTTACGACTAACATACCAAAAGATTAATTTTAACAATAGGAATTATGAAAGCAATTTGGAACGACAAAGTCATCGCAGAAAGCAATGACATCGTAAACATCGAAGGGAACAGCTATTTCCCAGTAGAATCAGTTAAAAAAGAATATTTTAAAAACAGTGAAACCCATACTGTATGCCACTGGAAGGGTACTGCTTCTTATTACAACATTGAAGTTGATGGGAAAGCAAACAATGATGCTGCCTGGTATTATCCGGAACCCAGTAAACTGGCAAGCGGAATAAAGGGACGGGTCGCTTTTTGGAAAGGGGTTCAAATCAGTTTACCATAGATTTATTTGGGAATGGTCGGTTAACCTGACCAAATTAACTCAATCCTTGATGAATTCAGCGCTTCAGAAAATAACGGTACGGTATATCTGTATTGGATTATGCAGAAAATTCTCCCTTACCAGTAAATTCAATTATGGGTTCCGGCTTGGGGAATTGGCGAATAACAATAGCCCTGCCGATTTCATATTGAGTTCGAGTTACTCCCTTCTGAAACATTTCACTTTTATAGCCGGTGTTCCTGTAATTGTCCGGAAAGTCAGACCTGACGGGCTTAGTAAGTTCGCCACCAGCTTCAATTACAAAATTTCTTTTTAAATATTCTAAAACTTTTGTCAGGATTAAAAAAACACAACGACTATTCATTAAACGAAACAATTAATAATTTAATAATCATTAAAAAACTAAAATTATGAAAACTTCAAATAGTAACGTATTCAAAGGATCTCTCATCGCAGGAGCATTTATCACAATAGCCGGGCTCAGCTCAACCGCTTCTAACCTGGTTTCTTACAACAGACTAGGTTCAGGTTCGGAAATTCGTGCCAACTTGATTGAAAGCGCCAGCAGTGCCGTCAATTTCAGAACCCTGGAGCTGAAGTGCGGGGATTCAACTGCAATGAAAAAACCGACTGATAAAACCAAGGATGCGAAAAACGGCATAAACCAAAAGGATACAAAGAAGGCGGGAGCCACCACGGGCGCTTCGAAAGATGGTAAGAAAACTGAAGGCAAATCCAAGGATGGCAAATGCGGTGAAGGTAAATGTGGAAATAAGTAATTTAAGACAATTAGAGATCGTGCAAAGAGATTCTTTGTACGATCTTTTTAGTTAAAATTTCAACACTGAATATTATGGTTGGCATAGGTTTCAGAAAAGATTTTGCAGAAGAGTTCCTGAACAGCTCGGTTCTTCAACCCTCATTTATTGAAGCAGCGCCGGAAAACTGGATTGGTGTTGGTGGATATTGGAAAAAACTGCTGATGCAAGCCCTTGAAAAATATCCGCTCTTTGTTCATGGTTTGTCCTTGTCTATTGGAAGCCCAGATCCTTTAGACTTTGATTTTCTCAGGAAAATCAAATCATTCCTGAAGGAAACCCAAGCGCTTGTTTACTCAGAACACCTCAGTTATGCCAAATGCGACAATGCTCACCTTTATGATTTACTTCCAATTCCGTTTACATATGATGCAGTAGATCATGTATCAGAGCGGATTCAGCAGGTTCAAGATTTATTGCAACAAAAAATTGCCATTGAGATCGTGAGCTATTACACTCCGGTAGCACCGGAAATGACCGAACTTGAATTCATCAATGCCGTTCTGAAAAAATCAGGCAGCGATTTGCTACTGGATGTCAACAATGTTTACGTTAACAGTTTTAATCATCATTACGATCCGTACAAGTTTATTGATGGACTCTCGGTTGAAAACGTTTCATATATCCACATGGCTGGCCATCTCAAAATAGCTGATGACCTGATCATCGATACCCATGGCGAAGCCATTATTGATCCGGTTTACAAACTTTTCGAGTATACCATGGATAAATTAAAGAAAGATGTTCCGGTATTGTTGGAACGGGATTTTAATATTCCTGACCTGGCCGATTTACAGCAGGAGATCCGGCAACTCGCCCAAATCAAAAAAACCGCATTAAAACAAAAGTCCTATGAAACTGCTTGAGACAACATGGAATCATCAATCGGAACTGGCAATATTTTGCAGAACCGGCCGATACAATCCAATCCCAGGTGTAAATGAAAAGCATGTGTCACAATACAGACAGCTTGTTTACAATGTGGTGGATGATACGCTGCAATCCGCTTTCCCGTTGACCCATCATTTACTTACACCGAAGGAATGGGATGGGTTGGTTAATGATTTCTTTTCATCGCATCCTTGCCAGTCACCGCAAATATGGACCATGCCAAAGGAATTATGGGCTTGGGTTGCTAATAAGCGTTCTCCCTTGCTGAAAAAATACCCTTTTCTCGATGAACTGCTCTGGTTTGAATGGCTGGAGATTGAATTGTTCATGATGGAGGATAAGACAACTGCATGCAAACCGGAAGGCAATTTAAAAAAAGACAAACTGGTCTTAAATCCGGAACATCATCTTAAACATTTTACCTACCCAGTCCATCTGAAGAATGCCAAATACATTACACCGAGTGACAAAGGGCACTATTTTTTAATGATGCACCGTGAAAAGGTGACAGGGAAGGTAAATTTTACAAACCTTTCACCATTCCTGGCACGTATGCTTGAAATTCTTTCGGAAAAACCGTTTACATTTAAGGAATTAATCGAACAGACTTCAACGGAGTTTGAAGTTGCTACGGATCAGCAGCTCGAAGAAGATGTGATCCAATTCCTGGATAATTCGGTTAGAAGTGGATTAATCTCCGGATTCCAATGAGGGAAAATATAGCAATCCAATGGAATAATCAGTATAGATCCGTTCACAAGGGATCAAGTCCGTTATTAATCAGCGCCCTGGAATCACCTCCGGGGTTTTTATTTGAATACCAGGTGTCAGGAACCTTGATAATAAACGACTATTCATGAAAAGAAATTAATTTTTAACTTTTTAGAAAAACAAATATGAAGATAATTGAATCATACAATAAAATATCAGAATCCATTTCCAGGTTAAAAAGCATGATTTTGCTCATGCTCAGGCTCGTTTTAGCTTATGGATTCTACGAAACCGCCAGGATGAAATGGGGCAATATCAGTGGAGTGGCAGATTGGTTTCAAAGCATGAATTATCCTTTCCCGGTTGCAAATGCTTATCTGGCAGCTTCAACCGAAGCCCTGGGGGTTGTTTTACTATTCCTTGGACTGGGTACCCGACTGATTTCATTGCCATTGATGTTTGTTATGGTCATCGCAATTTTGACCGTTCACATCTCGCATGGTTTTGAAGCAGGACGCAATGGATTTGAAATACCGCTATATTATCTCCTAATGCTTTTTACGCTATTGGTATATGGATCAGGAAAAATCAGTATTGATCATTTAATTAAAAGGAGGGTAAAATGAAATTTTTTATGTAATTTTCTCCTATAAATTTAGTCTCGAATTTTATTCGTCTGTGTGAAATTTAAAAAATGGTATGTACATTTGAGAAAGAAGAAAAAATTAGCAAATTAATTGTATATTTTGGCTTTTTTAAATAACCTCTTCATTAATTTACAATTCAACATATGAATACCCAACAAATTAACCTTTCCGAATGGGTTGAAACTTACGCAAAAGATTTATATTCCTGGGCGTTTCATAAAGTTTCAGATTCTGAACTCGCAAAAGATCTTGTTCAGGATACCTTCCTTGCTGCAACACAAAAAATTGCCACATTCAAAGGGGACAGTTCACCAAAAACCTGGCTAATGTCGATCCTGAATTATAAAATTATAGACTATTACAGAAAGAAAGCCAATAAACCTGTTAGACTGGATATGCAGTCTTTTGCTGAATATTTTGATGAAGAAGGAGATTGGAAAACTGAAAAGAGGCCAAAAGACTGGCACCAAGATGAAAGTCAATTACTGGATGACTCAGATTTCAGAATGATTTTGGAAAAATGTCTTGATGCCCTGCCTGATAAATGGAATGTTTGTATAAAATCAAAATATCTTATGAATAAAGACGGAAATGAAATTTGTCAGGACCTTGAAATTACAGCGACTAATTTATGGCAGATTATCCACCGGGCTAAACTCCAGTTAAGAGATTGTGTAGAGCTCAATTGGTTTAAAAATTAATGGTCATGAAAAAAATAATGCACATATTATTCCTATCGTGTTATAAAGCAACCTTGCTGATTGAGAAGAAACTGCAATTAAAGCTCTCCTTATCTGAAAAAATAAGATTGATTCTGCATAAATCAATGTGTGATGCTTGTACACGATATGAAAAGCAGAGTAAGCTAATTAACAAAGTATTGGCTAACTCTGCTTTGAAGAAAGATCAAACACCGGACCTGACCGACCTTAAAAAAGAGATTATAAACAAACTTCAAGATCTGAATTAAGTTTCTTAGATAAAGCAATCCTATAAAATAAACTGGTTACAGTAAAATCATCCAAGAACTTCGATGCAACAGTTGAAGAAATTAAGAAGGTAGTTGCAGATGCTGGCGTTCTTATTGATGAAATGGAACAAAGCAATTCCAAATATATGGCTGAGATGGTAAAATAAAAATCTTAAAGAATATCAATTGTAAATTTAAAAATGCATTTTATGAAAGAAAAAATATTAATTACATCAGCAACAGGTAAGACCGGATTTCAAACCACGATTCAACTCTTAAATGATGGTTATCCGGTCAAAATATTTGTACGATCAAAAAATGAAAAAGCCATACAATTACAAAAACAGGGTGCTGAAATTGCAATTGGTGACATTTCAAACTATGATCATCTAAAAAATGCATTATCGGATGTTAAACGTGCATATTATTGTCCACCGTTTATTCCAAATCTGCTAGATAATGCCAAGGCTTTTATCAAAGCTGCACAGGAAAGTAATTTGGAAGTCGTTGTCAATATGGGAATGTGGTTAGCCGAGTTCGACAATCAACAAAGTATTCATACGATTCAAATAAAGGAAACTTATCATTTATTTGAAGTTTCCGGTATCAATGTTATCCATTTAATACCAGGATTTTTTGCGGATAATACATTCCTTGTTTTGGAGTTCGCAGTTCAACTTGGCCTAATGCCACTACCCTTTGGAAAGGGAAAGAATCCTCCGGTTTCAAACGAAGATCTAGGATTAGTAATTGCGGCGTTGTTAAAAAACCCGGGACCCTATATAGGGCAAAAATTGCATCCCACAGGTCCAAAATCCTTGTCGGGTAAAGAAATGGCTGAGGTTTTCTCTAAAGTCACAGGTAAAAAAGTGAGATATATTAATTTACCGGAATGGATGTTTTTAAAAGCAGGGTTTGCATTTGCAAAAGAATTCGGATTGGATGCTTTTACAATTTCCCAGGTCAGACATTATATGAAAGAATACAGACTAAACAGATTTGATTCGGGAGGTCCGACAAATATTGTAAAACAGCTAACCGGTAAAGAACCTGATGATTTTGAAACAATCGTGAAAAGATATATCGATAACTCACTTTATGGTCATCGTAGTGTTTCCGGTTGGTTTTCCGCAATGAAAAAATTTATGAAAATTCCGTTCACATCAATCCCCAGTATTAAAGAACTGGAAATTCTCAACAAGTGAGGTTATCGATTCGTATGAATAGAAAAAAGAAGTTTTGTTTTCTTTTTCATAATTGAATTGGGATTTTCATTGTTTTCAGGATAAAATTACTAACTGCAACAATGATAACCAAAAAATAACGGTAATACGATTTCTGCAAAAATATTTTTGAATCTGCTTTTTTGAGAGATCAAAACAAGTTTCCGGCAAATTTCAGAAAAAAGCATTCAAACACTGTTAAGAATTCATTACATATTCATGGTAATTCAATCACCTCAGCCCCAGGTCCTTTCTCCTTGAGGAGAAGGGTCCTGGGGATGAGGTGAATTAAACAAACTTCCGGTTATTGTTCCATTTCTGAGATAAAAAAGGTCTCCCCCAGATCATAAGATCTCTGCATTTGTCATGATCAAATTCTCATTATCAACAGTTTTAAAGCTTGGTCGAGGTGCTTCCCTATTGCTTCTTTATTGGTTGCTTATTGGGAGAAAAGAGGGAGGAAAGATGGACAAAGGATGGAAAAGGTAGGACAAAGGACGGACAAAAATCAGGAGAAGATGCGGAAAACCGGATGATTTGGAGATTAATAACAAAATTGATATATAAATGATAGGCATACGAAAAAATATATTAAATATTTATATTACCTTTCCCATGCAAACCCGATTAAGGATCAAAACCCCAAATATTTGAGGATATGATAACAATTGAGTCGTTTGCATTTTTGATAGACACGATCCTAAGGGAGCTCGAAAAAATGTCGCGGGTCGATATCGACTGTATGACCGTCGATACAAAAGATGACCCGGATCACAATGGTAAAATTTTGATCAGAACTGTCAATGGACAGGATTCTGCATACCGCTATCTTCATCTGATGAAACATCTCCGGGCAAGGACAATGGAGCATCTCCGTGAAAACATTCAGCATGTTATGCCCGATGAGATGGAGCCGTTCATCGATTACCTTGTACGACGACTGCGAATGATCTCCAAGACGGTTTTCATTCCGGGATGTTCGTATCCGCAAGAACAACAGTATCAACTGTTGCGATGGTCCGCACGTCGGATTCAATTAAGATGCGATGGTATAAACACAGATCAACCCGAAATTCTTAACGATGTCCTGGCAAAAACCCGTCGTCATGCATTGATCTTTTACTTGGTGATAAAGAAGCTGGAAATACGGATCAGCTCTTGTGCCGGAATTGCCATGACCATACCGGGATCTTCGGGTTCAAACATGCAGAGATCGGCACCCAGGTTCAAGTTTACACGTACCGTGGCATTTCTGGGCTGCTTCCTCCGGGTATTATGCGATCGTAATATCATTGAAAGTCCCAACGTGGCTGAACTATGCCGTCAGATGGCCGGTTTATTCAGTACCGGACGAAGCGATGTGCTTAGTGCTCATTGTTTACGTAACTATTTTGACAATCCAAATCCGGAAAACCTCGAAAAATTACTCGAAGAACTTAAAATATGTGTCAGATATACAGAAAAATTCATCCAAAGGCAACGACTTTAATAGCTGATTATCTTTATTTTAACTCATGGTGTATACACCATGTTACACTATCCAGGGCCACTTTGGCCCTTTATTTTTGCCACCGGATTATTTGTACAAATAAAGTTAACCAGATCGCGACGGCGGTCGTATTCATTCACCTTTAAATTTAAACACTATGTCAAAAACAACAAACAATTCATTAACAAAGTCCTACGGTGGGAAATTCGGTAAGGATTTCGTCTTACGGACCCGCGATGATGTGAGTATCATGGCAAAACCGCCGAAGAAAAGCTTAAAAGAGCCCGCCGAATCTCAAATGGCTATCCGTTATAAATTCAAGACGGCAACCCGTTGGGCAAAACAGGCGCTTCAGGACCCGGATCTGCTTGCATTTTACCAGTCAAAGGCCAATGGCATGAAAACACCTTACGCAATTGCGGTAGGCGACTATATGACTTCTCCGATTGTAAAGGAAATTGATGCTTCCGGTTACAACGGCATTATCGGAGACAGGATCAGGATTGCGGCCATTGATAAGGTCAAAGTCAAAAGTGTAACTGTGACACTGACAGGCAATGACGGTTCGATGATCGAATCGGCCCCCTGTGTGGAGAGTCTTGAGGCCAATGCATGGTACTTTACTGCAACAGTTGCCGTGCCTGACCTGACCGGTGTGAAGATCACTGCCGTAGCGCATGACATTCCCCAGCATACCGGGGAACTCGAAATGACCCTGTAAGGCTTTAAAACCGTCAGCTCTGGTCGCTGACCGGACAAACGGTTCACCGGCCATACCGGGGAACAGGATGCCGTCGGCCGGAAAACGACATTAACTCCGGATTCCGGCTCCGGCATCTTTCTTTTGAACATCGAATTCTAAATTTTCAAATTTTCAAATCTTTAAATCTTCAAATCCATGAATCCAACCCTTAAAATATTGATCATAGCCGTTCTCGCACTGGCATCATCCTGTTCCCCCTCTGCACGGCTAACCCGGCTGCTTTCGCGGCACCCTGAGTTGACCATGCCCGATACCCTTACCATCAGAGATACCATCACTGTACCAACCGTTGTTGCCGACACCCTCATTCCCACAATGGCGCTTAAGGATACAGTATGGCTCCGAAGCGGGCGTCTTGAGATCGCATTGCAGGCCACACCGAAAACACTTTATGTGAAAGGAAAATGTAAGGCCGATACCATCGTCCGCACCCACCGGGTAATTACGGAAAAGATAAAAGTTATAAAACCGAACCGGACAGATGCCCTCATTGCCAAAATTCCGTGGCTTGTGGTGGGATTGATCACCATTGCGGCTATAACATGGTCTGTAATCTCAAGGTTAAAAGTAAGCAAAACGATACTGCCATGAACCCGAAACGCACCCTATTCGGACTTCCCTTTCCACAAGCCATAGGGTTGTTCACCCTACTGGTTATCCTTGTTTCGATATGGGTACACATGGAGATCCGGCTGGCCGAACTGAATGTCGAGATTGTGAATCTAAAACAGGATATGATGACCCATAAGGCCGACAACCGCCGCGATGTAGAGATCCTGAGGTCCGATCTCAACACCGATATGAAGGAGATCATCCGGAAGATCGATGAGATCCAAATCTATCTGAGGAAAAATAATTGAATGTGAAAAGTAAATAATTATAAAGGGAAAAGTAAAAAACAAAAATTATGAAAACAAGAGTATTTCAAAACTGGCGAAGTTCACTGCTGGGGGTAATTCTCCTGATATTCAGCGCTACCCTGCTTTGCATGGAGATCATCACCTTCACGGAGTTTACATTTTTTCTACCTACCATCCTGGGTCTTCTTTATATAAAGGATAGTGTTTTCAGAAGGGAGAAAGAGGAACAAACGGAAATATAAACAATTTACGATTTACGACTTTAATTGATAAGACATGGCAAGAATTGAAATTTTGGCGGAAAAGCTTTTCAGATGGGAAGGGAGGTTCGTTGATAATCCGGCCGATAAAGGAGGCGCGACGAACCGGGGCGTTACCATTGCCACATGGCAAAGCATGGGGTTTGATAAAGATGGCGACGGAGACATTGATCGTGAAGATATCAGGCTCTTATCCCAGGACGATTGCCTGGAAGTTCTCCGGCATTTTTACTGGGATCGCTGGCGGGCAGATGAGATCAAAAACCAGGCCATTGCAAATATGCTTGTCGACTGGCTTTGGTTGAGCGGTATGTGGGGTATTATTATTCCCCAACGGTTATTACAGGTGGCTGATGACGGGATAGCAGGACCGGTAACCATTACCACGTTAAACCGCGTAAACCCGGGTGAATTTCTCATCCGGGTTTACAAGGCCCGCCTTGCCTTTATCAGGAATATCATCCGTAATGATCCGTCACAAAAGGTATTTGAAAAGGGCTGGATCAACCGGTTGAATGATTTTATTTAAAATTCAATGTTAAAAATGTAAACAAACAACTAAAAACAAATGAATTATGGCAAAATTACCAAAGGATTCGATTTTCCATGGGTTCAGCGGAAAGCTGGGCGATATGGTTTTCAGGCACTGCAACGGGGTTACTATCATATCAAAAGCGCCCCGTCGTCCGAAAAAGGTATCTTCGGAACAAAAATTACAACGGTTCAGATTTCGCATGGCCGCGGCCTATGCAAGTGAAATGATGCGTGATCCATGCGCAGCCGCCCGGTTCAGGGCCAAGGCCGGCAAAGGCATTACAGCTTACAATCTGGCCATTAAGGAGTATTTCGAAAAAGATACGATGTAATTCACCTAAGAAGCCGTTTGATGAAAACGGCTTCTTTTTTTTGCAGACGTTTTTGATTTTTTGATTATAGTGGACAAAGTATGCCACTCAATCTGGAGTAAGGCAGGCCATTGATTACGGACTTATGTTGACAACTGATTCAACGGCAAATAGGATGTTAAAAATTTTAATTTTTCTCAAGCTTCTTTTTTCTCACGGATTCTCCTTTCAATTCAAAACGATGTGCAGAACCTGACAATCTGCCCATAACAGCATCGGCCAGGATAGGTTCATTGATATATTGATGTCATTTATAAACCGTGAGTTGGGAAGTGATAATGGTAGAGCGTTTGCCATTGCGATCATCCAGGATTTGAAGCAAGGCAATGCGGGATTGATTTCCAAAGGAGACACGCCTATCAGCCAAAGATGCAAGTGAAATGACTTTTTCTGCAATAAGGTAAAATTCTACATTATTGTGGGAAAACCTATATCGATTATCGTTTATCATTACAACGATTAAAATCCTAAGGAATGGGCTCAGTTACTAAACGATGAATCCTTGGCTGCAGCTCTGCTGGATAGGCTTTTATACCATTGTGAGGTGATCAAACTTAATGGAAAAGTTACCGAATGGAAAACAGAAAAACGATATTAAATCAGGAAACAAGTTGAAGCTATGGATGTTAAAATCCTATCTGTCAGATCAAGTACTAACTATTACGCCTTATTATTTTTATGCTTCATATTAGGGAATCTTATTTGCCAAAAATCGTCCATTGTTAGTTACTGCTTACTCCCCTGGCGAGGAGGACACATCGGTTAAGGTGGCGATCTTGTTTTTACCTGTACCAAAGCTTCGTAAAAGTACAATTTGCTTCAATGAGCTCATAGGTATTCTTGTTCCAGCCATCGAGTTTATTGTTTAGGTTCTGTTGTAAAGTACAAAACCAAACGATAAATCTGACTTGCCCTCACGGGGCAATGTGCCGGAATGTCAGTGAGATAAGAATCACTGATAATACCAGTAAAATCCTTAACTTGCAGCCTAATATCCAATGTTTAAAAAAAACAAGGAAAATACCAGCTCAAACCAACGCCAAGGGTGGGGGCAGGATCAACCGGAATATAAAGAGAAACAAAAGAATCATCCAATTCTTCGTAAGGTCAATGGATGTTGGAATCCTTATAACCCAAAATTTCTTTTTACCTCAGTCTTTTATTGCTTCAGGATTTCCAATCAGTCTCTTGATAGCATCCCAATCTCTTTGTTCTTCCTCGCTTTTCTCCGAAATATTAAATAAACGTTTGATTTTTAAATAGAAAGCATCGTAAAATGCTTTTAAGGTTTTTTCAAATTCGATATCAGTATGTTCTATTCTAAAATCTTGGAATGAAATAGTGAATCCAGTTTCAGAAGTGAAGAGAACATTCAATAAAACTTTTTCGGTTAGAATTATAGGGGCAAAATCTTTGGGCTCTATCTGATTAGTATCATAATCGAACTCAGCACGTTTCATTTCCTCCTTACGAATAGTTGTCTTATGAACCTTCCCGTCGGCTGAACTTCTTATATGAATAATTGAACTTTCCAGTTCTCCAATATCTTCTTGTGTAATAGGTTTAACTATCAATAGTTTTTGTTTCTGTTTATTGACAATTTTCCCAATATACTTTTTCTTGAAATCTTCAGAATCATAATACCCGACTTTGTAAGGCGCACTATTAGCTTTAATTCTGGTAAGAGGTCTGAAAATTTCGTTGATTTCATCTTCAGAAAAATCACTCTTTATTAGTTCGATATCACTATCGTCTAACGGATTTACAAATATTTCACTGTGATATTTGGTGACAACATTTGCTTTCAAATCCAAGACATCATCTGATTCTCCTTCTCTTGAAAGGAAATCGTTTGCAATTGAAAATTTAAAACTCCCATAAGCTGAACTTGTCACCAATGGATTAATTATTTTGTCAATCTCCTTTCCAAATTCTCTATCGATCTTGTGTCCAATCGTTACGACTTTCTTAAATTTCGAAATTGCATATGCTTTTATAGACTTCAGGTAGCTCTCGGAAAAATCCTTAATCATTTCAAGACTTACTGAGTATCCATAAGCCAAATTAGCAGGTTCAAGAACATAGTGAATACTACGCTGCCTCAATAAATTAATATAGTTGAACTCGCGAGACGCTTCATCGGTATGCATATTACCAAATGAAACAGCAAGTTCTAAGGCATTGTTAAGTTGATCTTTGATAATACTGTCTTTAGCATTTAACAAACCAAAAAAAATGAATCGTTTGGCTTCCTCGATCAAGCCTGCTTTAATATTCAAGAATGCTGCACTTCGAATCATAAAACTACGAGTCGGTTCAAGATCAGGTTTATCAAAATAAAACTCAGCAACCTGACTCTCAAGTTTTGCAGCCTGAAGGTAAAATTCGAATGCAGACGTTTGTTTTCCTTGCTCCAAAGCTTGCTTTGCTTTGAAGGAATAATCCATTGCCTCTTGATGTAATAATTTAGGTTTCATCTATGAATTTCTTTCACAGTTTTTGGCTGACTGAATAAAGTAACAATTACAGAAGATGGCTTGTCTCTTTGGCTACCCCTGAGTATCTGGTCATGTTTATCTTTAATTCTTCCTTTCAATGTATTTGTCTTTGACTCCTGAAGTATTCCCGACACTTCTACATAATGAAAATCGTCCAAGAAATTCAATTCATCATCAGATGGTTCGACTTTTCTAAAGCGATAATCTACGCCCTCACCAATTTCAGTCTGTTCGACATATTCGAAATTTTGCAAAACCGACATTACAAACCAAGCCATTGCGACACCACCATGGTTTGCCATATCCTTCTGTTCTTTCATTGCCGCTTTTGAAAAGTCTGAATCCCAAGAAAGATTTGCGATAATTACAGTGCCTCCGATATCCAACTCTATCACTGCGATAGAATCATTATGAAATATATCTAACGCAGTAGCTGCCCATTGATTGTGAACTATGATTTGATCAGTCGTAGGCCCTTTAAGTCTTGATTGTGTCGCATTCAAATGGAATGATTCCATAACGGTTTCTAACAGGATTAACATTTCTCATCACTTACCAAATAATGAAGGATAAATGATTACGAAAAATGATATCTCAACGTAATTCCCTGTAAAAATAAATTAAAATATCATTCTATTGAAAATAAAATCTAAATGAATGAAAACCCACGATATATCCTACATTTATCAAGTCATTCAGACACTTTGACAAGAAAAAACAACAGTTAAAACTCTTAGCACCTCTCCATCACCCGCTGGCGGCATTGTTCCTCCTTCAGTCGTGGTACCGGTGGATCTCCTTCTTCAACTGGTATGGTATCGCCGGAACCTATCACAATTGAAAGATAGAGCCAATCGTCCTTCTTTAGCCAGGGGTGATCTATTGATGTATATTCATTACTATCATTGATAGCATCCATCAGTCAGTAATATTGGTACCAGCCTGATTTAGCCGCAATAAAAAATGCCAGCGGAAATCCTAGAAAATGGCTTGAGATCAGGACACCCAGCAAGGTCCTTTGCCAAATGCTTATCTCACTAAAATTACAATAAGGGATATCATCCAAGTGACTGGTCACAGATTATAGGACGATTTCAGCATATATTTTTTAAATCAGTGCTGACAATAATGGCGGGGTTGGTTTAAGCTTTTGAACATGAAGAATTACGAATATCTACGAGAAAATTCCCCAAAGAAGAAAATGTATTCATGAAAATTTCAAAAAGCCAGCCTAATTCTTATATATTCCACTCCTTGCAGCGGGGAGCTACAATTCATATTTGCAGTTTAAAGAACGAAAGAATTGCGATTATAAGTGAAAGAATTGCAATTGCAAAGGCCCATTTATCATATTGGAATTTCTGTAACGATGCGGCTTTAATCTTTTTGTCAATTTCATTACTCTGTTCTACAACCACATACCCGCCTTGCTGAATGAATTTTATTCCAGATTGAGTTATTTCAGGGGGCTCTATGATTTTTAGTGATTTATCAACTTCAACATAACCATCGGAAATCAATCGTTGCTTCAAAAATTGGATCTCCCAATCTTCAGTAACTTCAGCAACCTTGGTGCAAATAAACGAGAAAGTAAGACGTTCATCTATAGCCTGGTTTGCGAGTCGTTTTCTGTGAGTATCAAGTAGAATAAAAAGCACTTGATTTAGTTTTTCTGCATGTGTCATGTGTTCCGGGATTTTAAAGCAAGTTACGCGACTGGCATCAAAAATCTATGCGAAAAATAATTAAAGCTGTTGGACAGCGTAACATCGTTATGAGGAATAAGTATATATTTCCAGGGTTTACCGCTATTAACGATTGTATAATCCGTTGCATGTTTACAATATTCCAATGCGGCTTTGGCTTTTTCCTGAACATCGGCCGCATCAATTTCACCTTCTTTCTTTGTTTCGACAAGATAAATTGAATCGGTGGTTTCAACAACGAAATCAGGTCGATACTGCTTTGAATTGTGCTTCCAATAAATTCTGAATTGATTTTGAGCGGGCCGTAACCATTTCAAGACAGTTTTATCTTGTTCAAGAATGATGGAGAAGTCTTTCTCTGTCTTTGAGTCGAATTTATAGGAATGGTGATAGGCCTTGGAGAATCCACTGAACAAAAGCCCTGGTATCAAAGAAGTGGGAGTTATTGTATCAGTATAAAGATGAATTTTATCCTGGGTATACTTTGAATAGTTATGATCCAGGATCCGCTCAAATGGATAAACTACTGGTTCCTCATATTTGGGTTCCTCAATGTAAAATTTCAACATCATCTGCGAAAATATGAACCGGCCAATCTCACGCTTATTATATAGGACTACATTATAAAGATCATCATCATTCAGGTACGTCCTGAATTTTCCGATAGCATGGGATGACAATTTGAACAATAAATCGGACTGAGAATCATAATCCACCTCGGGATAGTTGACCAGCTCATTCACTAAAATATTCTCGTTTGTATCGGAGATGATGCGACCTTTGCCCTGAATGATCTCCTGTGAATTGTCCTTTAGAGATTGCCGAAGAATTTCTTCTGAAACCGGCTGGAAGTTCAGATTTTTGGTATCCAGATCAAAATCGCGGAACCCATGTTTGATTTCGCCTGACTGTTGGATGATGATCCTGGGAATCTCTATGATATTATCAGTAAAATCTCTGACAGCCTTTGCATAAATAATTTCAGCCTCAGCAACCATATCGGCAACGAATAACTGCGTTTGCGGGTTGCTTTCAATCCGGCTTTTAAATCGGTCGATGGCAATTTTCTTAACCTCATCACTGCTGATCTCACTGACGTTTCTAACAATCTTCGCCAATTCCGGCAAATCTTGTAAAATATTCTGCTTAATTTCCAGTGTAAGTGTTGCTTCCTCTCTTTTCTTTTCATCCGGAATCTTTGCTATCTCCTGTTTTTCCTCTTCATACTTGGTGTCCAGCGCTGACTTTACGGATATTACTTCTTTTGATCTACTGAGTTCCACCGGATCAATCTCGATGATATTTTCTTTCCTGATAATGGAATCAGGTTTGTTGGCT
The DNA here is from genome assembly GCA_023229525.1 of Bacteroidales bacterium. Taxonomy (GTDB): domain Bacteria; phylum Bacteroidota; class Bacteroidia; order Bacteroidales; family FEN-979; genus CAIVAT01. The sequence goes on from JALNZC010000011.1 coordinate 40,134, forward strand.
TCTTCAATAATTTCCTGGAATTTATCATGCGAAACAATGGTCAGTTTATCGACTTTGGGATTCCCGGTACGTTTGCCATAGGGTAAACGAAGCCCCCTGCCGATGGTCTGTTCCCTCAATGTAAGCGACGCAGCGGTGCGCAATGGAACGATCGTATATAGATTCGTTACATCCCACCCTTCCTTCAGCATATTCACATGAATCACAATCTCAGTGCGGTTGTTAGGATCTTCAACCGAAAGTAACTGCTGAATGTTTTCTTCCTTTTCTTCTCCCCTTTGATTGGAATGGATTTCAATAACCTTATCCGCATAACGACCATCAAAAAAAGTGTTCTGCCGTATCAGCTTTTTGATCTCTGCCGCGTGTTCGGTCTCTTTCGCAACAATTAAAACAAAGGGTTTAACCTGCATGGTGCCAGTTTCACGGGCATAGATATCCAAAGCGACTTTGGTATCCTCATGAATCCGGATCCCATCTTCAATTTTTATCCGGTCAAGTTCTTCAATTTTATATGCATCGGCATTGAAGTCGCGACGTGTGGCTACGCATGGTTCTTTAACAAAGCCATCGCGGATTGCGTGAGCCAAGGAATACTCATAAACGACATTTTTGAATTTTACCGGAGTACCTGCACGCTCTACCTGCGGGGTTGCTGTGAGTTCCAAACCAATTAATGGCTGAAGTTCGTTGATGACCTGCATCCCACGGTCGGCACGGTAATGATGTGATTCATCCATTAATAAAACAAGATCATCCAATTTACTCAGGTAATTGAAATAGGACTCCCCGAGATATTCAACGAGTCGCTTTATTCTGGGTTCTCTGCCGGATTTTGTTTCAGCATTGATTTTAGAAATATTGAAAATATTGATGTGAACATCGGATTGAAATAATCGAGACTGTGACATTTCATTGTAATTGTCACCGGTAATGATCCTTGGTGGTTCCGTTGCAAATTCACCTATTCCTTTGAATACATACTTTGGATTCTGAGGATTCTGAAAATCATCCATCAGTTTCTGGTAAATGGTCAGGTTTGGGGCAAGTACAAAAAAATGCTTTATCCCTTTTGCGAGATACAAATATGTGACGAATGCACCCATCAACCGGGTCTTGCCAACACCAGTTGCCAGAGCAAAGCACAGAGATGGAAAATCCCGCTCAAAATCGACACAGGTACGAAATTTCTCATTCACTTCTTTAAGCTTTTCTTCCAATGGAGAGGACAGGAGAATATCTTGCTCCCCGGTTACGAGATCCGAAAGGATTTCCAAACTTCTTGTTTGCGGGGGTCGAAGACTGAGGCGGTTATTAATCTGGTTGGCAATTCTATCCATGGTGAAACGAAGTGTTAAAACAGGGTTGGGTCAGAGGTATCTTGTTTCTTGTCTTTTTTCCTGAGCGACGAAATCTTTTTCTCAATCGGAATGTCCACGCCGGAATTCTTATCATGATTTGCTTCATGCTCATTTTCCAACGGTACATTTACGATGTTCAGGCTGTAATCATCTTTCCCGAATTCGCACCGGCCCAGCAGCATGTGTGGAATTTTTTTAATATTGATGTTTGTAAACCTTGTTTCGCATGGTTCCTGGAATGCCTTGCAACAAATCAGCAATGTCTCCCCTGGTTTCATCTCTTCCTGGATTATATCGAGATACTCCACCGTTACAAATGTGGTTGTCGTGAAAATGAAATCCTTTTCGGTACTTTGCCCCTGCTTCCAGAAAACATGTTCATCAGGATTAAAGCGAAAACCTTCATGCTTCGCCATGGCAGCGGCAAGCATTTCCGCATTATATGACTTGTCAATTATCCAATTGTCGTATTTATCCTTTTGCAGGAGGCTTGGGGCCAGATAATAGTATTTGAAACCACCGCCGCCTTTCCAATCTAAAGATTCAGAAATTCCGCCCTGGTCTTCACCAGTTACTACTTGTTTCAATCGGGGCAGACAATGGGTATCGCAATGGTCACCCAATTCAACTCCGATCCATTTTCGACCCATTTTATGAGCTACTGAAGAAGTGGTGCCGGAACCAAGAAATGAATCCAGGACAAAATCATTTTCATTTGAAGAAAGCTCAATAACTCTACTTATCAATCTTTCTGGTTTTGGGGTTGCAAAGACATGTTCACGATTGAAAACTTTTACTTCTTCTTTTGCCTCATGATTATGACCTACTTCCTCTTGTTTCCATATAGTGTTTGGTGGTCTGGTTGCATCTTCTTCAAGATACTGCTTGACATAAATCTCCCACTTACTGTCTTTATTGATAAACTCTAACAGATTTTCCTTTTCTACAACATTTTCCTTTTTCCATCTCCATCGACCTTCAATCCCATCAGGTTTCAATGGAAACACTTTAGAACCATCCGGGGCGATTATTGGATACCACATTGATGGGCGATCTTTTCTTAATGATTCTGATCCTTCTTTCCTCAATGATCTTCGTCTGTAATATTTCCCTTCCGTATTGTCAAAAAATGTGAATTGTTTTTTATTTTGTTCTTTCGAAATAGACTTGATTTTAAACGCATCAGACTTGCGATATACTAAAATATAGTCATGGGAGGTACTAAATCCTTTAGCATCCATACGTTCGCTATAAGCTTTTTCCCAGATTACAGAGGCAACAAAATTTGACCGGCCACAGATTTCGTCCAATACTATTTTTAAAAAATGGCATTCATTATCATCAATTGAAATCCACAAGGAACCATCAACAGCTAATAACTTATTTAAAATTTCTAATCTATCCCTTAATAAGCAAAGCCAAATCGAATGTTCAAGCCCATCATCATAATGTTCAAATGCGCTACCTGTATTATAAGGAGGATCAATAAAAATACATTTTATCTTACCAGTAAAATCCTGTTCGAGTGCTTTTAATGCAAGAAGATTATCACCATGGATAAGCATATTCTGGTTATTCCGGTCGCCGAATGATTTTTCACGGTCTTCGATCAGAATACGGGGTTCTAATTGCGGTTGCTGGTCTTTGCCAATCCAGGTGAGTTCGAGTTTTTGTTTCATTGGATTTCATTAATAAAGTACTTCTTCTCTCTGTTTAAAAAAGCTTCTTTTCCTCCTTCAAGCCCAATTAAACTCTTTCTGTTCATTTTGTCTTCAATACTTGTACACCTGATTGAGGTTATTTTCTCGTCTGTCATATCAAGAATATGAATCAAATCAGCATCTCCGTTAATTACGAAATTAGCATTGTGAGTCGCAAAAATAATTTGCCGGTTCTTTTTCTTTTCCTTGATCAGTTCTACTAAATAGTTTGATATCAATAAACTATCTAAATGAGCTTCAGGCTCATCGATAACTATTGGATTATTACCGAGTTGGAGTAATATTACGAGGGTTGCAGTACATCTTTGACCGAATGATGAATCCTCAATTCTACGATCGTCGTATAGAACTCTGATTGTTTTATACTGGAAAGCATTGAAAAGATGCTTCAATACAATTGTTTGATAAATTAAAAAATTATCCTCATCAGTGAATAAATCAATCAACCATTGTTTAGCTTTAGAAGTCGAAGAATTCTGAGAAAGTGCATCCAATAATGGTTGTCTTTCTATTGATAAACTCGGTTCAATGGAAAAAAGCAATTCAAGTAAAGAGGGTTCTTTAGCTCCAAGACCAATCAAGTGTCTAGAAAAGATATCCTTGAATTCCTCGAAAATTGAATTCTTCGCTTGGGGAGTATCGAATTCGTATTTTAATGAGATTGTTTTTAAGAATGGACTGTTTATGGAGGCAAGCTGAATATTTATTTCTTTAGCTTTTTTATCAAGAGATGCAATGTATTGATCTTTAATGTCATTTGTTATCTGAATTGAAAATGATTGAAGCGTTTTTTGAATCTCAGCGATTTCTGCTGATAAGGTCTTTATATCTTGTCCTAAAGAAACTATTTTCGAGTTGGCAGTGGAAACATCATTGAGATTTTCTTTTGAAACCCCTCTTGAAATTAGGTATTCTGAAAGATTGTTGCTGGCAATTAATTGTTCTGATTCTTTTTGAAGGATTTGGCTTGTGATATTGGAAAAATCTTTAGCAGATTCCGATTCAAGGGCAGTTTTTACCTTACTTACCAGATCAATCATTGCATCATTATATACATTGTTGTTTTCCTTAGAAATATAAGGTTCTATTGCTTTTCTTAATACAGTAATTAAATCATGATATTCTCTTTGAGAATCTTTAATGTCGGTCAACCATTCACTTATTATCTTTATGTTGTTTGCAAGTTCATCGTAGACAGGGTTCTGAAAAGAATCCACAATTCCTTTTTGCGTACCAAGTTCCTTCTTTTTTTCTTCTAACATTCTCGATTTCTCAATAAGCCTGACCAGGTTGTTGTTCCTGTCTGTTAAGAACATATCATGCTCAATAATTTCCATTTCCAATTTATCAAGCTCTGATTCAGAATCAAATTTTTTAATTCTTGTATAGATCGAATTAGTAAAAAGTAAATAATCATCCGCTAATTGCTGAATCTCGTTTTGTGTGATGAATTCTATATGACTCGCATCTACTTCATTTCCTGCGTCGATAAAACTATCTATTGATAATCTTTGATTTGTAGCCGAATTGCTTAAACTTCTTTCCTTAAAAAACTCATTCGATTTTGGAAAAAACTTTTCTTGCAAAAGATTTATTATCATGCTTTTTCCTGTTCCTCTTCCTCCAATTAAACAGGTGAAATTCGGACTGAAAAAAAGTTCATGTGGGCCAGAATAACAAAATTTCTCAGCATTTAGAAGTGTATCCAGTGGAAAAAATAGAAGGGTTTTTCTGAGCCAAATTGGCGGATCAAAAGGTCTATGCTCTGAAATGATGATCCTATGTTTAGGTTCAAACATGATCTGTTTGAGGCCTTCAAAAGTAGGATCTGATTTTATCCAAACATATTTTGTTCCTATTTCTTCGATTGAATGAGCATCTGATGCTACAATCGATGGTCGGTTAAATCTATTAAGGTAGAAATCCTTACTATCATTTTGGTTTGTTATTTCACAAATATCAATATAACCTTTTTGAAACAACTCATCTTTTAGAGGACCAAGAGAATCATAGATCGTTACTCCAGGCTTTCCTTCATGTTTTATTTCTTGTTCAAGACCATTAGATTTTGATCCAGCGTGGACAACAACAATTCCCCCTAATTTTTCATGAATCAAATTTGCTGCAACTTTAAAGTCCACTTGGACTTCAAACATACCTTCTTTAAAGGCTTGTTCATCTGATAAGGGATGCCCGGCTTTTTCTCGACCTTTTCTTCTAATCTCAGTTTCCGAGATATTCAACGGTGCAAGGATGTACTCATTTATAGCTTGAGTGTTAATGATTATTCCATTAAACTCTGCTGGAAATAACCCAATAATATGTACGGATTTTTCACCATACTCAGTCCTAAACTCTATTCCAGGTATCACTGTAATGCCGGAATCATGTCCAACCTGAACGATCCTGTCAATATTTTTAGCGGTGTGATGATCTGTCAAAGCAATTACATCTATAGATAGTTCCTTTGCCTTAGCTATAATTTGATCACAGGTCATCTTACCATCTGATGCATCAGAATGGATGTGCAAATCCCATTTTCGCCATTCAGAACCTCTGTATTCACTCATGATTAAAGGTTTTATCTTGATTGAGATATATTTCCAACTCTTCTTTTCTTGGTAGCTGAACTAAATATTTATGGACAAAAACACTCTTTTCTAATCCGGCCGTTGCATACTTTACAAGTGTACTTCCTTTGTCAGTGCATAGAAGGATCCCCACCGGGGGATTGTCCCCTTCTTGCATTACCTCGTTTTTATAATATTCGAGGTAAGTATTCCTCTGACCGACATGGCTATGCTTGAATTTCTCGGTTTTCAGATCAACCAGGACGTGGCATTTCAGGATCCGGTGATAAAATACCAGGTCGATAAAATAATATTCATCATCGATCAGGATTCGTTTTTGCCTTGCTTCAAAGCAGAAACCATGGCCAAGTTCCAGGAGAAACATCTGCAAATGATCAAGAATGGCCTGTTCAAGGTCGGTTTCGGTGACCAGAGCACGGTCGCTTAAACCGAGAAATTCCACGGTTATCGGATCATTGATCACATCCCTGGGGGATAATTGAACAGCTTTCTGGTTTACGAGTTCCGAAAGCTTTTTTTTATCCTTTGACAAACCGGAACGTTCGAAATAGAGCGATTCTATTTGTCTCTGCAATTCCCTTGTACTCCATGTTCCTTTTACGCATTCAAGTTCATAAAATGCCCGCTTTAAAGGGTCTTCAATTTTAATCAGTTCAACAATATGGGAGAAAGACAATACCTGTAATACCCGCGCTGGTGCGAGTCCTAATTTTTTAAGGGGAATTTTGGTTTTCTCGGAAGCATGTATCTGCTTAATATCAATGGTTTGAAATTTGTCATGCAGTGTCTGACTAATTGGAAAAGTCTTGAATAAGTCAGGCAGCGCCTGACCAATACCCGGATAAGTCAGATAAAACTGGCGAAATACTTTCAGGTTTGTCTCGGAAATTCCCTTGAGGTTAACACTTTTGGTTAAGTTTTTTAACAATTGTGATCCATATTTTGCCCGATCCTCACCATTTTGTTCATATTCGACAATATGATAGCCGAAAAGCCAGTTTCGGATCGTCATGGCAATATTAACTGATTTTGCCACCGAAACATATAAGGACTGGTGCGTTAAACTTAGTTTCTGAATAAGGTCATTAAAATTCATCATGAAGTTATTTGATAGTCCAACGGATTGTAAACAGTTCATTGATTGAGATCAGTTGCTTCAACCTGGCTTCGATGCCGGCAATAAGGTTTTCCTTGCGTTGATCCACTTCATCCTGGTGCTGGTAAAGGTTCATGCGCATTTCATTCCGGTGTTTTTCCATTTCCTTGATGTGACGCTGTGCTTTTACTTTTTCCTCAAGTCTGGGAAGTTTGCGGGCTTCGGCTTTTAACGTCTTGATTTCGACATCCAATTGCTTTAACTCAATTTCAAGGCTGGATTTTTTATCTTCTGCCCATTTTTCAAGTTTGATCAGTTCCTCATCGAAAAAACCTGCATTCCGCTGGGAGTTTCGTAAAAGGACCTGTGCCGTAACTTTCTCAGCAGATTTTGCAAGCAGTGTTCTGATTTCATAAGGGACGATTATTTGTTGCCCGGGTTTGACAATCTCACCATTCAATGAAAAAAGCCGGTGGCAATGGTCCTGGTCAAGGACTGTCCCATTATCCGCAACGCCATTTAATACAAAATGATCTTCCGTCTCCAGGGATTCAATGGTCAACACATTCACAGAAAGCCAACCGGACTGACCAATCAGAGACTCAAGGATAGAGATTTTTTTTAAAGAACCATCATAATCAAATATAATTTCGGTTACCGGCAGTTTAACGTTTTTACATTTTTCAATGATATGCTGTGTCAGTGGGTGCCCGATACGGAACACATTCGCGTCTTCAATGTTTTTTCCAATACGGTAAGGTCCGGGATTCACATTCTGGCCGGGCAGAGGATTTCTCTTCAGGAAAAAAGAATACTCTTTTTCTGAAAACACAGCATCCTCATCCAGATAAAAACGGGCTAAATTCCAAAGCAAATTCTCGTATCGACTCAGATAATCCTTGCTCGTTGCGAGATTAAGCCGGAGCTTTTCATGAACCTCTTCATCAAAATTCTCAAGAAGCGATTTTCGGGTGAATTGCATCTTGTCATCAATTTCCTCTTCAAGCTGAAGCTGCAAATCATCGAAGGCTTTTTGAATTTCTTCCTCCGTTCGGCAATTCTGATAGATCATTGCGATTCTTTTCTCAAAATCCACTCCCGATTCGATACTTCCGAGAACTTCATCACTTACACCGAATACGCCGTCGAAAAGTTTAAATTTTTCAGCAAGTAATTGATACACCCGAATGTCGGCCGCATTGGCCTTATTTAAGAAATTGACTACGACAACATCATGTTTCTGTCCATACCTGTGACAACGTCCAATCCGCTGTTCTATTCTTTGGGGATTCCATGGAAGGTCATAGTTTATTACCAAAGAACAGAATTGAAGATTAATACCTTCGGCTGCAGCTTCAGTAGCAATCATGATCGATGCATGGTTTCTAAAATAATCTATAATCGCAGCCCGCTTATCTGCTGTTTTTGATCCGGTAATTTTATCTGTTCCGTGATGTTGATCAAACCATGATTTATAAATCTTGTTGGAAAAAGGATCGGTATTTGTTCCATTGAAAAGGACAAGTTGCCCTTTGTAATCTGATCGTTCAAGAAGACCGAAGAGATACTTTTGAGTTCTGACTGATTCAGTAAAAACGATGGCTTTCCTGGAAGCACCCTTTTCGGCAAGAGAGGAAAAACCACTTTTTAAAGCCTGTAACAATGCTTCACCTTTCGAGTTCTTGATTATCGATCGGGATAAGCGGGCAAATTCGTTCAATTGCCCTATTTCATTTTGAATCTCTTTCTTTTCTTCGGCAGTGAAACTCTTTTTCTCAATAATATCCCCTTCCTCTGCTGCATCTTCGTCAGTATCAATCCATTCATCTTTCGTTTCGCCGAATGTTTCAAAGTCTATGGATAAAGAGGTTTCAAGCTGTTCCGGATCTTGCTGTTGATCCTGATTCTTAAGCATTCCATCCAACTTTGTAGATAGTACTTCCAGTGTGCCAGAAATGGCATAGGTGGATGATGCAAGAAGTTTGCGGAGTATAAGTGTCATTAACTGCCGTTGACTTGCAGGCAAGGCATATAGAACTGGGGTTTGAAGATATCCGGAAACTAATTCATAAAGTCGTTGTTCATCCTGCGTAGGATAAAATTCCTGGACAATTGCTACTCGGTATGTAAAGCTTATATATTCCTGAACCTGGCGCCTGAGTGTCCTTTTACATATTGGAAGAAGACGTTCCTTAAGGTCTGTATAACTATCTTCCTGAGTGATTCTTGCATATTGATTTTTAAAACTTTTCAGATCCCCGAAAGCATAATCGTCAATAATACTCACCAAACCATAAAGTTCAAGCAATGAATTCTGCAAAGGAGTGGCGGTCAATAATATTTTGGGTTTGTCGATCAGGGCATTTTTGATCGCATTGGCTATTTTGTTGCCCGGCTTATAAACATTCCTCAGCCGATGTGCTTCGTCTATTATTACGAGATCCCAGGATGGCTTTTGAATATAGATGTCCTTCCCTTTTGCAAAGTGATATGATGTAATAAATATGGCTTCCTGATCGAACGGGTTGAAATGGCCTTTCTTTATCTCATCATTGAAAGAAGCCTTTTCCATTATGGTTGAGGGGAGGAAAAACTTTTCTAACAACTCCTGGTTCCATTGTTTTCTCAAATTTGATGGAACTATAATCAATATTCTCCTTTTACGCTCTGCCCATTTTTGAGCAATGACGAGACCGGCTTCAATGGTTTTTCCCAGCCCAACTTCATCGGCAAGGATGGCGCCATTTGATAAAGGTGAACGAAATGCGAACAAGGCGGCCTCGACCTGGTGGGGGTTCAGGTCGACTTGAGCATCCAACAAGGTTGATGCTAATTTTTGAATACTATCGGAAGGGCAGCGTAAGGTCAATTCATGAGCAAAGTATTTAGCATGGTATGAGGTTATTGAGTGACCAGAACTAATTTCATCATATGCTCCTGTTGTGTATTCCATACCAACTTTTACCTATCAGAAAACAAAGGTTAAAAGTAGGAAAAAGAATCAAAGGAAATTGAAAACAAAAAGGGGGATAGTTTATTTGTATAGCAGTTAGATCATTTGTAGGAGAAATACCAAGATAAATGAGAACCACCCCTAAAGAGAAAAGTACTTCAATGTACAATTTTCTTTGGGAGTGATTCATAAAACTACGTCAGATCCTCGGTTGATGCATTTGGAGCTTCTGATTTTACTACAGAGATCCCGTCTTCCATTCCTTGCGATGAGACGTACATTTCACTTGTCCCTATGACCTGACCATTAACGGCTTTAAGAACGAAATAGTACTGATAGTTGATGGATCTCTTCCTTTCATACCTCGAATCATAAGGAGCGTTTTCCTTAACAGATTGGATCCCGTTTTTGCATGAATCCTTTGAAAGATAACCCTCACTAGCGAGAACCTTCAGGCCATTTGAAGCCTTGAGGTTGAAGTAGAATTGGGAATTTGATCCTTTAAAAATCGTAAATTTACCCATGATTAATTGTATTCGTGAAATGTTAATTTATTGCGAGGTTTTTCGTTATCCTCAAAACGCTAATTTTAACTTGACTTCCGTTTTGGCTTCTCTCTCTGTGAGAGTGCACTTCCAGCAGCAGTTTTACTTGCCTTACTGGTTCGCTTATCTCTTAGAACCTTCGAAGCAGCGGAAGCAGCTTTTTTACTTGTAACTTTTTTAGCCATAAACCTCCTTTAGTTTACTATGAGTCCATCCATACAGGTGGACCTCTTCCTGCTGAAAGTCTTTTCGCTAAATAAAGCAGGTCGACTGTTCTAAAACCTTTTGTATATCCTCCTCAAATCCAGTACCATAAAAATTTAAGTGTCATTCTGTCCGGAGTGATTAGATATTGAAATAAAAACCATATGTAACATCCATTATAATGCCTTAATGTCAGGTTTTAGACTGACAAACAAACCTTTAGTAGATAAAACTTGCAATGAGCTGCTATTGCCTGAGGAATTGGGGGTTGGGGAAGGGATAATGGTTGTTTTATTGATGTTTTATTGATAGATATGCCAGCTTTTGATCCTGGCTCCAAAGGAACAGTAGAATATTTTAGTGTTTCGGCTAAGGAGATCGTCAGGATACTATAACGGCTATACTGTTTATTTAACAACCGGTAATTTGAAAACAGGGTTTTTTGAAAAACGGTATCAGTTGGTTTACTGCATCAAGGTAAAGCACCACTTTGATGGCAGATAACTCTCTAAATACATAACGGTGGCAGTTACTAAATCTTATTTTTTTACAAAAAGGGCAATACGCGGTTCTGTCGGGATGATAACCTTGAACTATTAAATAAAATTCCGTTCATGTCAATCCCCAGTATTAAAGAACTGGAAATTTTTAACAAATAAGGTTAATCAACTAAAAGTTTTTTTCTGTTGATTTGCTCAGTTTTATCATCTTCTAAGATTAACTTCATGATCGAATCAATCTCAGGGATGAAACGTTGTACAAGTTCTGATCATAATCAATGAGCGTCATTTTTAGCTTGTTTAATGAAATCAACTCCTTTTTTAAATCGATCATATTTATTTCTAGAAACCGCTCAACAGTCTCCTTTAAGACATCCCTGCCATGCCAGTCGGAGATCATCATTTCGATTTTATTAATGGCGGTGATCAACTTGTCAAGTTTGCCAGTTGGTTTTACTGTAAGAACCAAGGTGCCCACATTCGATATTGCTTTTAAATGCCGCCTGATTTTATGGATAACTTTTTCGTTCAGTTCAACCTTACGCAAGCTGATTATAGAAGCAGCCCGGGTTCTGATAAAATCATTTGTTTTAGAACGAAGCTTAAAGCCGGCGCTACCGTAACAAATTTTCCTGATCTCCTTTTCCGCCATTTTAAGTTTTTCTTGATTAAATAGTTTTATCGCTTTCAGAAATTTTATTTTAGCCTTATGTTCCTCATCCCTGAGACATGCCATAAATGAATCAGGGACAGAATCTGCCAATTCCCGTTTTGTCAGTAAAAGGTTATTAATCTGGATTTCACGGATCTTACTGGAAGGAAGGAATAATTTTCTGAATAATCCATAGCCGGATTGTCTGTTGAATGCATGAGGCTTGACAATTTCAAACAATCTTTATAACGTGCGGATTTTTTTAAAACTATACTGACCCTTTGAATGTATGGTCGATTTCATACTTTTTCATTCAGGCTTTTCTTATCCACGTTTTGAACCTTGGCCATTGCTTTTAAGTTTTCTTCCCTGAAAGATTTTGTTGCTTTATTCCAATCTTTGAAAATTTTTACACCGTCCGTTGCCAACCGCTCCATCCGCACCTGCGTTACATGAACTTCCATAATGTCCTTTAAAACGGCATTGCGTTGATTTTTCCAATTACGGAGCCTCTCAATTAAAACTATTTCAAAATGAGAATTTAATAATGGGTATTTGGATGTCAGATGCAGAAACTTTAATCGTTTTATCGCTTGTTCAAGAGAGTATCCATTTCCTAACCGGCGATGTTCAATTTTTTCAATTATTTTTTTTATCTTTCGTTCAAAGAGGGTAGATAATATCCATGATGCATCCAGATAGAAATCGTTTTTTGCAGCGATTCCGGCCTTTTCCAGCAATTTTTTTGTGCTTTTTTTCTCCAGATCAAGAAGCTTTGTTTTCTTTTTCATAATTGAATTGGGATTTTCATTGTTTTCAGGATAAAATTACTAATTGCAACAATGATAACCAAAAAATAACTGTAATACGATTTCTGCAAAAATATTTTTGAATCTGCTTTTTTGAGAGATCAAAACAAGTTTCCGGCAAATTTCAGAAAAAAGCATTCAAACGTTGTTAAGAATTCATTGAATTTTCATGGTAATTTAACAAAGAACTTTCCTGTAATAATTTTTCGGTTAAAGGTTTCGTTTATAATCTTTTATGATTGTAACACGAATGATTTAACAATTTTTTCACATCTGACCCTGCAATATGTAGTACCTTTGCCTGGAATTAATTTAAATAAACACAATTGTTATGAGTATCGAAAAAAAGTTTTTAAAGGCAAAACCTGTCTGTAAAGTGAAATTCTCACTTTCCGGTGATCAGTATAGTTCAGCATCATCTATTCTTCTGGTGGGTGACTTCAACAATTGGAAGATGGGGGAAACTCCATTAAAGAAGACTAAAACCGGCAGTTGGTCGACGACCCTTGACCTCGAAAGCGGTAAAGAACACCAGTTCCGGTACCTGATAGATGGTTCGAACTGGGAAAACGATCCCGAAGCCGATAAATACGCTCCGAGCGGGTTGGGTTCCGAGAATTCCGTTCTCGTGCTCTGATAGGACTGATGAAAGGGGCATCGCCCCTTTTATTCACTCACCAGGCAGACCGTTGCTTCATATGGGCCGATCTGCATATTCTGAAAATACATGAATTCTTCCGTGTTCCTGTGGGTCGAAAACAGGATTTTACCATACGTATGTTCATGCAGGGAAAATGATTTGTACCTGCCGGTAAAATTAAGGATCACGAGGATGCGTTCATCATCAGTATTGCGGAAATAGGTCAGGATACCCTGTTGCCCATTAGTCACAGGGTTCCATGAGCCTCTCTGAAGGGCTTCACTGGTTTTGCGGAGCTTTATGAGATTCCTGTAGTGATTCAATAATGAAGCCGGGTCGCCTTCCTGCTGCCTGACACTGCGTGAGCGGATGTCTCTGTTTAACGGTAGCCATGGTATGCCTGTGGTGAATCCGGCGTTTGGTTCCTTCGTCCACTGCATGGGTGTGCGTGCCTTGTCCCTTCCTGTGAATACAGGCCAGTATCGTTTGCCCAATGGATCCCGGATCTGTCTTTTCGGAATCCGGGTGTTGTGCATGCCGATCTCTTCTCCATAATAAAGGAAAGGAGTACCTTTCAGGGTGAGCAGCATTGTTGATGCTACTTTTGCTTTCTCTTCCCTGTTTGTGCGCAACGGGAAGCGGTCAATACTCCGGAAAAGGTCGTGGTTCGACAGGACATTGCATGGCCATCCGCCATCAGGAAGGTTTTTGTACCATGTATTTATACATTTAAAATAGGAATGTGCATTCCATATACTGAAAATCAAAGAGAAATCAAATGCAAGGTGGATGCCCTCTTTCCCTTTTGCCAGATAGCGGGCGGCTGTTTTCGCATCTCCGGGAGGGGGTGCGTAAATTTCTCCGATGGTGGTCCTGTTTTCATAACTGTCGGTTAACTGCCGTATCATAGCTGCAATGGCTATGGAGCGTTTTCTGTTCCTTGTATAAAGGTGTTTCTGAAATGCCGGGATCCCTAAAACTAAGGGGTTGTCCCTGAATTTCTTATCTTTTGCGATCATATTGATCACATCAAGGCGGAAGCCATCCACCCCAAGGTCAAGCCAGAACTTCATTTCGTCAAAGAAAACGCCGGGAAGTTCAGCATCCCGCCAGTTAAGGTCCGGTTGTTCTTCGAAAAAGGAGTGCAGATAATGTTGTCCGGTTGTTGCATCATATCTCCATGCATTGCCGCCTACCGGTGATTTCCAGTTATTCGGGGGCCGCTCCTTCTTCTTCCCGTCTTTCCAGATGTACCAGTTCCTTTTCGGATTATCTCTTGATGAAGCCGATTCGATGAACCATGGGTGCTGGTCCGAAGTATGGTTCAGGATCATGTCGAGTATCACGCGTATCCCCTGTTCATGTGCTTTATCGATGAGTTCCAGGAAATCTTCCATGGTACCGAATACAGGATCAATCTCACGATAATTTGAAACATCATATCCGAAATCAACCATAGGGGATTTATACATCGGTGATATCCAGATTCCATCAATACCAAGCGCTTTCAGGTAACCCAGGCGGCTGATGATCCCCCGGATATCACCGATCCCGTCGCCATTTGAATCCTGGAAACTCCAGGGATAGATATGGTAGATCACACCGTGTTTCCACCAGATCCATGATTCACCTGTTTTCATGTTCATAAAGAATTGGTTTCTGTGACTAACCCGATGTCCTGCAGCAACCGATCCATAATAGGTCCTGCCTGGTAAACTTCTGCCCTCAGGCATGCTTCCTTTTTCATCTTCATTCTCACAGCGGGATCAAGAAAATATTTGACCACAGTCCCGGCCATCTCTTCGGGAGTTTCAACAAGAAAACCATTGACTGAATCCTGGATGATGTCTTTGGGGCCTTTGGTATTGTATGCTGCCACCGGCAATCCGCAACTGAGCGCTTCCAGCGCGACACAACTGAAAGTATCAAACCGGGAAGGAAGGATAAGGATATCCGATGCATGAAAAAGGGAAGGTAGCTTATCATGTTTGACCCACCCCAGGAAAAAGGCTTCGGGCATCAGTTTTTTTAATTCTCCTTCAGCCGGCCCTGTTCCGGCAAGGACCATTTGTATCTCGGGGAATATACTCCTTATTAACCGAAAAATACCCGGAAGCTCAAACACCCCTTTTTCTTTGCTCAAACGACCTGTAAAAAGAATTACAGGAAGCTGCAGGTTAAAAGGATAATCTTCATGACCCCAACATGATGGGCAGCTAAAAATCTCATCTGCCCAATGTGCTGACATAAAAACACGGGAAGGCGCGAATCCCATTTTATTACCTGTAAGCCATTGCTGCTGATCTGTGTTGAGGACAATGATATTGTTGAATCTCTTGTAATAGGCTTTGAGTATTCTTTCAATCCGGTTCAATCCGTGTTGTTCTATCGACAGAACCTCCCTGGCAAAGGTGATCCAGTCGGTATGGAGGAAAAAAGATGTTTCAACTGAAAATTTTCTCTTTAAATAAAGTGCAACCCAACCCATGGGTCCTTCCGTGGAACATATTATCCGGGTATATTTTCTCTCCCTGAATATGCGCAGAATAGAAAAAATATTCGGGATCCGTAAGGGTTGATTTCTGTAAAGCGGCAATGTGAACTGTGAAACCGGTTTAAGTGCGATCAGATTATCTTCGGTTTGAAACATGGTTCCGCAAACCATAAGATCAACCGGAAGTTTCCTCAACCTGATTTCATGATGTATCGCCTTAAGTACTGTGGAAATACCATTCTTATCACCGAATGTATCGCTCAGCCATAAAACACGGCCATCACCTTCCACAGATCCCATATTTCCGTAAATCAAATTCCATGCAAAATTCTTTAAAAAAAGAGTTGCAAAACCAACTTAACAATTCCTTAAAGATTATTTAATACTCACTTAATGATTTTGTAACATCCCGTTAACATTGACATACTTACATCGTTGTAGCTTCGCGGCTCAAATATGAGTAAAAAGTACTTAGCGAAACGGGAAGTTGACCTCGTGATCATTTCCGATGTACACCTGGGGGCTTTTGGTTGTCGTGCAAAAGAGTTGCTGATCTACCTGCGCAGTACTCGTCCGAAAATGCTGGTCTTGAATGGAGATATTGTTGATATCTGGCAATTCAGGAAGAGGTATTTTCCAAAATCACATCTGCTGGTCATCAGGTACCTCACAGGTCTTATAGCGAAGAATACGAAAGTTGTTTATATCACCGGTAACCATGATGAACTTTTGCGAAAATTTGTAAAATTCAACATCGGTTCATTCAAGTTGGTTAACAAATTATTGCTTGAGCTTGACGGAAAGAAAATCTGGATATTCCATGGTGATGTCTTTGATATTACCATGCAATACAGCAAGTGGTTGGCTAAACTTGGCTCCATTGGCTATGATATGCTGATTATGCTGAACAGTACCATCAACTTTTTATTGACCCGTATTGGGCGTGAAAAAATTTCATTTTCAAAACGGATCAAAAACAGTGTAAAAACAGCTGTTTCCTATATCAATAAATTTGAGGAAACAGCAGCCGCAATTGCTATTTCGAAGGGATATACCCATGTCATATGCGGGCATATTCATCAACCTGCAATCCGCAGGATATCCAATACAAACGGAGATGTCATCTATTTAAATTCCGGCGATTGGATTGAAAATCTGTCTGCACTTGAATATAATAAGGGAGAATGGAGTATATACAATTATCGTGAAGATCTTTTTGCACAAGCTTACAGGGCATCAGCAAAACAATTTGATTCCCCAAGTCATAAAGAAACTTTTGAAGAATTGTTAAAAGAATTCAGTTTATGATGATTTTATGATATCCAGGTACCGCAGATAAACATCATCCACGATGGATTCCCAGGGATGGTAAATCGTCTTTCTGGCTCCTTCTCCTGTCCTTTTTATAGCCTCAGGGTGCAGCATTAATTCATCGATTTTTTTGGCTAAATCTTCAGCCTCATTTTCAATTAAAAAACCATTAATGCCATCGAGGATCCCTTCTGCAGAAGAACTATTTCTTACAACAATAGATGGGACATCAAATGCGGCGGCTTCCTGTATCACCAGTGGACTGTTGTCATAAATGGAGGGAAAAATGAAAAGATCGGCTGTGGCATAGATATTCTGAAGTTCCTTTCTGTCGGAAATTACACCGAGAAATACTACTTCATCGGATAGTTTGAATTGCTTTACTATTTTTTTCATCTCCCGTGCAGCATATCCTTCACCGACAAATACCATTTTAAATGAATTGCCCTTTGTTTTCAATATTTTAAGGGTATGCAGTATCATCTTAACATTTTTTTCCCAGCGATGCTGACCTACAAACAACATGATAAATTCATTTCCTGAAACACCAAGTGTGCCGAGCCCTTTTTTCCGAAGTTTCCACAGTTTCGATTTTTCCGGAATTGCCATATCCGTACCATTGGGTATTACGTCATAGGATCCTGTGAACCCGTATTCTTTTAATGTTTGACCCGTTGATTTGTTGGGAACCCATACCAGGTCAGCATTGTTATAAAAATCGAGGGTAATGTTGAGCAAAAAATCAACGAACAGATCGTTGTTCAGCACCTTCTTAAAGTCCTCCTTGTATTTGGTATGAAATGTCGCAACCAGGGGGATTCCCAGTTTCCTTGACAGACGTGCAGCCAACTGTCCGCTTATAAAGGGGCAATGCGCATGCAAGATATCAAATTTCACCTTTTTTATTTTCTTTTGAAATTTAATATCAATCAGTGGTAAACCAACCCGATACGGATTAATTCCCGGAAGTAATACTGATTTAAAACGATAAACGCTATATCCTACGGTATCTTTGTAATCCTTTACCCTGGGTGCTACCAGCACGCTTTTACCATATTTTTCGTTTAGCCAGTAAGCATAGCTGTGGGCAGTCATTCCCACACCATCCATAATCGGGAAATATGAATCGTTAAACTGACATGTCGTTATTTTCATAATCAGGATTTCTTGCAAATATCGTAATCCGGATTATAACACATTAAAAATTAACAATTTGTTAACAAAGATTTAATGATTTTGAAACATGCCTGATATCCTAACAAGCCATAATAATATTTTTTGTCTAACAAAAAAGCCGTCAATTGGTGACGGCTTTTTTACATGGGGAAAAAACCAATTTATCTGAACAGGTACCGGAACCCGATTTGTGCTTGCCACCTGGAGCTGGATAACCCGGAATCGTAAAGGCTCCAGACGTTACCACTTTTAGGGGGAGTGAAGCTATATTGAGGTACAGTGGTAACTTTACCCTGTTCATCTTTTTCAAATCCCTGGAACTGGAGCAACGGATAATTGCCATAATAACCGGCAACGTAGTATTTCCGGCCCCAACCGGGATTCAGGAAGTTCATGAAGTTGAAGATGTCGAAAGTCACCTGCAAGGTGTGACGCTTCCCCTTCACGGTAAGGTAGAAATCCTGTGCCAGGTGCAGATCCACAGTGCTTTCAAAGGGTGTACGGGATCCGTTCCGTTCTGTATACTGTCCGCGACGTGTACTCAGGTAGGGATCTCCTTCAATAAATGCATTCAGGTTTTCCCATTGTGTTTGTTTACTGACAACCACGTTCCCATTTTTATCCAGAATATCAACCAGCCGGATATCATTCTGGTTGGAAGGAACATACATCAATTCAAGATTTTGGGTGTCTTCACCAAGGTTATACGTTTTCTTGGTGACCGGATCTTTATAACTGTTGGAAAATCCGTATGAGAAACGGCGACCTGATTGTCCGTTATAATATAATCCCACCGTCGTGGCAAAATGTTTGGCATACTCAATTTTATAAGAGAAATAGGCCATAACACGGGAGCCGAGATCATAATCTGACCAGGAGAGGTCAAGGTCATTTTTACCTCTGACGTTCACAACCCGCCACTGCGATGAGTTTTGCGATGAATTGGCGTCATTCATTGATTTTGCGTGTCCGAGCGTATAGGCAATATTTCCTGAAAATCCATGATCCAATTGTTTCTGAAGTTGGAAAGTAAGATCGTATGCCCATCCCTGATTGGTATTATAGCCGTAAATAACATCGGTGTATTTTGTTTTGGCTATGGAATCGTTTATTTTCCACAACGGACGATTGTCGCCGGTACCTGTCAGCGTTTGTCCGTTTTTCATGTATCGGTAGTTATAATACATGACGTTATTCATGTTTTTGGTATAGGTAAATTCCCCTGTTATGACCAATCCCCATGGTAATTTCTGATCAATTCCGAGACTCGTTCTCCAGACTTGGGGATATTTGAAATTTTTAGCAAAAATATCCACTTCGCCCGAAGGAATGATCGGGTCACCGGGTTTGTACCCTGGCTGGTTATTCCAGTCGGGATTGAATTGAATGAAGGTGCCCGGTTTTGTAGGATCATATATAGTCCGCATACCGCCCATGGTTATTCCGTTGTTGGTATAGCACGCCCCTGGCCATACATAAGGGATACGGCTGGTGAAAATCCCGATACCGCCACGGACTTGTGTTTTCTGATTGTCGAACAAATCCCAGTTAAAGCCAATTCTCGGAGAAAGCAAAAATTGAGCCTTGGGCATCTGTCCTGTCTTCCCGTCGAACGTTTTTCCATCTCCGGTTTCGATATTCTGAAATTGAGGGATGATCCGTGTATTGAAATCACTATTGGTAGCTGCGCTGGTCAGGAACATGGGAATATCAAGGGCCAATCCCAGGGAAACTTTAAAACGACTTGTGATTTGATATTCATCTTGCACATAGAAACCCAATTGGAGGGCCTTGAACTTGGCGGCTGCTTTTGACCCGGGTCCGGTAACACCATCCACCAGGGAATAGGTCCGGTCATACTGAGTGGCCGAGACCGTATCATTGTTTAAAAAGTCGTTGATGGAGTTAAACTGGTAATAGCCAAAATTCTGACGGATAAACAGGTTGTACATGTTATAAAGTTCGTTGTGGGTCCCCACGGTCAGTGTATGTTTTCCCAGGTATATTTCGAAATTATCGGTAAGGGTATAAATATCCTGGAACAACCGGTTTGCTGTGGAGAACTGTTCACTGCCAAAGGAGATCAACGCATTGCCATCCTTGATACTTACAGACGGAAAATTGCCTCCCATCGGGTTTCGGTTATCACGGACAAAAGTGAGCCCCACAATGAGGTCATTAGAGTATTTATTCCCAAAAACACTTTTTAATTCCACCGCAGCAGTATTGGTAATAGAAGGGAAATCGATTCCGGCATTACTAAAGGTAAGGCCGGTGCTGGTAGGAACACCGGGTGTAATACTCCGTCCCTTGGTATATTGATAACGTGCTGTCAGCGAATGCTTGCTTGAAATATTCCAGTCGATGCGGGCAAAAACTTTCTGTCCGTCGAGGGTCTGATTTGCTCCTTCATACGATCCCGGATCGTAACCATATTGGTTGTTTAATTTGTTGGCAATATTGTTCAGATCCGAACGGGTGGCTTTTCCCACGTAGGTACCAAAATCGAAGGGTCTTGGGGTCTGATCATTTTGAAATTCCACATTCATGAAATAGAACAGTTTATCTTTTATGATGGCGCCTCCCACACGGGCCCCATACGTCTGTGATGAAAAGTTTGGCAAACGTTTTCGCAGTGAGTCGGGCATATCTTCCCTGTTTGTCGGGGTTTTTCCGGCAATGGACTGATTACGGAAAAAATAATAGACGGAAGCTTCGAAGTTATTGGTACCCCGGCGGGTAACTGCATTGATTCCGGCGCCAGCAAAACCTCCAAGTTTTACATCATAAGGAGCTACATTCACGGTAAACTGGTCGATAATATCCGGGCTAAACGGAGATATACCAGTTTGACCACCATTGGTTCCGGTAGCAGCCAACCCATAAACATCATTGTTCACAGCACCATCAATGAAAATAGCATTGTACCGGTTATTCATACCGGCAATTTCAATGCTTCCATCGTTACTAACACGGGCTTGTGGGGTCAACCTGGTGAAATCAGTAATGTTCCGGGCAATGCTTGGCATTTTGTCAATGGCGTCGCGGTTGATGTTCGTCGTGGTTCCCGTGCGATTCCCGTCAAACAGATCATTCCTGACAGCCACGATTTCGACACTTTGAAGTGTTTCGGTACTTTCCTTGAGTTCAACGTCGATCTTCAGGGTCTGACCCAGTGAAAGATAAATTCCCGTTTGTTCGTACTTCTGATATCCGATATACGTTATGGTAAAGACATATGGACCTCCGACGCTGATGTTCGGGAACCGATAGAATCCTTTCGTATCGGTTGTTGTTCCGTTTTTTGTTCCGGTGGGTTGATGGAGGGCGATAACCGTTGCTCCCGGTAAGCCAATTCCTTTATTGTCTACCACCCGGCCATTTATTCCGGAGGATGTCACCCCCTGGGAATAGGATAAATTTTGGAAGAAACCCAGAAATCCAAAAAGCAATAGAATACCTAGTAAATTGTTTTTCATAATGATTGAATTTGGTTAATACGGATTTTTTAGTCACGCAAACTTGGGGGAAAAAAGCAGGGTATCCAAAGAAAAATGGAAAATGATATTCACAATTAATCAACCGTATTCCGGTCAGAATGTTTGTTAGTTGTAACCGATCCGGAATCAGGCCAACTTAATCAGGATGGTCTTGATGATATCTGAGACATCCTCGGCCATGTCGACAGTTTTTTCGAGGGTGGCAATGATCTCTTTATTCTTAATGAGCTCGATGGTATCTTTTTCGTTTTCAAACAGGTTGGAAATACCGTCATGATAAAGATCATCGGCCCGGTTTTCAAGGGTATTTAAATTGATGCAGGATTGCAGTATTTTCTCATGATTTTTTCCTGAATTTCTTAATCCATGCAATGAAAATTCAATTTCCTTTGCAGCATCACATATTACTTCGGCAAAATCTTTGAATACCGGGTGTATTGATTTGGGTTTGTAAAGTCCGATACGCTGCGCCGCACCATTAATGTAATCGATCACATCGTCGAGGTAGGAAGTCAGTTCCTGGATATCCTCCCGGTCAAACGGTGTGATGAACGACTTGTTTAACTGGTGGTATATTTTATGCGCAATTTCATCGCCTTCGTGTTCTACTGATTTGATCTGTTTTATGATGGGTGTCCGCTGATCGATTGTTTCGGTTGCCATCAGCTCTTTTAGAAGATCTGCAGCCTTGATCAGGACTTTGGCTCCATCCTCAAAAAGGGGAAAAAAGGAGGTGTCTTTAGGAACAAAATATTTTAATAAACTATCTAAATTCATATGTTGAATTTTTATATGGTTGTCTTTTATATTGATATCTTATAGGAATGATTATTATGTTGTCAATATATCAAATTCAAAAGGTGAAAAAACGTTGCCCCTATCAAGGCCGAAACAGGAATTGTTAAAATCCAGGACCAGAAAATTTTTGTCGTCACACCCCACTTTACAGCAGATACTCCTTTTCGGGCGCCCACACCAATAATGGCGCCGGTGATGGTATGCGTTGTACTGACAGGGATACCAAAAAGTGTGGCCCCGAAAAGGGTTATTGATCCTGCTGTTTCCGCACAAACACCTTCGAACGGTTTAAGTTTGGTGATTTTCTGACCCATGGTTTTTACTATTCGCCATCCTCCGAATAAGGTTCCAAATGCAATAGCCGAATAACAGGAAAGAACGATCCAATGGGCAATGGGATCGTTTTTTGTAGTATGACCTGTAACAATTAAAGCCACCCAGATAATCCCCATCGATTTTTGTGCGTCGTTTCCTCCATGTCCAAGACTAAATGCTCCGGCGGAAAATAACTGAATCTTTCGAAAATATTTATCGACTTTTGAGGGGGTTACATTTCGAAAAAGATATAAAACAATGGCTGAGATCGTAAAAGAAATAATCATGCCCATAAAGGGGGCAATAACGATAAAAGAGATAATTTTTAGCAGACCTGCAACCACTACCGATCCAAACCCGGCCTTAGCCACAGCTGCACCCACCAACCCACCTACAAGTGTATGCGATGAACTGGATGGGAAGCCCCACCACCAGGTAAGTAAATTCCAGATGATGGCGGCAAAAAGAGCGGCTGCAATAACATTCAGGTTGATTACATCGGGATTTACAACTCCTTTCCCAATGGTCGATGCCACTTTTGTATGAAAGATAAAATAGGCAAGAAAATTAAAAAAAGCAGCAAAAATTACTGCGGTCAATGGGGAGAGCACCTTGGTTGAAACAACGGTGGCAATTGAATTAGCGGAATCATGGAACCCGTTAATGAAATCAAAAACAAGCACCATACCTATAATAATGTAAAGAAATTCCATGGAAGGATACTTAGGGTGTTTTTCGAGAAGACAAATCTAAAAAATTAATCCTTATTAAGGGCTAAAATCAAAAACTATCAATTTCCCCGGTATTTAATAATAGGCTAATCCGCTCCTTGCGATTCCAACCGCTCTTTGATTCCACGGATAATTTTCAGGGGTGTTTCAGTGATAACCATGTTGTATAACCAATCCGGGACACTTCCCGCCGGGTCAACATATCCTTCCAAAATCACATGTACTGTCCCTTTTGTGACCGGTTGGATGGTCCAGCGCTGCCAGTACTCCGTGATCCTGATCCGGTCGGGTTTTTCGGGAATTACATTAAGCAACGGAACGGAATAAATCGTACGTATACCGGTTACCGGGTCGGTCGTAATTTTTGCATCCACACATAAATCGCGATCGGTAAGCGGCCAGGGAACGCTGTACACCAAATAATATTGAATATGCTTGTCTTTCTCATAAAGAAGAACGGTGATCTCTTTCAGGTTTTTGTCCCACCAATCGACATTTTTCACATTTCCGAGCAGGTTATATACCTTGTCCAGCTCCGTATGCAGGTCGACCACCCCTTTAAATGTTTTCAACGAGGAATTTCCTTCTTTCCGGGTATATATTTTTATTCCGTCTTTTTCTTTGATGAAATTCCATTCCTGGGCGTAAATATCTTCAAAAGCGTACAGCTGAAAATAAATAGTAACAAAGACAAAAAGTATTTTATGATTCATCCTGACCGTTAAATTTGCGACAAAAGTAAAAGGAATCTTCAAAGGAAAAAAACACGATTAGGGGAGTTGTGTTTTCTGCTGAAACAGCCATTTAAATAATTCCGGATTGGAATAGGTCTCTTCCCAGCATGCATGGCCCAGATCCGGGTATCCGGTATACCGGGGATTTCCCCCCGCTTTTTGGATGGCTTTGATCATGTTTTCCGATCTTGCCGGGTTTACAACATCGTCGAGTTTCCCGTGAAAAGCCCATATGGGAATTTGTACCAGTTTGGGTGCCAATAATTCGTCTCCACCGCCACAAACCGGAACGGCCGCTGCAAAAAATCCGGGATACCGTTCGATCAGATCCCAAGTGCCAAAGCCGCCCATGGATAAGCCAGTGATATAAATTCTTTGCCTGTCGACAGAACTATGATTGATCAGTGAATCGATCAACTCCTTGACCAACCCGAGTGGTTGGGAAATTTCTGCTGGCTGTCTGTTATAGGGTTGACGAAAATCGACTTCAACCCATCGCTGGCCAAGGGGGCATTGGGGTGCAAGTACAAAGCAGGGGAATTTTTTCTGATTTTCTACAGAGACAAAATTTCTGACGCCATTTTTCAATTGTTTTTCATTGTCATTTCCGCGTTCACCGGATCCGTGCAGAAAAACAACCAGGGGAAGTTTTATTTTTTCCGACTGAATGGGGATAAAGAGTTGGTAACGCAACGAATCTTTACGAAACAGAAAAACATTTTTCTGGACCCCTTTTGATTGTTGCGCTTTTGAACAAAAACTCAGGGAAAACATCATCGGCATTATTAAAAAAACAAATATTCTTTTCATGATTTTATCTGTTCATTTAGAGCCTGAAAAGTAACATAATCTGTTATTTCCGTGGACACAAATAAAAAACACTTATAACATCCCTGCTATAAGTGGTTATGCTGCTTGTGGGCCCAACAGGACTTGAACCTGTGGCCAGCTGATTATGAGTCAGCTGCTCTAACCGTCTGAGCTATGGGCCCGTTCAATTGACAATAAAAAAATTGACAATTGAAAAATAAGTGTGCAAAAGTAGGAATTTCTTCCGATTTTTGCAAACGTTTTCATTTCCATCTCCTGTTCTCCCATGCATATCGCAATATCCGGTTTCCCGAACCCTGAATCTGTAAAAAATATCATTTTTGACTTCGGTGGCGTGATTTGCAATATCGATATCGGGCTCACCAAATCAATGTTTGAACGGTTGGGGAAAAGTACCTTCAATACATCTTACTCGGTTTCGGAACAAGAGAATCTGTTCAGGAAGTTCGAAAGGGGATCACTTACCCCGCAGGAATTCAGAAATATCCTGAAACAACAAATTCCGGGTTCTGTCACCGATGCACAAATCGATGAGGCCTGGAATGCCATGCTCCTTGATATTCCGGAATCAAGAATTCGTTTAATTGAAAAACTGGCAAAACAGTACCGGATTTTCATTCTGAGTAATTCAAATGAGATCCACTATACCAAATATCTGTACGATTTTCAGCAACACTATGGCTATTCCGGGTTCGATATTCTTTTTGAAAAGGCCTATTTTTCATTTCAGATTCATCTTCAGAAACCGGGTAAAGAAGTTTTTGAATACGTTCTGAGCGACAGTCATCTTTTGCCCCGGGAGACGCTGTTTATCGATGATTCTTTGCAACATATTGAAACTGCCGGAAGGCTCGGAATACTCACACACCACCTGCAAATTGAACAGGAAGAACAGATCACCGATCTCTTCACAGGGTAAAAAAACATTTGACTTTCGTTCAAAAAAGTATTACCTTTGCCCCCCTTTTTAACCGGCCGCAAACTATGAAATTATCCCAATTTCGCTTCCACCTGCCACCTGAACTGATCGCGAATCATCCCTCGAAACAACGTGACGATGTACCCATGATGATCCTGGATCGGAAATCCCAGACCATAGAGCATGGTCATTTTAAAGACATCCTGAACTATTTCAGCGATGGAGATGTTTTTATTATAAACAACACCAAGGTTTTTCCTGCCCGTCTGTATGGAGAGAAAGAAAAAACAGGAGCTAAAATTGAGGTTTTTTTATTGCGGGAATTGAACCGCGAATCGCGCTTGTGGGATGTTCTCGTGGATCCGGCCCGAAAAATCCGTATCGGTAATAAACTATATTTTGGTGACGATGACTCACTCGTAGCAGAAGTGATTGACAATACCACGTCAAGGGGGAGAACAATCCGTTTTTTATTCGACGGACCCTATGAAGAATTCAAAAAGACGATTCAAAGGTTAGGTCAGACCCCGTTACCTAAAATTCATAACCGTCCGGCTACCCAAGAGGATGAAGAACGTTATCAGACCATTTTCGCCAAGCATGAGGGAGCTGTTGCAGCTCCCAGCGCCGGGCTTCATTTCAGCCGTGAAATCATGAAACGTCTCGAACTTCAGGGTGTTTCATTTGCGGAAGTCACCCTACATGTTGGTCTTGGAAATTTCCGCACTATTGATGTCGAAGATCTGACCAAACACAAAATGGACTCGGAGGAGGTCATAATCGAACCGGAAACTGCAGAGATTGTTAACCGTTCCATGGCCAATAAGGGCCGGATCGTAGCTGTCGGCACCACTTCCATGAAAGCCATTGAATCGTCGGTGACCATTGCAGGCAACCTTAAACCCTACCGGGGCTGGACCAACAAATTTATCTTCCCCCCATACGAATTCAGTATTGCCAATGCCATGATCACCAATTTTCATTTGCCGCAATCACCCATGATGATGATGGTAGCTGCCTTTTCCGGTTATGATTTGCTCATGAAGGCTTATGAAATGGCTGTAGAAAAGAAATATAAGTTCTTCAGCTACGGCAACCCCATGCTGATTCTCTGACATCATATTTTCCCTCTTTGAAGAAAACAGCAATTATTGTTGCAGGAGGTATCGGTACACGGATGAATGCCGGTACACCAAAGCAATTTCTTCTGCTTGCCGGAAAGCCTCTGCTCATGCATAGCCTTCGTGCATTTATTCAATCTTATCCGGATATTCTTCTTTTTTTAGTCCTTCCCATTGATCAATTCAATTCATGGAAAGAGCTTTGTCGTAATTATTCTTTTATCATTCCTCACCGACTTATCGCAGGAGGTGATACCCGGTTTCATTCTGTAAAAAATGCGCTTGCCGTTATTCCTGATGATGGGCTGGTAGCCATCCATGATGGCGTAAGACCGTTGATTTCTCCTTTGCTGATCCATGCTACATTTGAAACTGCCCGTCTGAGAGGAAATGCAATTCCTGTAATCCCAATCCATGAATCGATACGGTTAATTACCGGTTCAACAAGTTGGCCGGTGAACCGGGAAAAATATAATATCGTTCAGACACCGCAGGTCTTTCATGCAGCAAGCATTAAAAAAGCCTATTGTCAGCCTTATTCCGAAAAATTTTCTGATGATGCCACCGTCATCGAAGCTTCCGGAGAACAAATTCATCTTCTCGATGGCGAAAAGACCAATATAAAAATCACCTTTCCCCAGGATATTGTTATTGCGGAAGCACTCTTTTCCTCTGTTATCTATTAAAATATTAGTACTTTCTTTTTCTTCCTTTCCAGGTAAAGGGGAATATCAATCCTATTGGACCAATTGTCACGACATAAAGCAATTGAAAAACCTGTGCGATGAAATAATAACCCAGTATTTTACTTTTCCCAAAAAAACGGGTCATTATTAAAACCATGGGATAATCCAATAATATTTTCCCCAGCCATAAAAAAAAAGAGACGAAAAACATTTCCGGCCACCAAAAGCCCGAAATCATACCAGACAGCAGAAAAAAATGGGTCAAATATGTTATTATCGCAACCGCTATAATATAAGGATCACGGTAACCACGTCCCTTTGACACCCAACGGAGACGCTGGTTAATAAAACCGGTAAGTGTCTTTGCCGGGTCGGTGCGTACAATGGCTGACCTGTCATATTGAAACCGGACTGAGTTTCTTCCGAATTTATTTTTTATTCCGGCTAATAGGAACTGATCGTCACCGGAAACAAACTGTTTGTTTCCTTCGAAGCCACCGCTGTCCCTGAAGGCAATGGAAGGATATGCCAGATTTGCACCATTACACATCACAGGGTAACCAAGGGAAGCTGAACCGGCTGTAACCCCCATCAATCCGATAAATTCAACCGACTGGATTTTCTGCAACAGATTATTTTCGTTTTGAAAAACTACCGGACCAAGGATTATCTTTGCGTTGCCATTTTCGAAACAAGTTACCATGCTTGAAATCCAATGTGATTCACGACAGGTATCGGCATCCGTACACAGGATCAGATCCCCTTTTGCCATATTGATAGCCCTTTCGATGGCCTTTTTCTTTCCGGTTTCCCCCGCATGTATGCATTTTGAATCGATCAGTTTTAGTGGAAAACTTTGGAATTGCCGGATAAAATGCTCTGCAACTTTACACGTGTCATCTACGGAAAAATCATCAGTTACAATCACTTCCACAAGATTATCAGGGTAATCCTGCCGGCGCATTTCATCCAATATCCTGGTTATGTTGCGGCTCTCGTTGCGTACCGGGATAATGACCGAGACGGAAGTTGTGAACGAATGATGGTGAGAAGTAGTAAAATTTTCAACGGGAGAAAGATCATCCAATTTATATAAACCCCAGGTAAAGCTTATAATTATAAAACCATAACCCAGCAGCAAAAGCGCCAATATTCCCACGAAAATTTCAATAAATCCCATTTCCGAATCTCAAATCCACTTCGTAAGTTTTTCTGACATCTTCCTCACACCCATTACCTGTTGTCCTTAATCAATCCCTGAATCCGCTATTTCCTGTTTCTGAAGAATTGCAGCCGGAACACGAAAAAAGTCCCCATCAACGCAGGTATTCCGAGATTGATCACCCAAAGGAGGGTGGATGCTGCAAATATACAAAGTGTACAATACATCATGGAAGGATCGATCCGGGCGAAAAAAAGCCCAAAAACATACAAGGATACCGAACCACGGATCCCCAATTCTGTAAGCGCGATGGTAGGAACTACAGCCATAATAAAAAAAATCAGTGAGATCAATAACTGTGCATGGTAAAAAGGCAACGAAATCCCCAGTATCCAGAGCAGGAGAAAAAACTGGAAAGAAAAGACCACATAACGTAAAAAACTCAGGAGGATCACTGTAGCAATCTCTTTATTGTGATAGAAGGCGAAAACCCTGAAAAATTTCCGTAATTTTTTTAATCCGTTTTTGAAGATCTTTTCTTTTAATGACGAAAGGAATGAAACATTGAAGAAAAGCCCCAATAGAATTAAGTTGAACGATATGATCAATGCCAGCAAGGTATAATATAGGTAGCCATGTCCAAAGGCTGTACCGGCCATACAGTAAGGAATAAAAATCAGCAGAGCTGCTGAACCCGCTAAAATTGTAATTAATAATTGACTTATACTTCCCAGAATGGTGATCAGTATCCCTTCGATATGACTGGCCTTTTGCAGAATAAAGACACGGGCAAAAAAATCGCCTATACGGTTGGGCGTGAATGAACTGATACTGACCCCTGTAAGTACCGCCTGAAAGGATTTCAGGAAACTGATCGTTTCAATTTTTCCGATCAACAATTTCCATTTCCAAGCTTCGATTCCCCAATTCACTAACATAAGAAAGATAACCAGGATCAATCCATATGTAAATCCTGGTTTTGATAACTCCCCTTCGAAATTTTTTATCATCGACGGGATATCATTCTTAAGGAATACCTGTTTATAAATAAAAGCATAGGTTACACCCAATATTAGTAACTGTAGGGCAAGATTAGCTAATTTCCGTACTTTTGATTTGTTTTTCATCCTCCAACAATGGCCGGCGAACGCATTATTTTAGGTATTGATCCGGGAACTACAATTATGGGCTATGGCATAATCCGCGTAGTTGGCAACCATGCCGAAATGCTCGCTTTAGGCGTGTTAAAATTAAACAAATACGATGATCATTCCCTGCGCCTGAAAATAATTTTTGAGCGCATGATTGCATTGATAGAGCAATATCATCCTGATGAATTAGCCATTGAAGCTCCATTTTTCGGAAAAAATGTGCAATCGATGCTGAAGCTTGGCCGGGCTCAGGGTGTCGCAATTGCAGCGGCTTTATCCAGGTCGATTCCCATTTTTGAATACTCGCCCCGGAAAATAAAACAATCCATTACCGGAAAAGGGGCCGCTACTAAAGAACAAGTGGCTCTTATGTTGAACCGGCTTTTGAATATCAGGGAATACCCGGAAACACTGGATGCTACGGATGGCCTTGCGGCGGCCGTCTGTCACTTTTTTCAAAAAGGAGTTCCGGGAACCACAAAAAAGTTTTCGGGCTGGAAAGGATTTTTATCAGCTAATCCGGATCGAATTGACGGATAAGAGATAGACTTTGGGGGATAGGAAATAAAAGATAGGGGATCAAATCAGAAACTTATCTCCTATCTCCATCATTTTCACATGAGTTTTTGGTACACTATCCACCACCGGTCGGGGATATCATTTTCACAAGCGATCTGGTAATCTTTGTAAGAGCAAGGGACAAGGTAGTGCCTTTGGTATTTGATTCGTTGTTCTTCCTGTAAGGGAATCTCCATCCACCACCGATCGGTTTTTTTGCTTTTATAAAACACGATTTCCTCTTTGTGATCGCTGATGCTGACCCGGTATTTGATGTAATCATCTTCATTCCTGAAAGGAAAGTCGTGGGCACGATTATAGAAACCGTCAATAAAATACCAGATCATCTGAGCGACAAGGTGGGCGGTTTGTCCGGCTTTATCCTGTTTCGGATTGACTTCATAAAAACCAATGGAGGTTAGCTTATCACTCAGGCCGGCATACCGTATGATCTGGCAAGCTTCTTCCCCGTAAAATCCATTTGGTGTTGCATTTCCGTTTCCCGGGGCATCAGCGTTCCGTATGGCGGATACATCAAAACTGAGCATGTCGGCATTGCGCACAATGGGTTCAACCTCTTCCAGACTTTCACGGACAATTCCCAGACGGTAAGTGTCGAAAAACAGGTTTTTCATGAGTTTTAAGGCATCCTGATCAATAAAGTAGGTCTGATAACCGATATTCGCATAGTTAAAGAGGTAATTGGGCTGGTGAAGAATGATATTGCTCAGGTAAGACTGGGAGGTGATTTCCTGCTCTGATTTTCCGAGATCGAACATAGGATCAACGGCAACAATGTTAATAATCTGACCCAGGCTCTGGTAAGCTTGATAGTTGGCAAAAGTAATATCCTGACTTCCTCCAAGGATAACCGGAAGAACATTATGGGTAATCAGTTCAGCGACTACCGAACTTAACGCGAAGTATGTGTCTGATACTGAATATCCATTTTTAATATTACCCAAATCAACCAGTTTGATCGGATATGGACCAGCATTCAGTTGATAAAGATATTTCCGGATTGCATTTGGGGCAAGACTACATCCTTCGTTATTTACTGCATTCCGGTCTTCTTTCACGCCAATCAGAGCAATATCAAAGGAAGTGTAGTCAGGAAAATCCCGGTTATCCGAGAAAATACGGATTGTATTTCCTAAACGGGACTGGGCGGAAGGGTCACCTGTGTAATGAAATTCGCTCAGATCAAGGGGTTCAAAAAAAGGAGGAATATCCATGGGACATTACTTTTTCTTTTTCGATTTGGACTTTGAAGGTTCAGTGTTGGCAATGATGTTTTTGCATTCTTCAAGGGTCAGTGTTTTCGGGTCTTTGCCTTTGGGAATTTTATAGTTTTCTTTGTTGAATGCGATATAGGCACCGTAACGTCCGTTCAGCACCCGGATCAGGGTTTTATTCTCCTGAAATTCATGAAGCACTTTCTTGCTATCCTGTATTCTTTTATCCTGTATGATCTCAATCGCACGGTCGAGGGTAACTGTGAGGGGATCATCATCCTTTGGGAGTGTGTAAAATCTTGATTCATGACGGATGTATGGACCAAAACGTCCCGTAGAAACGATCACTTCAATGGATTCAAATTCGCCCAGACTACGGGGCAATCTGAACAGATCCAATGCTTCTGTCAAAGTAATGGTATCAATACTTTGTCCTTTTTTCAGTGAAGCGAACCGTGGTTTGACTTCATTATCAGTATCTCCCATTTGCACCATCGCTCCATATCGTCCGATTTTCACAAAAATGTTTATCCCGGATTTGGGGTCTTTTCCGAGTAGTTTTTCACCGGAAACCTTACCGGAGTTTTCGAGTGTGTTTTCGATCTGTTTATGAAAAGGATAATAGAAATCCTTTATCATCTGATTCCAGACCAATTTTCCCTCCGCGATTTCATCGAATTCCTCTTCCACATTGGCTGTGAAATTGTATTCAAGGATATTTTCAAAATGCCGGGTCAGGAAGTTGTTGACCAGTGTACCGATATCGGTCGGGAAAAGTTTGGCTTTTTCAAAGCCTGCATTTTCCAATTTGTTCTCCTCCTTGAGCACACCGTTTTTCAGAGTGATAAGGTTAAAATTCCTGGAGAAACCTGGCCGGTCTTCCTTAACTACGTATTCTCTTTTCTGAATGGTAGAGATGATCGGGGCATATGTCGACGGGCGGCCAATCCCTAATTCTTCCAGTTTTTTTACAAGGGTGGCTTCGGTATAACGGAATGGTTGCTGGGTGAATTTTTCCTGAGCGGTCATTTCTATCAGGTCGGGTTTCTCTCCGGGCACCAATGGTGGAAGTATGCCATCTTCTCCGTTCTGATCTTCTTCATCTTTCGATTCCATATATACTTTCAGGAATCCATCGAATTTAATAACCTCTCCTTTGGCAATGAATTTTTCATCTCCTTTTGTCAAACCAATAATCACGTTGGTTTTCTCCAGCTCCGCATCGGCCATCTGAGAAGCGATGGTCCGTTTCCAGATCAGCTCATATAAACGTTTGTGCGATTTATCACCGTCGATGGTTTTATTTCCAGGATAGGTGGGACGAATGGCCTCATGCGCTTCCTGTGCACCTTTGGTTTTCGTGGAAAATTTGCGGATTTTCACATATTCTTCGCCAAAACTTTCGGTGATCACTTTCCTTGACATGGACAATGCCAGATCAGACAAATTGACTGAATCGGTACGCATGTAAGTGATCTTTCCCGATTC
This sequence comes from Bacteroidales bacterium, assembly GCA_023229525.1. Taxonomy (GTDB): domain Bacteria; phylum Bacteroidota; class Bacteroidia; order Bacteroidales; family FEN-979; genus CAIVAT01. The sequence continues at coordinate 73,416 of JALNZC010000011.1, forward strand.
ATAAAGTTCCTGTGCTACGCGCATGGTATTCCCAACAGAAAATCCGAGTTTGCGTGAAGCCTCTTGTTGCAGTGTTGAAGTAGTAAATGGAGGAGCGGGAACTTTTTTAGCTGGCCTGGTATCAACATCCTCAATGATATACCCGGTTTGTTTACATTTCTCTAAAAAGGCGACAGCTTCTTCTTTAGAAGAAAACCGTTTATTTAATTCGGCTTTTATTACGGATACCTTATTCCCGTTTTTTACCTGAAAGTCACCTGTAATACGGAAAGAGGAAGTGCTTTGAAAATTTTTAATTTCTTCTTCGCGTTCCACAATCAATCTGACTGCAACGGATTGGACCCTGCCGGCGGAAAGGGCTGGTTTGATTTTTTTCCATAACAGGGGCGATAATTCAAACCCTACAAGACGATCCAGTACCCGGCGGGCCTGTTGGGCATTGACGAGATTTTTATCAATGTCCCGCGGAGATCCAATAGCCTCGAGAATGGCGGTTTTGGTGATTTCGTGGAAAGCAATCCGCTTTGTTTTTTGTTCATCCAACCCCAGTACTTCTATAAGGTGCCAGGCAATGGCTTCTCCCTCCCGGTCCTCGTCGGAGGCTAACCATACCCAATCAGCATCATGGGCCAATTTTTTTAATTCGGAAACAATTTTTTTCTTCTCCGGAGAAACTACATATCGGGGAATGAATCCATTTTCAATATCTACTCCCAGGTCCTTTTTTGACAGGTCTGCCACATGTCCCATGCATGACTTTACCGCAAATTCATTCCCTAAAAACCCTTCAATGGTTTTTGCCTTGGCCGGAGACTCAACAATTACTAAGTTCTTTGTCATCTGGATACCATATTACCTTTTCGAAATCCGGCACAAAAGTAAGACAATTAACTTAATCCTTACCTTTGCATCGCTTTTTTATGCTTAATCGGGCTACATATCTTTAGGTAATTCGTTAACGTGAAAAAATCGAAAAAAATATATCTTGAGACCTATGGTTGCCAGATGAATTTTTCTGACAGCGAGATTGTCGCATCTATTCTGACCCATGAAGGGTACGATTATACATCTGATCTGGCAACAGCCGATATCATTTTTATCAATACCTGTTCAATCCGCGAAAATGCTGAAGAACGGGTCAGGAAAAGGCTACAATACTTTAAATCATTAAAGAAAAAGAATCCCGGTCTGATGATCGGGCTGCTTGGCTGCATGGCTGACCGTACCAAAACCGCCCTTGTTGAAGAAGAACATTTGCTGGACATGATTGTGGGACCGGATTCCTACAGGCATCTGCCTCTTTTACTTGAACAGGTCGGAACGGGCAGACGAGCCATTGATACCATTTTATCAGCAGATGAAACCTATGCCGATATTACTCCTGTCAGGCTTGATACCAATGGCGTTTCCGCTTTTATTTCGATCATGCGGGGCTGCGAAAATTATTGCACTTATTGTGTTGTCCCTTCTACCCGGGGCCAGGAGCGAAGCCGTGATGCCGGATCCATCGTCAGTGAAACACGCGATTTGTTTAACAGAGGCTACCGCGAAGTGACCTTGCTTGGTCAAAATGTGAATTCATACCATTGGGTTTCTCCGGAGGGAATTATTGATTTTTCCCGGCTTCTTGAAAATGTAGCTGGGGTAAATCCATTAATGCGTATCCGGTTTGCCACGTCACATCCCAAGGATATCCCAGACAGGTTGCTGTATACAATTGCAAAGTATGATAATATATGCAAATCCATACATCTTCCCGTTCAATCCGGAAGCGACCATATGCTGACCCTGATGAATCGTAAATACACCCGGGAACAATATATGGAACGGGTTGGGGCGATCCGGCGCATTATACCGGATTGTGCCATTTCCACTGATATCATTACTGGTTTCTGTAGGGAAACGGAAGAGGACCATCAGCATACCATTTCCCTTATGGATTGGGCAAGTTATGATTTTGCATTCATGTTTAAATATTCTGAACGACCGCAAACCCTTGCTGCAGAAACACTGAAAGACAGTGTTCCTGAAGAAATCAAAGAACGACGGCTTAAAGAAATCATTGATCTCCAGCAAAAGCTCTCTTTCGAAAGTAATAAACACGATTTGGGAAAAATCTTCTCCATCCTGATTGAAGGAGAATCAAAACGATCAAAAGCACATTATTTTGGACGAAACACCCAGAATAAAGTGGTGATATTTCCCAAGACAGAAGCGGGTCCCGGTGATTATATAACAACAAAAATTATCCGTTTTACTTCGGCCACATTGATTGCAGAGGTAGTTACACCTTAGGTACGTTTCAGGAAAAGAATGTCCGGTAAGCGTTCAGATTGATAAAAAAAAAGTACTTTTGCTGCTTCAATAACGCTTTTTATGAAACATCGCCTTTCCGGATTTGTGAAATATCTAAGTTTTCTCTTTGTTTACGTACTTATTCTGACCTCATGCGTACCTCAGAAAAAGATCAAGTATCTTCAGAAAGAGCAGGTCAAGGACACCACTTCGTTTTATAACAACAAACGTGATATAGACTATAAGATCCAGCCTAAAGACAATCTTTATATCCGGGTTTTCAGTCTTGATGAGAAGGCATTTATTTTCTTCAACAAGCAATCGGGAACCAGCTCATATAATGATTATGCCAACGATGCTTCCATTTACCTGAACAGTTACAGCGTTACCGCAGAAGGTTATATTGACTTTCCCATTGTGGGTAAAGTTTATGTCAAGGATTTGAATGTCGACCAGGTTAAAACAATGATCCAGCAGCTGATCAACGAGTATCTGAAAGAAACCAACGTAGTGGTGAAAATTGTAAATTTTCGCGTTACACTGGTCGGGGAAGTCAGTCGCCCGGGAATTTTCACTATTTATAAAGACGATATTAATATTTTTGAAGCCCTTTCTATGTCGGGTGATATGACAGAATTCGCGAACAGGAATAAGGTTGCCCTGATCCGGCAGACCAAAGGGGGCTCTAAAGTCCATTACCTGGACCTGACAAGTGACGATATCCTTAATTCGGATTTCTATTATCTGCAGCCAAACGACATCATATATGTAACGCCACTCGGGTACAAACGATGGGGACTTGGTTCCACCTTCCCCTGGGCCATTATACTTGCTTCCATTTCGACAACTTTATTGTTGATAAATTATATAACAAAATAATTATCCCGTGAACGAGAACATTCAGGATTTTACCCAGCAACAGCAATCTGTCGATTATAAAGCGTTACTATTCAAATTTTACCGTTATTGGTATCTTTTTGCTGTCACAATATTTATTGCACTCATCATTGCTTTTATTTTCAATAAATATACACAACCGGTTTTTGAAGTAAAAACCACTGTCCTGATTAAAGACAAGTCGGAAAATAAGTTGAATCCCCAGGACCTTTTGGGTATGGGTCTTTTCAACAACATGCAGAATCTGCAAAACGAGATCGGTGTACTTTCTTCTTATTCGCTAACATACCGTACCGTTACAAAAATCGGTTTCGAAGTGGCTTATTTCAGTGAAGACAATTTCGTGACGAAGGAACTTTTTAAGGATTGCCCTTTTATCGTGATCATGGATACAACTTATCCCCAACCTGTCAATACACAATTTAATGTGAATTTTATTTCCGGGGATAAATTCAGGCTGGAAGCTAAGAATCAATCGGCCGCTTATTTTATTTTTTCCCGTCGTGAGCTTTTGGAAGGGAAAAAAGAAAACATTTCACTTGATGAGACATTTTCTGTCGGGCAACTTATACAGACAAAAGATTTTAAATTCAAGTTGTTGCTGACAGATAAGTTTGATCTGAAAAGAGACTTGAACAGATCATTTTCATTTACTTTTAATGATTATGATGATCTTGTCAAACGATTCAAATCATTCAGTATTGAACCCATTAACAAAGAAGCTTCTATTGTTGAAATCAAACTCAAGGGTGGCAACATTGATAAACTCACCACTTTTCTTAATGCCTTGACCAAAGAGTATATGGCAAAAGGGTTGGAACGAAAAAATGTGGTTGCTACCCGCACTATTTCATTTATCGATAATGAACTGCAAGGAATAACCGATTCATTGAATTCATCGGAAAAAGCGTTGATGGTGTTCCGTACCAATAAAGAGATCATGAACCTTGACGATGAAGCCAAACAGGTTTTTGAAAAGATGATGCAACTTCAGGACGAAAAAGCCGTGTTGATAGTCAAATCAAAATACCTGTTGAACATGAAGGATTATATTGAAAAAAATCAGAAACTCGATGAACTGATTGTTCCGGCTTCGATGGGTATTGATAATACCGTTTTGAATGATTTAACCATGCAACTGACGTCCCTTTACATGAAGCGGACCGAAGCCTCCCAATATTCGAGGGAAAAGAACCCGAGCCTCAGGGCCATTGATTTACAGATTGCAACCACCAAGAATGCGCTATATGAAAATGTAAAAAGCGCTATCAACTCAAATGAAATAGCGGTGAAAGAAATCAATGACCGGGTAACCTTGATTAATTCCCGGATCGGGAATCTCCCTGAAACCCAACGGGTTTTATTTGGCATCGAGCGTAAATTCAAACTCACTGACGCCATCTACACTTACCTTTTGCAGAAACGTTCTGAAGCTCAGATCACTCAGGCTGCCAATCTTTCTGATAATGAAGTGCTGGATGAAGCAAGAGGAGAAGGTTTATCCCCCGTTTTTCCGAAAAAGAGCCTGAACTATATTATTTCGCTTATCCTTGGGATTATTCTTCCCATCGTCTATATCCTTGGAAAGGATTACTTCAACGATACGATGATGGAACGCGAGGACGTCGAAAAGATCACCAAACTTCCTATCGTCGGACATATTATCCACAACGACAAACCCGGCAAAGCTGTGGTGATCGAATCACCGAAATCGACTATCGCCGAATCCTTCCGCTCGGTCAGAACCAATATCAATTATCTGTTGAAGGGTAAAGAAAAACAGACCATTATGGTCACCTCCGATATGGTGAGTGCGGGAAAGACCTTTATTTCCATTAATCTTGCTTCAATCTTTGCACTCTATGGAAAAAAAACCCTGCTGATGGGTTTTGACCTGCGTAAACCCAAAATTTATCAGGACTTCGGCCTCACCAATACCGAAGGAATCAGCTCGTACCTCATCAACAAGAGCAAACTGGAAGATATCATTCAATTCTCGGGTATCGAAAATCTTGATATCATCATGGCAGGTCCGGTGCCTCCTAATCCGGCTGAATTAATTGCATCCGATAAATGCGCAGAATTATTCACACACCTGAAAGAAATTTATGATTTATCATTCTCGACACACCTCCGGTCGGCCTTGTTACAGATGCGTTTTTGTTGGTGAAACATACCGATGCCAATCTTTTCCTTGTCCGGCAGGACTTTACCCATAAAAAGATCTTTGCCTCAATAATCCGTGACATGGAGTTACGGAATATTCCGAACCTGGCCATCCTGATCAATGATGTAAAACTTTCGAGAAACTCTTATGGCTACGGATACGGCTATGGATATGGTTACGGTTATGGATCGGGATACGGGTATGGGTACGGGTATGGGTACGGATACGGGTATGGATATTATTCCGATGATAAAGATACGACCAGGAAAAAATCGGTTCTTCAGCGGATATTTGGCAAATCATAGGAGATTTTAGGACAATGAGCAGCTACTATCAGTTATCTCACCTGAAGGAACTGGAAGCGGAAGCCATTTATATACTTCGTGAAGTTGCTGCTCAATTTGAAAGACCCGTATTGCTCTTTTCAGGGGGGAAGGATTCCATTGTTCTGGTACATCTCTCCCGGAAAGCTTTCCATCCTGCAAGTATCCCCTTTCCTCTGTTGCATATCGATACAGGACACAATTTCATTGAGACACTTAATTTCCGGGATCAGCTTGTGTCACAACTGAATGCCCGACTTATCGTGGGCTCGGTACAGGAATCCATTGACAACGGTCGTGTTGTCGAAGAAAAGGGAATCAATGCCAGCCGGAATGTTTTACAAACCGTAACCCTTCTCGATACCATCGAGAAGAATAAATTCGATGCAGCCATTGGCGGAGCCCGGCGCGATGAAGAAAAGGCCCGGGCCAAAGAACGTTTTTTTTCACACCGGGATGAATTCGGGCAATGGGATCCGAAAAATCAACGACCGGAACTTTGGTACATCTTTAATGGCAAAAAGCGTATGGGTGAGCATTTCCGGGTATTTCCCATCAGTAATTGGACGGAAATGGACGTATGGCAATACATTCTGGCTGAGCAAATCGATCTTCCCAGTATCTATTTTACCCATGAACGTGATGTCTTTTACCGCGATGGCGTCTGGCTTGCCGCCGCTCCATTCATGCAAATGAAACCGACGGAAAAAATAGAACACCGGCGGATCCGTTGCCGGACCGTGGGTGATATCAGTTGTACCGGACTCACCCTTTCCATGGCCGACAGTGTGGAAGAAATCATTCAGGAAATAGCAGCGACCCGGGTAACTGAACGGGGAGGACGATATGACGATAAACGTTCGGAAGCAGCTATGGAAGATCGGAAAAAAGAGGGCTATTTTTAATGGAGAAGATATTTTCAAGCAAAGCCTATCTGAACATGGAATTACTGCGATTTACCACCGCCGGGAGTGTTGACGATGGGAAAAGCACGCTGATAGGCAGGCTTTTATACGATAGCAAATCGATTTTCGAAGATCAACTTGATGCTGTAAAAAGGGCCAGCATTCAAAAAGGCAGTGAACATCTTAACCTGGCTTTATTCACCGACGGACTCCGTGCAGAGCGGGAACAGGGTATTACCATCGATGTGGCGTACCGGTATTTTGCTACACCCAACCGTAAATTCATCATCGCCGATACACCCGGCCATATACAATATACACGCAATATGGTTACCGGGGCATCGACGGCAAATGCCGCCATAGTGCTCATTGATGCACGAAACGGCGTTATTGAACAAACCCATCGTCATGCCTATATTGCTTCCCTGCTGGGAATTCCACATATTATTGTTTGTATCAATAAAATGGATCTTATGGATTGGCACCGGGAGGTTTTTGAAAATATTTCCGGGGATTTCCAGGAATTTGCAAACCGGATCTTTCCGGATAAAGATATTCATTTTATCCCCATCAGTGCACTCCATGGCGATAACGTGGTGAAACCCTCGGAAAACATGGAATGGTACAATGCAGGTACACTCTTACAGGTGTTGGAAACTGTTCCCATTGACCAGGATCATGATCTGCGGCATCAGCGTTTCCCGGTACAATACGTAATCCGTCCTGAATCTAACGACTTCCATGACTACCGTGGCTATGCCGGCCGGGTTGCGGGTGGCTTTTTTCATCCCGGCGACAAAATTGTAATCATACCATCGCAGATTCAGAGCGAAATAATTTCAATAGATACCTTCGTTGGTCCTCTCGCTGAGGCCCATCCCCCCATGTCGGTAACTTTGAGATTGAAAGACGATGTTGATATCAGCCGGGGAGATATGATCGCTGACCCGGTTGATCTTCCTGCCGAAAGTTGTGACATTGAGACCATGATATGCTGGATGAACCCAAAACCACTCCAGATCAACGGTCGCTACGCCTTAAAACATACCACCCGTGATGTCCGGTGTATCATTAAAGGTGTGGATTATATATTAAACATCACATCGCTGGATAAAATAACTAAAGATATCACTGTTAAAATGAATGATATTGCGCGAATCCGGCTTCGTACCACAAAACCGTTGTTCTTCGATCCATATACACAGAACCGGATTACAGGAAGCATCATCCTGATTGATGAAGCTACCAATGAAACCGTTGCCGCCGGAATGATTGTCTGAACGGGAATTATTTCCACATGAAACACCTGTTTTTCAATAATAAATCTTAAAAAAATCAGTTTATTAAACACCTTCATTTCATTCTGAAATCTGACATTCATGACACTGTTTCGTTACTTTTTAACCAGCATTCTCATACTTCCTGGGCTTTCCCCGCTGACGGCCCAGCAAGTCCCTATCGGTCAATGGCGGGACGAACTTCCATATACCCTCTGTAATTCCGTGACCGACGCAGGCGATAAAATATATGCCTCAACCCCCTATGCTGTTTTTTATATCAATAAAGAGGATTACAGTGCGGTCCGAATTACAAAAATTACCGGGCTGTCAGACATCGGGATCAGCCGTATCAATTATAACAAGGAATATAAAACGCTTGTCATTGCCTATACCAATGCCAATATTGATCTGATAAAGGACAATACCATCATCAATATTTCCGATATAAAACGGAAACCCATTCTGGGGAACAAGACCATAAACGACATTTATTTTATCGGTAAGGACGCCTATTTGTCGTGCGGGTTTGGGATCGTGGTTCTCGATATAAATAAAGAAGAAATCCGCGACACCTATTATATTGGACAGCAAGGCAGCCCGGTCAATGTATGGGCGTTGACCACCGACGATAATGACAGTATTTTCGCAGCTTCCGAAAAAGGAATTTACAAAGCCTGGACCAAAGATCCCAACCTCACCAATTTTGCTTCCTGGCATAAGGATATGGGCATTGACACTGCAGCATCCTATAATACCATTGTGACCTTTGCCGGGAAAGTCTTTGTCAATAAGAAAAAGGGGCCGACTTCTTCCGATACGCTTTGTATTTTTTCAAACGGCAAATGGAGCCACTGGGACCGAGATTCATATAGTTCCGTAATGCACCTTCAGGCTAATGATAAATACCTTATGGTAACATATGATTACTTTATTTGCGAGTTTAATCCGACGCTTGAATTGGTTACAACTATCTGGACTTATAACCCGGGAATGCCTTATCCCACCGATGCGCTTGCTGATCAAGCCGGTAACCTTTGGATTTCCGATACTTATTCGGGTCTGATCAATTATGATGCTGCAACCAAAGTTCTTAATCACATCAGCCTGAGCGGGCCGTTGACCGCATCTGCATTCAGTATGACAAGCCAGGGAGATAACTTGTTGATTGCCCCCGGAGGAAGGGATGCTTCTTATGGCCCCCTATACTATCAGGCACAGATTTATCATTTTGACAATACAAACTGGAAAAATATAAGCGGAACCACCAGTCCGCTTATGGGTTCGGCTTATGATATCGTCGCTGTTGCTATAGATCCTTTTGATAATAAACACTCATATGCAGGTTCGTTCGGGAAGGGCGTACTGGAATTATATAACGATTCGGCTATCAGGCGATATAGTGAAGGCAACAGTACCTTGCGACATCACACTGCTTCGGATACCTCCGATGTTCGGGTAGGCGGACTAACTTTTGATTCCGATGGTAACCTCTGGGTAGTGACCGCCCACAACAACAGTTGCCTTTCTATGAAAAAGGGGAACCAATGGACCGGATTTACAATTCCCATTGCTAATGAAAGCGACCTTGGACAGATTATTGTTAACCGGTTGGGCCAAAAATGGATTCAGATGCGTTATGGTAATATGAACCCGAATTCTATCCTTGTCTTTACTGATAACGGCACCCCACAAAATCCTTCAGATGATCAGTCAAGGCTATTAAACTCTTCTGTTGGAAGCGGGGCTATTCCAGGCAACTATGTCTTTGCCATGGCTGAAGATAAAAATGGACAAATTTGGATCGGCACTGAGAAAGGAGTGGCTGTTTTTTATTCTCCGGAAAATATGTTTAATGGTCAAAATTTCGATTGTCAACGAATTCTGGTTCAGCAAGGCGCTTATGTTCAATATTTGCTGGAAAACGAAACCGTGACTGCAATCGTAGTTGATGGTGCCAATCAAAAATGGATCGGTACAGACCGGGGTGGTGTTTTTTGTTTTTCGGAAGACGGCACCAAACAAAAATATCACTTTACCGCCGAAAATAGTCCTTTGCTATCAGACCGGATTATATGTATGGCCATGAATAAGGATGGGGATGTATTTTTCGGAACGGATAAAGGTGTCGTTTCATTTCGTGGTCCGGCAACTCCGGGAGGCGATACCAACGAAAATGTTTATGCATTCCCGAATCCCGTCAAATCAGATTTTAGCGGATTCATCGCGATCAAAGGACTTGTCAGTAATGCTCAGGTGAGGATCACTGATGTAAATGGAACCCTTGTCTATTCAACCAGGGCAGAAGGAGGACAAGCCATTTGGGATGGCCGGAATTTCAATGGCCGGAAGGCAAATACAGGGGTTTATCTTGTCTATGCTTCCAACGACAGTGGTACGGAAAAAGTTGTCACGAAAATTCTGATCATCAACTGATGCTTCATTCGACCAAAGGCATCGTTTTTCATTCCATTAAATATTCCGAAACAAGTGTAATTGTTAAAATTTATACTGAACTTTTCGGTATTCAGTCCTATCTGGTTAAAGGAGTACGTAACCCCAGATCAAAAGTCAGACCGGGATTATTTCAACCCCTGACACTACTCGATCTTGTTGTTTATCACAAGGGAAAAAAGACACTTCAATCACTGAAAGAGATCCGGCTGGAACATCCTTATCATACCATACCTTTTGATATCCGGAAAAGCTCGGTGGTTATTTTTCTGAATGAGCTTCTTTATCAATCCATCCGGGAAGAAGAATCCAATGTTGAATTGTTTGATTTCATCTGGAAATCATGCATTTCCCTGGATGAAACGGCAGAATCCGTATCTGAATTCCATCTTCTTTTTGCTCTTCAACTGTGTCGTTATCTGGGAATTTTCCCGAATACCAATTACTCCCCACAATTTTCTGTTTTTAACCTGCGGGAAGGACAATTCCAATCTTCCATTCCTGACCATCCTCACTTTCTTGATCCGGAAAACAGCAGGATGTTTTACAATCTTCTTACGACACCTTTCCTGCAGGACGATTTACGATTGAATTTGAATTCTGAAAGCCGAAGTCGTCTTTTGGAAATTATTCTATTGTATTACCAGCTTCACCTTCCAGGGTTCAAAGGACTGAAGTCGCATCATGTCCTTCACAGCATTTTATCGTAATTACTTATCTTTGCCGAAAATATTAGCAGATGACGACAGGATTGACCGAACAGGAGATTATCCGCAGAAATTCATTGAGTGAGCTTATCAAACTTGGCATTGATCCCTATCCTCCCGATACTTTTCAGGTGAATGCCAGGGCAACCGATATCAAGACGCAATTCCCGAACGACAATACCCTTTTCCAGCAGGTGAGTATCGCCGGCCGGATGATGAGTCGCCGCATCATGGGAGCCGCTTCTTTTTTAGAGTTACAAGATGAAAGCGGCCGCATTCAACTGTATATTAAACGAGATGATGTTTGTCGCGGAGAGGATAAAATGATGTACAATACGGTTTTTAAAAAACTGCTTGATATTGGCGATATAATTGGTGTTACAGGCTATGTTTTCATTACCCAGATGGGGGAGATCACCATCCATGTCAAATCCTTGAAATTACTGAGCAAATCCTTAAGGGTACTTCCGATAGTGAAGGAAAAAGAAGATGCGGTTTTCGATGCTTATACCGACCCGGAACAGCGTTACCGTCAACGGTATGTTGATCTCATTGTAAATCCGGAAATACGCGAAGTCTTTGTGAAACGAAACCTGCTGATCAACTCTATGCGCGGTTATCTGAATGAAAAAGGCTATCTGGAAGTGGAGACTCCTGTTCTTCAACCACTTTATGGCGGTGCTGCTGCGCGGCCGTTCAAAACCCATCACAACACGCTGGATATGACCCTTTACCTGCGGATCGCGAACGAACTCTATTTAAAACGACTGATAGTTGGGGGATACGATGGTGTGTATGAGTTTTCCAAAGATTTCAGAAATGAAGGCATGGACCGGTTCCATAATCCTGAGTTTACCCAGATGGAACTCTATGTAGCCTATAAAGATTACGAATGGATGATGGATCTGGTGGAAGAGATGGTCGAGAAAATTGCCCTCGTTCTGCATGGTTCAACACAGGCGAAGGTGGGCGAAAATCTGATCGACTTTAAACGTCCATGGAAACGATTTACCATGTTTGAGGTGATCAGACATTATACCGGAGTTGATATTGATGGTGTTTCCGAGGAAGCATTGGTATCTGTTGCCAGGGAATTGAATGTGCCGATAGATAAAACCATGGCTAAAGGCAAGATCATCGATCAGATTTTTGGTGAAAAATGTGAGCCTTTCCTCATTCAGCCGACATTTATTACCGATTATCCGGTAGAAATGTCTCCCCTCGCCAAGAAACACCGGAGCAAGCAAGGATTGGTCGAGCGATTCGAAGCCATTTGCAATGGTAAGGAGTTGTGCAACGCTTTTTCCGAATTGAATGATCCTATTGATCAGCGTGAACGTTTTGAATCTCAACTCGAATTGGGAAAACGCGGGGATGATGAATCGATGTTACTCGACGAAGATTTTCTCCGGGCCCTGGAATTCGGGATGCCTCCGACTGCCGGGCTTGGGATTGGCATTGACCGGTTGACCATGATCATGACCAATTCTCTATCCATCCAGGATGTTCTTTTCTTTCCGCAGATGCGGCCTGAAAAACGGATTATCGGATAAGGACCATGCGCTTTGTGAATGTTTGCCTCTCGGTAGTCAGCTTATAAAGATAAATGCCGCCCGGTAACCGGTTACCTTGATCGTCTATGCCATTCCATAATACATTACGATGACCTGCTATAAGTTGACCTGCAATCAGTGAACGGACCTTTACTCCCCGCAAGTCAAATATTTCCAGAATTACTTTCCCGTTTTTATTGATAGTAAATGGAATATTCGTTTCTGTTGAGAAAGGGTTCGGGAAGTTGGTTTTCAAGTCAGCGGATGACTGTTTGTCTTTAATGGCGTTAATAATTTCCGGATTGATCATAATTACTAGGTGCTGAATTCCTACTGATGATGTAATTCTGAGAGAGTCCTCATAATAACCACTGACCGGCGAATTGGCAACCGGGATCGGGACTTTTATAAGAATAGCTACCGAATCACCCGGTACGATGGTATGGGGTAAGGATGGCGCCGAAATGGAATCCACCCACCATGGGACTTCAAATCCTTGATCCTGAACGGTCGTTAAGGTCACATTCTCTGAGAGATTGTTGTGAATCTGAGTGATAAGTCCCAACCAGGCTTCCACAAAGTTATTATACCACAAGGTATCGGGAACCAGTGTCAACTGGGTATTTATGGTCTGGAATTTAAACGGATCACCAGCGCCGATCAGGGGTATCGTGCTATGCCGGCCAGATTGGTCGGCAGCCGAAAGATAATACCGGATGACGCTTCCTGCAGGTTGTTTCCGGATGGTTCCCCGGTAATGATTTGAACCGGTATTTAACATTAAGGAAGTATTATATGCGCCCTGATTTATTTTATAATGGATGAACACAGAATCATTTTTAACCGGTTGATGGCTGCAAGCAAGGATATCGGCATCGATCATATAATCGTGTTCACTGGATTGATTACCCGATATCGGAATATGCCGTATATAAAGTTGACCCACATCGGCAATTCCCATGACCCGGCAATGCAATGCATCGGTCGATTCCCATGCAGGGGAGAAATTGTCGATAAACCCCTTGACAATATATCCCGGCATGGCAGCTTCATAGACAGCTTTAGCGCTGTCGTCCCAGTTTGATCCCATAAAGGGTACCAGTACTTTATTGTTCACGATTACCGAATTGGTATAGGGTTGATCGTTTGGGGTCCTTACCCGAAAGACCTTGAACGGGTACCCATAGGAACAAATCTGTCCAGCCCAAAAGATTGCTTCATTTTCAATTAAAGTATAATTCGGGTGAGATGGGTTAACTTTTTTTAATAAAATTTTGTCAGGCGCTAAAAATTTACCCCAGCAATCAATGTGTTTAATGTATTCCTGTGGATTCAAATCTGTCCTTAAATAATAAGTTTCTATCCCAAGATATTCATTTACCTTCTGTGCAATCTGTTGATGGCTGAGTGATGGATTTTCATCCCAAACAAGTGTCGTGGAAGCTCCTATTCCCAAACCATCGGTCATATAATTTCCGCCTGTGGTAGTCAGGTTCATACCATACCAGGGAATACCAAGCATGGCAGCAATCTTTTTGGGGATTTCATCGTCGTACGGACGGGGTCTGTTATAGGGAAAATCAACAATCCCGATCTGATTTGAACTGTCTGAAACGAACCAGGGCCCATAATCTCTGGTCCAGTAACTGTCGGTGGGGGCTATCAAAAAATTGCAATGACCGGTATCGATACCATTGGCCAGATATTGTTGAATAACCAGATTTTTCTCTGAAAGTGATTCGACTATCGTCGTCACTTTTAAATCCAATGTCATTTCTTTGATCGCAAGTAAAGGAATACCAAACGGATAAGCAATGAGCGCTCCTTGTATTTGGTCAAATTCGGCTACATTACGAACCGGGGCAACCGGAGGGTCCGTTTCTACAAAGTTTTTCCCGATTTCACCTTTGCGAAGTAATTCTTCGGGGGTCATCCAATGTCTTAGAATAGGGCCGGGAGCCGGTATGGAATCTTGTGCCGGGACCATCTTCCCGAGTATTAAAATTGAAAAAAACAACAGAGAAATTTGCTTCATATCTTATACTTATTAGTGTTACAAAAATAACACTTTCATCCTTCCGTCAAGATCAATATTTAAATCGTTACCCTTACCGGAATAACAGAATGTTGGGGTCAACGGCGGGCATTCATCGGAATTTTACATAATAAAACGTTAAATTTGCAGTTAATTTATAAATTATTATCCGCTATACGATATCTTCATGCTGTTGAAAAAACTCCGGATCCTGTTTCTTTTTGTTCTTTTTTCCCCTCTTTTTATTTTCGCACAGGATACACTCAGAACTGATTCGCTTTACAAAAAGAAACCTTTGATAGAGGATGACCCGGTGGTTATCATGCTTGACAGCCTGGCCAGCTTAAAAATATTTGAGGACGCAGAATTCCCCAATGCCAAGCAATATCAGAAGTGGAATACCTATACCGACAATGATATTCCCGTTGTACCCGATTCAATCTATCGTGAGCGGATTGCACAAATGAATGACCAATCCCCTTTTGAATTTGTTTACAACAGCGAGGTGAAAAGATTTATTGAATTATATGCATTTAAAAAACGCAAACTTACTGCCCGTATCCTGGGTCTGGCCCAGATATATTTTCCGCTTTTTGAGGAACAACTGGACAAATACAATATGCCCCTTGAATTAAAATATCTGGCCGTCATTGAGTCAGCGCTTAATCCAACCGCTAATTCCAGGGCAGGGGCCAAAGGTCTATGGCAATTCATGTATGGCACCGGCAAAGTTTATGGATTAAAAGTAACTTCCTATGTAGATGACCGGTTTGATCCTTACAAGGCAACCATAGCGGCCTGCGAACACCTGGGTGATTTATACGATATTTATGGGAACTGGCTGCTGGCGCTTGCTGCATATAATTCAGGAGCAGGCAATGTTAACAAGGCTATCCGGAGATCAGGTGGTATAAAAAATTTCTGGGCTCTCCATAATTACCTGCCCAAAGAGACCCGGTCTTATGTTCCTGCATTTATCGCGGCGAGTTATGTTTTAACTTATGCCAATGAGCATAAAATTTATCCGGTTGATCCGGGTGTACTATATTATGAAGTGGATACAGTGACTGTTCATAATCCTTTATCTTTCGAACAGATTTCTGAGATGTTAAATATCCCGCTGGAGGAAGTGGCCTTTTTAAATCCTTCATTTAAACATGGATTTATCCCGGCTACACATGAAAACACGTATAAAGTCAGGTTACGGAAGAAAAATGTCGGCGATTTCATCAATAATGAAAATGCGTTGTACGCTTTCAGGACGAAAAACAGTGCAAACCAGGATTCCCTTTTTGCAATGGCCTTCAGTAATTACCGTGAAGCGGATTTATATACCGTGAAAAGCGGAGAAACAATGACCAGTATCGCCAAAAAATTCCATATGACGATGGCTGAAATGAGATCACTGAATGGATTGCGCAAAAACTATGTCAAGCCTAAACAGAAAATTCTGGTTTATACGAAACCTCTCAAGGAAAAACCCAAACAGGAAGGAATTTCCTCTGTCAATGTTCCCAATGAATTGAACAGAGATACTGCCAAAAAGACAACCATTGCCTCTAAAATTGGGGAACCGAATGTTATTGCATCCAATATATCAACCCAACCTCTTACTGAATCTCCTAAAGCAATTCATGTAGTGGCAAGTGGGGAAAGCCTGGGTGGTGTTGCCAAAAAATACGGCTGTACTATTGAACAATTGAAGAACTGGAATAATCTTTCGAGTGATAATATTGTGATAGGCCAGAAATTAAAAGTCGTTTCACCTGGAGTGACCTCTTCGGCCGGTCACAAAACCGTCACCGAATCAAAACATGTAAAAACAACTTCTCCCACTCAAAAATATATTTACTATACCGTCCTTTCAGGAGATAACTTATGGGAGATTGCTGATAAATTTGATGTCACCGTATCCCAGATCAAAGGAATGAACGACATTAAAAATTCCAGTCGTTTAAAACCAGGTCAGAAAATTAAAATTCCACGATAATTTTTTCAACAATTGTACGCTATAAAAAAATTTTTACTATTTTTGACCGTTTGGTTAAACTATATGATTAAACCATTTTTTTAAACTTAATGGATACTACTGTTCAAAGCACCGAAGATCGCATTCACGAGGCAGCCCGAAAGGTTTTTCACCAGAAGGGATTCAACGGAGCACGAATGCAGGAAATTGCTGACCTGGCTGGTATAAACAAGGCATTACTCCACTATTATTTCAGGAATAAGGAATCTCTTTTTGAAAAAGTGTTCAATGAAACTTTCTCTCAGATTGTTTCAAATATGACAAAAATCTTTCTCTCAGAAATGGCATTAATGTCTAAAATTGAGATTTTCGTTAACTTTTACATCAATTTTATTTCACAACATTCTTATGTTGTGCCCTTTATCATTAACGCCCTTTACGAAAAGCCCGAGCAACTTAGAGAGATAATTACAAGACAGAATGTGTCGCCCGAATTACTTCTTGAACAGATACGGAAGCAACTTAAGGAAGAAATGGGACTTGATATTGACCCTCTTCATATTTATGTGAACATCCTCGGACTTACAATATTTCCGGTTGTCGCAAAGCCTCTTATTCAATCGATATTCGCAATTTCCGACGAAAGAATGGTTGTGTTTTTTGAACAGAGAAAAACGATAGTCCCCACATTCATCTCAAATGCATTGAAAGGATATGAAAAAAATAAAAGCCTGGCTAAAATTTAATTACTTGATACCAGTACTCCTGTTATCTGGTCCCGGAATACAACCACTTACAGCACAGGATACCATCACGTTGGAATTTTGTTATCAACAGATACAGAAAACATATCCCCTGGTCAGGCAGGCTAGCCTAATTGAAAAATCCAGTGAACTGAGGACCACAAACCTGAACAAAAACTATCTTCCCCAATTCAACATAAACGGCAGTGCAACCTGGCAAAATGAGGTAACGGAAGTTGTGATCCCTCTGCCGGCCAATCTTCCCCAGCTTCAGGGACCTGTAATTCCCAAAGATCAGTACAAACTCACCCTGGATGTCAGCGAATCCATTTACGACGGCAATGTTACCAACTATCAGAAAAAACTTGAAAAATTCAATCTGAATGTCGATAAGAAAAGTGTCGATGCCAACCTTTACCTGCTTAAAGACCAGGTGAACCAGTTTTACTTCAGTATTTTGCTCACTCAGCAAAATATCAAATTGTTGCGGGAAACGAAAAAACAGCTTGAATCCAAGCTGAATGAAGTAGAATCAGCGGTAAAGAATGGCGCCATGCTAAGAATGAATGCCGATCTCATTAGGGCAGAGATCATTAAACTTGAACAGAATATCTATGAATTATCCATGGACCGCCTGGCCAACATAAGGATGCTTTCTGAACTTATTACCATGTCCCTGAATGAGAATACATCATTCAAAACACCGGTTATCACAATTCCGGGTATGAATTATGAAAACAAACGAATTGAATATGAAATTTACGGCATACAAAGAGACAGGATCAACCTGATAAAAAACATGGTCACCACAAAATGGAACCCTAAGTTCTGGGCTTTCGGGCAGTTCGGTTTCGGAAGGCCGGGATATAATTTTCTGTCGAGCGACATTGCACCGATGGCCATGGTAGGTGCTAAACTTACCTGGAACCCATGGAACTGGAACGCCAACAAGAATGAGAAAAAGATCTACGACATCCAAAGTGATATCCTGAAAAACCAGCAGGAAACTTTTGATAAAAATCTCAGGGTGACCACACAGAAAAACATCTCCGATATCACAAAACTATCCGACTTAATTATTAAGGACCAGGAACTTATTGACCTTAGGGCTGGCATTACGCAAACAGCTTCCTCCCAGCTGACCAATGGGGTGATCACCTCCAGCGACTATATTCTTCGTGTCAACGATGAAACCCAGGCCAGGATGGGCCTGGAGATCCGCAAGATCCAACTTATCAAGGCCAAGATCAATTATTTGTACAATACAGGTAAATTGTAATTTTATTTCGTAATACTTCAACCCATGAACCGATATCTTCTTGGAATTTTTACTGGGATTGCATTTCTGTATTCCTGCAGCAATGACAAAAACAAACCGGATGCTTATGGAACCTTCGAAGCTACTGAAGTGATGGTTTCCGCTATGGCAACCGGACAGATCCTGAAGTTTGATGTTGAAGAAGGACAGGTCCTTGATTCCGGTTTAATGGTCGGGGTTGTCGACACCACCGATCTCTGGCTGAAAAGGAAGCAATCAGTTGAAACCCGGGATGCCACAGCCTCACGAAAGGATGATGTGGCTTCACAGATCGCAGTTCAGGAACAGAATCGCGAGAATATCCTGATCGAAAAAAACAGGGTTGAGCGACTTCTCAAAGACGGCGCCGCAACCCAAAAACAAATGGACGATATCAATGCCAGCTTCAACCTAATTGAAAAGCAAATCGCATCCTTAAAGATTCAGTTCGGGGGAATTGCCAGCCAGGTAGGTTCAATCGCCCAGCAGATCGCCCAGCTTGATCAATCCATCAGCCGTTCAAAGATCATCAACCCGATCAAAGGCACGGTTTTAACCAAATATGCCGAAAAAGATGAAGTTGCCACATACGGAAAACCATTGTACAAAATCGCCGACCTTTCGGAAATAACGCTGAGAGCCTATGTCGGCGGATCACAGCTTCCTTATATCAGACTGGGATCTACCATCGATGTGGCTTATGATAAAGATGAAAAGACAAATACCCATATTCAGGGAATTGTTTCCTGGGTCTCACCTTCAGCTGAGTTTACACCAAAGACAATTCAAACCAAGGAAGAAAGGGTAAACCTGGTATATGCTGTAAAAATCAGGGTTAAAAATGACGGTTCCATGAAAATCGGCATGCCGGGCGAGATTCGATTTATTAATTCACCTAACCAAAAACCATAAATTATGAGAAACATCATCACCATTTCAATTGTTTTCCTGCTGCTGGTCACTTCCGCCATGAACGGATTTGCCCAAACACATAAAGCAGATGATATCCTTGGCACCTGGCTGAACCAGGAAGCGACCGGCAAGATTACAATTTATAAAGAGGGAGATAAATATTTCGGAAAGCTTGTCTGGTTAAGAACCCCCCTCGATTCCATTACCGGGTTGCCACGTACCGACAAAGAGAACCCTGATGTTAAACTGAAAACAACCCCTTTGATCGGACTGGTAAACCTTAAAAACTTTGTCTTTAATGGAAAGAACGAATGGTCGGGTGGAACTATTTACGATCCGAAAAATGGGAAAACATATAAGTGTTACATTCAGTTTGAATCAACGAACCGGCTAAAGATCAGAGGATATATCGGCATTTCGTTGCTTGGAAGGAATACTTTCTGGACTAAATCGTTTATCCAGTAAATTAAAGAACTAGTGATATCGTGAGATGGTGAGATCGTGAGTTTTAATGATTCTTATTCGCCATTTCACCATCTCGCCATCTCACCATTCTTATGTCAGCAATCATCGTCGAACATATAAGTAAACACTTCACTCAGGTCAAGGCTCTGGATGATATCTCCTTTTCTGTGGAGAAAGGTGAACTATTTGGCTTTGTGGGTCCTGACGGTGCTGGTAAAACCACGCTTTTCCGTATCCTAACTACGCTTCTGATTCCGGACGAAGGGAAAGCGCTTGTCAACAATCTGGATGTAGTGAAGGATTACAGGAAAATCAGACAGGACATTGGGTATATGCCAGGAAGGTTTTCACTCTATACTGATCTCAGTGTTGAGGAAAACCTGAATTTCTATGCTACCGTCTTCGGTACAACAGTCGCCGAAAATTATGATCTTATCCGGGACATCTATATTCAGATCGAACCGTTTAAGAAACGTAAGGCAGGTAAACTCTCAGGAGGTATGAAACAAAAGCTGGCATTATCCTGCGCACTCATCCATAAGCCTTCTGTTCTGATCCTCGATGAGCCAACAACCGGTGTGGATGCCGTTTCCCGGCTTGAGTTCTGGGAAATGCTGAAACGCCTGAAGAACGGTGGAATAACCATAGTTGTGGCAACACCCTATATGGATGAAGCAAGTCTTTGCGATCGTGTGGCGCTGATCCAGAATGGGAAAATTATGGCAATAAGCCCTCCTTCGGAGGTTATAAAAACGTTTCCCTGGAAACTCTTTTCAGTAAAATCGGATGACATTTTCAGCTTGCTCAATGATCTGCGGCAATTTCCCAAAGCACATTCGGTATTTGCCTTTGGGCAGTCGGCGCATGTTTCTTTCAAAGAAGGGCAATTGACTGAAGATGAAATGCAGGAATATTTACAGGGAAAAGGACATTCGGGATTAAAGATCAGCCGGGTTGAGGCGAATATTGAGGATTGTTTTATGGAATTGATGAATGACAAATAGCGAGGTAGCGAGGTAGCGAGGTAGCGAGGTAGCGAAAATAGATTAGCGGGCGGTTAAAACAAGAGGCATATGCTGAGCAAAGATAAACCATAGGAACCTAGTGTCTTGACAAATTAGTATAGAAACATTATCTTTGTGGAATAAAACCACAAAGCCATGACAAGGATGACATTTAAATTAAAATTAAAAGACCGTG
>JALNZC010000065.1 GCA_023229525.1 Bacteroidales bacterium
TGAGCTGATCACAAGACTTATTATAGAAGGAAAGAAGGAATAAAGGAAAGAAGGAATGAAGGTATGAAGGTATGAAGGTATGAAGGTATGAAGGTATGAAGGTATGAAGGTATGAAGGTATGAAGGTATGAAGGTATGAAGGCATGAAGGAATGAAGGTATGAAGGAATGAAGGTATGAAGGTATGAAGGTATGAAGGTATGAAGGAATGAAGGAATGAAGGAATGAAGGTATGAAGGTATGAAGGTATGAAGGTATGAAGGTATGAAGATAAAATTCATGGCATGACCATTTTGTAATTTTGATATTTAATTTTATGGTATTTCTATTTGCAACAAAAATCAATACAGATTTATAAAAATATAATCACACAATCACACAATCACTCAATCACACAATCACTCAATCACTCACTCACTCAATCAATCCTTCAATCCTTCAATCCTTCAATCCTTAAAACCATGCTCTCTCTTCTCTTTGCCACCAATAACCAACATAAGCTCCGTGAAGTCCGGGAAATTATGGGAAACGATTTCAGAATTCTTGGCCTGAAGGACATTAACTTTGATAGTGAAATTCCTGAAACAAGCGAAACCCTGTCCGGAAATGCGGCCCAGAAAGCCTTGTTTATCTATGAAAAAACAAGCATGGATTGCTTTGCCGACGATACCGGACTCGAAGTTGATGCACTACAAGGTCGTCCCGGTGTCTATTCTGCAAGATATGCCGGAGAAGGTTGCCGCTTCGATGACAATATTGAAAAAATCCTACGGGAGCTTAACGGCATTGAAAATCGCAAGGCCCGCTTTTGCTGCGTGGTATGTCTCATTATTGATGGAAAAGAACACCTTTTCGAGGGTGGTGTCAACGGTGTTATTACAAAGGAAAGAAAAGGAAAGGACGGATTTGGTTACGATCCGGTATTTCTTCCAGATGGTCACCATCAAACCTTTGCTGAAATGCCAGCATACCTGAAAAACGGGATCAGCCACCGAGGAAGAGCGCTTTTTAAAATGTTGAGATTTTTAAAGGAAGTGGACAAGTAACCGAGTGGCGAGTTTAATAGATTTTGAAAAGTAAAAAAACCGTTCTCAAAGTTACTTGAAAACGGTTTTTTTTAAATCTCACCAACTCGCGAGTTCACCACCTCACCAGCTGGCTAATTTGCTACAACTTATGGGTATATCACGCCTGGATAAGCCGTAATGTCCACCTGCGGTATCGTGCTCCCATACTGCTTGTTGATTGCATCGATGAAGTAATTGGCTGCCACGGCGCACCCCCGTGGATTCAAGTGAATTCCGTCAAGGGAGAAAGCGCCTCCGGTGACGAATTTCGTATTCATACTCACACCGTCCCAGATAATCCCTTTTTGCAGTTCTACTAATTTCGAATTCATGTCAACCATGCCAATTTCATAGGCGTCAGCGAGCCCTTTGATGAGCTGATTGTAAGATACAGTAGCCTCTTTAATGTTGTTGATCTCATCTTCTGTAAGGACATATTGAGAAGGAATTCCCCAAGGCGTATAAGTAATACGACTGATGATCCCCATACCATAACATTTCAAAGAATCCTGGGGAACGCTTAACAATACAAGTTCTCCCGGTTTCATCATACGAACCTTGAACAATGGATGTGTCGAGGTTGGATCTGCAACCAGGAAAGGATTAGGACCTAGTTTATATATAAAAGGTAATTGAAATAAATTCTGCATAAAATAATTCACGGAGTCAACCAGAGTCTGCCGGGTAAGGACGATCCCATTGTAAGGAATAGTAGTAAAAAATGGAATGGAAGTGATGTCGGGTATGTTGGCAATCACTCCCTTGGCGCCGTTTGCCGTGAGTGCCTGTAACACACCACTCATGACATGACCAAAGAAATCCGGAGAGGTAATAGAATCTCCAACGCCACCAGAGATTGCATACGAAAGTACATCATTGTCTCCAAGCCATTCGGTAAAGAAGGTAGGGTTTAACTTCGGAAATTCATCTATGACCATGAAGTTGGGATTGGTTGGTTCTGAGCAAAACCTGAAATAATATGGATTTGCATGAACAGGCGGAATCAGAAATGCTGGGTTGCCATATCCCGGAGCAAAAAGATGGAATGATTTTGCCCCCGGTATACCGAGATTATTTACCGGGTAGCCAACTGGCTGTAATGGATCTCTTGCTCCGATATAGGGTATGGGTCCTAAAGAAACAGAACCGTCACAGGCTACAGAGGGCCCGAGAACAAACCGCGGACCAGAACCGTTAAATTCGACACCGAATTCACTGTTGACTACTGGTTGAACAAATTTTCCAGAACCTGCAAGCTGCAGTTGGTTGGCAATGATATTCGGTATTGAGTAGGATTGGCCGGTTTTATAAAGTGCCCCATCAGCATAACCTGCCATCATGGAGTTACCCACTGCAATGTATCGTGTGAAATCAGCATTTCCCTTGGAAACCTGAAATTCGTCAATTTTACGTTCACAAGCCGTAAAAAGGGCAAAGGATAATATGATGAAAAGTATTTTTTTCATAATGATCACATTTAAAAGTTAAAAATTGTATGTCAAACCAATACCAGGATTGTAAACGGCATTCTTGTATGTTCCGGCAAAGTTATCGGGACTGTAAGTTCCGCTTCTTTCTGAACCCATAATATACAGGAAGGCGGCGTCGATGCTAAGTCCTTTGACAGGAAAGATTGAAATACCGCAGGTCATGCCGATTTGGTTCATACTCGGAGTTTGCGGATTGAGATAGTCATCCTTCACCGGAGATGGATCATAATAACCTCCGACACGCAGGGTAATTAAATCGCTCAATTTATATTGCACCCCGATACGTGGGATAAGCTTGTTTTCATATAATGCCGGTGTGGCTGTTCTGCTCACCGCAGATGTCTTCGTTTCAAAATCGAAAACAAGAGAATCGTAAGTGTTCCAGAAAACATAACAGAGATTTATACCGATCATCCATTGTTTATCTTGACCGAATTCATATGAAGCGCCAAAATCAAGGTTTGCAGGTAACGGAAGCATGACATCCACTTTATTGTCGGGAAAAAGCGTCTTGAGCGAAGTCGGTACTGTAAAAGTAGCAGTAGCTCCCTTCACCTTCATTTGAATCTTCGAACGGTAATCAACACCAATACTGAGACCTTTAACCGGATGGACCATAAGTCCTGCGTTAAAACCGAAATTTCCGGTACTGCCCTTGATATTCAAAGTGCCATCGCCTGTGGATCCCTGTAACGGAATTGCTTTATTCAGATCTACCGATCCGTAAGCATATACCAGACCGACACCAATACCGATAATGTCCTTGAATTTATAGGATACGGTGGGTTGAAAAGTAAATGCACTGAATTTCAGATCCTGAATCAGATAACGGCCCTTCCAGTCATTACCCCATGACAAACCATTTCCATAAGGGGTGTTCACGGCCAGACCAACACTTAGGTTCGGTGTGGGTTTAAATGCTGCATAAAAATATAACGGGGTGTTGATCTGATGTTTCAGGTGTGCCTGGTAATTGACATCTTTTGCCTGGAAAGTGGTACGGGCCATCAGAAAGCTGACACCACCGGAAAAACTCCATTTTTCATTAACGAAGGCAGCCCCTCCGGGATTATAAAACAAACTGCTGGCATCGTAAGAGAGTGACGTCCCGATAAGCCCCATGCCGATGTTCCGCATGCTGTGCAAACCTACCTGGTAACCTCCGCCAAACGACGTGGTTGCTGCTAAACATAGGAATAACAGCAGGAAAGTAATTCTCCTCATAATGAATTTTTTTTGGTTAATACTGGGCGCAAGTTACTATTTTTTTTTAATTACACTATTTTTAAAGGAGGATGTAACCTAACACACTTAATATGCAGTTAGGTGCGTTTTAACTTCCAAGTTCAAAGATCAAAACTCAAAACTTCAATTGAAATCTCAAAATTGAAAACCGGAGATATGACATACAACTTTTCTTGGCTTTTCTCGAGCAACTGATAAAATTAAGTCGGGTTAGAATTTATAGACTTAACTTTGCATCTTTGAATTTTGAATTGTGGTTTAGAGTTATGAATTTTGAGTTTTGAGTTTATTTAATTCACCCCATAAATTATGAATAATCTTGAAGTCGGCGATAAAGTAAAATTCCTCAATACTTCCGGAGGAGGGGTAGTGGCAAGGGTTATCGACAGCCGTATGGTCAGTGTCCTGATCGAAGAAGGATTTGAAATTCCAACCATGATCAGCGAACTGATCAAAATTGAGGAAACCGAACCTGCTGCCCGTTTTTTTGATCCGCGCTACAACGTTAATTTACCAACAGAAACAGTTGTGGAAGAAGAACCGGGGGATGACCGTATGCAAATGCTTCCCGGTCATCTGGCACGCGACCGTAAATCGGAAGAAATATTCATTGCTTTTGTTCCACACGATCAGAAGTGGTTGATCACCGGGTTGATCGATATATATCTGATCAACAACACCGCTTACGATGTGCTGTATAACATTTTTTCCAAAACCCCGAATGGCCGTTATGAAGGAATGGATTATGGCAGCCTATTCCCCGATGCAAAATTGCTTATTACCACTATTAACCGTGAACAATTGGTTCACTGGTGTGAAGGATACATACAGTTCCTGTTTCACCGGCAACAGGTCACTAAAGTCCTTCCCCCCTTTAACTCGGAATTCAGCATTGAAGGAAAAAGATTTTTTAAGGAAGGTAATTACCGTCAATACCCGATAATCCAGGCCAAAGGTATAGTCGTGAAAGTTCTTTCCCTCACGGATCACTTCCGCAGGGAAGAAAAATTTCAGGTAATGGATACGGGAAATTCTATGCAACCACAGACTGAAAACGTTAGTCTTATCATGAAATATAAAACTGGTCCCCATGAAGCTGAAGTCGACCTTCATATTCATGAGTTGGTCGACGATCCCACCAACATGGAAAAAGGGGAGATCCTGGAATTTCAGAAGAATTTTTTCCGGAAATGCCTGAATAGCGCTATATCCAGTTTTTTCATGAAGGTTATTTTCATTCATGGAACAGGTAACGGGGTGTTGCGGAATGAATTGATAGCAGAGCTTAAAAATTACCAGAGTGTCGAATTTTTTGATGCTCCCCTCGCGAAATATGGGGTCGGGGCCCTGGAAGTCAGGATCCCACATAATTCATGACTGGTTTCCGGGTACTTAAATTGCAGGAAGAAAATTAATCCCTCATCCCCCGGCCCTTTCTCCTTAAGTAACAGTGGTGCAGAGGGTGAGCTCCTCATAATAAATTCCCCACCCTTGGAGCAGAATTGGGGTCCAGGACTTGTCTGCGGTTTATATCATTGATCTGGTATAGCGATCGCGATAAAGGGAAAATAATTACACTTCGAATCCGAAACAAAAGTTTTGTAAAAGGAATCCCAGGATATAAAAAAAATGTAATTTTGCCGTTGATTCAAGTTCAAATCAACCGTTTATGAAAAAACTGTTACTTTTTGCCTATTTGCTTTCTGTTATTGCGTTCTATGGCTATTCCCAGAATTTATCACTCTCGAATCTTGCCGGACCTATTGCTCCCAATACCATCATCATTCAGCCCGGGACTCCTGATAGTACCGATATGACCACTTTCATTTATGTGAAAAATATCGGAACACGTGCCATCAATGTTTTTTGTAAAAAATCGGAACTGAGTCTAATGGATTCTATCCAACTGACTATGTGCTGGGCTAATGGATGCTACCCCCCTTCTACAACGGTTTCACCGAATGCCCAACTTATTGAACCGGGACAAACCATTATGGATTTTTCCGGTCATTATAGCAGATCCGATGGGAAAAATTTAAAATCCGGTGAAAGCGTTGTGCGGTGGGTATTCTTTACTGAGAACGATATCAACGATTCGGCAAGCGTCACCATTAAATATACCAGTTTCCCGCTTGGTGTGGAAGAAACCATGGCCAACCAGGGTGTGCTTTCAAACAGCATCCCAAATCCTGCCAACGAAAAAGCAACCTTCAGTTACACTATTGCTTCCGGTTCAGATGGGAGTTTTGTTGTCAGAAACCTGGTAGGTTCCACAATGCAGACCATATCGCTTCAACCTTCCAACGGAAAGATTACCCTTGCCACGGCGGATCTGGCCGACGGGATCTATTTCTGTTCCTTATTGGTTAAAGGAAAAGTCGCAGTCACAAAAAAAATGGTCGTTCGTCATTAATTGAATTCAATTCTGTTTCCTGAGACCCAACCCCGGAGAAAGGTCGGTATTTTCTCGGTTTCGTAAAGGATCGATGCGGAAGGTGAGGTATCGGGGTAGATTTCCACAAAAAACCATTTGTTGCCCTTCTCATCTGTTTTTTTTGCCAATGCCATACCTCTGGCTTTGGTACGGTATTTCGCCACGATATTCCCGAAGGTATCGAGGTAGGGATTAAAGGGTTCATTAAGCCGGGCCGCTGAAGCTCTCACCATAAGGGTATCCGATTTTGCGCGAAATGCCTTTGGTGAGGGAAAATAGGTCCTGGGTTCTTCGGTGTATTTATAGATCACGGTTTGTTTCCCCTTGATAAATACCGGTCCTGTTGAATCCTGGTTGACTAAATATTCACGTGTGAAATAAAGATAACCGTCACA
The DNA here is from genome assembly GCA_023229525.1 of Bacteroidales bacterium. Classification (GTDB taxonomy): domain Bacteria; phylum Bacteroidota; class Bacteroidia; order Bacteroidales; family FEN-979; genus CAIVAT01. Next base: position 6,631 of record JALNZC010000065.1, read on the forward strand.
GCAACCCGGATCGGCAGTCTGCATATCGGTGAGTTTACCATTTGTCAGTTTAAAACGTGTGATATATTGATAATCCTCAAATACGAATTCGAACCGGTCGCCCCGGTTTATAAATATCCGTACCACATCGGCTTCTCCGCCACTAAAACCACTGAAAATTATATCGGGAAGCCGGTCACCGTTAATATCCACCGGAAATAAACATTTTTTCAGATCGTTGATCCCAAACCGGCTTATCGAATCATTGGTGAATTGCGGAAACAGCGACAGGTTCTTTGACAGGAATGAATCGATAGCCTTTTTTGCCCCTGTTGTCATGAATGGTTTCAGGTTGAGTTTCTTTGGTTTGGGAACATGCTCGTACCGCTTCCAGTAAAAGGTATCGGTGGCCGTGGTGTACCGTTTTATGTCGATCTGCGCAACCACTGATCCCGAAAGGAAAACCAGAAGGAGGAGAAGAAAAAAACTATTGGCTCGCATTGAGGATCTTTATCCCTAAACGTGATAAAACAGGAAATAATGTAGGCTGGTGAAAAAAAAACCATCCCTTCTGAGACGGTTTTTTCTGGTTTTGAGTTTATTTTAAGCCAAACTCCTTTTTGATCTTATCGACAAAATCAAGTTTTTCCCAGGCAAAGAATTCCACCTTCTTCAGGTAAACTTCTTTCCCATTACCATTTACCTTTGCCGGTTTTGCGCCCTTAACGGGATAATAAACTTCAACTTCTTTCGTGAAAGGATCGCGTCCGAAATGGCCGTAAGAAGCGGTAGGAAGGAAGATCGGATTTTTCAACCCAAACCGTTCCACAATGGACCAGGGGCGCATATCGAAGATCTTGCTGATCTTTTTAGCGATGACGCCATCGGTGAGGATATCGCCATTCTTATCTTTAACTTTAGCTGAACAGTATGTGTTAATATAAAAACCAACCGGTTGTGCAACCCCGATTGCATAGGCCACCTGGATCATTACCTGGTCGGCCACCCCGGCAGCCACCAGGTTTTTTGCAATATGTCGTGCGGCATAAGCTGCGGAACGGTCAACCTTTGAAGGATCTTTGCCCGAAAAAGCGCCGCCTCCGTGAGCCCCGTGACCGCCATACGTATCTACAATGATTTTACGCCCTGTAAGACCAGTATCCCCATGTGGGCCACCGATCACGAATTTCCCCGTTGGGTTTACATGAAGTTTGTAGTCGCCATGAAAAAGCTTTGAAATACGGACCGGTAACGTCTTTCTGACCCGTGGGATCAGTATTTTCAGAACATCTTCCCGGATTTTATCCTGCATCGTCTTTTCGGCATCTTTTTCCGCTTTTGCGGATTGGTCTTTAGGTTGAACAAAATCATCATGCTGGGTGCTGATCACGATGGTATCGATACGAACCGGTTTGCTGGTATCATCATATTCTATAGTCACCTGCGATTTGCTATCAGGACGCAGGTACTTCATCTGTTTCCCTTCGCGGCGGATGGCGGCCAGTTCCTGAAGAAAAATGTGGGCCAGTTCGCTCGACATGGGCATTAAATTATCCATTTCACGACATGCATAGCCAAACATCATCCCCTGGTCGCCTGCACCCTGGTCTTCTTTCTTTTCCCGTACTACACCCTGGTTGATATCGGCGGATTGTTCATGAATGGTAGAGATTACACCACACGAGTCACTGTCGAACCGGTACTCGGCTTTGGTATAACCGATATCGCGGATCACCCGGCGGGCGGTTTCCTGCACATCAACCCAGCCTTGTGTTTTTACTTCGCCCCCGCACACCACCAAACCGGTGGTAACAAAGGTTTCGCAGGCTACTTTGCTCTCCGGGTCCCAGCGCATGAATTCATCAAGCAATGCATCCGATATCTGATCGGCTATTTTATCCGGATGTCCTTCCGAAACGGACTCCGATGTGAATAAATATCCCATTTTTTAGATTTTAGAGTTATGATTTACAATATACGATTTACGATTTTATCCTGCATCCAGCATCCAGTATCCTGCATCCTGGATCCTGCATCCGATTAAAAGAAAAGTGTTTGATCTGCGATTGAAGGGAGGAAAATTGTTTTAGCATTTTTTTCCAGTGGTTGCAATCAATCAAATCCTTCCACTAATCTGACAGCAAAATTAATAAAATTTTCGAAAAGCAAAAAGATAAGCATTTGTATTGGGGAAGGACGAAAGACGAGGGACGAAGGACGAAGGACGAAGGACGATAGGACGAAGGACAAAAGACGAAGGACGATAGGACGAAAGACGAGGGACGAAGGACGAAAGACGAAGGACGATAGGTGATGAGAGATGGGAGATGGGGGATTTAATTCAGCTGGCTGTGGAATAATGGACCTGCGGATGGAAAACTAATTCTTTGTCAGTTCCTGAAAAACTTCTTCGAGCTTCTGTTCTTCGCGGGTAAGTGAAAGAACGGTGAGTTTGTTACTGACAGCAAATTGGAATACCGCTGCCCGGATATCACTGTCAGGAGCAGAGGAAAGTAGCCAGATGTTTCCTGCCGGATGCTGGATATCGGATGCTGGATGCCGGATGCCGGATGCTGGATGTTGGATATTGGATGCTTGATTATTTTCGTTCGAAATTCGATATTCGTTGTTCAATATTCGATATTCAGAAGTGGTTTCAGGTAACATCACCTGAATCACTCCCGGAATTGTTTTAAGTAAATCCCCGTGAACCGCTGAACCGAATTCAACCTTCACTATTGTCCGGGAGGTAGCCATATGCTGGAGGTTCTGGGTTGTATCATCCGCAACAATCTTCCCTTTATGGATGATAATCGCCCGGTTGCAGATGGCTTCGACCTCCTGCATCACATGGGTCGACATCATCACGGTTTTTTTCTTCCCGATTTCACGGATCAACCCACGGATTTCCAACAATTGATTTGGATCGAGGCCCGATGTAGGCTCATCCAGAATAAGTACCTCGGGATCATGGATAAGCGCCTGGGCGAGCCCTACCCGTTGCCGGAAACCTTTTGACAGAGCTCCGAGCTTTTTATGTTGTTCGGTCTGAAGTCCGGTCAGGTCAATCATCTCTGCAACCCTGCCTGAAATGTTGCCCTTCATCTGATGTATTCCGGCAATAAAGGAAAGGAATTCCCTTACGTATAAATCCAGATACAAAGGGTTGTTTTCCGGAAGATAACCTACTTTCTTTCTCACCTCTATGGATTGTTCAAGCACATCGAACCCGAATACCGTGGCATCACCTGAAGTGGGAGGGATGAAACAGGTCAGTATCTTCATCAAGGTACTTTTTCCGGCACCGTTGGGACCAAGCAACCCGACGATCTCGCCGGGTTTTACTTCCAGCGAAATGGCATCAAGCGCCTTTTGCGTACCATATATTTTCGTGATGTTACTGACGGTGATGGACATGATAAGAAGTCAAAAGTTAAAAGTCAAAAGTCAAAACTTACAGGAAGGCCTGTGTGTTTGCATACTTTTTGGGATGCAAAAGTAACAAATTTTATTATTTCTTGCGGATTACAGGTCCCCGTTTGCAGATGACGGGAGATAGTCAAGGTGAGATACGCTTCATCTGGGTGAGAAAGATATCCCGTCTGAAACGGGAGAGGGGAATGAACGAACCATCGGTCATTTCGATGGAACTACCTTCATGGCGAATATATCGTTTGACAAATTCCAGATTAATCAGGTGGGAATTATGTGTGCGGAAGAAATTCCGTTCGTTAAGAAGTTCCTGGTATTCTTTCAGGTTCCTCGAGACAAGCAGTTTTCGTTTGTCTGTAAGGAAGAACCAGCAATAACTCCGGTCGGCCTCAATACGGATGATCTCCTTGGTATTGAGATATTCCATCCCATCGGAAGTCGGAATGGCCAGCTTTGACGGGAATGTGGAGCGGATGTTTTCAATCAGGGCATGATAGTTCCTGTTACGTTCAGAAAGAGAAGAACGTTTGTTGATCACCTTATTTACCGCCTCTATGAATTCATTGATATTGATGGGTTTCAGGATATAATCCACAGCGCTGAACTTGATTGCCTTTATGGCATAATGGTTGAAAGCCGTGATGAAGATCACATCAAAAGATTTTTCAGGAAAGGTAGCAAGCATGTCGAAACCGCTTCCGTGGGGCATTTCCACATCAAGAAATACCAGGTCGGGTTGTTTTTCGATGATTATCCTGGAACCTTCTGCAGCGGAAGAGGCGGTACCGATGATCTCCAGTCGTGGACAATATTCATGGATGATAGAACCGATAAAACTTACGGCATCCTTCTCATCATCAACGATCAATGTTTTCAACATTTTGGTCATGTCATGACAGGTATTTGGAGTTCTACCCGGGTACCCGCAGCTTTATCGTCTTCCTTCAGGTCGGTATAACTGACCTTCATCCCGCTACCGTAAAGCGCGTTGGCAAGATTGAGCCTGGATTCGGTGATCAATGTCCCCAATGAATTATGATTGCTGTTCTTTGCTTTCCTTATCACCATGGCTGCCTCACGCCCGATACCATTATCTTCAATTGTACAGACGATGAAATCCCGATGCAATTTCATGTCAATGATCAGTTTACCGTTGCCCTCTTTATTGATCAGACCGTGACAGATGGCATTCTCGGCATAAGGATGGATGAGCATCGTCGGTATTTTGTAAATCAGTGTATCAATTTCATCATCAATATGAATCGAATAGGAAAATTTATCTTTAAACCGTAGGGTCTCCAGTTCGAGATATAGCTGCAAGGCATCCAATTCATCTTTGATGGGAATCGAAGTATGTTGTGAATTTTCAAGTATCTTACGCATCAGACTCGAGAACTTGGTGAGGTAGTTATTGGTAGCAATCTTATCATGCTGGTACATATAATACTGGATCGAGTTAAGGGTATTGAAGATAAAATGCGGGTTCATCTGCTGCCGGAGGTTGGCCTGGGTTATTTCAGCGATTTTCCGGTTCATCTCGCTTAACTTCCGGCGATTAGTCAATCGCGACTGCCGGAATAAAAGAATCCCGATTACCCCTGCAAGTGCGATCAGGAGAGCAAAACCGTAAGTGAAATACTTTTGCTTATCGAGTTTCAGCGCCAATAACTCCATTCCCTTGTCTTTTGCCTCGGTCTGATACCGGGTTCTGGCATCGGCTAGTCCGGTATTGTACGTCTGTACTTTCAGCGAATCACTGTATTGCTTAAAAAGGACATAACTCAGGTAGGCATTTTTATAATCTCCCAATGATCTGTAAAGATCGTTCATGTCTTTATAAACCCAGGAGAGGTTATACCAGTCTTTTGTATTCAGCGAGTATGTTGTACTTCTTCCATAATTCTCAAGGGCGCTTTTGTAATCTTTCAAGTCACGTTGAATCGTCCCAATGTTTCCGTATGAATTGGCCAAGATCGTGTAATCTCTTTTAACTTGTCCGATGGTTATGCACTTCCTGAACCAGGCCAAGGATGTATCATACTCCTTCAAGAGATAATGATTCCACCCGATCCGGATCATGATCAAAGGAGTGATCACGGAATCATACATCGATTGCCTGATCTTCAGCGCCTCCATGTATTGACGGTTTGATTGACTGAAATTGCTGTCAATCCTGTTGGAAATCTCACCCAGGCGGTACCATGCCCTGGCAGTGAACTCTTTGTTTTGTTCCACTATGGATGATTTCAGCATCAGGTCGGTATACTTCTTTTCATTCTCCTTATCCTCCAGGATGTAATAAATATTTGCCATCTCACGATAGACCACAGGCAGAATCTGCTTGAGATGTTTCTCTGTTGCAAGCCCGATGATTTGCCGAAGAAGTTCCAGCGCTGGGGTAAATTTTCCGATCTGGGTAAAAATCTTTGACCGTAGAATGGCTACTTCGGCATACTGCTGATAAAACAAGGTGGGTTTTAGAAGGGCCATTGCTTTCCCCGACTGTTCATAGGCCTGGCCGAGATCGCCCATTCCCAGTGCGGTTTCGGCATATACCCTGAAAAGTGAATATGGTACAGCAATTTTTTTCTCAGTTGCAAACTTCATGGCATTTTTTATAATAGCGGTGGCTTGCAGTAGCTTATTATCCTTCATCAGCATTCTTGCTTCGTTTATCTTTCTGTTCAGAACCACAGTATCGGAAATAGCAATGTTGCTCTTCTGATGAGAATCGACAGAAGGTTCATGGGGGCTTGCGTCGGGTAATATGAAACCTGCCCGGATCGACAGAAGGGTTATAAATACAAATATTACCATAAAGCGTATCGCCTTCTTACAACAAGAGGACTGATTTGCAAATATATAATATCTGAAGCATCATTGTATCCCCGCTGTTTCCCGATTGCAGGTTTGGGTTTACAGATGAAACAGAATTTTTTATCCCCCTTATTTTATCCCTCCACAAGTTTTCTAAATCCTTCAATGTGTTCCCTGATTTTCCCGGCAAGGAAATAGGGGAGGCTTAAGAGGAAATACTTTTTGCCTTTAATGGTCTGGGTTTGCTGAATGCCTAAGACTCCAGCATGCAATCTTACCGCATAGGGATGCGGGGCAACATCCATGAATTGGTGTAGCGACCGTAACCGGCCAGGTTCTCCCGGTCTGACTACCACCGGGATAAGAAAATTATTGTATGGCAAAACAAAATCAACCTCTGCGCCGGATTGGGCTTTATCACGTACCCAGAAATGAAGATCGTGTTGAAAGGTCATCGGAAAAATTCGGGGATCACTTTGCGCTATATAATTCTGACTTTCAGTAGCAATGATCTCCTGACCTACAGCCTGCCGGGCGATCTGTCCGTGAAAAATGGCGCTCATGTCCGGTGTTAAATACAACTGTTTCTGGATACCGGAAAAATAGTTGACCAAACCGGTATCCAGGAATTGCAGCCGCGGAAACTTTGCGCGATCAGGGATTGCCGGGAAAGTTACCTGAGTTGAAGGATAAATAAGCCGGAGTAGGAAATGCTTTTCAAGCATCTTGAAAGCTGTACCTGTTTCCCGGCTGCGGTAACCTGAATTTCCGAAGCGATTGAACTTGATCCGCGTAGCAGCATACGGGAAGGCATTCTGTAAGATAAACTGCAGGGTTTCGCTACGCTTATTGCCATAAACTTTTGCACTTATTTCTTCGAGGTATCTATTCAGTAAATATTCATAAAAAGGCTTCAACCCACTCAAATGCCGGTCGGTCATATAGGCGTTTACGATTTCCGGCATTCCGCCGATAAGGGTATAAATGTGAAAATACCGGAGCAATTTTGCGGAAGCGCTAGCCGGCGCAGGTACTTCTTGCCAGGTTTCAAGGGCTTCCGTATCACCTGAAGCGAGCAGGAATTCTTCAAAAGTAAAAGGATGTAAATTTAGGATAGAAAGATCTGCTTTTTCTAAGGCTACCAATTCTGCCAAAGGATCACTGCATACCGAAGCCGTTGCAACGATGGACATGTTTTTCAAGATGGCCGGTGTTTGCCGGAACCAGGAAACGGCCTCGGGGCAATGCTGGATCTCGTCCAGGAAGACCAGGTTGCGTGTCCCACGTGGTGATTTATCCTTAAGAAAATAAATGGACTGCAGGGTTTCATCCCACGAATCACCCGTGACAAAAAAGTGCCGGTCGGCAGTTTCAGCGAGATTCAGATAAAGGTAAGTCCCGAAATTTTTCGCCCATTGATTGACCAAAGTCGTTTTTCCAACCCCCTTTGCACCAAAAATGACCAAATGCAGATTGGTAGTAAGTTTTTTTATTAAAAGACGTTCAAACAATTTACGATTTACGATTTACGATTTGAAAATTTGAGAATGTGAAAATTTGAAAATGGATAAAAATAATTTGAAGATTTGAAGATTTGAAATTTGAAAATGGATAAAAATAATTTGAAGATTTGAAAATGTGCAAATTTGAAAATGGATTAAAATGATTTGAAGATTTGAGGAAAATAAAAAAAATGACAAAGTATCTTGTATCCAGCATCCAGCATCCTATACCCTGTTTTCTATATCTGTCAATGACTGAAATAGGTTGACCAAAATTAGGGTAAAAAAGTCAATCTATGAAAGCAGAGAAAAAAATTAAACGACAGAATCGGATTTTTAGTGAAGAGATCAGGAAGCAGGTAGTAAGAGATA
>JALNZC010000066.1 GCA_023229525.1 Bacteroidales bacterium
ATGAGCTTTGTTGTTCAGCGTAAATTCCCCCATATACAATATAATAACTGTTTGGAAGAGCCAGGTTCTTTCCCAATACATTCCTGATCTCGGTAATGGCGCTGCCGATGTCGCGTTGATCGAGGCGCGCAGTGACTACTACGTTCGATTTAAGATCTTCACGGGTAATATCGGGTTCACCAACAGAAAGTCCAACCTCTGCAAAATATTCCAGGGGGCGAAAACCACCGTTAGGTGTCATTATTGGTTGTTTTCGTATGACACCCAAGCTGTTTTCCCTGAAATTCCTGAATCGCATCAGTATCCTAAGCATCTGCTCTTTTTCCTGTACCTGTCCTACCGGTACTCCTTCATTGTAAGCTTGAAGCTGGGTCTGAAAATCGACCGGGGTAATATTGAATTGAGCCAGTTTAACCGGGTCAGGACGAATTGTAATGGTTGGTCCGTCAATGATAATACCACTTTGAACATCGGCGACACCATGAATTTTCCGAAGGAGCGCTTTGACGCGGAATGCCAACTCCCGGAGTTGTACCAGATCATCACCAAAAATTTTTATTTCAATGGGTTGCGGACGGCCGATAAGATCTCCAAGCAGATCGGCAATGCGTTGCCCAAATTCAATATTTAATGCCGGTTCTCTGGATGTGACCTGATAACGTATTTCCGCAATGACCTCCTCGGTCGTTTTTTTTGTCCCGGGTTTTAGTTGGATGAGGTAATCTCCTTCATTGGGAGGAATCACTCCACTGGCCATGCTGATGCTGGACGCCATATTAGTACCTGTCCTGCGCATGTAGGTTGCCACATCAGGATGCTTCAGAACAAGGGTATCAACTTGCCGGAGAATGGCATCAGAAGCATCAAGGGAGGTTCCTGGTGGAGACAGGTAATCGAGGACAATAGAGCCTTCGTCAAGAACCGGAAGAAATCCAGTGCGTAACCGGTTTACGAGGAAACTTGCGGAGACCCCCAACAAACCGATGAACACAAAAGCATAAACAGGTTTGTTAAAAAACCAGGTCAACCAGGAAAGTCTAGGTTTTTCCTCTGAAACTTTTGATTTAGCAAGGAATTTCATCTTTGAATGCGGTTTGTACCCGATCAGTAAATGTAATGCGGGCAGACCGATCCAGGTAGCCATGAAGGAACAAACCAGGGTGATCTCCATAGTCAACGTCAATTCACGGAAAAAACTGCCGGCAACTCCTCCCATTAAAATAAAAGGTAAAAATATTACGATGGTACTTAACGACGAGCCGATCATGGCGGGAAAGAGCATCTTGATTGTCTCCCTGACAATAGTCCTTCTGTCGCTCTGGGGTTGCTCTTCATGTAACCGGTGGATCTGTTCGATTATAACTATGGCATCGTCGATAATCAGTCCGATTGAAGCAGCAATAGCCCCAAGGGACATGATATTGAGTGTAATTCCTGAAATGTATAGTACCGTTAAAGTCAATGCCAGGGTAACCGGGATAATCAGGATGACATTCAGGCTGGCACGGAAAGAACGGAGGAAAAGGATGACCACAAAGATGGCTAAAATTAATCCTTCGAAAATGCACTCGAGTACGCTGTTTATTGATTCCGAAACAAATACCGATTGATCGTAATAGGTCTTTAAAACGATACCCGGGGGGAGTTTTTTTTGAATTTCTGATGCCTTTTGTTTGACCAGACGTGCAAAATCGATCAGATTTGTGCCTTTTTGTTTCACAAGGTCAATAATCACTGCATCCTGTCCGTTGGCATTGATACGGATGAATTCCTGTTGCTCCTGAAGACCCGCTGCAGCGATGTCGTTCAAAAGGATCACCCGGTGACCGTCATTCCGGATCACCATATTCCGTAATTCTTCCAAAGTGCTGATCCGGGTATCAGTCAGGGAAAGATAGAGTCGGTTATAATCCGATAATAATCCATTGGATTCAATGAAATTGGTGGCCTGTAAGACATTAATCAGATCCTGGGATGTTATTCCCAAAGGAATCATCCGCTGCGGATCAGGAGTAATTACAAATTCCTTTGTTTTTCCACCTCTTACTACTACATTTGAAATACCTGGTACCATTGAAAATTGCGGTCTGATCACATAAAGTGCGTTATTCCGCAATTCGACCTGTCCAAAAGTCTTACTTTCAAGTGTATATCCGATCACCGGATAAATATTTTGCCCCATGGCCTCTACAACAATATTAACTTCCGGTGGCAATTGATTTTTGATTTCATTAATCCTGGCATCGAGCTGGGTCTTTGCAGCCTGAATATCAATTTTCCAATCGAAAAAGGCTTCTATCGTACAACTTCCGCGGTTGGTGCTACTTTTCACCGTAATGATCCCGTTGACCCGTTTGATCGCGAGCTCCAGCGGTTTGGTCACTGTTACCATCATCTTATCAACCGGTTGCTCACCATTATCGGCAATAATGGTAATTTTGGGAAAGACCACATCAGGGAAAAGAGAGGTCTGCATCCGGTTATATGAATATATCCCCAAAAGCAGCGCAACCAAAAGCATGAAAAGAATGGGCTTAAGGAAGATCTGGTAGTAATTCCCTCGATGGATGGTCATAGAAAAAAAGCCAACTATTCGTAATTCATTTTTTAATTATAATCCTGGCGGTATCTCCCAATCCATAATTTCCTGATTCCAGGAACCTGTCAGCCGGTAAAAATTCCGGTTCAAGGATCTCAATCTGTTCGAGCGTTTTTAATCCGGGTTTAATATCAACTTTTACGGCTGTTGAATCATTGATTAGTTTCATCACCCAAAAATGTTGCTGTACTTCATCTGAAAGCACACAGGATTTGGATAGCTTTACAGCATGCGGTTTCACTTGCTTAATGATCCTTATCCGGGCAATCAAATTCTCCGGCAGATCAGAGAACGTGAGGGGTTGAAGAATAAAACGCTGGGTTTGGGAAGTGCCAGTCATCATTGGTAGTCGTGATAGTATCTTCACATTCAACGATTTTCCATCGGGGAGAAAAAGCCGGGTGACACTTTTTAATTTAATGTAACGACTCAGTTCAAACGGCGCTTCAAGGATAAATACCAGGCTCCCCGGAATAGCTATACTACATATCTGATTGCCCTCCTGAACATAATCACCTTTAGGATGGTCCACTGAAATCACAGTGCCAACTAAAGATGATTTTATCCTGATCAGACCGGAATAATTCAAAGGGTTTGCAGAATCACCACGAAGAACCATGGATTCCCGCGTACGCAGGCACGCCAGAATCTGGTTTTGAGTGACATGATCTCCCGGATTTACCAGGTCCTGTTCAATGTAACCTGCTACCGGAGCGGTAATCAACGCTTTATCAAAGAATGCTGATGTTGCATTGAGCTCGGTTTCCTCAACCATTTCACCTATCTGGATCCCTGTTGTCGTGACCGGAACCTTTGGGATAACGTCTTGCTCCCCTTTATCTTTATTGGATTGTGAACATCCAACGAAAACAAAAATAAACATCAAAGTGAAAGTGCGAAACCGGAAAATATGACGTAGATTATTCATTCTATCCAATAATTTATTTCATTCTGAATCTGTAAAATCCGTATGCGGCATTGGTTGATATTCGCCTGGATGGTTTGATAATTTTTCAGCGCAATGACATAATCGGTGATCGAAATTCCGCCATTATCAAGCAATTCACGATCCTGCATGATGATAGTCTGGACAACCTGCAATTGCTGGGTGATCCGCGGGATAATATCACGGGTGCGTTTTAATTCGGAACTGAGCTGAACCAATTGCTGGTTATACTGGATCTTGAAAAAATCACGGTAACGGCTTCTTGTTTGTTCCGTGGTTTTTAGCTTCTCATAATTGAGTTTACGCTGGTTCCCATCAAAAACCGGGACAGAAAAGGAAAGACCAAGGCTGATTCCGAAATTTTTATAAATCACGGAAGGATCATTATTTACCAATCCTGCGTCGGTATACCACTCTATTTTAGGCACATAATTGCGATCGATCAGCAATTGTTCATTCTTGATCTGAAGACTATCAATTGTGAATCGGAGAAAAAAGGGGGAAACGTTTTTCCCGGAATTAAACGCGGGGTTGATCTCCGGTAATTCCAGATCATAAACAGTTGTATCGTTGATGCCACACAGAAGGTTTAAAGTTGAAAGTTCTCTCAAATATTGGGTTTGCAAATCATTCAGATGCAATTCGAGGGATTGCATCTCCACGAGGAACGAAAGGTATTCTGTTTGTTTATAGATCCCGCGTTGAACCATTAATTTTAACAGGGCTTCTTCCTCCTTTGTCTTTTCAAGTAAAACTTTCACAAAGGATAAATCGCTGTAAACCGAACAGGAATTAAGATACTGGGTAGTTATGGTCTTTTCTAATTCCCGTTCGGTCAACCGGGTCGAATTGAATAATGCCTGATTTTGTAAGCCGAGCTTAGTATACCGGGCTTCTACAGTTTTTTTATTGAATAGGGGTTGTGCGACATTAATGACCGATATAAAATTGCCTCCATTGGTAATGGCTTCACTGTAACCAAAATCATTGATCATCGGTGGATACGAAAGAAGTCCGTCGAAATTTACCTGGGGAAGCTGGTTTGCTTTAACAATTAGACTATCCAGTGAATTTGCCCGGGCCTGATTTGCAAGATCCGCCAGTAACGGACTATTTGAAAGTCCCTGGAGAATAAAAAAATTCAGTGGACGAACCTGGGAAAAACCGGTAACCGCATAAATCAATAGAGAAAGGATGAACCAGGACCGGGTCATAAAACGCTAAATTTTATCCGGTTTTTAACGGTATAAACATACGGAAAAATTAAATTAACACGCCATTTCCCTTGCGTTTTTCCAGGCTGAAAGCAATGAATAGGCTCCTTTAAAGACAATCTTTGTCTTTGAGGGATCAAATCCGTCAGGTAGTTTAATTTCTGTGAACCCTGCGCTGGTCGCACCTGCGATTACTTCAATGGCCGAAAAATCATGGATCTTTTTCCCATTTTCAATCCGTTCGTCTTTATCGACGAAGATATACAATTACTTTGCAACTCAGTTGCATTACTTTTTCTATTACTTTTGTGCATCTTTAAATTATGAAGGCATTGGCTTTTTTTCTTTCATTTTATATTGTGCTGCTCAGCGGTATGCCATGTGTTGATGTAGTAAAATACAATACTTCCCAAAAAGTCGAGCTATCTCAAAACACAACTAATGACCACCAAAACGACATTGACCATTGTTCCCCTTTTTGTACATGTCAGTGTTGTCAGGCAAACTTCTACGTTTCCAATACCCCAACCTTGTTTCCTTCTGAGGCTTTAGGAATCATTTATTATGAAAATCACGCTAACTTCCAAAGTCTTGATCTCTTTGATTTTCTGATTCCCCCCAAATCTTAATTTCTTACAGAGCCAAAAGCTGATTATCATCCAGTGACTATTATCTCATAGTTGATAATGGATCGGATTTTCTGTAGGCTGCCAATTCATTTGTTTCCACTTAGTGAACAATTGTTCCCATTATTTGTCAGGATCAGATGACTCAAAAGCTAAAACAAAAACAAAAAAGGGAAAAGAGGAAAAAAATCGGGCTTGTCCAGGTAATAAAATGGTTTTTCATTTTCCTGACATGTCTGGCTTTGACTTTTGGTATCATTGGCAGGGTTCAACATTTTATAACCCATCACATTAAATAATTAGACTATGATAGAAAGTATTATTCATTTTTCGATCAAGAATAAATTAATCGTCGGACTGTTTGTTCTTGCGCTTGTCGGCTGGGGTATTTATTCTCTCACAAAATTGCCCATTGATGCTGTTCCTGATATTACAAATAATCAGGTTCAGATAATTTCAGTCGCACCCACTCTTGCAGCCAATGAAGTAGAACAATATATTACTGCCCCCATTGAAATTTCCGTAGCCAACATACCTGACAAAATCGAACTTCGCTCAATTTCACGTTTGGGCTTGTCGGTTGTCACTGTTGTTTTTAAGGATAATGTGGATATGTATTGGGCAAGGCAGCAGATTTCCGAACGGCTTAAAGAGGCAGAAGCAGTAATTCCACAAGGCGTTACTACGCCGGAATTAGCGCCGATTTCGACGGGTTTGAGCGAAATTTACCAATATGTGCTGCATGTCAAACCCGGGTATGAAAAAAAATATGATCCAATGGAATTGCGCACCATTCAGGACTGGATTGTAAGACGAGAGATGCTTGGTACTCCGGGTGTTGCCGACGTAAATAGTTATGGAGGCTTTCTTCAGCAATATGAAGTTTCCGTGTGTCCCGAGCAATTAAAATCAATGGAAATAACCCTTATAGATATTTTTAATGCCCTTGAAAAAAACAATCAAAACACGGGGAGTGCATATATTGATAAAAAACCGCAGGCATATTTTATCAGGGGAATTGGACTTGTTACTTCTATTGATGATATTGAAAACATAGTTGTTAAAAGTACAAAGGAAGGTTTGCCTGTGCTGATCAGGGATGTCGCAAAAGTTCAATTCGGCCACGCTCCGCGTTACGGGGCTTTCATAGTTGATACCACTGGAGAGGCGGTTGGCGGTGTGGTAATGATGCTGAAAGGCAAGAATGCGTCCGAGGTCATTGATGGGGTCAAACAAAAAATAAAGCTTATTCAGAAATCATTACCCGAAGGCGTTGAACTTAATGCCTTTTATGACCGTACAGAATTGGTTGATCGTGCTGTGGGTACAGTTTCTAAAAATCTTATTGAAGGAGGCTTGATCGTAATATTTATTCTCATCCTTCTTCTAGGTGATCTAAGGGCAGGGCTTATTGTAGCATCTGTCATTCCTCTTGCCATGCTTTTTGCAATTTCACTTATGAACTTATTTGGCGTTTCAGGCAATCTGATGAGTTTGGGTGCAATTGACTTTGGTTTGATAGTGGACGGTGCAGTGATCATTGTCGAAAGCGTGGTGCACCGCATCACGCAAAGTAAAACGCATCATGCCGGTATTAAGATATTGTTACGTGAGCAAATGGACATTGAAGTATTAGGCTCTGCTAAAAAGATGGCGAACTCGGCAACTTTCGGTCAGATTATTATTTTGATTGTTTATATTCCCATTCTTGCTTTAGTAGGCATCGAAGGTAAAATGTTCCGTCCAATGGCACAGACGGTCGCTTTTGCCATTCTCGGTGCACTCATTCTTTCTATCACTTATGTCCCGATGATGTCAACCTTGTTCCTCAGCAGGGAAACAGAGCATAAGCGTAATAATTCTGATAAGTTTATGGATTTTTTAAGAAGGTTGTACAGACCTGTCATTGAATTTGCTTTAAAGAGAAAGGCATTTATCGTTATAAGTTCAGTGCTTATTTTTGCTTTTAGTTTGTTTGTGTTCACAAGGATAGGAGGCGAATTTATTCCCACACTTGAAGAAGGTGATCTGGCTGCAGGGGTAATGACATTGCAGGGCGGTTCTTTATCAAATACCATTGAAACAGTCGAAAAAGCAAATAAAATCCTTATGTCCAAATTTCCTGAATTAAAACATGTGGTCTGCAAAATCGGGACAGGTGAAATTCCTACCGATCCCACGCCAATGGAAACCGGCGATTACATCATGGTTATGAAAGATAAAAGCGAGTGGACAAGTGCTTCATCCCGTGAAGAAATGATGGAAAAAATGCAGCAGGAATTATCTGTATTAAAAGGGGTGGTGTTTACTCTTCAGCAACCAATACAGATGCGGTTCAATGAGTTGATGACCGGATCCAAGCAGGATGTTGCAATTAAGATTTTTGGTGATAATCTCGATCTACTTACTTCAAAAGGGGAAGAGGTCAAAAAAATGATCAGTAATGTTCCGGGAGTCGAAGAGATCAATGTTGAGAAAGTTACCGGCTCAGGTCAGGTTCAGATCAAATACGACAGGAAAAAGATTGCCCAATACGGGTTGAACATTGAAGACATAAACCTGTTGCTCAAAACTGCATTTGCTGGCAGCGCTGCGGGTGTCGTTTATGATGAAGAAAAACGCTTCGACCTGGTGGTCCGTTTTAATCAAGATTTCAGGAATGATATTGAATTTATTAAAAGCTTATATGTTCCTCTGCCTGATGGCCACCAGATTACCCTTGACAAGCTTGCGCATGTTGAACTTAAGTCGGGCACGGCTCAGGTATCACGTGAGAACACAAAACGCCGTATAACTGTCCAGTTCAACGTTCGTAACCGGGATGTTGAATCAATTATTGAGGAAATCCGGAATAAATTAGATAGTAAGCTCAAACTTCCACCTGGTTACTTTATCACTTACGGTGGTCAGTTTGAAAACCTTGTTGCCGCGAAAGAGCGTTTATCTATTGCTGTGCCGGTTGTCCTACTGCTCATTTTCCTTTTGCTCTTTTTCGCTTTTCGCTCAGTTGGTCAGGCATTATTGATATTTACAGCCATTCCCTTTTCCATCATTGGAGGAATATTTTCTCTTTACATAAGAGGAATGAATTTTAATATTTCCGCTGGTATAGGGTTTATTGCTCTGTTCGGAGTGGCAGTCTTGTTTGGTATTCTTCTCGTCAATTATTTTAATCAACTTCGAGACGAAGGAATAACCGATATAAATGAAAGAGTACGAAAAGGAACAAACAGTATTTTGCGCCCGTTAATTGCAGCAGCTTTATTAGCTATTTTAGGATTTTTACCGATGGCAATTTCAACAAGTGCCGGGGCCGAAGTACAAAAACCCCTTGCAACTGTTGTCATCGGCGGTTTAATTTCCGCAACGCTTCTTACTCTGATTGTGCTGCCTGTATTGTATTCCCTGTTCTTTGGTAGAAGAAAAAAGTATAGTGCACCGGTTGTAAAAACAATGATAGTGGTTCTTTTCATTTGCGGACTTGGTTTTTCAAATAATACACAAGCGCAAACCAAAGCTCAAGCATCTTATACACTCGATCAGGCCATACAGCAGGCGCTTACTAATAATGGGTATATTAAATCATCTGTACTTCAGGTTGAATATCAGAAAAAACTCAAAACGGCAAGCTGGGAGTATGAAAAAACAACGCTGGATTATTTTTACGGGCAAACCAATTCTTTTGCACAGGATAATAATTTCACGATTTCACAGTCCTTTCCCTCCGTTTTTCAGAATATCGGTCGCTCTAAATTAGCTGGCGCTTATATAAGGAATGCTGAATATGGTTTATCTCTTTCTAAAACCGAAATTATCAGCAATGTAAAATCCGTTTACTTTCAGCTTGCTTACAGTTATTCGAGGCTTAAATGGCTTATTTATCAGGATTCGATTTACGCTAATTTTCTTAAAGCCGCTGAACTTAAAACCTTAAAAGGTGAAAGTGCCTTGCTCGAAAAGGTAACAGCACAAACACGTTCAATGGAAATTAAAACTTTCATCAATCAGGCAAGGTCTGATATCTTGATTTACCGGCAAAAATTGCAGGTACTCCTTAACTCAAAAGAACCGGTCAGCATTTCCGATACCATTCTTTATAAGATCGATTTTGCTTTTATTACTGACAGTTCAGCCATTTCCAACAATCCTTCACTCGCTATGCTGAAGCAGCAGATCGAGATAAGTAAAAGGGAAACCCAAATTGAGAAGTTGCAATTAATGCCCGATATATCCATTGGTTATTTCAACCAGTCGAATAAAGAGCTCAGTAATGGGTACCGCTTTACAGGCGTACAGGCTGGTATTTCAATTCCGTTAATATTCGGTTCACAGGCTGCAAAGATTCACGCTTTAAAAATCAACGAGCAAATTGCCCTAACCAATTTTGAATATTACACCACCGCTGTTAAAGGCGAACTGCAAACGCTTTTACAGGAATACCTGAAGCTAAAATCAAGTCTGGATTACTACGAAAGCACTGCTATTCCGCAATCGGACATGATTATTGTTCAATCAGGCAAAAGCTATATGTCAGGTGATATTGGTTATGTCGAATACGTTATAAACCTCGATAAAGCGCTTGATATAAAATCAAATTATTTCATGACATTGATTGAATATGACCAATCAATAATCTCCATCGACAAGATTTTAGGAAAAACAAATTAATTATTCAAAATTGAATTATAAATATGTCAAATAATAATAAGATGAAAACAAAAAAAATTTTAATGATCCTTGTCTCAGCCTTGTTTGTGATAAGCTGTAATAGTAAGAGTGGATCTGAAAAACAAACCGGCGATCACGAAGTACTTCCTCCCAATACAGTTGAAATGAATGATGCCCAGTATCAATCAGCGGGAATAGAACTAGGTGCAATTGAGCAAAAAGTTTTAAGTTCCGAATTAAGAGTAAACGGGATTGTAAATGTAACACCTCAAAACCTGGTGTCAATCTCTGCCATCATGGGAGGCTACATAAAAAGTATCGGGCTGGTCCAAGGAAGCCCTGTCTCAAAGGATCAGGTAATTGCTGTTATCGAAAATCAGGAATTTATCGAATTGCAGCAAAAATATCTTGAGGGTAAAAGCAAACTTGAATACGCCGAAACCGAATACAAGAGGCAGAAAGATTTGAATAAGGAAAATGTAAATTCTGCCAAAACATATCAGCTGGCTATGTCTGAGTTTAAAGGTCTTCAATCAACTGTTTTTGCATTGGAGCAGAAATTAAAACTAATCGGTATTGATGCGAAGAAACTTGAAGTGGAAAATATATCCGGCTCAGTAACTGTTTTGTCTCCTATCAGTGGTTACGTAAAAACTGTAAGTGTTAATATCGGCAAATATGTCAATCCCACCGACGTAATTGTTGAAATTATAAACAATCAAAACTTAACACTGGAGTTAACGGTATTTGAAAAAGATATTGATCAGGTAACAATAGGTCAAAAAATCAGTTTTATACTGCCTGATAAACCTGAAAACAAACAGAGTGCGGTTATTTATCAGGTAGGTAAATCCCTTAATGATGATAAAACAATTAAAGTATATGCAACGGTTGACAATCAGAATAAAAGCTTGTTGCCGGGTATGTATATAAATGCAATAATCAACACTCAAAATGATTATACCACGGCCTTACCGGAAGAAGCAATACTTTCATTTGAGGATAAAAATTATATTTTTATCTTTTCGGATAAAAAGAAAGAAGGAGATAAAGTTGTTTCATTGTTCAAAATAATAGAGGTTAAAAAAGGTGTTACAAACGAAGGTTTTACAGAAGTAATCTTACCCAAAGATTTTGACTTGAAACAAAGTCGGATTGTTATCAAGGGGGCTTATAATTTACTTTCAGCATTGAAAAACGCAGGGGATATGGCCTGTTGATGAGCCCCGGTAATCTTTTCTTTAACATTCATTCATGATGATGTTCATTTATCTTCAGAATGATGAATCAATGACAAATTCCGTCTGACAATGAAAAAGTATAAGTTGAAAAACCTGGATTGTGCATCATGTGCCTCAAAGATTGAAGACGGCCTGACAAAACTTGATGAAGTAAAATTTGTAAATGTAAATTTTGTGAATTCAACTATGACTATCGACACGGATAACCTCGAAAAGGTGAAAACCAAAATAAGAGAGATAGAGCCGGAAGTTGAATTAGAAGCCAATGGTAAAGAGAAAACCTTGATTTCATCAGGTGAACTTGCTGAAAACAGATGGACTATCATAAAAGCTGCCTCAGGTCTTATTCTCATAGTTTTAGGAATGGTTTTTGAAGATTATCTCCACAATACTCCTTTTCATTTTCTGGAATATCTGGTTTTTGGAACAGCCTATCTGATTACTGGCTGGAAGGTACTAGCATCGGCTGGGAAAAATATTGTCAGGGGGCAGGTTTTTAATGAAAATTTTTTAATGGCGGTTGCAACTTTAGGTGCCTTTGCCATAGATCAGATGCCGGAAGCAGGTGCTGTTATGCTCTTTTACGTTGTGGGAGAATTGTTTCAGGACATTGCCCTGAATCGATCTCGTAAATCCATCAAATCACTGCTTGAAATAAAACAAGACTATGCTAATTTATCGGTAAATGGAGAGATCACCAGGGTTGCACCTGAATTTGTTAATGTTGGCGATACGATCATTGTTAAAGCCGGAGAAAAAATTCCTCTTGATGGGGTAATAATTGAAGGTTTATCTTTTGTTGATACGTCTGCCTTGACTGGCGAAAGTGTGCCAAGAAAGGTGAACGAAAAAGATACGGTTTTATCCGGGATGATTAATCAAACAGGTGTACTTACTATTAGGGTCACTAAATTATTCAGTGAATCGTCTGTTTCAAAAATTCTGGAATTGGTCGAAAACGCATCATCTAAAAAAGCTGAAACCGAGAAGTTCATCACCACATTTGCAAAATATTATACACCGGTGGTGGTTATCGGCGCTTTGTTGCTGGCCATTTTGCCTCCCCTTTTGTTTAGCGGGCAAACCTTCAGTGATTGGATACACCGGGCATTGGTAGTGTTGGTTATTTCATGTCCCTGCGCATTGGTCATTAGTATTCCATTGGGTTATTTTGGTGGAATCGGAGCAGCCTCAAGAAGAGGTATTCTCGTGAAAGGCTCGAACTTCATGGATGCCTTAACACAGGTAAAAATCGTGGTATTTGATAAAACAGGTACCCTCACAAAGGGAGAGTTTAAGGTGTCGGAAATTGTTACTTCCAACGGTTTTTCAAAAGAAGATATTCTGGAATTTGCAGCCTATGCGGAATCCAGCTCTAATCATCCGGTAGCAAAATCAATCTCTGAGGTGTATCATCAAAAAATAGATAATACAAGAATAAAACAAGTAGATGAAATTTCAGGGTATGGGATCAGAGCTGTTATAGATGATAAAGTTGTGCTTGCCGGTAATGATAAACTATTGCATAAAGAAAACATTAAACATCCGGTTTGTGAGGTTGAAGGAACTGTTGTACATATCTCCATTAATTCAAATTATGTAGGATATATAGTTATTTCGGATGCCCTGAAAGATGATGCCATTGAAGCAATTGAAAAATTAAAAGCAAAAAACATTCAAACGGTAATGTTGACAGGCGATAACAAATTTGTCGCAGCCGCTTTTGCTAAAAAATTAAAGATAGACAAATTCTTTTCTCAACTGCTACCCGAAGATAAGGTCAAACATATCGAGAACTTAATCTCCGAAAACAGAGGGAGCAAAATAGCCTTCGTGGGCGATGGGATAAACGACGCCCCGGTGCTTACCCATGCAGATGTTGGAATTGCAATGGGAGCGCTTGGTTCCGATGCTGCCATCGAAACCGCAGATGTGGTATTAATGACCGATGCTCCTTCAAAGGTTGTTGAGGCCATAAATTTGGCAAAGTGGACACGGACCATTGTATGGCAAAATATCCTATTTGCAATGACGGTCAAACTATTGTTCATCGTTTTGGGTGTCATCGGAATTGCTACCATGTGGGAAGCGGTTTTTGGTGATATGGGTGTTGCTTTAATAGCCGTTTTAAATGCTATGAGAATTTTAAAGGATAACAACTAACCCCTGATCCCAAATGCCCCTAAATCAGTCAGCATTTTTCTGCCGGAATAAAAAAAACCCGGAGTAATTCCGGGTTCTGTAAATGGATGATATATACATTTATCTTACGATCAGACAAATTCCAACTTTAAGGTTCAACATGGAAAGGTTTTTTGATCTCATATCGTTGTACAATTCTATTTTGTTGGTTGTCCATTTATAATTGAATGCCACCAAAGCTCCCCAACTGGAGAAGTTTCCAAATTTGATCAATGCACCAACTTCAGGGGTCAGGGAAAAATCCCAGCGGGTTTTGTAGTCATCAATTTCCTGAACCATCAGGTGATGTTCCATATAATCGCCTCCGATACCAAGGCCAATATAAGGGGAAACGAGTTTATCGGGGACAAAATGATAGGCCACAACACCCTGAAACGGGACCATCCAGGTAAAGCGGTAATTGTTGGCTGTTATGGCTGAACCGTCGGTCCCGTAAAAAGTTTGATAACCATAATTCTGGCCAATCCGCTGCCAACTCAGGTTAAAACCAACGGTCAATCCCTTGTCGAGGAAATAACGGCCACCGAGGTCAAATCCGGCCGGACTGGCATTGCTTACCCATTTATTAAAATCGCCCAAGGTGAAAGTCGTGTTCCATGAAAAGGTATAATAGCTGCTTGGTTTGAAACCTATTGTTGGTTTGTCCTGTGCTTGAGTCAATCCTGTCGTCAGAACCAAAACAACAAAAATCCATATATTTTTTTTCATAAAGTTGTTCTTAAAGGTTATTAATTTTGGGGGAAACCTTTGGTTTGTTTGAATGCCTGATCAATACATTGCTGGATCTGCGAAAGGGTATGATCTCCTGTAAACAGTCCCCGGATATAGACATTCCAGCGGATCCATATTTTTTTATCGGGTTTAGGCCCAATATTTTTCAAATCAGCCATGTCGATCATCAGGGTTCCCGTTGCGTATGAAGTTATATACGTCGGATAATAGGGATAATAATAACCACCTCCGCCCCAGAACCAGGGTGGGTAATATCCAGGGTATCCCCAATACCAACCGGGATAATAGACAGTTGTATTAACATTCTTGACAGCGACAACCATAAAGGCAAGGTCGGGATGAACGTTCAATGCCACTTTCTGATATCCGCGCTTGGTCATATTCTGAGTGA
>JALNZC010000012.1:0-37844 GCA_023229525.1 Bacteroidales bacterium
AGAAACGGACGGATCGAAAACTATTGCAGCGAGATAAACGGGAAAAGTTTTGCTTTATCCTATCTAATGCTTGTCCCCTCGGGCAATGATGAGCAAAAGTTATATGCTTACCGTACTGGGGGGGTAATAAATTCGATTACCGCAAAAAAACAGACCCGCCTGATAACTCACACTATCAGTACAAATCCGGTTCGTATAAACAGATTAGCGATATTACGGAATAGTGAAGTTATAGCTTTAACTCCAACCGGGTTATTCAGCTTCCACAATACCAGGTTAACAAAAAAACGGATAACCGGCCTGCCGGATACCGGAGTTTTTTGTCTAGCGACAGGTAACGATGGCAGCTATTTTATCGGCACAAGGGGCATGATATACAGGATAAAGAATGATCAGGTAATCGGAAGGTATAATATAAATTTTACCGGTAAAAATGACGTTTGCGCAATTTTAATTGACAAAAACAACAATGTGTGGTTTTCGGTGATGAACAGCGGTTTCTTTTTAATTCCCGATGGTTCTGATAAAATAGCTGATATCGGCAATAAAATGGGGTTACAGGGAACGCTGGTAAATAATTTCCTTGAAGATAATGAAGGAAATATATGGGTGAGTACCTTCGGCAAAGGCGTTTTTTGCCTGAATAATCTTTACCTGAAAAGCTATAATGAAAATGATGGATTGAGCAGTAATAGTATTTATTCCATTATGAAAGAGAAGTCGGAAAAAATACTGATCGGGACTTTTAACGGTCTCAATATTTTAGAAAACGGTAAATTTGGTCAAATCAAAAACAATTCGAAAAAAACATTAACGGAATATATCTTCAGCATTAAAAAAACAGATAATGAATATTATATAGGCGGTGCTTTTGGTGAAACCGGGGTAAAAGATGTTTCATACAAGGGAATAAACCTCCACCTTTTCGACTGGCCGTCATTCTGTAAAACAGCCAACGGACTTTTTCTGTTCGGAGGCTCCGGAAATTATATAAGGGTTCAACGTTCCCTTAAGTATGATTCTGTGGGAACATCCGTTCTTTGTCTTTTTGCGGGCAGTTTTATTAGTAACCGCATCAATGAGATTTTTGAAGATACGGGAAAGACTATCTGGATAGGAACAGGTCTGGGCTTATGCAAAATCAACACGGCCTCTTCCAACTGCCAGGAATGGAAGAAATCATTTTTTCCCGCTAATCCGGTTTTGAATTCAAGAATAAATTCAATCTTTCAGGATCATAAAAACAACGTCTGGTTTGCAGGTGATAAAGGAATCGCCAGCTATAACCTCAGAAATGATTCGGATAAAACCTACACAAATATTAATGGGTACGACTTATCATCCGCTACTTCTATTGTATCGGATAACAAGAACAGGATCTGGATCGGTAGCATGAATGGCCTTTATCTGTTTGACGGGAGGTTAATCAAATATCTGAACAGGCAAACAGGCTTACCATCCGATGAGGTACTTTCACTTTATTATGACAGCGAAAAAAACTTTCTATACATTGGAACGAGTAACGGAATTTCTTTCCTCAATGTAAATTTATTCGACAACTATCATCCTTCTCCGCCCAAGGTGGAAATTATCAGTATTAAAGCAGGTGATTCGGTTTATACGAGCTTTAACAATTTGGTTTTTGAGCCGGAACAACATGATATATATATAGACTTCAAGGCTTTAAACTTCTCTTCGCCGGGCTCGGTAAAGTATGAATATAAATTAAACGATGAGTGGATCGTAACGGATTATGATTTTCTGAATTTCATCTCGCTTAAAAACGGAACTTATAAACTGCAGATCAAGGCCAAAGCTCAGAATACCGGTTGGGGTGACCCATATTTCCTAACCTTTCGCGTTTTGCCCCGGTTCGTTGAAACAATCTGGTTTGATCTTCTGATACTTTCAATTCTGGTATTTGTCACTTTTTTCATTGTGACATGGCGCCAGAGAAAAAATAATAAGAAGGCCAGGAAGGAACTGGAGTTGACAGAGAAGTTCAACAAGCTTGAACATCAGGCGCTATCGGCCATGATGAATCCCCATTTTATTGCCAATTCTCTTAATTCGGTGCAATATCTGGTTAACAGCCGGCGGTATGAAGAGGCAAATGATTACATCGCCATGATGGCCAAGTTGATGAGGAAGAATCTTGATACGGCAGGAAGCGGGTTCATTCTTTTATCCGAGGAAATTGACCGGCTGAAACTTTATCTCGATCTGGAGAAGTTGCGGTTCCAGGAAAGCTTTTCCTATGAGATTATGACCGGATCAGATGTGAATATCGATTCCATCATGATACCGAATATGATCATTCAGCCATTTGTGGAAAATTCTCTCTGGCATGGAATTATCAATTCCGGCAATAAAGGGCTTCTCACTATTTCATTCTCTTTTGAAGAGGTGATTATTGATTTGTTCACAGGCAAATCATTGATTATTAAGGTTACGGATAATGGAATAGGAATTAACGAAGCAAAGAAAAGTAAAAAAGAAGATCACATTTCAAAAGGGATACATATTATCGAAGAACGGCTCAGATTGCTGAGCTCCAAAATGCACCTTCCGCAGCCCATCATGCTTGAAGATCTGAGCAGCCAGGATACCGATGCACATGGAACTGAAGTAATCATTTCTCTTCCCCCTCCACTTTATAAAATTTCTATTCCGGAGTCAGATTCTCCTTTCTCCCTTACCGTTTAATTGTTATTTCCTACCGTTCAGAAAATGATACCTACCTCATGTTGATTAGGTATTGTGCTGGTATAACCTTGTGGGTATGTTTGGGCCAAACTTCAGGAAACAAATTGAAAAATCTAAAAAAATTGGCAAGCCTGTTTACAAAAAAGTATGCTGATCCATTGCCACTTTTAATTATAACGAAGAATGCGGATAATGCAAATGTAAAAGAATATACATCAATTGAAGAAGCGATTACCGATCTGGAAAAGGATACGAATGTTCCAAAAGATAAAATAGAAAAGTTAAGATTATCGCTAAAAAACCTGAAGAACAAAAGTTCAATCAGGATCAGGAATGGAGCGCCAGTAAAATGAAATACTGCGCCGCCGTTACTGACATTACCAATACCACTGACATTGCTGCCGTTGGGGGCAACGTTACCAGCGATGGAGGAGCAACTTTGACAGCCAGCGCCGTTTGCTGGACTACTTCACCAAATCCCACGACCGCTGACTATCATACCACCAATAGCGGCGGAACGGGCAGTTTTGCCAGTACCCTTGCCGGTTTAACACCCGGCACTATTTATTATGTGCGGGCATATGCTACAAATATACCAGGAGAGCCTTCAAAATGTTGGATTACAAGCATCCTTGGCGTCAACCGTCACGCCACTGCTGTTGACAATGCTTACGAAGCCTCGGCAGGTTGGTACTGGCAACTTAATTGAAAAATGTTAATATAAAAAAAGGACATTAACAAATTATTTTCATATTCCTGTCATTTATCTCATTGAAATTCATTTTGTTATATAATGCAAAATTAATTCCCCGGTTATGAAAAAAGTTGTTACTTTTTTAACTCTGTTTCTTCTTGCAGGAATCAATGTAATTGCACAGGTGGGTATCAATACCGACAACAGCGTACCGGATTCATCGGCAGGGTTGGATGTGAAATTCGATAACAAGGGATTCCTGCCACCCAGAATGACCCATGCCCAAATGACAGCCATTGTAAACCCTGCCAACGGATTGATCATCTATTGCACCGACTGCAGTAACTCAGGTACCGGTGCACTGGCCATGTTTATCAGTGGTGCATGGTGTATGTTTGCGCCCAATTGCATCGTGCCGACTTTTCCTTCAACCGGGATCCATATTCCGGCGTCCTCGCAGATCACCTGGAACTGGAATCCTGTACCAGATGCCACTGGGTATAAGTGGAATACCACAACCAGTTATGTTTCTGCTATCGATTTGGGCAACACTACCACAAAAATCGAACCCGGTCTGGCCTGCAATAGAACTTACACCCGTTATGTTTGGTCTTATAATAATTGTGGTAATTCATCCGCGACGTCGCTTATCCAGACAACGTCACTCAATCCGCCTGCCACCCCGACCTCAGGAACGCATGTGCCATCCGCAGTCCGGATCATTTGGAACTGGAACGCTGTTGGTGATGCTGCCGGATATAAATGGAGCACTGTCAATGATTTTACCTCAGCGACTGATATGGTCACCGATACGACAAAAACCGAAACCGGGTTGACCTGTAATACAGCTTATACACGCTACGCATGGGCTTATAACGTCTGCGGGAATTCGATCCCGGTCACCCTTACGCAGACAACGTCACTCAACCCCTCAGCTGCACCGGCCACCGGAACACATGTTTCATTGGAAACACAGATCGTCTGGAACTGGGACACCGTTTCCGATGCCACCGGATATAAATGGAGTGCGGTGAACAATTACGACGGAGCAACAGACATGGGTACTGCAACAACCAAGACCGAAACCGGGTTGACGTGCAATACTGATTATACACGCTACGTATGGGCATACAGCCCCTGTGGCAACTCAACTGTGCTGACCATAACTCAGGCCACCTCTGCTTGTCCGTTTTCCTGTAGCTCATCAATCACCATTAACCATGTGGCAGGAGTTGTGGCACCGGTTTCCAAAACAGTTACTTACGGGATTGTTACCAATATTCCAGGAGAACCTTCAAAATGCTGGATAACCAGTAACCTTGGCGCCGATCACCAGGCAACCGCTGTCGACGATGCAACCGAAGCCTCCGCAGGCTGGCACTGGCAATTTAACCGGAAACAGGGTTACAAGCATGATGGTACAACCCGCACACCCAGTACCGCCTGGATAAACCCAATAAATGAAAACAGTGATTGGCAGGCTGCCAACGATCCTTGTGCTATTGAAATTGGCACTGGTTGGCGCATACCAACTTCAACCGAGTGGACAAATGTGGATGCTGCCGGAAACTGGACAAGCTGGAATGGCCCCTGGAACTCTGCTTTAAAGCTACATGCTGCCGGGTACCTCTACTACCTGAATGGTACGCTGCTCAACAGGGGTTCCTACGGTTACTACAGGAGTGGCACCCAGCTCAACTCGATACTCAGCCCGTTCATGTACTTCAACAATAGTTATTGTGTTATGGGCGATGATGACAAATCAAGCGGGTTCACCCTTCGTTGCCTCCAGGATCCTCCCGTACCATCAACAACGCCAACTGTGACAACTTCATCTGTTACCGGCATCACCCAAACAACTGCAACAGGCGGAGGGAATGTCACTGCCGATGGTGGCGCCACCGTTACCGCACGGGGTGTTTGCTGGAGTACCACAACCGGTCCGTTGGCCACCGGAAGCCATACCACTGATGCCGGAACAACAGGCTCATATACCAGCAGCCTTACAGGCCTTACTGCAGGAACACCTTATTATGTTCGTGCGTATGCCACCAATAGTGTAGGAACAGCCTATGGAAATGAGTTGAGTTTTACAACCGAGCCTGTTTTTTCCTGTGGGTCTTCCCTCACCATAAACCATTTGGTTTCAGGCGGTGTAGCGCCTGTTGACAAAACAGTGACTTATGGTACAGTTACTAATGTACCCGGTGCAACCACAAAGTGTTGGATTACCAGTAACCTTGGCGCCGACCATCAGGCAACTGCTGTTAGCGATGCTACTGAAGCCTCAGCAGGCTGGTACTGGCAATTTAACCGCAAGCAAGGGTATAAGCATAATGGTACAACTGTTACCCCATCATGGACAATAACCAGCATCAGTGAAACTTCTGACTGGACAACAGCCAACGACCCATGCACCCTTGAACTTGGTGCTGGCTGGCGTATTCCAACCTATTTCGAATGGATGAATGTGAATTGGTTTGGAAATTGGACAAACTGGAATGGCCCATGGAATTCTACTTTAAAAATGCATGCTGCCGGGTACCTTAGCTATAGCGGTGGTTCTCTTTATAGTCGCGGCACTATTGGTATCTACTGGAGTAGTTCGCAGAACGATATAGACTACGGCATTGCCCAGTCCTTTTACGATGGCGCAAGTTCCCAGTACTCTGACTTTAAAGCGTTCGCCTCTTCCATTCGCTGCCTTCAGGATATTCCTGTACCTCCTGCACTACCAACGGCGACTACCTCTTCAGTTACCAACATCACCCAGATATCAGCAACAGGCGGTGGAAATGTCACTGCTGATGGCGGAGCTACCATTACAGCACGGGGTGTTTGCTGGAGTATAACAACAAGCCCGGTAGCCACTGGAAGTCATACCACAGATGCCGGAACCATTGGTTCATTTACCAGCAGCCTTGCAGGTCTTACTGCAGGAACACCTTATTATGTTCGTGCATATGCCACCAATAGTGTGGGTACAGCTTATGGGGCTGAGGTGAATTTCACGACATCACCGGTTACTTTTTCTATTGGCCAAAGTTATGGCGGCGGAATCATCTTCTATATTGATGGTTCGGGACAACACGGCTTAATAGCCGCCACTTCCGACCAAAGTACAGGAGCACAATGGGGCTGTTGGGGAACAACAATATCAGGAGCAGATGGCACCGCAATAGGCACCGGCGGCCAGAACACCTTAGACCTCATGGCCGGCTGTACAACAGCAGAAATAGCTGCAAGATTTTGTAACGCATATACAGGAGGAGGTTACAACGACTGGTTTTTACCATCAAAAGACGAACTGAACCAAATGTACCTGCAAAAAACCATCATTGGTGGTTTTGCTGATACCTATTATTGGAGTTCCTCCGAGTACACTGCTGGCACTTCCTGGTACCAGAACTTCGCAAACGGAGTCCAGAACGGTCTAAATAAGAACTACACATACAATGTGCGCGCTATCCGGGCTTTCTGATCAAAATTTACCTTTTTTCATGAAAAAATCGGTTATAAAATGAATGAACGATTTAACAATAAATAAAAACAAGGTAATATGGACAATCAACATTTTTTTCTAATAAAAATTACCAGACTGCCGGTTTCAGCTATTCTTGCCGGTCTTTTTCTCTATTTTAACGCGTTTCTATCAGCTAACGCTGAAAATGTGATAACCAGCGGGACAACCTTTAAAGTATTGTCGGGAACCTCTGTTGTATCTGTCGAAAATCTAGTGGTTAAAAGTGGGGCAATATTGGATAACGCGGGAAGCCTAATCCTGAAAAAGAACTTGACTAATGAAAATGCCCCGGCAAATTCAATTGGTACGGGAACTGCGGAACTTTCGGGAACAACCGCTCAAACCGTAAGCGGCCAGAATGTTATCGCGAACCTTTCGGTCAACAATACCACGGGGGTAATTGTTGGCGGCAATACCAAGGTAAATGGCACCCTGACGCTGACCAATGGCAAGGTATCACTTGGCGCCAATAACCTTACGCTGGGGCCATTAGCGGACATTGTGGGCACGCCATCAGCATTGGTGATGATTATCGTCACGGGTACGGGAGAGCTGCGCAAAGAGTTCCCAACGGGTTATACGGACACATTTACGTATCCCGTTGGCAATGATTCGGGAACTGCGGAATATTCTCCAGTAACCCTGAATTTTACAGGCGGTACATTTGCTGTTGAAAATTATGTCGGTGTGAGCCTGAAGAATGAAAAATACCCCGACGCGAATATCGAGGGCAATTATCTGAACCGTTATTGGACGATAACCCAGTCGGGGGTTACTGGGTTTAACTGTAATGCAGCCTTCCAATATATTCTTGCTGATGTTACGGGAACGGAAAGCAAACTTTCGTGCACAAAGGTAAACCCGCTTCCATGGGTAACCTATGCCATTACCAATTCCGGTACCCACGTCCTTACTGCCAGCGGTATCACAACGTTCAGTTCATTTACAGGATTAAAAAGCACCACTACACCTGCAAATCAGGAACTGGCGAACATCAACATCCCAAACGGGGTCACCACCTGTTATGATGCCACCCAGATACTAACCGTAGCCGGCAATGGCAATACTTTCTTTGTAGAAAACAACGGCAGTGTCACGCTTGTGGCCGGGAACAGAATTTCGGTCCTTGCGGGGATGAGAGTATTTTCAGGCGGTTACCTGCATGCTTATATAACCACCAACTCAACTTATTGTGGTTCCACGTTTAACCCCATTGTCGAAAATCCTGAAGAGGAACTTCTGTCGATTGTCCAGGATCCTAAATCGCAATGGATCAAAATCTATCCCAACCCCACTACCGATTATTTCATCCTCGAGCTGAATCAAACTGATGTATCATCGATTACCTATGTCTCCATTTACAACATGAACGGGAAATCCATCCTTCAGCAAACCATGAACGGGGAAAACAAACGGCAATTTTCATTATCGGGTCAACCTGTTGGGATTTACATGGTGCATGTGAGGTCGAACGAGAGGTCGGAGATTGCCAAAGTTGTAAAGAATTAATAGATGATTTCAATTACCCAAAAAGATTGAGCCAAGAAAAATTATCCTTTCTAATCTCTTTAGGAGTTAATTCCCCGCTTGCGGCGAGGAGCTTCAAATTACATATTTCCATGTGGACTTGTAATTTGTTTCTTAAGAGATTTATCGTCACCTGTCATCTGTCATCCGTTATCCTGCATCCAGCATCCAGTATCCTGTATCGGGAGCGCAGCGACCCTGCATCCAGTTATAATACAACCAAAAACATTGATCCATGAAAAAATTATCCTTATTTATCTTGTTACTATTATTCAGCAACGGTACACTGTTTTCGCAGGTAGCTATCAATATCGATGGCGGCCCTGCAGATAATTCAGCCATGCTGGATATAAAATCAACCGACAGGGGATTATTACCGCCACGAATGACGCATGCGGAACTTAATGCTATTGTTAACCCTGCAGATGGGCTTGTGGTTTATTGCACCGACTGTGTACTGAACGGTATGGGATTTTCAGGGGGAGGTCTGTCCATGTTTATCACTGGAACATGGTATACCTTAAACGCCAACTGCATGAGCCTTCTTTCACCGGTGGCAGGCACACATATCGCATCACAGGATCAGATTATCTGGAATTGGAATGCAGTACCATGGGCTACAGGATACAGATGGAGCGCCACCAATGATTACACCTCGGCAACCAATATGGGAACGGTTACGACAAATACCGAAACAGGTTTGACATGCAATACAGCTTATACCCGGTATGTTTGGGCATATAATGGCTGCGGACATTCCGCACCGGTATCATTGACTCAACCAACTTGGTCTTGTCCCTGCGGTTCAATCCTCACGATTAACCATGTGGCCGGAGTTGTAGCCCCGGTTTCCAAAACAGTAAACTATGGTATCGTTACAAATATACCCGGAGTTCCTTCAAAATGCTGGATAACAAGCAATCTTGGAGCTGATCAGCAAGCCACTGCGGTTAATGATGCAACAGAACCCTCGGCAGGTTGGTACTGGCAGTTTAACCGCAAACAGGGGTATAAACATGATGGCACCACCCTTACACCAGGTAATACATGGATAAGCAGTATCAATGAAAATTCTGACTGGACACAGGACAATGACCCGTGTACCATAGAACTCGGGACCGGCTGGCGTATTCCAACCTCCTCGGAATGGTCAAGCGTAATAGTCAGCGGAAGTTGGACCGATTGGAACGGACCCTGGAATTCTGTTTTAAAAATACATGCAGCGGGGTGTTTGGACTCCAACTATGGTATGTTGTATGGTCGCGGTTCACTCGGTGCATACTACAGCAGTACACAACAAAATAATTCCTCCGGGCGCTACCTGGGCCTAAACAGCCTTATGATTGAAGTAAGCTATGCATCCAAAGAATATGGCTGGTCCCAGCGTTGCCTGAGAGACTAGTGACAACCTGTCTGGCCATACTTTTGGTAAGTAGACCTGTAGGCTGGATTGAATTACTCACCTCATTCTCGGCCCATACTCCTTAAGGAGAAGGAGTGCAGGTTGAGGTAATAAAATGGAAAATTGAAATATAAAAAAATTATCCTTACCTTTACATGATTCATAGTGGCTTCGCTAAACCTGCCTTTTGTAAAGCATAATATTTGCTCATTTGTTCTTCATTTCGAGACGAAAAGTATTCGCAAAAGTTATCTCTTTATTTTGAATAAGAACGTTAATCAAACTATATGAAACAATTTTACTGGATTTCCCTTTTGCTGTTGATCATTTTTACGGCGTGTAAAAAAAATAGCAACGATAACAACGATAACAACGTTAACCCGCCTTCTGGTGAAACAGAAACAATTATTGAAACAGTAAGCGCTACGATCGGTGCGAATGGTGGCACGGTTGTGCTTTCCGACAACGCTTCTGTCATTATTGGCGCAGCAGAGCTAAGTTCGGATGTACAAGTTACCCTAAGCAAAATAGGAAATGAAAACATCTTTACTGCCGAAAATCGCTCTGCATATGATATTTATGGATTACCCGCAGGGACTAAAGTTACGTTCACTTTTCCTTGTCCGGCCGGACAGCCCGGGAATCTTATCGGAGTTTTTAATTATGATCCAGTCAAAATTGAAGGAACGACGGTGCTTTTTACTTATGATAGTATAAATGGCAAGATTATAGTTGATAACTACAATCTGACAAAGAACAGTAAAGAAGGGGCGAACTATCGTCGATGGATAGTAGAATGGGGGGATAAGAAAGATTTTCAGTACAACGCTAAACTTATTCCAATGCCTTTTTATGAGCAGATAGGAAGCAGTTGTTGGGCATCGGATGTTACAATGCTTACGAAAGCATACAGTCCAAATACAGACCGGGAGGCTGAAACAGAAATCTATGATTATCTCAAAGCAATGGACATTGGTACGGATGATGGCATCGGACCATGGAATTTTATGAAAGTTTTGTATAAGAAATTCAACTTGTTTACAAAAGGAGCCGGCGCTATCACGGAAAGTTATTTTAATAAAAACAATTTGATCAGAGCCATTATACAGAGATTGGATGAGAATGAGCCCGTAGTATTGTATTTACCTAACTATAGTCATGCTGTGCTTGTAGTCGGCTACAGATCATTTCTCAATGACTACGGTTACGATGGCTGGGAACTTATTATTCACGACAGTAAAGGGACAAAGCCTCCTAACGCCGACGAAGGCGGTATGTATACTACACGACAGTGGAGTTGGTTCCTGAAAGGCGCTTCTGCTACATCCATGTTTATGATATTGTATCCGGGCATTGGCGTATATCCAGGCAGGGCTTTGCAGACAGTCAGCCTGCCATCCTACCCATCCGGTAAAACCGAACTGTCTTTTGATTATTACAATCAAGCCGGAACCAAAGGCACAATCAGTCTGGTTTGGGATAAAAATGTCCCGCTGGGATATAAATGGAGCCAGTCGAATAATTTGCTATTTGATACACTGCCGAATACAGTGAAAACGATGAATTTTAAACTGCAATTATATAATGCCGATTTGTCAGGAAGCCAAAATGTTAAACTCAAATTAAGTGTTATCAATGGTAAAACGAACACAACAACTTATACTAATGATTATCCGGTAACGATCAGCGACACCAAAGATCCCTATTACTTTAACGTTTCTCTGGATACTGCTGCCTGGTTGAAGAATTCAGGCGACACTACAGTAATCGATTATTATATAAAAACACAACTTATTGATAGTCATGGCATATATCAGGATGGATGGTTAGTCAAGTTTAAAATCAAGGGAGGCTCTGCATCAAATGCTTTCTATATTGGCCAAAGTTATGGTGGTGGAATCATTTTCTATATTGATGGCACAGGGAAGCATGGGTTGATAGCCGCTATTGACCACCCTCCAATATTTGCAGCATGGGGTTGTATCTTAACTTTAATTGGCGGCACATCCACAGCTATTGGTACAGGACAAGCCAATACTTCTGCTATTATAGGCGGGTGCGGCGAAGCAAGTACAGCAGCCCGGATATGTGATGATCTTGTGCGGAACGGTTTCAGTGATTGGTTTTTGCCATCAAGAGATGAGTTGGTACAAGCGGCTCTTCTTGGCGAGTTTGGTGGCGCTTATGATTATTGGAGTTCCTCCGAGTACGATGGAGGTAATGCGATGGGCTGCAGCAGTGGTGGTTCCACAATAAATCTTAGAAAGGACGACGGAGCCTACGTATGTCCTGTACGGGCTTTCTGATCTCAATTTAGCTATTTTCACAAAAATAAACGACTAAAAAATAAAAGAACGATTTAATAATATATAAAACACGGCAATTATCCAGCATCCCTCGTCCTTCGTCCCTCGTCCCTCGTCCTTCGTCCTTCGTCCCTCGTCCCTCGTCCCTCATCTCCACCTGAATAACTGATCATCATCCACCCTGATGTGCTCATTATCAACCAGCCACTGAATAGCGCGGATCACTTTATCTTCGACCAGCGGTGTGGCTGCTTCAACGATTTCTTCGAGGGTATAGGCCCTGGTTTTCAACAGCGGTTTGATCTTGCTGATGATGGTATCCAGCTCCATTTCATTTAAACTGATCTTGTTCCGTTCGATGCAAACATCACATTTCCCGCACCTTTTGGATTGACATTCACCAAAATAGGTTAGCAGCGCCTTGCTTCGGCATTTATTGGTGGAAGTGGCATAACGGATCATCGCCTCTATCCGTTTTTCTGCATCTTTCAAACGGTCGCGGTAATGTTCGGGGGAGATGAAGAGGTCGTGGGTATCGAACCGTTCCTGCAGATAGATTATCTGTGGTTTATCGGTTTGAGGGATGTAGTCAAGGATTTGAAGTTTGGTTAAATGCCGGAGGTTTTCCACCACTTTTTCCGGTAATAAGTCTGCGCGCCGTGCGATTTCCGTTTCACTGATCCTGACAAAGTCGGATAGAATGCCGCTATAAGAACGCAGCATTGTTTTAATGAAATGGTCAAAAGCTTCATGCTCAACCTGGAAGCGGTAAAGTGTCTCCTTATCTGCTTTGATGTGCATCCTGGATGGATTCTGGAATGCTTCATTCAGCATAAGAAGGCCTTCTTTCTCTAAAAATTTCAACGAATTAATGACGATAACCGGTTGAAGATTATATTGTTCCGCAAATGCTGCAAGATCGAAATCATGCTGACTTTCCCTGCCGCCGCCGACCGGGATCTGAAAATAATTGCCCATCGCCTGATATACGCTCCGGATCATTGCAAGTTCAGGAAAGGAAATCTCAAGGTTGTGCCTGGCATTAATGAGATCTGCGTTTTCAAACAACAGTACGGCATAAGCCTGTTTCTCATCTCGTCCGGCCCTTCCGGCTTCCTGAAAGTAGGCCTCAACACTATCGGGCAAATCAATGTGCACGACCAAACGCACATTGGGTTTATCGATCCCCATTCCGAAAGCATTGGTACAAACGATGACCCGTTTTTCTTCATTGATCCATGCAGCCTGACGTTGGTCCCGAATTTTTGGGTCCAGACCGGCATGATAGAAATCGGCGCTGATCATGTTTTTCTGCAGGAATCCGGCAATTTCCTTCGTTTGACGCCGGTTCCTGACGTATATGATCCCGCTTCCGCCGACTTTATTAACGATCTTAAGCAAACGGTTCAACTTGTCTTCCTCTTTGATCACAAGATAGGTCAGGTTCTTCCGTTCAAAG
Source organism: Bacteroidales bacterium (assembly GCA_023229525.1). Lineage (GTDB taxonomy): Bacteria > Bacteroidota > Bacteroidia > Bacteroidales > FEN-979 > CAIVAT01. The sequence goes on from JALNZC010000012.1 coordinate 13,618, forward strand.
CTTTTCTGAAAGAGGTTCTCTTTTTTAAATTCAAGTTTTTTTTGGATATCCTTTACCACCTTTGGCGTGGCAGTGGCCGTAAGCGCCAGTACCGGAACACCGGGCAGGAACTGGCGGATATTGGCAATCTGAAGATACGGGGGACGGAAATCGTAACCCCATTGCGAGACACAGTGGGCCTCATCCACTGCCAGCAGGTTCACTTTCATCCGACGAAGCGATTCGCGCATTTTTTCGGTCGTGAGACGCTCGGGAGAAACATAAAGGAGTTTTGTTTTCCCGAAAAGGCAATTCCCAAGGATGATGTCGATTTCATCTGTATACATTCCCGAATGGATGGCTGCCGCCGGTATCCCGCGTTTTTTCAGGTTATCCACCTGATCTTTCATGAGGGCGATCAGGGGAGTTACGACAAGACAAACACCATCAAGGGCAAGGGCCGGTACCTGGAAACACAATGATTTTCCTCCACCGGTGGGTAAAAGCGCCAGGGTATCCCGGCCCTCTAATACCGAACGCATGATCTCTTCCTGCAAGGGTCTGAAAGAAGAATAACCCCAATACTGAATGAGTATTTGCTGAAGAGTCATGGGGATTTACGATTTACGATTTTTAATAACAAACTTACTAATTTTTTACGGATCAGATGATTATACTGGAAAATATGGTTTATTGATTCTTGTCACTGCTTCGTAAACCGAAAGGAATTACCAGTCCGAAGATGATTCTTCGCCCCATGTTATATATCCCGATATCCTTCAACCGGCTGAGATGATCGTAATATTTTGTGTCCAACAGATTTGTCCCGCTGATATACATGGTCCATAGCTGGTTCTGAACCCTGAGCCTCGTCCCCACATTAAAATTCAGAAGAACATAACCGGGTGTAACGGTCTCAAATTCATCAATTCTGTCTTGGGTAAAATGGGTCTCCATCTCAAATTGCAGATAGGGATGGTTTAAAGCGCTGGTCTTCCTTGTTTTAAAGGTCCATCTCACCTGATCCGTCAGATGAAGTGCGGGAATATATGGCAAGGGTATCCCCGTTGAAAGGTTATTGCCCCAAACATAGTCAAGGTTATTCTCGAAATGCAGCGCCTCAACAGGATGAATATCCAGTTCAAATTCGAAACCTTTCAGGAGTGAATTCCCCTGCACATAACGGTAAACGGGATACCAGATCCCTTGCACCAGTATTTTCTCCCCGTTAATGTTCCTGTAATAAATAAAATTGTCAATGATATTATAGAAGCCGTTAAAAGTCATGTTCAGGTATTTATTCTCCCAGGAGATCTCTCCGTCGATCTGAAGACTCGTTTCCGGGTTAAGTTCCGGATTCCCGATCTCATACCGGAAAGTACCTTCATGAAGGCCATTGGCGCTGAGTTCCGAAATGTTCGGAGCACGGAATCCCCGGCCAATGTTGAATTTGAAATTGATCGCTTTGCTGAGTCTGAAAGTCATCCCGGTAGAACCTGTGAAGGCCGAAAAATCTCTGCTGAAAGTGTGGAAAAGCGTATCACCGGATGGAGATGGGATCCCAAGGGTATCCAGGTAAAGGGGGTATCCTTTCACTTGCCGGTAATCATACCGCAACCCAAGATTAACGGTGAACTTCTTCCATGTTTTTTTTGCATAAACAAACCCTCCCCAATCCTGGAGATCATAATCGGGTATCAGATACTGTTTGCCATGATTCCGGTTAAACTGGGTCATCCCCGAAATTCCTCCTGCAAGTTCATATGATTTGCCCAATAGACGGTTGTATCGAAGATCATAGGTCCATGAATCCAGATGAAAAAACAATCCCGGATCATCGGGATTCTCACCGAATTCTTTCCTGTCATTCCATTGGTAGCCAAGCGTGAATTTTATCTGGTTATCATTGAAGAGCAGGTTGGTTATCGATGAGATCTTATTGTGACTGACATTCTCGAAAGGAACATCAATTGTACGGCTTTTTGCCTTTTCTCCGGAGACAATATTCCCCTGGTAATCGATGAACTGTCTCGTCGTTGAATCACGCAATCCGTCAATCATCCCGATTTTTGTATTGAATGAACTGAAATGCAGGTGACTGTATCCCCATTTCTTCACCATTCCTGCTGTTAAGGAATAGTTTTTCTCATCAAATCCGGAATTATAGACCCATTCCACGGGTGTATGATATGAAGCCGCTGTTTTATACGTACCCCTTACCCTCCATATCCAGCCGTTCTGGTTTCCCTCTGCCATCAGTGAATTACTGAATAGCCGGTTGTTGGTAGAAAATTGTGAAACCCATTCGCCGTCGATGGAACCGGGTTTAGCCGGCGTTTGTTCGAGAATATTGATCACGCCACCCATGGCATCGGAGCCGTAAAAAAGACTTGCCGGCCCTTTCAGGACTTCGATACGGTCGGCCGAAAACTGGTCAATCTCAATACCGTGTTCGTCTCCCCACTGGTTTCCCTCCTGGCGTACTCCTTCGTTGAGGGTAACGATACGGTTGTACCCTAGTCCCCGGATGACAGGTTTTGATATCTCTCCTCCTGTGGTGATCTCCGACACACCCGGTATAGTTGAGATGGAATTGATCAGGTTGGTGGATGGAAGGGTCAGTAATTTCGCTTTATTGATTGGTGTGATGGAGATACTGCTGAGATCGTTTTCCGACGACAATGCATTTCCGGTCACAACGACTTCCTTTGCTTCGATGGCTGAAGGGCTTAATTGAAAATTCCGGGTATGTACTTTTGAGAGATCAAGTGTAACTACTTCAGCGCGATAGCCGATATAACTTACCTGTATTACAATGGATGAACCCGGAAGATTCCGTAGTTTATAAAAGCCATTTTCATCCGTGGATGTTCCAGTTTTAAGGTCAGGTAAGTAGATGGTTGTTCCAGGCAAGGTTTCACCCGTTTCCTTGTCAGTGACATAACCTGATAACGTATTCTGCCCGTTAACCAGAGCGCTGCAAAGGAAAATAAAGACACTCAGAATGAATAAAAAAGCGCTTCTCATGAAATTCATTAATTCTCATGTTGCTATCCGGTATATCGAATCGAGCACCGTTCCGTCCACCCATTTCACCACAGCAACGACTTCGTCGGTAAACTTCGGTTTGGCAGGCACACCACAAATCTTTTCGGCTTCGGCTTTGAGTTCTCCGATGGTTTTTATAGGCAGGGATGAATTTTTCATCTTTTCGATCAGGTCGGTACGGCGCGGGTTGATGGCGATTCCGCGTTCGGTCACGATCACGTCGATCAGTTCACCGGGTCCGCAAATGGTGGTCACCTCATCGCGTATCACCGGCATCCGGTCGCGGAAGAGAGGGATGGGCAGGATCACACATTTCCCGAAGAGGGTATTCTGCCAGCCACCGATGCCATGCAACAGGTACCCGTCGGAGTGGGTAACCACATTGGCATTGAAATTTACATCGACTTCTGTTGCACCGAGGATAACAATATCGACCATGGAAGAAAAATTTCCTTTACCATGGTAATTGTAGCTGGTGAACGGGCTTGTCCAGGTATGGTGCGGATTATCTCGCATGGAACGGACCCCGTCGAGGTCAAAAGTCTGTCCGTCGAGGATATACTCGACCAATCCTTCCTCCAGCATTTTCACGAGGTATTTGTTGCTGCCACCACGTGCAAAACGGGCTTTCCAGCCACGTTTGCGGAGGATCTCGGAAAAGTAGATCCCAATGGACAAGGCAGTTCCGCCGGCTCCGGCCTGGAAGGAAAAACCATCGTAGATGAGTCCTGCCTCGTCGCAGAATTTCGCAGACCACTCAGCTAACAGCAGCCGGTCAGGACTTTTGGTCACTTCGGTAGTTCCGCTTATGATCTTTTCCGGGATCCCGATCTTATCGAGCACAACTACGTAATCTACATAATTTCCATTGATCTGCCATGGGACACAGGGGAATGGAACCAGGTTATCAGTGACTACGATCACCTTGTCGGCATATTGTGAATCGACCAGGGCGAATCCAAGCGGACCGCAAGCAGCCGGGCCATTAACACCGTTGGCGTCGCCAAAAGGATCGGCAGTGGGAGCGGCGATCACAGCGATGTCGATATGCACTTCACCATCCTGAACGGCCTGGTAACGGCCACCATGTGAACGGAGTACACCCAGCCCTTTCATCTTTCCTTCGGAAGTGAATTTCCCAAGAGCGCCATTCATACTCCCTTCAATGTGGTTGATGGTACCGTCTTCGAGGTATTTTGTCAAGGATTCATGACACGGGAAAGATGCGGACGGATACCACATCAGGTCTTTGAAACCGAGTTCATGGGCAATATCGAATATCTGTGTGGCAACAAGGTCGCCGTTACGGAAATGGTGATGGGTAGAGATGGTGATCCCATTGCGCAGACCGGCTTTTAGCAGGGCTTCTTTCAGGTTGGGGATCACTTTGTTCCCATCGGCCGGATAATCGGCACAGGAGGCCAGTTTCGGAGCTGTGCGGTAACCATTGGGTTTATATTTTCCAACACCCATAAAGGGAACAGCCGGTTTTCCGTTAATTATCGTCGGCACGATTCGACCGGCAGCATTGGTTACGAGTTTATCATATTTCCTCATACGTTTCTCTCCAGTTTTCAGCGAGTTTATTCATTTTCTGTGCAAGGTTTATGGTATTGAGCGCTCTTTTCACGACGGGCGGGTCGATCATTTTTGTGCCCAGAGCAACAACCCCAAGCCCTTTTTCCTGAGCCTTGTGGAAGGCAAAGACTATCTTTTTCGCTTTTTCGATCTCTTCAGGGGTTGGGGCAAAGGTCTCGTGAATCACTACGATCTGGCGGGGATGGATACATCCCATACCGTCGAATCCAAGAGCTTTTGAGCGCAGTACATTCTGACGTAACCCTTCCATATCGCCCACATCGGAGAATACCGAGTCGATCGGCTGGATCCCGGCGGCACGGGCAGCGTTGACAACCATGCTACGGGCGAAGAACGATTCGGAGCCTTCAACCGTACGCCGGGTTCCTAAGTCAGCGGTATAATCTTCAAGGCCGATAGCCAGTGCGACAACGTTATCCGCAGAACCGGCAATAGCAAAGGCATTGATTACACCGAGGGCGCTTTCGATGATGGGCATGATCCAAACCGGATGCCGGATGCTGGATGCCGGATGCCGGATGTCAGTAATTTTTTTATTCACGGCGAGGATTTGTTCGGGGCGCTCGCATTTAGGCAGGAGGATCAGGTTGACGTTGTATGGAATAACGTAATCGAGGTCGTCGAGTCCCCGTTGACCCTGGTTGATGCGTACCATCCGTTCGGCGCCATAGAAATCGATGCCGCAAAGGGCATTGCGTACCAGGAAACGGGCTTCGTCTTTTTTATCGGGGGCAACTGCGTCTTCGAGGTCGAGGATTATCCCGTCGGGATTGTGGATGCCGGCATTGATCATAAGGCTGGGAGAATTTCCAGGAAGATAAAGACGGGAAAACCGGTTGCAGTCTCTGGTTGTTTTATAAAGGTTTTCGTCGATAACAGGGAAAAGATAATCCTGATCGGTTTTCATCAGTTTTTTAATGGCTGCTTCGATCCGCGCAGCGATGACTAGGGTTAGCGCTCCGGAATCTTCAATTTTAATCGATGCGTTTTTTATTCCGAAGAAATCAAGGATCTCCAGGGCATTTTTACGGATATCGTCGCCGTACATCACGGCCACCTTCGATTCGACCTGGAGCTGGATTCCACCACGTTTGGTAAGCTCAAGGGTAATAAAACAGTCGGAGCGGACTCCTTTGCCCTTGTTACCGGCTGTAGAGATATTTTCCATACAATATGGGTTAATTGCTATTTAAAGCTTCAAAGATAGGGAATTTACGATTTGGGATTTTCGAAAACGTCAATTGTAAATTCCCATTAACTATATTTGCATCTATCCTAAAGATTTTCCCATGGCACGCAGGAAACCGTCACGTACTTCAAAAAGTAAACGCAAAAAAGGCGCAAAGTGGTTCCAGGGCAATATCCACATGGTAATGATCCTGAAATTGTTACTGATGCTTGTGCTTCTTTTCCTGTCGCGCATCCTGTTTTATCTTTTCAACCTGGGATATTTTTCGAGTCTTTCGCTGGTGGAACTCCTCCGGATTTTCGTGATCGGGATCCGTTTCGATCTTTCGGCCCTGCTGATCATCAATGCACCGTTCATCCTGATGAACGCTATACCGTTTAAATTCAGGTATCATAAAATTTATCAGGTTGTTGCCAATATTTTCTATTATACGGTAAATATAGTAGCGCTGATGGGAAACTTTGTCGATTCCATCTATTTCCGTTTTACCCTGAAACGTACTACCGCCGATATTTTTCAGTATCTCGAGGTGGGAGGTGATTTTGATAAATTAGTTCCCCAATTCCTCATGGATTTCTGGTATATCCTGCTTGTCTGGATATTTTTTATTGTTCTTCTGGTCTATATCGGTACACGATTCTCGGTTGTGGCGCCGGCCGGAGCCAGGAAGGGTTTTGATTTTAAGTTTTATACATTTAATACGATCGTATTCGTAGTTGTAGCGGGTCTTTCGGTGATCGGGTTCAGGGGCGGTTTACAATTAAGACCGATCAGTCTGGTGACGGCCGGAAACTATACCACGGCCAAGAATGTTCCATTACTACTCAATACACCGTTTGCTCTGGTCAAAACTTTCCGGCATGAAAGACTGAATGAGGTGACCTGGTTCCGGAAAGAAAAGGAACTTGCCAATGTGTATTCCCCTATCCACAGAGGAAAATCAACCGGGTTCAAACAATTGAACGTGGTGATCATCATCATGGAGAGTTTTTCGAGGGAACATATCGGTTCTTTGAACCACGCTCTTGAAAACGGACGTTATCAGGGATTTACACCCTTTATGGATTCGTTGATCCGGCAAGGGTTATATTTCGATGCTTTTGCCAATGGCAAGACTTCCATCCAGGGAATTCCTGCAGTTTTATCTTCAATCCCTTCGCTGATGAACGAATCGTTCATCCAGTCGAATTATGCCTCCGGTAAATACACAAGTATCGCCGGATTGCTCAAATCCAAAGGTTATACATCCGCATTTTTCCATGGAGGAACGAATGGCACCATGGGTTTTGATTCATATACAAAGCTGGTGGGTTTTGATCACTATTACGGGAGAAGCGAGTATAATAATGAAAGGGATTACGACGGCAAATGGGGGATACGGGATGAAGAGTTTTTTCAGTTCACCGCCAGGACATTGAACGGTTTCAAACAACCCTTTGTCGCATCGGTCTTTTCGTTATCGTCGCATCATCCCTATTTTGTACCCGGGAAATATGCCCACATCTTTCGTAAGGGAAAGCTGCCTATCCAGCAAAGTATTATGTATTCGGATTATTCCCTAGGCGAGTTCTTTCATACTATACAGCATATGCCCTGGTATAAAAATACCCTGTTCGTGATCACGGCGGATCATACTTCTGAGGGTTATTATCCTTATTATCAGTCGGATGTCGGGCAATATGCCATCCCGTTGCTATTTTATAAACCGGGAAGTAAAATGCATGGAAAATCGCCTTTGATTGCCCAGCAAACCGATATCATGCCCACGGTACTGGATTATCTCGGATATGAGAGAGATTTTCTTGCCTTTGGAAATGACCTGTTTGATTCAACCGATGTTCACTTTTCCATACACTATATCAGCGGTCTTTACGGACTGGTTAAAAATGACCATTACCTTGAATTTGACGGCACAAAAGCCACCTCCATATATGATTTAAAACAAGATCCGCTGCAGAAAACGAACCTGGTTAATAAAACGAACGAGAAGCAGAAAAAGATGGAATTGTTCATGAAAGCATTTATTCAACAGTATAACAACCGGATTGTTGAGAACAGACTTATTTTGGAGGACAGATGAGGCTCGCTGGACTCCTGATGCAAGATGCAGGATACAGGCTCGCTGCGCTCGCGATGCAGGATTCAGGATGCAGGATGCTGGATAAGTAAACTTATAATTAAGTTTTGATCTTTGAATTTTGGTTTTGAGCTTTGAGTTTTGACTTTTGAGTTTTGACTTTACAGTGGATTATTTAGTCCACTCCGAAAAGTAGCTTATGGTAAATCTACCCACCCCCAGCCCCTCCCTGCCCACAGGGAGGGGAGCATCTCTGCTCCGACAACATACTGTATATCTTGTTATTGGGTATGGTGGCGCTTTTCCCCTCCCTTTTCAAGGGAGGGGTTGAGGGTGGGTAGATTGGCTGCAAACCTTTTTCGCAGATTTTTCGGAGCAAGCTCAACTTTTGATTTTTGATTTTTGACTTTGTAACATGTTGATTGATACGATAAATAAAAGCCGGATTCTTTTCATCGTCAATCCTGTTTCCGGGAGCATGAAGCAGAAGGGGATAGAGCGTTTGTTGTCGGAGAGGATTGATAAGGACCGTTTTGATTATCGTGTAGTTTATACTGAAGGGCCAGGTCATGCCACTGAATTAAGTCGCATGGCAGCTGAGGAAGGAATGGATTTCGTGGTTGCGGTGGGTGGCGATGGAACGGTAAATGAAACGGCAGCGGGGGTTGTGGGAACTGAAACGGCGATGGGGATTATCCCTACCGGATCCGGAAACGGCTTATCACGGCATCTGCGGATCTCCATGAAAGTAAAACGGGCTATCGATATCATCAACCAGGCTAAAACGATTAAAATTGATACTGCCACTCTGAATGATCAGCTTTTTGTCAATGTTGCAGGGGTTGGATTTGATGCCCATGTTGCAAAAAAATTCTCAAAGGCCGGGAAACGCGGGTTTTCAACCTATTTTAAGGTAACCGCGAATGCTTATAGGGATTACAAGCCCCGTAAGTATACCCTGACCATTGACGGAAAAGTGATCAAACGTCGCGCTTTACTCGTCAGTTTTGCCAACTCAAGTCAATTCGGGAACAATACATCCATTGATCCCAATGCCAGTCTTGATGACGGATTCATTGATGTATGTATCGTCGGAAAAATCCCGTTTTGGAAAACAGGATTCCTGGCGCCCCTGCTTTTTATCAGGAAGTTTGATCAAACCCGTTATGTAGAGATCATCCGGGCAAAAGAGGTTCAATTGATCCGTAAAAAGGGGAAAAGTATCCATCTGGATGGCGATCCGAAAAAGATGGGGAAAGAGCTTACGATGAAGATAAATCCGCTGTCGCTGAGGGTGGTGGTACCTTGAGAAAGAACCAGGAGGCAGGATGAAGGCTCGCTACGCTCGCTGATCCTGGATGCTGGATGAGGCGCTCTGCACCGATGCAGGATGAAGGCTGAGGCGCTACGCGCCGATGCAGGATGCAGGATGCAAGATAAAAAGTCGCTTCGCTCCTGATCCTGGATGCTGGATGAGGCGCTCCGCAATGATGCAAGATACATGATGCAGGATGCAGGATAAAAAGTCGCTACGCTACTGAACCTGAAACCTGGAACCTGTATCCTGGATCTTGTATCCTGGATCTTGTATCCTGGATCTTGTATCCTGGATCTTGTATCCTGTATCCTGTATCCTGTATCCTGTATGGTTGCGAATAGAAATTAAATAAATTGTAAAACATTTTCTATGCATGAGATTACGACACATGAGTTGAATTATGGATTCAAATCGACTTTATTGGACTGGGGATTTTCCGAAAAATTTGCCGGGTATCTGGCTGATTTTTCGACGCTGATCATCATCCTGGTCGCTTCAATTATCGTTTATTACGCGGCCAAATTCATCATCAAACGGGTATTGCGACGGTTGATCGAAAAGACGGCCAGCAAGTGGGATGATCACCTTTATGAGCATAAGGTGTTTACCCGGTTGGTGTTGTTATTACCGGCATTAGTACTTAAGGTGGCGCTGGTACCCAGTATTGCCAGTTACCCGGAAGCCATAAAGTTCATTGAACTGGGACTTCATCTCTATATTACTTTTATCATTCTGCTGGTTATTATCTCCTTTCTCAATGCCGTGTATCACATTTACGGTGAATTCGATGTTGCCGACTCGAAACCGATCAAAGGATATATCCAGATCGCCAAAATCTTTACAATTGTTGTGGCGGGGATAGCCTTTATCTCTATTCTGATAGGACAATCACCACTTACCCTGCTGGCAGGATTGGGCGCGATGTCGGCCATTTTACTGTTGATATTCAAAGACAGCATACTGGGTTTTGTTGCCGGAGTTCAGCTTTCAAGCAATAAAATGCTGAACATCGGTGACTGGATCACAATCCCAAAATACAATACCGACGGGACCGTGCTCGACGTCTCGCTGGTTACCGTCAAAGTACGGAATTTCGACAATTCGGTCAGTTTTGTTCCCACATATACATTGATATCCGATACTTTTCAAAATTGGCGCAGCATGGGTGAAGCGGGGGGAAGGCGTATGAAGCGTTCGATTCTGGTCGATATCGGAACCATCCGGTTTATAGATGAACCGATGCTGGAAAATTTGAGGGTAAAAAAGATACTCACAGATGATCTCCAATCCTGGTCGCCGGGTACCACGAATCTAGGACTTTTCAGGATTTATATTCTCAGATATCTGCGGAATATACCCCATTTAAACCAGGATGCTTCACTTATGGTCCGTGCGTTACAATCCACCGAATTTGGGTTGCCTCTGGAACTTTATGCGTTTTATATCCCTCCTGACTGGACCGAATTTGAAGATTTTCAGGCACAACTTTTTGAACATGTTTTTGCTATCCTGCCCGATTTTGGACTGAAGGCGTTTCAGCGGCCTTCGGGGGGAATGTGAGACGAGGGACGAAGGACGAAGGACGAAAGACGAAGGACGAAAGACGAAGGACGAAAGACGAAGGACGAAGGACGAAAGACGAAGGACGAAGGACGAAGGACGAAAGATGAAGGACGAAGGACGAATCGGGGGGAGGGATGCAGGATGCAGGGTCGCTTCGCTCCCGATGCAGGATGCTGGATGCTGGATGCTGGATGTAGGATGCTTGCCAAATAATGGATAAATCTAAATTTTAAGATCGTAAATTATAAATCGTTTCTGGTTGCTGACTTGAGGTTTGCTTGAAAATAAGTAAAATTTTTCTTGTTATGATGAAATAAACCATGTATATTTGGGTGTTGTTAGGAGAGAGACAAGGTACCAGAGACTGATAGGGTGATAGGAAATAAAATTAATCGCTAGGTCTATGATACTACAAAGTCAATGCTCCTCCATTTGACACAAGGAATAATACAACATACTTCCATTTCCTTATGATCCGTTCCGCGACCATTAAAAATAAAGTATACAAATTTGTTCATAAACAGGAAATTTCAATGAGTATCAATCTTTATGGTTGTCCTTTTGACAATAAATGGTTGAATATTGATCCGTATAGAAAAATCAGAGTAAAGGGAATTAATGGGAATGGTTTTACCTGGGATGGGTGCTCACCCAAATGGAATGTACTTGATATTACCTGGGGAACGCCCGACGGTAGTCTTGATTTTGAAACCGAAAAGCCGATGACCTATTATGACTCCATTATCTACGATGCACTATGCCAGTATAAAACTGTCGCGGGTATCAACCGGAATGAGACCAATGTGATCTTCCTGATGATCCTGAAAGAAGCCGGGTTCAGATTGTGGTGGATCTATGCCGACATAGTACAACTGGGAAGGCGGTATTTATGGCCACTGGAAAACGAAAACGTAGATGCCTAATATCCGGGGTACAGGATGTGTTCCTGGAAGCACCGATTTGGATCATCAGATCAGAATTGTAGATTTTGTTACGCTTTATATTGAAAGGTAATATCAAAAAAAGTAAAACTTGAATATCTGCTATATAGTGGATAGCTATACGTTATACAGTATGTTAAGAGAAATTTGGAGTATTCCATAATAGTATATACCTTTGTGATATAAAACAAAGGAATTTTATGAAAACACTATCATTAAAACTGGATGATTCGGTATTTACCGAAACAGAACAAGTTATCAATCATATCAAAAAATCCCGAAATAGGTACATTAACGAGGCCTTGGACTTTTATAACAAAGTTCAAAGAAGAAAAATATTGGCTACCAAGTTGGAAAAGGAATCCAGACTTGTTAAGGATGAATCATTGAAAGTATTGCGTGAATTTGAAATGATTGATTATGAAAGCTAAACAATACGAAATCTGGATTGCGGATCAAAATCCAACAATGGGCACAGAGCCTGGGAAAATCAGACCAGTAATAGTGCTACAGACAGATCTTTTGAATAAGCACCACTCATCTTCCATAATTTGTCCGGTAACCACAAACATTCAAAAGGATAGTGAAATTTTAAGGGTTCATTTAAAAAAAGGTTGCTGTGGGTTAAATGAAGGTTGTGATATCATGATTGACCAAGTTCGAGCGATTGATAATAAAAGGTTAGTAAAAAAAATTAGCCTTGTTCCGAATGATATAATTTCAAAGGTAAAAGATAATTTGAAAATAATATTTGACCTGGAATAGAATACGCCGCATAACATGCCGCTAAATCGCAACAAAATAGGTCGATTGGTGCTCATAGAAGACTATAATAATAGATTAAAATGAGAAAAGTTAGGATTCTTGTAACTCTGATAGTTCTGGTTCTTCATAGCTCCATTCAGATACAATCTCAGACCTACGATGAGTATAAATCAATAGGTGAAACTGTAAATGGCCTTAGGGAAGGTCAATGGATTGATGTTAATAACGATGGTGTCATTTGTAAGAAATATTATTATAAGAATGGCAAACCGACAGGAACTTGGAAAGTTTATGGTACTGATGGCAGAATTCGTTACGAGAGTGTTATTTCAGATGAAAAGATTGTTAATTTCAAGATTTTCATTCCCAATAGTGGATCTATCAATATAATTTATCAGGCCGGTTTCTTGGAAGAACATTTTCAAAAACTTCTGGCTTTTGAAGAACAATTCTATAAAGAAGAGTTATTTAAAGAAAGTATGGTGGAAAAAGGAGTTACTTTAGTTCCTAACTACAGAGATAACTGGAAGGAAAAACTTAGCTCGACAATAAAATCACTGGGTATTGATGCGGAAGTAAAAATATTTTACTCAGACGGGACAACCATGTCGGAGCTTTCATTTGAAAAGGATAATGGTATTTCTCAGATCGATTATTACTATGATAAGAATAACTTTGTTAAACGGAAAGAATATTTTAAAAACGGCAAACCAATCAAAACGATCAGATATAAGAAAGGAGTTTTGGTGCAAGAAGAATCATTTTGAAGTACCAAGTACGAAGAACGCGGTTTTGTTACATAACTCATGTTTACTGATTTTTACGTTGCCTAACGCTGCAATTAAGCTCCATGTTGCATATTGCCGGGATCGCCAAGCGATCCCGAGACCAACGCACGGGGTTTTGCTGCAGCATTAGATGAAAAATTGTTTATGAAAACTGTTACCAAAATAATCAAATTGATTTTCATTTTACTTGTTATTGCATGCAAAAAGGAAAATGACAGTTCCGATTCATTCCATCCAACTTTTAATGCATTGATTAATAATGTTTCCGTATCACTTTCAGAATCTAATAATACATTTTGGAATTGTGGAAGTCTTTCTGACCCTCAATTAAATGGCTCAGATTCATCATTGTTTCAATTTGAACTATCGCTTTTTCAATATTATAAACCTGATTCAATATATCATAATAGTGTCTTTATTTATTTTATAAATCATATTCCAAAGGATAGTCTTGATCCCCTTAATAAACCTCCAGATTTATTTGAATCAATGTTCAGAAATCTACTAAAAGTCAATGATTATCCATACACTTTTGATTCTTATAAAAAAGGAGGAGTTATTGTAACCTGGTATGATAATAAAGGAGTTTTATGGGTATCAGGTAAAAATCGTATTGAAAACAATGCTTTCCCAGCTACTCTACCAGATTACTCAGAAAATACTTTTATTATTGATTATAGTAGGGCCGTGTTACCACCCTTTTCATTTTATACTTGGTCACAGGAAGTTCACTTAAAATTTACTTGTAAGTTGTATAATTACTTTGGTGATAGCTTATTACTTGAAAATGGGATGTTAAACGGGATTTATTCTTATATAAAAAAATAAGCAATTCTTCACCTGGCAGGAAGGCAATACATGGTTTTGTACGGAACAAGGGAAGTCGCTATCGTTCTGTTAATTGAATAAGGAATCAGACGTAGAAGGATGCCACAAGATAGTGGCGACAGAGTCGAACGTTAATATATAGTCCTGTGGACTGTTTTAGTGAGGAGTCGGCATGAAGGGGAGGAGTCGTAGTAGTGATGAAGCCTCTGTAACGGAGTTGGAGCGACAGGCTTAGCCTGTTCAGTTTCACTATAAACGACAACCAACAATGAGAGGAATGATTATAATGAAACAATATCACAGCCCATGATCTGAAGTAGTAATAGGTATGCACTCTAAAAAATTATTTATCATGAAGACAAAAAGAATGTTGGCTTTGTTTTTTTCATTAGCGTTGGCAAGCCTTTTTATTATCTCTGAAGGATGCAAGAAAAAAAATGATGATCCGGAACCGGGGCCTGTTAAAATGAAATATGCCTGGGTTGTCGGAGATGAAGACAGCACCCATTACGGTATGATCCTGTTTACGCCGGATGGCGGCGATACATGGCAAAGACAAGGTGAAGGATCGCCTGCCTTATTGGGAGTGAATTTAATTGATGTATGGGCTGTTGATACAAATACAGTGTGGGCTGTGGGTTCGGATAACAGCATCTTAAAAACAACGGATGGCGGGCACTCCTGGACACACATCCAAGGACCAAAAACCCGGACGGTGACAGATCTGGAATCCATTTCCCTTGTTGGATCCGGTGATATCTGGATAAGCGGTGGGAATGGTACCGTCTTTAATTCAAAGGATGGGGGCAATACCTGGACCGTTTTTGATGCTATTTTCTTTCACAATGGGTTGATGCAGGGTATACACGCAATAAACTCAAACATAGTCTATGTTACGGGAGGAATAGGAACGAGAGGTTTTATTGCCCGAACAATAAATGGGGGCCAAACATGGGATTCTGTTGTTCCTGAAAACAATTATAACAGGAATGAATGGGTCGGTGTAAAATCATTCGATGCCGCTCATATAATTGTTTACGGAGGAAGATCTCATTATGTAATTAGTGTTGATGCCGGACAATCATGGAAGAACGATTCGGTGCCTAAGACCGGAGGGACAGGAGGCGCTGACATTAACTCTCTTACTATGCTGGATGCACAAACCTGGTGGGGCGCTTTTGACTATGATGGCATTTTTATTACAAAAGACGGCGGGGCATCATGGACAAAACAAACCTCAGAAGGCCCGGGCGGAATGTGGCTTTTCGGCATAGATCATTATGACAGGAATCTGGCTATTATCGTTGCTCAAAGTAGTTTGTCCCTCACGGGTAAGATTTTAAAAACATCCACTGGTGGTAACATTTGGGAATTAAAATATCATTCCAGGTCATGGCTTAATAAAGTGTCCTTTATTAAAGATTAATTTCAGTCAATGCTTTTATTCGACTTAAAAATCCACGGTCTAAGACGGTGGTAATGTATGTTTGGCTATGCCATTTTCTTAAAGTCACCCCCTCTGGTGATGGACGTTTAGTTTTCCGGCAAAAATTTCTAATTTTGCTAAAAATATTTTTGCAAATCTAAAATCGTAAATCTAAAATCGTAAATCATCAATCCTATGTCTTTCAATCTCCGTAACCGCAATTTTTTAAAAGACCTCGATTTCACACCACGGGAAATCAAGTTTTTATTGGATCTTGCCTTTGATTTGAAAAAGGCCAAATATGCAGGAACCGAACAGCCTCACCTGAAGGGAAAGAATATCGCTCTGATCTTTGAAAAGGCTTCCACCCGTACCCGTTGCGCTTTCGAAGTAGCTGCCCTTGACCAGGGCGCCCGTGTAACATATCTGGGACCTGAGGGCTCACATATCGGCAAAAAGGAGACCATGAAAGATACTGCCCGGGTACTGGGCCGTATGTACGATGGCATCGAATACCGTGGATCCGGACAGTCCATCGTGGAGGAGTTAGGCAAGCATGCCGGTGTGCCGGTATGGAACGGACTGACCAACGAATTTCACCCAACCCAGATCCTAGCTGATCTCATGACCATGATGGAACATTCTAATAAACCACTGAATCAGATCTCCTTTGTTTATTGCGGTGATGCCCGTAACAACATGGGAAATTCTCTGATGGTGGGTGCTGCCAAGATGGGTATGGATTTCCGCGCATGTGCCCCGAAGAAATACTGGCCGGAGGAAATACTGCTGGGACAATGCCGCGACATTGCCTGCCAGACCGGTGCAAAGATCACCCTCACCGAAAATGTGGAAGAAGGAGTGAAGGGAGTTGATTTCATCTATACCGATGTGTGGTTATCCATGGGCGAAGCCAAGGAACTGTGGGATGAACGAATCAAAGAGATGCTGCCATACCAGGTAAATGCCCGGATGATGAAGATGACCGGCAATCCCAAAGTTAAATTCATGCATTGTCTCCCGGCGTTTCACAACAAAGACACCGAAATGGGATTTGATATCTTTAATAAATATGGGCTGGATGGATTGGAAGTAACCGAAGAAGTATTTGAATCTCCGGCATCGATCGTTTTTGATGAGGCCGAGAACCGTCTTCATACGATCAAAGCGGTGATGGTTGCAACTCTGGGAGATTAAACGGGAACCACCTTTCCCTGTTCACACATCAGTGTCCTGGCAGGGTATTTGTCGAAAAACGTGTAATTGTGCGTGGCCACAATCACCGCGCGTCCTGTTTTCGAAATATCCATCAGCAGGCTTACAATTCCTTCCGAACTCTCCGGGTCAAGATTCCCGGTTGGTTCATCGGCAAGGATCACCTCAGGGTCGTTGACAAGTGCACGTGCAATCGCAACCCGTTGCTGTTCCCCGCCCGACAATTGATGAGGCATCTTAACGCCATTATTCCCAAGGTTCACTTTGGCCAGTACTTCGAGCAGTCGTTTTTGCATCTGGCGCCGGTCTTTCCAACCCGTTGCACGCATCACGAAAAAGAGGTTCTCATTGACCGACCTGTCCATCAGAAGTTGAAAATCCTGGAAAACAATCCCCAGTTTACGGCGGAGATATGGAATGTCTTTCATCCGTAACGTACGCAAATCATATCCAGCAACCCGGGAAGCGCCGTCCCGGATGGGTAATTCGGCGTATATGGTCTTAAGAAGGCTGCTCTTACCGCTTCCGGTTTTTCCGATGAGGTAGAGAAACTCCCCTTTGCTGACAGCCAGATTAACATTGGCAAGGATGAGGTTTTCATTCTGATAAACAGATACTTTGTCGAGTTCAATGATACGATCGCCGTTCATGCAAGTGGATTCGGTTTCAACAAAAGTAAGAATTTTTTAAAACACCTCAAAACCCGAAAAGGAAAAGGGGGCTGGATGCAGGATGCAGGATGCAGGATACAGGATGCAGGATGCAGGATACAGGATACAGGATACAGGATACAGGATATAGGATACAGGATACAGGATACAGGATACAGGATACAGGATACAGGATGCAGGATACAGGATACAGGATACAGGATGCTGGTTAAAGTTCCAGTTTACGGATTTTCCCGTATTCCAGTTCATTGGCAATGGCCAGTATCCGGTCCATTTTGTCGAGCAGGTTGCACCGCGAAAGTGCAGTTCTTGGATTGGTCATCTTGAAATAAGCGATGAGGGTAAAATCTTCGTTCCTGATCTGGACATAATCCGGAATTTTCTGAGTGCCCCGGATCTTTAAAATATACATCGATGTTGAAAATTATATAATGAATATCCCACAAACTATTTTCGATCTCTTCAATTAGAATTCTTTCTAAAAAACCATCCCTAATCTCTCAACTCCTATCACCTATCACTTATTTTCTATCTCCTATCTCTTATTTCTTATCTCCTATCTGATTTCATCCGGTAAAAGTACTCCCTCAATTTTTCTGTAGTCGGGTTCGTCTTTCAAGGATATAAATTCGATTTTGAGATCATCGATAAAAAGTTTGGAAACAGGAGAAGGGTTATAAAAATAGATCTTTACCGATCCTTTCTGCGGCATTTTACGGGGTACGTAAAAAGCAGCTTCCATCTTTGTCCATCGGTCTTTCCGGTTGTATTTATCGAGATTCAGTGCATTATAACTCAAACTTTTTCCCCCCATTTCGTAATCGACAACAAGGGAGGATTCTGTTGTCCTTTCGGATGTGAGAAAATAGGCTTCGATACGAATCAGGCGATTTCCGGTGATAAAGAGGGAATCAGGACAAACCTCAAGCCCTGCGCTGTAAGGAAATGTTTGATCCGCAAGTGATGACCAGTGTCCCTCGTGATATTCAGACCCGTTACGGGTATTGGGATTCAGCCAGGTCGGACCTTTATTTTCTTCCATATCGTTGGTGAAAGACTTTTTCGCAACAATGGCTTCACCTGGCAGGTATACTTTTGCCTGCTTTGTCAAACTGAAAAATGAATCCCAAAAGATGGACTTATTGATATTGTATGGAGGAAATATCCATTGGGTGTGCTGATAAAATTGAATGATATTCAACATGATCAACAGGATGATAAAACCTGAGATCAATCGTTTCCATGTTCCAGCTATGGATAAACGGAAGGTATACAGGAGCAACAAGGCAATAACGGGATAGATGTCGATAAAAACGCGTTGTCCGCATTTGGAGGCATAGTACCATACCCACCAACAGGAGGTGACATAAATATAACCCAGCAGAAATATCAAAAGCCAGAGAAAACGAAACCGGTCTTGTTTTAACAGCCCGGGAAATCCAAGAAGAGAAATAAATGCCAGGGGAGTATATACGAACCATCCTCGATTATAATCAAACAATATCCGGAATATTTGTGGATGTAAAAAGTTGAGCTTTTCATTCCCATAAGTGTAAACAAACCATTTTCCCGACTGCAAATGCCAAAGTACAACCGGAATGGTCAGCAGGATCAATGCCAGAAGGATTCCTGAGAAGAGGGTTTTCTTTTCCTGCCATACCTTCCGGGTTGTTTGCAACATGTTGTCCCGGCTACCGGCCAAAAAAGGAAGAAGTAAAATGATCAGGACATTGGTAGGGCGGATCAATACAATCAGGATGAGGAAGAAAAGTGAAACTGCAAACCATTTCCCCCGGTAATCATGGAATAATTTGTAACTCGCCAATAAAAAACCCGTAATCAGTGCAAAGGAATAGACATGCGTCATGGAAGGCTCGACAATGGTAAAAAAAATGAGGTTGGTCCCTAAGGTTACCGCGAAGACAATCAGTGACGCAACCTTATCGCCCGAACCGAAAGACAGTAAAAGTTTTTTCAACCATCTTGAGCCAAAATAAAGGAACAGCAGTGCGGAAAGTGCAATGGAATATTGGTAAGTGAGTGAATAACCGTCCATCGGAGAGCCCCGGAGCCATGCCATGAAGTGTGCGAAGAGGAAAAAGGGGAGCCATACAATGGCCAGACCGGGAAAGTATTTATTAACGGTATGACCTTCTTCCTGATTACGAAACTCCTTGAAGACTGACCGGTTGGATGGATAATATTTCGATTCATATTGTTCAACAAACCGGAACTGGAGATCATGATATATGAAAATGGCCGGAAGATAGGCATAATATCCTTTTCCGTCACTGTTGATGATCCTGTCCCAGTCTTTACGCGGATGTTTAAAACACAGGAAAAACAGGATATATATGAGAAGTATGAGTTCAGGTGTGTATTTGCAAATGGTTTTCATCTTTAATCACCTCATCCCCTGGCCCTTTCTCCTCATGGAGAAGGGGTGTAAGGTTGAGGTCTTTTGGGTTAATTCCCCGTTCCTTGTTGCGGAATCGCGGGCCAGGTCTTGCCTGGGGTTCATACCATTGGTTCTTCATTAACTTCACTTCCAGTACCAGATCCTTAATATGGAGGAGCTAAAGGGTTTGTCTGGGGTTCATACTTATTATTTTGTAGTTCGTTGACGTAATACTTCATATAACAGTATTCCTGATGCAACGGAAACGTTGAGCGATTCAATTTCTCCATGAATAGGGATCCTTACGGTCAGATCTGTCAGTTTGAGATATTCTTCCGAAATGCCTTCCCCTTCGGAACCGAGGATTATCGCCATGGGTTTGTTGAAATCAGCTGTGGTATATTCCAGCTCTGTTTTCTCGGTAGCAGCGAAGATGGTCAGGCCGCTTTCTTTCAGGAAACGGATCGATTCACGCATGTCGTTGCATCGGACAACGGGAAGTTTGTAAAGAGCGCCGGCCGAAGTTTTGATGGCATCGGAATTGATTTGTGCGGAACCCCTGGCAGGGATCAGCAGTCCGTCCACACCTGCACATTCGGCTGTCCGGGCAATGGCGCCGACGTTACGGACATCCGTAATGCGGTCGAGGATCAGGAAAAGCGGTTGGCGACCCTGTTCAAAAACAAAGGGGACGAGGTCTTCGATGCGTTGGTAAGTGATCTCCGAAACGAATGCGATCACTCCCTGGTGGTTTTGGCGCGACAGACGGTTCAGCTTTTCCACAGGTACAAATTGGAACGGGATCTCCAATTCCCTGATCAGTCCGAAAAGCTCGCGGAACCCTTCTCCTTTAAGCCCGTTCTGAAGAAAGATCTTTTCCAGCTC
Source organism: Bacteroidales bacterium (assembly GCA_023229525.1). Lineage (GTDB taxonomy): Bacteria > Bacteroidota > Bacteroidia > Bacteroidales > FEN-979 > CAIVAT01. The sequence continues at coordinate 34,308 of JALNZC010000012.1, forward strand.
CTTGCCCGATTTGATGGCTTCAATGGCAGGTCGGATTCCGTATATGTATGTTTCTTTTTTCATAGTTTCGTATCACGGGATATAAAGTCAAACGTCAAAAGTAAAAAGTCAAATGTCAAAAAATAGAAGTAAAAAGTTTGGTAACTTTTTCGCTTAACCAACTCTTATAATTTTATCACCTTTACAAATTTTCGTCCAGTATCCAGCATCCAGTATCCTGCATCGGGAGCGAAGCGACCCTGTATCCTGCATCAGTTATCTTTCATCCTTCATCCGATTTTTCAAGCAGTGATCGGGGAATCTCTTTTCCTGCTTTTGCACCCAGTTCTTTGAGCTTCTCCACCTTACCGATAAGATTTCCGCTGCCGGATGATAATTTCCGGTGGGCGTCGTCGTAAGTTTTCCGAACTGTTTCAATCTGGTTTCCCAGTTTATCGAGGTCAGCCAGGAACAAGACGAATTTATCATAGAGCAATCCGCCCTGACGGGCTATTTCAATGGCGTTCTGGGTTTGTTTCTCATGTTTCCAGATGGAAGCGACAGTCTTTAAGGTTGCCAGCAGGGTAGTTGGACTCACAATCACCACATTCCGTTCCCAGGCAAAGGAAAAAAGATCGGCATCGGATTGTATGGCCAGGCTGAATGAGGATTCGATCGGGATGAAGAGCAACACATAGTCGGGGGTGTCAAAGGCTTCCAGATTCTGGTAATTTTTTTCGCTCAGCATTTTAACATGGTTCCGGAGAGAGTACAGGTGCAGTTTCATCTGTTTTTCCTTCTCTTCCAAAGTCTCAGCTGCCACAAAATCGTTGTATGCGACCAGGGAAACTTTTGAATCGATAATGATATGCTTATTATCGGGCAGGTTCACGATCACATCGGGCCGGTAAATGTCCCCCTGGTTCGTGCGTGTGGAAACTTCACGGGTATATTCCTGTCCCCTGACAAGGCCTGAACTTTCAAGAACCCTTTCCAACACCAGTTCTCCCCAGTTCCCCTGTTTCTTGGTATCCATTTTCAGTGCGGTTGTGAGGTTTTTGGCATCGGCACTGATCTGTTGGTTGAGGTCGGCCAGATTCCTTATTTCCCGTTCGAGGGAAAATCGCTGTTTTGATTCCTTGTCATAGGTTTCCTCCACCTTCTTCTCAAAGTCGCGGATCTTTTCGCCCAGGGGTTTCAGGATTTCATCAAGTTTTGTCCTGTTCTGTTCGGTGAATTTCATCGTTTTTTCTTCCAGGATCTCGTTGGCCAGGTTTCTAAATTCCAGCCTGAATTTTTCCTGAAGTTTCTCCACTTCGCCTTTTTGTTCCTTCAGTTTTTCCAACGAGTTATCAAATTCTGTCGATTTTGCTGAAAGTTGTTTATTAAGGTCAAGAAATGCTGCATCTTTTTTGGCGATATCCGAAATCGCGTTAACAAGTTGTTCCTTTAACATTCTGATCTGTTCCTCAGCCACCCGTTTATCACCGGTGAGATCTTCAACCTCTTTTTTCAGTTGATCCGTTTCGGAAACCATTCCATTTTTACCGGTCCTTCCGAGTTTGAAATACAGCAAACCGAATCCGGCCAGGACAATGATGCCAAGAATCAGGAGGAGAAATTCCGACATAGTCTTTGATTTGTCACAAAGGTAGAGTTAAAAGCTCAAAGCTCAAAACTCAAAGCTCAAAACCAGAATTAAAACTCAAAACCACATTAAAATTAAAATTATAATTATAGGTGACTGCTTAAAATTCATTTAACAATTCGATTAACCATCAACCGAATCAAGCATAACAGAATAAAATCAATAATAAATTCGATTAACCATATTGAATCTCTATTCAAACCTTCAATCCTTCAATCCTCCAATCCTTCAATCCTCCAATCCTTCAATCCTTCAATCCTTCAATCCTCCAATCCTTCAATCCTTCAATCCTTCAACCCTTCATTCCTTCAATCCTTCAGTCCCTCCATCCCTCCACCCTTCCTGGAGTGGAATCCGTGTCTATGACTTGCCATGGCGTCCATACCAATGGATTCAATAAGTATGGGAAAAGATTTGTCCCAAAATAAATATTTATTTGTTTTTTCCATAAAAATAATTTATATTTGATACGTGTTGTCAAATATCATGATTATGAAAAAAATTACCTTTTTCTTACTTTACATTTGTTGTTTTACATTAGTCCAGGCACAATCAAGGAAATACGTTAATCATGAAAGACGTGTTCCTGCTTTAACTGTTGACGGGTTGTTGATTCCTGTAAGACCGGTTAATCACCTGACTGGATCAAAATCGACCTTTCCCGATTTGGTTGGTTATACCCGGTATGATATGCAAACCAATGCTTCCGGTCAAAACAGGCTCTATTTGTATCCGGATGGTACGTTGACAGGTATCTGGATGAGAGGGCAGAATTCTGCACAATCATTCCCTGACCTTGGGACAGGATATAATACTTCGGATGGCACAACCTGGGGCGCCCCACCCAATGAAAGAATTGAAAATGAGCGGTGTGGTTCACCTTCTTATGCCCCGTTAGGAGCTACCGGCGAAATTGTGGTTTCTCATACCGATGCCTCAGGATTGAACATTGCCACACGTCCGATAAAAGGTGAAGGGATCTGGTCGCAAACGCTCCTTCCTGGACCGGCCGATGCACCTGCTATCTCCTGGTCAAGGACCATAACGAGCGGCCCTGAAAACACTTCGATACATATTTTGGCGGTTACTTCTACCCCTTATGCAGGCCTTGAAAGAGCATTACTTTATTACCGGTCGACCGATGCTGGACAAACCTGGGATAAAACCCATATCATTCTTCCGGGACTGGATTCGGTCAATTACTCCGGATTCAGCCCAGATGAATATGCCTGGGGTACTGCCCGTGGCGATTCCATCTATTTTGCCATCGGGGGTCCATATATCGATACGTTTATTATGAGATCGACCGACAATGGAGAAACATGGACAAAGATCCCAATCCTGAATAACGGATATAAGAAATTTCAAACACCCCCGGTTTATATAGCTCCATGGAGATCGTCAGATGGTTCTCTTGCAGTTGAGATGGATCACAATGGAATCATTCATTTTTCGTCGGGCATTGGCGGCGGATTTATTTCCGAAGGAGTGAAATATATCCGGACTGGCCTTAACGGACTTTTCTATTGGAATACAACCATGCCTATGTTGGACGATAGTTTGAATCTGGATACTTTAGATAACCATTACCAGTTGATTTATTATTATTCCGACGGTCCGAATCCGGAAGATACCCTGAAAAATGTTCCTGATTACCGGGTAGGACTAACAAGCATGCCGCAAATTACGGTAGATAACCATAACAACGTTTACATAATATGGAGTGGGATCACATGGGAGAATCCCGATCCTACCAATAGTAACTATCGTCATTTATTTGGACGCGGCTGGTGGAATAATTACGCGCGATGGTGCCAGGTAGTTGATTTTTCAGGGGGATTCCTCTATATGTTCCAGGAATATGTTTACCCTTCAATGGCAAAGTTGACGAAAAACTACAAGCTACAGGT
>JALNZC010000012.1:37854-90189 GCA_023229525.1 Bacteroidales bacterium
ATCAAACGATGTCCGAACCTGGTTCAGCTGTCATTGCCCCTACGCTTCCTTTTCAGGATTGTACCATTGAATATCGGGAGCTTCATGAAGATTATCTTTTCGTTGATTGCATCTTTGGCGCCGCACCTGATCTAACTCATTTCAATACATCGGTCAGCCAAAATTATCCCAACCCGGCCAGTGATAAAACCTGTATTGATGTTACGCTGAACAAGCCGGCTAAGATGACTGCTGAAGTTTACGATGTTTTTGACCGGCCACTTGTTTTCCTTGACAACGGGCTAACCGGCCCCGGCCGTCATACCATTACCCTTGATATAAGCCGGCTGACTTCTGGAATATATCTCTACATTGTTAGCATTGGAAATGAACACTATACGCACCGGATGATTGTTGAATAACCTCTTAATATTAATCTCTACCTAGATGAAAAAAGTAATAGTATTCTATATCCTATTATGGATAATACCTTCAAAATTGTTGGCGTTTGGCCCCATTTTCGTCATCAGCCCCGATACTATAGATTACGGGTTTATTCCAGTAGGTGAGTATAGTTCGAAAAACTTTATGGTCTCAAATATAGGAGATGGAAACGGGGAGATTTCATTTGGAACAATTACCGGGCCCGGTTCCAACTTTATCGGGTGGGAACCATATATGCATTTGATAGTCCCCGCCGGCAGTACTTCATTTGTTTCCATCTTTTGTTACCCTTCAGCCCCCGGTATTATCGATGCCACCGGTACGATATATACCAATGACCCTCAACTTCCGGTTTTTTATCTTCATTTTATCGGGACGATACTGCCTCCGGGATATGAATTAAGTGGGGTCATCACTTACTCCAATAATACCAATACACCATTGACAAACCTGACGTTAAAATTAAAAGACACCAATGGTACCGTCGTTAACACATGTACGACAAATAATTCCGGTTATTATCATTTTTCAGATGTACAAAATGGATATTATACCTTTGAAATTATAACAACCAAACCCTGGGGTGGCGTTACTGCACTGGATGTAATGATGTACAAAAAACACATTGCAGGCATCGCTCAACTGAACGGTATTTATCTGGCTTCGGGCGATGTCAACGGCTCAGGGATGTTAACGGCTGTTGATGTCTTATTGATTAAAAAGCGGATTGCAGGTATACAAAATTCATTCCCGGTTGGCGATTGGTTATTTAACAATCTACCAGTAACCATAGATAGTTCCAGCGTAACATATGATTTTTCAGGGATCTGTTACGGGGATGCCAATGGGTCGTATGTGCCACCGGTGGTTGTTGGGCAGCACTGAACATGAATATGGAGGAACCTCAAATCATCTTCTTGGAAAAAAGACAATGATATCTGCGGGCAGGTTGGAGTATTAGAGGCGTTGAAAAATTTAATCTAAACTGATCATTATAGAAACTGAGTGATTGAGTGATTGAGTGATTGAGTGATTGAAGGATTGAGGGATTGAAGGAATGAAGGAATGAAGGATTGAAGGAATGAAGGTTTGAATACATATTCGTAAGGTTACCTGAATTTATTATCGCTTTTATCCAGTTATCCTTGATTAGGTTGATGGTTAATCGAATTGCTAAATGAATTTTAAACAGTCACAAAGTGCTGAGATATTTTTACGTGAATAAAGATGTGTAATAACCCGTTATTCAGGATTAAACTTAAAAGTGGCAATGACTGGGAAATGGTCCGAAGCATAACGTCCATCACGGGATTGCCGGGGTACAAAGTAACTCGTAACATGAAACCCTTTACTTGAAAAAATATAATCGATGCGCTGTGTTGCGGGTTTCGTTGGATCGAAATCATTGAAAGTGCCTCCGGGTCCCATCATCATACTTTTATCCGCAACCTGTGAATCCTGTAATTCCGCACAAAGAAGTTTAATAGGCTCACTTTCGGGTGTGGCATTGAAATCACCGGTTAGTATAACAGGATACCCGGCCGTATTCAGACTTTTCATCTTTTGAAGGATCAGTAAGGCGCTGTTTTTACGGGCTTCGGTTCCCACATGATCGAAATGGGTGTTGAACATCCAGAATTTTCTTCCCGTTGAAGGGTCCTGAAAAAGTCCATAGGTGCAAATCCGTTCCAGCGCGGCATCCCAGCCAACCGAAGCCTTTTCAGGGGTAGGGGAGAGCCAAAAGGTTCCCTGGACAGTGAGTGTGAATCTTTTTGAATTGTAATAGATCGCGCTGAACTCACCTTTGTTTTTACCATCACTCCGGCCCACACCGATATGCCGGTAATCCGAGAAAGCGCTGTCGAGGTAGTTAATCTGAGAAACAAGTCCTTCCTGGATCCCGAATAAATCAGGGGCAACCGAATGTATCTGATCGCAGAGCCAGGCCCGGCGGTTAGTCCATGCATTCGCCCCATCAGCGGGATTGTCAAATCTGATATTGTAAGTAAGGATTTTCAGGGACTGGCTACCGGCGGGTCCAATCAGTAACCCTAAGGTAACGATTAGAAAAAACTTTCTGAAAAACATTTTCCTCGCTTTTTATGAGACAAAGCTAAACAATTCGCAAGTGTCATTCAATTTTTCTTTGTTTTACCATCGGGCAAATTTTTGTATATTTCCTCTATAAATCTGGTGGATTCTTATGTGGTGCGTGTAAGAATCGTGATTATTATGTAAGTTTCTCCTATAAATCCTTCCCGATATTTATGTGTCTGTGTGAAATTTAAAAAATGTCATGTATATTTGTTTAACCAACTGATAAATGAGAACACTTTAGCTATATGTTGAACATCTCAGTTTTCAGACAATTGGGGTATAATAAGAGTTATCGGTACTGTTTCACTACATGCGAAGTTGCACGGGAATTCTCTTGAGAAAACTTTCAGAAAATTTTTTTCGGAATAGATCAGATAAAACAAACCTGTAGGAACAATCTGAAAAATAAGGAAAGTAAAAGACAGTTTGCAAGTCAGTCAAAATATGCGTAAATTTGTAATCCTATGCCGGAAATTTTCAGATTGTTTGGATTTGTTTTCTTCTTTTATTCAAATGAAGGACCGGAACCTATGCATGTGCATGTGAGAAAAGCCGGAGGTTTTGCAAAATTTTGGGTTGAACCTGTAGAGCTTGATTTTGCACAGGGAATGAAAATTTCTGATATTCAACAGGCAGAAGAACTGATTTTAGAGCATCTTGAGATCATAAAAAAGAAGTGGAATGAAATACATGATAGCAGAACTGCTGTTTGAAGCGACAAAAGCCTGGTATGAAAATGGCAAGATTTGTATCTTGCTTTCTGATAAAAGGGAAATCAGGTTTCCTGTTGAGATGAATAAAAAACTCATGGAGGCTTCCCCCGATCAGTTACAAAATATCGAAATTATCTGTAACGGTACCGGACTTCACTGGCCCGACATCGATGAAGATCTCTCCCTGACAGGAATAGTAGAAGGCCGTTTTGGCCATGCCTGACCCATGCTCCACATTGGAATCCTTTCCGATACCCACGGCTATATTCATCCCAGTGTACCTGACTTCTTTAACAAAGTGGATGAGATCTGGCATGCCGGCGATGTCGGCGAAATAATCACAACCCGGAAATTGGCGGAATTAAAACCCCTTCGGGCGGTTCATGGTAATATCGACGGGCAGGACATCCGTATTGAATACCCAAAAGATTTATTATTTACAGTAGAAGATGTAAAAGTGTTAATGACCCACATCGGCGGTTATCCTGGCCGGTATGATCCCCGGGTACGGCATCTGATCGAAAAAGAACGGCCGAAACTATTCATTTGCGGCCATTCCCATATCCTGAAAGTGATTTTCGATAAGAAATACGACCTGTTGCACATCAATCCCGGCGCTGCCGGAAAATTTGGACCGCATAAATCAATCACTGCAGTTAGGATGATCCTCGAAAACGGAAATATGCGGGACTTTGAGGTGTTGGATGTACCCAGATAAGTTCGCTTCGCTCGCTGATGCAAGATGCTGGATGCAGGCTCGCTTTGCTCGCTGATGCAAGATGCTGGATAAATGTTCGCTACACTCACGATTCTGGATGCTGGATGAAGAACCAAATCCTGCATTTATTTCATCCTGTATCCTGTATCCTGCATCCTGCATCCTGCATCCTGTATCCTATATCCTGCATCCTGCATCCTGCATCCTGTATCCTTTATCCTGTATCCTGTATCCTGTATCCTGTATCCTGCATCCTGCATCCTGCATCCTGCTTCAGAGTGGTTGAAGAATCACATAAGCATTTTCACGGAGTCGTAACATTCATCTCAGTCTATCGGATGACTTGACAAGGGCTTCGTCTTTCCGGATCGCCCGACTGGCGAGGATTAAAAAAACAAGGGAAACCAGGGGCATGATCATTCCGGCATAGTTGTAATCGGGTTCGATCAGGGTTAAAGCTTTAATCTTAGTGGCATAAAAAAAGAAGATCACGATGATCAGCACGATGTTGACCAGAACGTTAAAGGCGCAAAACCGGATCTGGAGGGTACGCTTCTTAAATATTAAAATAGTGATCACTGTAAGGATGAACGAAACAACGACCAAAATAATAAGCGGAATTGTAAAAAGCGTACTGAACTGTACTTTAGGTTCCGGATCCATACAGGTTATTCCATAGATGAAAAATTTGTAATTTCCCTGGATTTCGTTGTAATAAGTAGCCAGGGGAAAAAAGAAAAGTAAGATGCTGGAAAGGGCCACCACTGACAGATAAACCGATTGAATACGCTGTAACATAGGATCAGGCTTAAATACGTGGTAAAATTAGGAAAGATTTCAGTCGCGCTCATGGGTCAGGAATAAAAAAAAATTGACATTCGCGATAATTTTTATATCTTTGTAGCGATTTAAATCCCCACAATCGGTTTTCTTTACTTTTTTCAATCCATTTCAATTTATCAAATTCTAACATATTTCTGTAATTACACCGATATCTATTAAATTAATAAACATCATAAATCATGTATGACATTATTTCCCTCGACGGCAAAGAGCTGTCGGAGATCAGAGAAATAGCAAGACAATTCAACATTCTCAAAGTTGACAAGCTCGAAAAACAGGAGCTCATCTACAAAATCCTCGATCACCAGGCGCTGAATCCAACACCAGAAACACTTTTTCGTGAAAAGAAGGAACTGGACAGACCATTCCGGGGACGTCCCCGTAAGGATAACAATGCCCGACCGAGAGGCCCTATAGCCCCAGGAGAAATCCGCGACCCAAAATTGCCTGAAGTAAGTAAGGAAACACAGGTTCCTCTGACGCAGAATAGTCCGATAGAATCCGTTGTTACACCTTTGGATGTAAAACAGATTCCTTCTGAGCCTAAACAACCGCGTGACCCGTCCAGGCAACGTCAAAGCCGGGAGTATAAGTTTCCACGTACACAACGTCCTCCCAGGGAAAACAACGCTGACCGTCCGGTTACCGCGAAGTCGCCGATAGAACCACTTGTTACAATGACTATTCCGGTATTAAACGACCTACCGGAAGATCGGTTTGAATTCGACGAACCGCTTGACAAACCGTATGTTACCATTGATCCAATTGATGTTGTTCAAAAACCTGACGACTTACCTGAAAGACCGGAGGGAGACACCATCAACCCGGAAAGTTTACCCGAAACCAACATACAGTTTGTTCCTGAGGAGCGCAAACGGGAATTTCCAAGAAAATATCCCGAACGTCACCGGGAGGAATACAACTTTGAATTTGAAGGGATCATTACGAGCGAAGGAGTTCTTGAGATCATGACTGACGGTTACGGATTTCTCCGGTCATCTGATTACAACTACCTGAATTCACCCGACGACATTTATGTTTCCCAGTCGCAGATCAAATTATTCGGTCTGAAAACCGGAGATGCAGTTCGGGGAACCATCCGGCCGCCTAAAGAGGGAGAGAAGTATTTCCCACTGATCAAAGTAGAACTGATCAACGGCCGTAAACCCGAAGAAGTTCGCGACCGTATCCCTTTCGATTACCTGACCCCGCTCTTCCCGATGAAGAAATTCAAGCTTACCGGCCATAAGAACGAAAGTATGTCGACGCGAATCATCGATATGTTTGCTCCCATCGGATTTGGTCAGCGCGGTTTGATTGTAGCCCAACCCAAGACAGGGAAAACGGTACTGCTCAAGGAGATTGCCAATGCCATCGCCGCCAATCACCCGGACGTGTACATGATCATCCTTTTAATTGATGAACGTCCCGAAGAGGTCACCGACATGCAACGCAGCGTTCATGCCGAGGTCATCTCATCCACTTTTGATGAACCGGCCGAACGTCATGCCCGGATATCGAACATAATTCTTGAAAAAGCCAAGCGCCTGGTAGAATGTGGCCATGATGTGGTTATCCTGCTTGACTCCATTACCCGTCTTGCCCGTGCTTATAATACCGTGGCTCCCGCTTCCGGGAAAGTCCTGTCGGGTGGTGTGGAAGCCAATGCCCTGCAGAAACCCAAGCGTTTCTTCGGCGCAGCCCGCCAGATCGAAAACGGGGGTTCGCTCACCATCATTGCCACCGCCCTGATTGAAACCGGTTCCAAAATGGATGAAGTGATCTTTGAAGAGTTCAAAGGAACCGGTAATATGGAATTACAGCTCGACCGCAAACTCTCCAACAAGCGCATCTATCCCGCTATTGATATTGTTTCATCCAGTACACGAAGGGAAGATCTACTTCTCGATAAAGAGGTACTGCAGCGTATCTGGATACTCCGGAACCACCTGGCTGACATGAATCCCCTGGAGGCCATGGAATTTTTAAAGGAGAAGATGAAATTTACCAACACGAACGAAGAATTCCTGATTTCGATGAACGGATAGCAGACTCGCTTCGCTCCCGACGAGGGACGAGAGACGAAGGACGAAAGACGAAGGACGAGAGACGAAGGATGAAAGATGCAAAATCTAAAATCGTCCTTCGTCTCTCGTCCTTCGTCCTTCGTCAATCAGCTTCCGCATATCCTGCTTCCCAACTCTTTAAGGTCAATTCCGTCATAATTGCCTGAGCTCATCATCAGCAATACACTATTTTTCCAATTTTCGCTGTTTAGACTCGTCAATAGCAATTGAACGTTGTTAAACACTTCCAGGTTATTCCGTGAAAAACCTTCCTTTACCTGTTCTGGGGTGAGGTTGGGTAATCCTTTAAGGGCAAGTGCATGGGGATTATAATAAACGATAGCGGTGTCGGCAGCATCCAACGTGCCTTTATAATGACCCAGAAATTCCCGGTTCAGACTACTGTATGTGTGTAACTCAAGGCAGGCGACTATTTTGCGACTGGGGAATTGTTCTTTTACAGCTTTAAGTGTTGCCTCGACTTTTGAAGGAGCATGGGCAAAATCCTTAAAAACGATCGAAGTCTCACTTTCCGACACTATCTCAAGTCGCTTTGAGGCTCCTTTAAAGGTCTGCATTGCAGAATAAAAATCGAAATCTCTTATTCCCAATTGATTACAAACAAGCCGTGCCCCTTCAAGGTTCATGAGATTGTGTTTGCCAAAGATCCGTAAGGGGAAGGCGTTTTCTTTAAGTAAGATGAAGGTTTGTCTTTCGCGGATTTCGTAGGAGGGAAGAGCATAGGGAAGAATGGTTATATCGTCGCGACATCCCGGGCAGATGCGTTGTAATTCCGCATCGTCGGCACACCAGATAAGGCTTCCACCAGGGGTGATCTCATTGATAAATATCCTGAATTGATCCACATAATTATCATAGGTCTGAAAAACATTAATGTGATCCCACGCGATGCCACTGAGAAGTGCAATATCGGGTTTATAAAGGTGGAATTTAGGACGCGGGTCAATGGGCGAGGTGAGGTATTCATCTCCTTCAAAGATCATGACCGTTGCCTCTTGGGTCAGTTTAACCATAACATCGAAACCTTCGAGCTGGGCCCCTACCAGGTAATCACAGTCCAGGTTTGCCTGCCGGAGTGCATGCAGGATCATGGCTGTAATTGTGGTTTTCCCATGACTTCCCCCGATAACAACCCGCTTTTTATCTTTCGATTGTTCGTATAGAAATTCAGGATAGGAAAATATCTTCAATCCAAGTTCTCTTGCTCTCAGTAACTCCGGATTATCGGCTTTGGCATGCATCCCAAGGATTATGGCATCGAGACCGGAAGTGATCCTGGAAGCATCCCATCCAAGCTTTTCCGGGAGTAATCCATAACGAGCCAGACGGGATTTTGAGGGTTCAAAGATTTCATCATCGGAACCGCTTACCCGGTAACCTTTGCTAGCCAATGCAATAGCAAGGTTATGCATGGCGCTTCCACCAATGGCAATAAAATAAAGATGCATGAGAATTAGTTTTGGTTCAAAATTAAATGATTCCATACGAAAATGTGCTTTTCCTTGTTTCTTTTTAGTAAATTCACAACTTATTTATACTGCTTTTAATCACCTCATCCCCCTGGCTCTTCTCCTTAAGGAAAAGGGGTGCAGGGGTTGAGGTCTTGAGATTGAATTTCCCGTCTCTTGAGACGGAATTCGGGTACAGGTCTTACCCTGGAGTTGATAAAAATTGATTTCGTATGAACGAAAGTATTGATGAATTGAATCTGCGATTCTGGAATTCCAGTCCGGTTGATATCCTGTCATGGTTTGCTACCGGATACCCCGGAAAGATTACTTTCTCTTCGAGCCTTGGCGCTGAGGACCAGGTGATAACACATATCCTGGCTCGCAATAATCTGAATGTCCCCATTTTTACCCTTGATACCGGCCGGTTGTTTCAGGAGACTTATGATCTGATGCAAATCACTGAAAAAAAATATGGGATCCGGATAACAGTTTTTTTCCCGGATGCTTCACAAGTGGAAGAGATGGTAGCGGAAAAAGGCATCAATCTCTTTTATGAAAGTGTCGAAAACCGGAAACTCTGTTGTCATATCCGGAAAATTGAACCCCTGAAAAGAGCGCTTCATGGAATGGAAGTCTGGGTCACCGGTCTGCGCCGGGCACAGTCGGTTACCCGGCAGGATTCACAGTTAATTGAATGGGACCCGTCCCATGAGATGATCAAGGTAAATCCCTTATTAGGATGGACAAATGATGAATTATGGGGTTATATTGAAAAAAACAACATACCGGTGAGCGATCTTCACCGGAAAGGTTATCCGAGCATCGGTTGTCTTCCGTGCACGCGCGCCATGCAACCCGGTGAAGATGTCCGTGCCGGCCGATGGTGGTGGGAACTGCCGCAATTCAAGGAATGCGGGCTTCATCAATAAATTATTACCCAAAATATTACTCACTATGTCGCGTATGGCACCGGTTCCAACGGTCGAACTCGCTGAGGCAGGAATACTCGAGGACCTCATTCGACCATACACCCTAACCCGGTTGAAAAACCGGATTTTAAACACCCTTTCACAGGTACATACTGAAATTTCTGATATTGAAAAAGATGAACTCCAATTGCTCGGCTTCCGCTCCAAACAATTCAAAATGAAAGAGTTGACGAAAGTTCTCAACCGGGTTTAACTGAAACGGATCGCCCTGACAGGTGTGATCCGGGAAATAACAAAAGAGGGAATGATAAATATCAGGTAACACACAAACAGGGTTCCCGCGTTCAGTAAAAGGATATTCCATCCGTTTAAATAGATCGGAATAACCGAGACGTAATACGATTCTTCGGGGAGTGTCACCAATCCAAATTGTTTTTGCAACAGACACAGGGAAAATGCCAGGAGGTTTCCTAAAAGCATGCCCCATCCTACAATATAAAAAGCGTTATAAAGAAAAACTTTTCTGATGCCGGTATTCCGCATCCCGAGCGCTTTCAATATCCCTATCATACCGGTGCGTTCCAAGATCAAGATCAGCAAGGTCGAAATAATGGTAGTGGTAGATACAAGAATAATGAGTATAAGGATGATCAGCACATTTATGTCCTGAAGGTCAAGCCAATCGAATATCTGAGGATAGAGTTGCCGGATGGTGGAAGCATCAAGACTGAATCCGATCTGATGGTAAATATAGTTGCCCATCCTGTCCATATCTTTGAATCGCCGTAGTATAACCTCAAATCCTCCGACCTGGTCCGTAGTCCAGTTGTTCAGCTTCTGGATGTGATGGATGTCGCCGATAACATAGAGTTTATCGAATTCCTCGAGACCGGTATTAAAGATTCCCGAAATCCTGAACTTCCTTCCCAGAGTGTGTTCCCCGACGATAAAATACATCCGTAAATCATCATTTACCTTGAGATTCAGCAGATCCGCTGTTTTTTGTGAAATGATCACCTCGTCGGTACGACTGGTATCGCTGACCCTGAAAATTTTTCCTTCCTTCAACTTATCCCGGAAAAATCCCCAATCAAAATCGCTTCCAACCCCTTTTAATACAACCCCCTGAATTTGATCCCTGGTCTTTATAATCCCTGTTTTGGTTGCGAAAACCTGGATATGTAAGATATCTTTGTTGTGCTTCAGTTTGTCGTAAAAGGGTTGTTTTTTTTCGATTGGCCGGGGTTCAAAAGTCGAATTTTCGGTAAACCGGGTGATCTGAACATGGCCTGAAAAACCAATCACCTTTTCCTGTATCTCCTTTTTGAATCCTGTTAGAATAGCAATAGCCACAAACATAATGGTAAGCCCCAGAGTTATTGATGTTACAGAGATGACCACAAAAGTCCGGGAGAAATTGGCCTTGCTCCTGGCAACAAGCCGCCGTGCGAGAAAAAATTCGGTATTCAAGAGATGAAGGTTACTTGTTTTGCAAAAGTAGTTAATTTTGAAGAATGAAGGCTCGCGATGCTCGCGATGAAGGACGAAGGACGAGGGATGAAGGACGAAGGATGAAGGACGAAGGACGAAGGATGAAGGATGAAGGACGAAGGATGCAAAATATATCTAAAATCGTAAATCGTTAACAGGTCTATAATGTTTTCATTGCTGCGTGTAGTTTTAATTTCGTTTCTTTTATCGGTTGTGTTTCCGTCGGTGAAATTGAAATCGCAGGTTCTCACTGGCGCCAATCAGACGGGAAAGTATTTTCCTTTACTGAAAGGGAAAAACATCGCTGTCGTAGCGAACAGGGCTTCGGTACTAATGGGTACAGAGGGGATTCCCGGTGTCAATCTTGTTGATACACTTTACTGGACAGGATTTTCCGTTAAGAAAGTCTTTTCTCCTGAACATGGTTTCAGGGGCAACGCTGAAGCGGGAGAACTTGTAAGTAACGAAATTGATACTGCAACCGGGATACCGGTCATTTCGCTTTATGGGAAACGGAAAAAACCAAATCCGGCAGATTTACAAAACATCGATCTTGTAGTCTTTGACCTCCAGGATGTAGGTGCCCGTTTTTTTACTTACCTATCCACGCTTACTTATATAATGGAAGCCTGTGCAGAACAACACATTCCACTCCTGATCCTCGACCGGCCTAACCCAAATGGTTTTTATATTGATGGACCTGTTTTACAAAATAAATATGCCTCTTTTGTTGGACTTCACCCGGTTCCGGTTGTGTATGGAATGACCATCGGGGAATATGCGCAAATGGTCAACGGAGAGAAATGGCTGACAAATGGAGTCAGATGCATTTTACAAATAATTCCTCTGGCAGCCTATACTCACCGGACCCGGTTCAAAACCATGGTCAACCCTTCACCTAACCTCACCACCATGAATGCTATTCTGTTGTATCCTTCCCTATGCTTTTTTGAAGGGACACGCGTAAGTGTCGGAAGAGGAACCAGTCATCCGTTTGAGGTATTCGGCCATCCGGACTTTCATACCGGTTCATACTCATTTGTTCCCGGGAGCATTCCCGGAATGAGCCTGCATCCTCCGTATGAAGGTCAGAAATGTTTCGGAACGAATTTACAGGTGAAACCTGGAATGGATACTTGGAACGGTAGCAGGATCAACCTTCTCTGGTTGATTTCTGCCTTTAAAGAATTAGGATCTGATCCCGGATTCTTTACTCCATACTTTGATCAGCTTGCGGGGACAGACCAATTGCGGCGACAGATAATAGAAGGAATGTCAGCGGATGAGATTAGGAAAAGCTGGGAGCCTGGAATTGAAAAGTTTAAGAAAATCAGGGAGAAATATTTACTCTACCCTGAATAAAAAGATGCAGGATGCAGGATGCAGGATGCTGGATGCTGGATGCTGGATGCAAGCTCGCTGCGCTCGCGATGCTGGATAAAAGCTCGCTGTGCTCGCGATACTGGATGCAGGCTCGCTGCGCTCGCGATGCTGGATGCAGGCTCGCTGCGCTCGCGATGCTGGATGCAGGCTCGCTGCGCTCGCTGATCCTCGATGCTGGATGCTGGAGATAATAGACTCCTGTGAAATATGGCAATGTGGATGTGTTTAAAACCGTACAACCTTTTAGCAAAAACAAAACCCTCACCAAAGCCGCTTTTACAACATTTTCACTTCCTCAAATTTCTTTTATCCAGCATCCAGTATCCAGTATCCAGTATCTATATCCTATATCCTGCATCCTGTATCCTGTATCCTGCATCCAGCATCCTGCATCCTGCATCATTTTTCAGACCTTCAAAGTGTTCTTCCCGGGTAAACTTTTAATCCCTCTTCCAGGCATTTCATCGCCTTTTTCAGGTCGTCGACTTTAAGCACGTAACTGATCCGTACCTCGTTTTTGCCCTGACCCGGAGTAGCGTAAAAGCCGGTGGCCGGGGCGAGCATCACGGTCTGGCCTTGATAGCTGAAATTCTCAAGCAACCATTGACAAAATATATCGCAATCGTCGATAGGCAGACGGGCAACAGCATAGAATGCGCCGCCAGGATTCGGACAAAAACATCCTTCCATCCTATTTATAGATTCCACTACAATATCGCGGCGGCGTACATATTCCTCAAGAACTCCTTTCAAATAGCTTTCCGGAGTGTTTACTGCTTCTTCACCGGCGATTTGCCCGAACGTGGGAGGACTTAGCCGTGCCTGTGCAAATTTCAAGGCAGTGGCAATAACCGCTTTATTTTTCGAGATCATCACACCGATGCGAACACCACAAGCGCTGTAACGTTTTGAAATTGAATCGAGCAACACAACATTTTGTTCGATACCTTCGAGGTTCATTACTGAAAAATGCTTTTTCCCATCATAACAGAATTCGCGATAAACTTCATCGGAAAAGAGGTATAAATCGTGCTTTTTAACAATATCGCGGAGCAACTCCAATTCCTCCTTTGAATAAAGGTAACCGGTAGGATTATTGGGGTTACATATCATAATGGCTTTGGTCTTTGGTGTAATAGCCTTTTCGAAAGCGCTGATGGGGGGAAGAGCAAACCCGTTATCGATAAAGGATTCGATGGGTCGGACCACGATCCCTGCTGCTACGGCAAAACCATTATAATTAGCATAGAAAGGTTCCGGGATGATGATTTCCTCTCCGGGATTCAGACAGGTAATCATGGCAAACAGGATACCTTCGGATCCGCCAGTAGTCACGATCATTTCATCCGGCGAAACAGTCACACCTACGCGACTATAATATTCAACAAGTTTTTTCCGGTAGGACAGTGTCCCGGCTGAATGGCTATATTCAACGACCTTCAGATCGGTGTTCCTGATCTTATCCAGCACATTGGCAGGAGTTTCGATATCGGGCTGACCGATGTTGAGATGGAAGACTTTGATCCCCCTTTTTTTTGCTTCATCTGAAAAAGGAACGAGCTTACGGATAGGGGAAGGAGGACATGCTTGTCCCCGCTGGGAAATGGCTGGCATTGGATTATTTTTATTAAAGCAGGAAAGCCAGCTTTTGGCTGGCCTCTGGTTTGTGTTTTACAGCTACTGGTTATTTACTTAACGGCGAGGAACCCTGATCAGTGGATTTTACCGGTTCCGTTGTGGCTGGCTTAGCTACGACCGTTCCCTTGATCTGAAGAACTATCCGGGATGTTTTAGCATTGGATGTTACAGTGACGGTTTTATTGATCGGACCGATATTGTGGGTATTATAAGTAACTTTTATCACATCACTTTTGCCGGGGAGTATGGGTTCCTGGGGCCAGGTCGGGACAGTACAACCACACGACGATTGTGGTTTGGAAAGGATAAGCGGTTCTTTACCGGTATTTGTAAATTTGAACTCGCAAGTGCCATCGGCCAATTGAAAAATCGTACCGTAATCGTGGACCGTTTTTTCAAATGCAATTTCCGGTGCATTCGGATTAACTGGTGGTTGGGTCGCCGCATCCTGGGCGCTCACCGCAAAAGCCGTGAACATTAACAAGCCAAATGAAAAAAGAATTTTTTTCATATTAAAATCGAGGTTTAGGTTAGAAAAAATGAATGATAGTGCAAAAGTATAAAATATTTTTATCTAAAGGCGAGCAAAGGTTTGAACCAATTCTGTATTAAATTTGTAGTTATATCGGTTTGTTAAAAAAAACCTACCTTTGCACGTTTTTAAAACACTACTTCTTGACTGAGAATAGTAAAAAGATAAAGGAGTTGGATGGGAAACAACTTTATCACTCGTTTATTGCAGGGGCACAGCGAATATTCGAACATCAAAAACTACTCAACAAGATCAACGTATTTCCGGTTGCCGATGCTGATACCGGTACCAATCTGGCCTCAACGATGCGATCCATTATGGATGCCATCATCCCAACCGATAATCTCAAACAGACTGCAGTTGCCCTTGCCGATGCTGCATTAACCGGCGCACGGGGTAATTCGGGAATCATTTTTGCTCAGTTTCTATATGGTTTCAGCAACGAAATCGGTGCAGGCCGGACACTCGACGTAGAGTCTTTTGCCACGAGTATGAAAAAAGCCGTAGCGTACGCTTACGATGCTATTGCCAACCCGATTGAGGGTACTATTTTAACCGTTATAAAAGATTGGGCCGATTATATTTACCTGTTAAAAGACCGGTTTGATGATTTTATCAAACTGCTTGCCGAAGCTTATAATAGAGCGCTTGAATCGCTTGCTGCCACTACCCAGAAGCTGGAGGTTCTGGCACGTTCTCATGTAGTTGATGCCGGCGCTAAAGGATTCGTATTTTGGCTGGAAGGGATCAAGGATTTTTTTACCCTTGGCGCTGAAAAAGGAATACTAAAAACAGTCGCCAGATCTTCTTCACCTGATGAAATCGTTGAGATGCCTCATGATCAGATCACCTTTCGCTTTTGTACCGAAGCATTGATCAACGGCACTCAATTAGATAAACACAAAATCCGGAATTTTATTCAGCATTGTGGGGATTCGCTTGTCGTTGCCGGTACTTCTCAGAAAGTCAGAGTCCATATCCATACCGATTTTCCGGCTGAGGTGTTTTCACAACTCCAGCAATTTGGTAGTATTACTTATCAGAAAGTCGATGATATGATCATGCAGAATGAGATACAGTTTAACAGGAAATCAAATATTGCCCTTGTTACTGACTCTTCTTGTGATCTTCCGAAGGAAATGATCTATCAACACCAGATTCATGTGGTTCCGCTCAGTGTCCATTTCGGTGAAACATACTTCCTCGACCGGCTTACCATCAATCCACCGCAGTTCTACTCCATGCTGACCCGGACTGAAGAAGTGGCCTCCTCTGCCCAGCCGGCTTCGAAGGAATTCCAGAATAAATATGAATACCTGTCTACACATTATGATTCCATCATCGGAATCCACCTGAGCCAGGGATTGAGCGGAACTTTTTCGAGTAGCGACAAAGGTGCAAAAGATGTGATCGAAAGAACCGGGAAAAAGATCAATGTGATCAATTCCCGTTCTATATCCGGAGGATTAGGACTTATCCTGCTCCGGGCAGCCCGTGCTATTGAAGATGGAGCCTCACACGAAGAGGTATTATCGAAGATGGATGAATGGGTGAACAAATCCCAGATTCGCGTGAGTGTCACGACACTGAAATATATTGTAAGGAGTGGTCGCGTCAGCCCGCTTAAAAGTTTTATTGCTAAATCGTTAGATCTGAAACCCATAATCGGTCTGGACCCCGAGGGAAAAGCCTCCTTGCTTCAAAAGTCATTTACAGAGAAAAGCAGCAGGAAAAAGGTGATCCGCGATATTTCGGGAATTGCCGCTAAAAATCCCATCTGGGGCTATACTATTACCCATGCAAATAATCCGGCAACAGCAGCGTGGTATGCCGGTGAGATGGAAAAGCTGACAGGGAAAAAGCCTCTTTTCATCGACCATGTTTCTCCTGCACTTGTTACCAATACCGGCCCCGGTGTTGCCTGCGTGGCCTTCATGCTGGAGTAAATCGCAAAATCTTATGTTATTGGAAGTCTCCCTGGTTATTTTCCTGTTTATGTGCCTCATTTTTATTGTGGCGCAAATAAAAAAGAATAATTCCATTGCAGATACTTTCTGGGGTATTGGGTTTATTCTCGTGGCGCTATATTCCGTGGTTCAATCCGGGGAGATTGATCTTCGGAAAATAATCGTATGTACACTGGTTTTACTTTGGGGAATGCGATTATCGCATCACATCATGATGCGGAATATGGGAAACGGGGAGGATTCCCGCTATAAAAACTGGCGTAACACCTGGAAATTCTTCCACATAAGGAGTTTTTTTCAGATTTTTATGTTACAGGGGCTCTTCATGTTGGTTATTTCTTATCCTGTCTGGTTCATCAATTTCAATTCAGGGGGACCTATCGGATTTTGGGATTTTCTGGGGCTCGTCTTTTTTGGGACTGGATTCATTACGGAAACAATGGCCGATTATCAATTAACTGAATTTAAAAAAGATCAGGCGAACGAAGGAAGGCTATTCACAACCGGCATGTGGTCTATATCGCGTCATCCCAATTATTTTGGTGAATGCCTTGTTTGGTTGGGGTTAAGCATGTATGCCCTGAATCTTCCTTTGGGCTGGTATACTTTGATCAGTCCCATCATCATCACCCTTTTGCTTCGTTTTGTTTCAGGCGTTCCCCTGGTTGAAAAGAAATACGAAAACCGCCCCGGTTGGGGGGAATACAAAGCAAAAACGGCTGCCCTGATCCCTTTTGTAAAGTTTTTTTAAGTCTGATCGTAAATCGACCGCCTTTTCCCGATCAGAGATATTTAATATATTAGCTGAAAATTTTTCGTATGATTCATCCTGCCCTCCTGCATCCCAGAAGTATAGTAGTTATTGGTGGTTCCAACGATGTCCAGAAACCGGGAGGGGCGGTCCTCCGTAATCTGATTGAAGGAGATTTCGACGGAAAATTATATGTTACCAACCTGAAAGAGACCGAGGTTCAGGGAATACCTTGCTTCAAAGATCCGTCGGAGTTGCCGGATGTTGATCTTGCAATAATTGCCATTCCGGCGAAATTTGTCCCATGTACCATTGAAATTCTCGCCTTTGTTAAAAACACCAGAGCATTTATTGTCTTGTCTGCAGGATTTAGTGAAGAAAGTGAAGCAGGAAGGGAGCTGGAAAATGAGATGGTGGATACCGTAAATTCGGTCCATGGATCGTTGATCGGACCCAATTGTATTGGTGTGCTGACTCCTTTTTATCATGGGGTTTTTACGAAATTCATTCCCAAACTTGATTCCAGGGGTTGCGATTTTATTTCCGGTTCCGGGGCTACTGCTGTCTTTATTATGGAAGCCGGAATCCCGAAAGGATTGACGTTTTCTCAGGTCTTTTCCGTCGGGAACAGCGCCCAACTTGGTGTTGAAGAGATTTTGGAACACCTCGATGAGAATTTTGACCCGGTAACCAGTTCACGCATTAAACTGTTATATATCGAGACAATAACGAAGCCTCAATTGCTTTTAAAACATGCCTCCTCTTTGATTCGAAAGGGATGTCGGATTGCAGCCATAAAAGCCGGCTCATCCGAAGCCGGTAGCCGTGCAGCGTCGTCGCACACCGGAGCGCTGGCCAGTCCGGATGTAGCGGTGGATGCACTTTTCCGTAAAGCAGGGATCGTGCGTTGTTATGGTCGTGAAGATCTCGTCAGTGTTGCCTCTGTTTTTACATTCCCGGAGCTGAAAGGACAAAATATGGCCATCATTACCCATGCCGGTGGCCCGGCGGTGATGCTCACGGATGTTCTCTCAAACGGGGGAATGAATGTTCCGCATATTGATAATCCGGAGGCAAAAGAATTGCTTACGATGCTATTTCCGGGATCATCCGTTGCCAACCCCATCGATTTCCTGGCTACCGGTACAGCACAACAACTCGGTACGATCATCGATTATTCCGATCAGAAATTCTCAGAAATTGACGGTATGGCGGTGATTTTTGGCACACCCGGCCTTACCCCGGTATTTGATGTATATGATGTTCTTGATCGGAAAATGAAGACAACAGGTAAGCCAGTCTTTCCAATACTCCCATCGATAATTACCGCTGCTGCCGAGGTTCAGGAATTTGTTTCAAGAGGTCATACCTTCTTTCCCGACGAGGTTATTTTTGGCAATGCACTTACCCGGATATATCGTACTCCAAAACCCTCCCCTGAAGCGTATGAATTCCCTGAAATTGACCAAAAAAAGATCCGTAATATTATCGAATCATCTCCGGATGGATATATCACACCTGGTTCCATTCAAGGACTGATGGATGCGTGCGGTATTCCAAGAGTCGGAGAATCTGTTGTGACTTCAGCAGATGAAGCAATAACCTCAGCTAGGCAGCTTGGATTCCCGGTAGTGATGAAGGTGGTTGGACCGGTACATAAATCGGATGTCGGTGGAGTGGTCCTGGATGTAAAAGATGAAGCAACTGTGACCCATGAATTCAAACGGATGATCCGGATCAGAGATACTGTTGCTATCCTCATTCAGCCAATGCTGTCGGGAGTGGAACTTTTCGTAGGAGCCAAATTCGAACCAAAATTCGGACACCTGATTCTCTGCGGCATGGGAGGCATTTTCATTGAAACGCTCAAAGATGTTTCCGCCGGATTATCACCCTTGAACTGCGACGAAGCATTACAGATGATCCGCAGTTTGAAAAGCTATAAAATCATACAGGGGGTGCGCGGACAAAAAGGAGTGAATGAGATTTTGTTTGCCGATGTGATGGTTCGTCTTTCGGCGCTTTTGAATGCCGCACCGGAAATCATCGAACTTGACTTCAACCCGTTGTTGGGCTCGGAAACCAGGGTCGTTGCGGTAGATGCAAGGATTTGCCTGAAGAGATAAAAGCTCGCTGCGCTCGCGATGCAGGATGCAGGATGCAAACTCGCTGCGCTCGTGATGCAGGATGCAAGCTCGCTGCGCTCGCGATGCTGGATGCAAGCTCGCTGCGCTCGCGATGCTGGATGCAAGCTCGCTGCGCTCGCAATACTGGATACTGGATACTGGATGCTGGAGGTTTGATAAATCTTAAGTATTCTTTTGTTCAGTTAAAACCTAATTGTCGGAAGAACATTAAGATTAATCCGGGTTTCAGGGCAATGGTGAAGATAACTCCGAATATTGCACCCCATAAATGTGCATCGTGGCCGATGTTATCACGGCTGTGTTTTGCCATATAATATTCATATGCCAGGTAAAATACACCGAAAACCGGAGCGGGGATTGGTATGGGTATGAAAAAGAAAAAGATCTTTCCGGTAGGATAGAGGATGATGCTTGAAAACAGAACTGCTGCAATGGCCCCGGAAGCTCCTACCGCATTATAAAACACATCGTTTTTATGTTTACCGTATGCGGGAATGATGGATAAGAGTAACCCCCCACCATAAAGCAGGAGATAATAAAAACTTGCTTTCCCCGGAAATAAGTTGTGAAAAAAAGTCTCGACAATGGTTCCGAATGAATAGAGGACCAGCATATTGATGAACAAATGTACATATCCGGCATGTACAAATCCATAGGTGAAAAACCGGTACCAATGGTTACTGTGCTTTACATCATATGCATTGAATTTCAACTTTGAGAAAATCTCCTCATTGCTTAATGCAAAAACGGAAACTCCCGCGGTGATGAAAATGATAATATAGGTGATTATCATTTTGTTGTTTCAATTTTTTGTTGTTTAGTAAAGTCGATCTCAGATCCAAGTACACTGTGCGGGATCATGAAAATAATGAACATGGCAATGGAGGCGATAATGGCCCACATCCTGTTATCGCGGTGTCTGGTCATTACTACCAAAGCAATAACCCAGAAAATAAAGGCTATTAGCGATTTGTTATCCGTCAGATCATACCCGAAAGGCCAACCCGACCAGTATACACCGAATGAGAATTTCTGGACAACGGGCCCCAGGAGCATCCCACCCAGCGTCAATGTTATCACTGTTATCCAGGCATAGATATAGGTGTTTTTTCCCTTAAAGATGGCCATTACTCCGGTAAGCGTGGAAAAGAGCATGGCAAGGAAGATGAAAAAAATATGCGGAATGATGACATACCCTGGAACAAACCCTTTGTACCTCAGAATAGCCGGTTCGTTGTTGAGGAGGAAGCGCTGATCCCCTTTGATCAGGGTGACCTGATACATGATTTTTCCTGCCGGAGCCTGATGGGGTAAATATCCAAGCAGAGTATCACCGTGTCGTTCCAAAAGGTTTGTATTCCATTTGTCAAAACTTTTAAACCGACGGAATACTATTTCTCCTTTTATGGATGTATCGGGGACAACAATTATTACCCTGGCATCATCCATTCCGTCATAAGTCCTGATCAGCCTGAACGCGATCTTCTGCTGACCGATTTCGACTTTGCCCCTGACCGGATAAGTGGGCCCCGTCATACGTTGGTATATGGCAGTAGCTATAGTGAATACAACGGCAAAAACCCAGATTAAAACCGACTTCAGTGTTTGATTCATAACATCCTATTTTCAAGTTCACAGTTCATAATTTTACCCACTCACCACCTCACCATCTCACCATCTTATTTTCTCCTCTGCAAAGATAATTATTTGATATGATATTTCTTAAGGATGTCATACATAACCTGGTGGATTTGGGTACGGAGATTCATCTCGGATAATCTTTGATTTGAGGCTGATGGATAAACCCGGTTGGAGAGAAATACAAAGAGAAGTTTGTTATCAGGATCTGCCCAGAGGTAAGTCCCGGTGAATCCGGAATGGCCGAAACTTCGCGGAGAAGTACTGTCACAACTGGGTCCGTTCGGTGTATAATGAAGCAAAGGTTTGTCAAATCCAAGTCCCCTTCTATTCCCCTTTTCCGGAAACTGTATCCGGGTAAATTCCCGGATAGTCGATGGAGAGAGGTATTGTTTTCCACCATATGATCCTTCCTGTAAGATCATCTGCAGGATTACAGCCAGGTCAGTGGCATCGGAAAAAAGTCCGGCATGGCCCGAAATACCACCCAGCATGGCAGCTCCTGGGTCGTGAACATCTCCCCAAACTAACTGTCCCCGGAATTCCGTATCATATTCGGTTGGAACGATTTGTGACAGATCAAACCGTTTCCTGGGTTTGAATCCCATCGTTGATAAACCCAACGGTTTATAAAAATTATCCTCAAGATACATTTCAAAAGACTTGCCGCTGATATGCTCCACAATTTTATATAACAGGTAAAATCCGAGATCACTGTATTTGTATTCATGACCGGGACGGAGGGGTGAGTCAATGATCTTTTTGAAAATGGTATCGGTATAATCTTTCCGGATGTACAGGTTTTCAGCCACTCGATCCGGGAATTCCGGCGAAAGTACATGACGGTAAACAGCCGGATCGGGGCTGGAATTTTTAAGGGTGGCTTTATAAAACGGGATCCAGTCCTGCAGCCCGGCCTGATGGGTCATTACATCTCGGATGCGTAGAGTAGCTTTGTTACTGCCTTTCAATCCGGGCAGATAAGTGACCAGGCTATCTTCTGGATTTATTTTCCCATCATCGAATAACTTCATGATCGCTAGCGTAGTTGCAGCAACCTTTGTAACCGAAGCCAGATCGTAAATATGATTTGGAGTCACTTTCACCGTATCCTCATACCTGGGATGGCCAAAGCTTTTTTCATAAAAAACCTTTCCGTCTTTTGCAAAAAGGATCTGACATCCGGGATAAGCCCTCAAATCAATTCCTCTATTTGCAAGGGAATCGACGGCCATGAGTGCCCTTGAAGGGATTCCCAATTCTTCCGGTCTGCAGAATGACAACCTTGTCTTTTCTGTTTCTATTCCGGTCTTGTAAGGAAAGCGAGCAACCGAAACAGGTAGTTTTCCGGTCGCTCCCAATCCACCGAAAATTATTTCAGCGGCCACGGATTCTGTCGTAGCATTATCCTGGTAAGCAACCACTATTGCTTCCGGTTTATTGAGGTCCGGGATCCGGGTAAGGGAATAAGGTGTCCCGAAGAGCGTGAGCAAAGTCCGGTTGGTTTTGATGAGCGTATCCATTAGTGTGACCATTTGCCGGGTAATTCCGAAACTGTCGGCGATGCTGCTGTTGATGCCATGAACGCCTAAAATCAGGATGTCATAAGGATGCATCAATTTACAGATACTATCGGCCAGTTTTTCCGGAATTTTCTTGGGAACGGAAAAATGATCAAGCGGCATATATTTTAATAATTGTTCCTGGAAGACTGTGGTAACGGTATCGCCGATCGACAGGGCCGCGATCTTTCTCCTTTCCAGTCCCCTTAGCGGGATAAGTTCAACATCATTTTTAAGAATGGTTACTGAGGTTTCCACCATCTTTTGACGAAGTGTTTCCGCTTCCGGTGGATTAAGGTCAGCGATCAGGTTTTCCGGGTTAATAACCTGAAGGTGACGCAAACCCAGCTTTTCTTTCAGAAATAATATACGCCGGCATTTTTCCGAGATGGTTTCCTTTGAAATCCATCCGCTGTCGATGGCCGATTTAATTCCTGAAATGGCGGTTTCGGTATTTTGCGGGAGCAACAGTATGTCATTTCCGGCAAGTAAGGCTTTGACTTCAATTTCACCCGGTTTAAAATACTTAGTTACACCCTGCATATCCAGCGCATCGGTAATGATGAACCCCTTGAAATTCAACTGCTCCTTCAACAATGTGGTGACCACATTTTTCGACAGGGTCGCCGGTAAATTTATTGATGAATCATAACTGGGAAGGTATAGATGAGCAATCATGATACCCCCGATTCCGTCACGTATCATCTCACGGAACGGGTACAATTCAACAGAATCAATACGTTGTTTCGAATGGTTGATGACCGGCAGTGAGAGGTGCGAATCAGTATCGGTATCACCGTGTCCGGGAAAATGTTTGGCTACGGCCATAATACCCTGATCCTGCATTCCCTTCATATATAAGGCGCTTTTTCGTGTTACCAGCCGGCGGTCCTCTCCAAAAGAGCGGAAACCGATAACCGGGTTTCCGGGATTATTATTGATATCCACTACAGGCGCCCAGTTAATCTGGATACCCATCCTCCAACAACTTCTCGCAACCTGCCTACCCATCTCATAGATCAACGAATCATTAGCGATAGCCCCCAGGGCCATCTGACGTGGAAATGAAAAAGCGCTGTCGAGCCGCATTCCTAAGCCCCATTCGGCATCGATAGAAACCAACAGTGGTGTTTGAACTGCTTGTTGCAAACGGTTTGTCAGTAATACCTGGCGTGTCGGCGTCCCCTTGAAAAAACAAACGCCCCCCACATTGTATGTTCGAATGATATTGACCAGGCTGTCGTCATATACTGAATCCTTCCCCGAATATGCCCTTATGATCAACAATTGTGCTATTTGTTGTTCAAGAGAAAGTGATTTAAAAACTGAATCAACCCAAGCCGTATCACGCTGTGCCGTAACATTGCCGGAATGCAAAAACAAAGAGATCAAAAGAAGATAAAAGATTTTAATTCGACGCATAACACGATGCTGTACAACAAGCACAAAAGAAATAAAAAGTAGGATACATACGTTAAATCTTATTAATATCTTTGAACACTATTATAAACAAAGATAACTTGGTATTTTTTTCAAAAGTATTTTGATACCTGAAATGGAATGTTGAATGATGTCAAACTAATTGCGGATAACAGATGCAAATACTTAACCCGATACTCGGAACTCGCGACCCGCAACCCGAAACCCTCAATTAGATCTAAAATCTTAAATCGTAAATCGTAAATCGTCAGATGTATACAATTAAAGATCTGGAAAAGATCGCATCGCAGGTCAGGCGGGATATTCTCCGGATGGTTCATGGAGTGGCCTCAGGTCATGTTGGCGGACCATTGGGGAGCGCCGATTTTTTAGTTGCGCTCTATTTTGATACTATGCAACCCGATCCGTCAATTTTTTCAATGGATGGGACTGGGGAGGATATTTTTTTTCTTTCAAATGGTCACCTCTCCGCCGCCTGGTACAGTGTTCTGGCGCGATATGGCTATTTTGATGTAAAAGAGCTGACCACTTTCCGGAAAATGGGATCTAGATTACAGGGTCATCCCGCTGTAAAAGAAGGGTTACCGGGGATCCGTATGTCCTCAGGATCGCTTGGCCAAGGTCTTTCCGTGGCTATTGGCGCAGCCCTGGCAAAAAAACTGAATGCAGATGAACACCTTGTCTGGTGCCTTATGGGAGATGGAGAACTTGAAGAGGGTCAAAACTGGGAAGCCCTTATGTTTGCGGCAGCCCGTAAGGTTGATAACCTGATTGCAGTTGTCGATTATAACGGACAGCAAATTGACGGACCTGTGAACGATATTATGCCCCTTGGTGATCTTACAGCTAAATTTGAAGCGTTTGGATGGAAGGTTCTCACCCTTTACGGAAATGACATGGCCGAAGTA
Organism: Bacteroidales bacterium; assembly: GCA_023229525.1. Taxonomy (GTDB): domain Bacteria; phylum Bacteroidota; class Bacteroidia; order Bacteroidales; family FEN-979; genus CAIVAT01. The sequence goes on from JALNZC010000012.1 coordinate 62,573, forward strand.
ATCGGAACACTTAAAAAAGCCCAGTGGTTTACCTTCCAGGAACAACCTGTCATTATCGTGATGACCACACACATGGGTTATGGTGTGGATTTTATGATGGACAACCATGAATGGCATGGAATCCCGCCAAGTGATGAACAACTTGCCAGGGCGCTCGGGCAACTGGAAGAAACACTGGGGGATTATTAATATTCAGGTATGATGGGGGATAGGAAATCGGGGATAAGTGATTGGAAACAAGGTACGCCTGTTTTATATATTTTTTTGATCCTGATGATATTATCCCCCTGCTTGTTCTCTCAAACAGCTGTTGAGAAGGGAAAAGCCAAACCAACAACCCGGATCCTTTTCGTTTTTGATGCATCGCAAAGCATGTACGGCCATTGGCAAAGCGATACGAAATTCAACATCGCGGTGAAATTATTTTCCAACATCCTTGACAGCCTGCGGACCCAGCAAAACCTGGAACTGGCCTTGCGCTTGTATGGCCACCAGAAACCTTTCCCCCCTCAGGATTGCAATGATACACGACTCGAAGTCCCTTTTGGAAAAGACAACATTTCGCGGATCAAACATGTGCTTAAAACAACCAATCCGAAAGGAACAACACCCATCGCCTACGCCCTTTCTCAGGCAACAAAGGATTTTACACCCTGTGCGGATTGCCGGAATATTGTCATTCTGATCACCGACGGACTGGAAGAATGTAACGGCGATCCATGTGCGGTATCCCATGAATTGCAGATGAAAGGCATTGTGCTCAAGCCATTCATTGTCGGGATAGGCAAAGATTTCAGGCAACAATTTGATTGTGTGGGAACCTATTTTGATGCATCCAATGAAAAGGAATTTCGCTCTGCTTTGAACGTGATCATTTCACGGACTTTGAATCCCACCACCATGCAGGTCAACTTGCTGGATTCATACGAAAAGCCCACAGAAACCAATGTCAATATGACATTTTATGACAATGTATCGGGATTACCCAAATACAATTTCATCCATTCTTTCAATGCCAAAGGAGTCCCTGACACCTTGGATATTGATCCTCTCATTACTTATGATATTAGCATACATACACTTCCTCCGGTACATAAGGATAGTGTTAAACTGACGCCGGGAAAACATAATATTATAGGGATAAACGCACCCCAGGGATACATTGCATTTAAATCATCAGGGAACAATTTATTGAAAAATATGCCGTGCATAATCCGGAAAAACAACAATTTGGAAACCGTGAATGTACAGCAATTCGACCAGGTTGAAAAATATCTGACGGGGTTATATGACATTGAAATCCTTTGCATGCCAAGGATCAAAGTAAATAACGTGGAGGTCAAACAAAGCCATACCACAACGGTAGAAATACCTTTGCCGGGAATTGCGGTCATTCAGAAATCGACCAATGGATATGGCAGCCTCTATCTGGAAGATAAAAACCAACTGACCTGGCTTTACAATTTCAGGGATACGCCACAACAGCAGGAGACATTGTATCTGCAACCAGGTCCTTACCGGGTTGTTTTCCGGTCAAAATATTCGACCAACGCTTCCTATACGATAGAAAAACCTTTCAGGGTTGAACCGGGTCAGACTGTTGTTGTGAAGTTGTATCCGAATTAGCTCGCTTCGCTCGCTGATGCTGAATGAGGCGCTTCGCGCCGATGTAAGATACTGGATACAAGATGCTGGATGCTGGATGTTTGATGCAACATACTTTATTATTTTTTATCATCTTCAAATTCTCAAATTCTCAAATTTTCAAATTGTAATTTCTATGCAAGATTATGTAAATTCTGGTTCAAAAGATACCCGGTCGGGTTTTGGAGAGGGATTACTGGAATTGGGAAAACAAAATCCCCGGGTTGTTGCACTTTGCGCCGACCTGACTGGTTCTTTGAAAATGGATGCCTTTGCAAAGACCTTTCCGGAACGTTTTATCCAGGTCGGGATAGCTGAGGCCAATATGATGGGAATCGCCGCTGGTCTTACCATTGGCGGTAAAATACCTTTTACAGGTACCTTTGCCAACTTTTCTACCGGCCGTGTTTATGACCAGATCAGACAATCGATCGCCTACTCCAATAAAAATGTAAAGATCTGTGCTTCCCATGCCGGTATTACACTGGGCGAAGACGGTGCAACCCACCAGAATCTCGAAGATCTGGGGATGATGAGGATGTTGCCCAACATGACCGTGATCTGCCCTTGCGACTTTAACCAGACCCGTGCCGCAACGATAGCTGTTGCCAAATATGAAGGGCCGGTTTATCTGAGATTTGGTCGACCGAAATGGCCCAATTTCACCCCTCCCGGTCAGGAGTTTATCATTGGAAAAGCTGTGGTGATGAATGAGGCAAATGATATATCGATCTTTGCAACGGGCCATATGGTCTGGAATGCACTCCAAGCCTGTAAAATCCTTGAGGAACAGGGAATTGGTGCCGAAGTGATCAATATCCATACGATCAAACCCCTGGATGAAACTACGGTTCTGAAGTCAATCCTGAAGACAGGATGTGCTGTAACAGCGGAAGAACACATGCAGAATGGAGGTTTGGGTGACGCCATATCCCAGGTGCTTGTCCGGAATTTTCCAGCCCCCCTTGAACTGGTTGCCATCGCAGATCAATTTGGTGAAAGTGGAAAACCGGAAGAACTGTTGAAAAAATTCGGGCTCGATATCCCTGATATCGTGAATGCTGCATTGAAATCAATAAACCGGAAAAAAGGTTCCGGCCACTGATTTCCGTCAACCGAAATGTTTGGTCTGATCGTTCCTGATCGGCACGTTGGGAATCTCCTTATCGGTAGATAGTGGGACCATTTCCACAGTTACATTGCTTGTGTCGAGTCCCAAGGCCCGGACTTCAGAAATCCCAAAGTATTTTATTCTGTCATATAGATCCATGATGAGTTGTTCCCGTGGCGGAAAATCAAAATCATAATTCTGGACCCGGTCAATTACGATAAATCTGAAATCAGAAGGGATATTATACTTGCGTAAGGAGTCGTAACGGCTGACCAGATCGATCTCTTTGTTCTGATTCAGTTCCACCAATACCTGGCGGAAGAAAAGATTGACACGGGGCTGGACTTTAAATCCGATCTTAAAATCGACTTTTATCAGTGTTCCCGGTATCAGATGCACAATCTTATATTCCAATACATGCGGATCATCCAGGATATCCACATGAAGCAACCAGTAAACATCAGCCCTCTTGGGGTGTTTATTGATGATTGAATAGATGATTTTGGATTCGATGTCCGTTACCTTGTTTGCTTTTGTCAGGAAAACCAGATTGGATGCATATTTTACGATAGAGGTATCATTGCTTATTTCTTTGATGATATCGTAATATTTTTCGATTTTGACAAATCCGATAAAACTATTTCTAATTTTTCTGCCATGGTACCAGATATACATGATTAAAAACAACAGACCCGCTACAAGTATGGTGAACCAACCGCCATGCATGAATTTGTTTAGGTTTGCGATCAGAAATGATCCCTCGATGGTGAGATAGCCGGCAAGAAATACAACGAGTAAATAAACGGGTACTTTTTTGTAATAGAGATAAACGGTGAGTAATCCGGTGGTCATCAACATAGTTATGGTAATGGACAGACCGTACGCCGCTTCCATGTTTGAGGACTTCTGAAAGAGAAAAATAACGGCCAGACAGGCAGCGCAAAGCATCCAATTAATGCTTGAAATGTACATCTGACCTTTGATATTTGTGGGATAATTGATTTTTATCTTTGGCCAGAAATTCAACGAAATGGCTTCGCTGATCAGGGTATAGGACCCGCTGATCAATGCTTGGCTTGCGATAATGGCTGCAGCTGTTGAAATACATATCCCGGTGATAAGAAACCAATGGGGCATGATGGAAAAGAAAGGATTGGTCCATTCGTTGATCATGTCTGGATTCCGTAGGATCCATGCTCCCTGTCCAAAATAGTTTAACAGTAAACCGGTTTTAACAAATCCCCAAGACACACGGATATTTTTCAGCCCACAGTGGCCCAGGTCTGAATATAAAGCTTCTGCGCCGGTAGTACAGAGAAATACGGCTCCCAGAAGCACAAATCCCTGGGGAAATTGTGTGAGAAAACGATAGGCATATTGCGGATCAATAGATTTAAGGATAGTTGGATAATGCAATAACTGAGATATGCCCAAAACGGCAAGCATGGAGAACCAAAGGAACATGATCGGTCCGAAAGCCCGGCCCACCAGGTTTGTCCCGAATTTCTGGATAAAAAATAACAAAGTCACAATCAAAGTAACAACAGGGATAACGGGGAATCTGGGATTTATAATGACCAGCCCTTCAACGGCTGAAACAATTGTGATCGATGGGGTAATAACTCCATCAGCCAAAAGAGTTGCTCCACCGATAATGGCCAGTATGTATGCCCATTTTGCACGTTTCCTGATAAGTGCAAAAAGCGAAAATATTCCACCTTCTCCATGATTGTCAGCCCTGAGTGTAATGAGGATATATTTCACCGTTGTCTGTAATGTCAATGTCCAGAAAATACAGGAAAGCCCACCCAGAATAAATGGTTCTGATATGGAATTTGCTCCACCGATGATGGCTTTCATGACATAGAGAGGGGAAGTTCCAAGATCACCAAAGATGATTCCCAGCGTAACAATTACACCGGCAGCAGATAAACGGGGAGATACCTTGCTACTCATTTGTTGATGGATCGGTCATTCAAAAAGTTTGCAAAGGTAATATATAATGATCATTGTGGATTATCTTGAGTTCGAAAATTTCATATTTGACAGATCCCCGGTTTTTAACCAAAGTGAAGCGTCTTGTCATTACGGGTCAATAAAACCGGAATATCCTTGTCAATATACAGCGGTACTGTTTCAACGGTTACATTGCTGGTATCCAATCCAAGCGCATGAACATCGGAAATGCCAAAACGTTTGATAAATGTATAAAGGTCCATGATCAATTGTTCCCTTGCCGGGAAATCAAAGTCGTAATTCTGGATCCGGTCGATCACCACAAAACGAAAATCAGCCGGAATATGATATTTCTTTAATGAGTCGTACCTGCTCACCGGATCGATTTCCTTATTATTGCTCAGTTCTTCCAGAACCTGCTTGAAAAAGAGGTTAACCCTTGGCTGAACTTTAAAACCGATCTTGAAATCCACTTTGATCAACACCTCCGGAATGAGATGGGTAACTTTATACTCCAGGACATGGGGTTCATCCAGAATATCCACATGTAACATCCAATAAACATCGGCTCGTTTCGGGAATTTGTTCAAAAGGGAATATATAATTTTCGATTCAATATCCGAACTCTTATTGGCTTTGGTAAGGAATACCAGATTGGTAGCAAATTTGGGAATGGATTCATCGCGACTGAGTCCCTTGATAATTTCAACATAATGATCAATTTTCAGGAACTCGATAAAACTGTTTTTAATCTTGCGCCCGTTGAACCAAACGTACATGATCGTAAAAAAGACCAAGCCAAGAAGGATTGTAAACCAGCCTCCAGCCTTAAATTTGTTCAGGTTGGCAATCAAAAAGGCTCCTTCAATGGTAATATAAATTCCCAAAAGGAGTACCAGGAGATAAATGGGTATCCTTTTGTAATATAGAAAAATTCCAAGGAGTATGGTCGTCATCAGCATGGTGATATTGATGGTGAGACCATATGCAGCTTCCATATTGGCGGAGTGTTGGAACAAAAGGACAACCGCCAGACACAGGAAACAGAGCATCCAGTTTACACTTGAGATGTACATCTGCCCCTTGATATTGGTGGGATAATTGATTTTAATTTTAGGCCAAAAATTCAACGAGATGGCTTCGCTGATGAGCGTAAATGACCCGGTAATCACAGACTGGCTGGCAATGATTGCCGCCGTTGTAGCGATCACGATTCCCGGTATCAGAAACCAGGATGGCATGATGGCGTAAAACGGGTTGGTAAGTTCATTGATGGATTCGGAATTCGTTAAGATCCATGCACCCTGGCCAAAGTAATTGAGGATCAGGCAGAATTTCACATATCCCCAAGTACTCCGGATATTTTTTATCCCGCAGTGACCGAGATCATTGTACAATGCGTCGGCTCCAGTGGTACAGAGAAAAACCGCTCCCAGCAATAAAAAACCCTGGGGAAATTTTGTCAGAAAGATAAATGCATACCGGGGGTCAAGGGCTTTAAAGATGGATGGAAAGTGAATTACCTGTGCTATTCCAAGCACCCCAAGCATTGTAAACCAGACAAACATGATGGGACCAAAAGATTTCCCGATCGTTTTTGTGCCGAATTTCTGAATGAGAAAAAGGGCGGTAACAATAACGATAGCAATCGGAATAACCGGTAGCCGGGCATTGACTATACTTAATCCTTCAATCGCTGAAACTATGGTAATTGCGGGTGTTATAATACTGTCGGACAACAGCATACATCCCCCGATAATAGCAACAATATAAGCCAACCGTGCCCGTTTCCGGATCAGGGCAAATAAGGCTAAAATGCCTCCTTCTCCTTTGTTATCCACCCGAAGGGTAAAAATGATATATTTTACCGTGGTTTGTAATGTCAATGTCCAGACAACACAGGAAAGTCCACCGAGAATAAAGAGTTCGGAGATTGAACCGGCACCTGAAATAATGGCCCGCATCACATACAACGGAGAAGTGCCGATATCGCCGTAAATAATGCCCAATGTAATCAGCATGCCGGCAGCTGAGATATTGGAAATTTGTCCTTTACGATCTACCCGGCTCATCCCTTACTTGTTTGTTTTCCGTTTTTCAAGATAATTTTTAATAAATGCGATGATCATCGGCATAAGGGAAACTAAAATGATGGTTATAATGACCAGTGAAAAGTTCTTTTTGATGAATGGGATACTCCCGAAAAAATAACCGGAAAGACAGAATAAACCAACCCAGAGTAAACTTCCGGTGATACTGAATGAGATGAAACGGAAATATCGCATCGTACCGACACCTGCAACGAACGGGGCAAAAGTCCGGATAATCGGCATGAAGCGGGCAATAATGATTGTTTTTCCTCCATGTTTTTCATAGAACGCATGGGTTTTATCAAGATATTCTCGTTTTATCAACCGGTAATTCTTCTCATAAACGGTCTGTCCAAGCAACCGGCCGATGAAATAATTTGTATTGTCACCTCCGAAAGCAGCGCAAAGCAACAACAAGATCAAAGGAATCAGGCTCAGTGGTTCGTTTGGCATGGCAGCCACCGCACCAGCAGCAAATAAAAGGGAATCACCAGGCAGGAAAGGGGTGATGACAAATCCGGTTTCCATGAAAATAATGATAAAGAGGATCAGATAGGTCCACGTCCTGTAATCCCTTACCCATTGTTGAATATGAATATCAATGTGGAGTATTATATCAATAAACTCCTTTAGAAAGTCAAGCATAAAAAATATAAGTTTAGATTACGAAGTTAAGAAAGATCAATTTGGGAAAACGCTTTTTTTAAGAATATCGGGGTGAGAATCGTTGTCATTATGGCCATTATGACCAAAATGGAGAATATCGGGATGTCAATAAATCCTTTCTGAAGGGCGATATTGGCGATCACCAGTTCCATGATCCCACGGGCATTCAGACCCAATCCGATAGCCATCGATTTCGGATGGTTGAAACCTGCCAGACGTCCTCCGGAATATCCACCGAAAATTTTACTGATAAAAGAAGCGACCAGCACGACAATAAGTAAAACGATATTATTCAATGATTGGATTTCAAAAGAAAGACCAATCGTTGCAAAGAAGATCGGAGCTAAAAAACCCATGGTTATACCTGAAATGGACTTGTGTACAAGTTCAAAGTCACGGTTGGCAAACATGCTTCGGGGTATAAGGATAGCACCAAAGAACGCACCTATTATAAAATGAAGTCCAAGAAGTTCAGCAATACTGGAAAAAATCAGGACGAAAAGAATTACCATTGCAAACAAGGATTCCTTTCCGCGGAGGTAATGAAAAAATGTGTTCATTCTCGGATTGACGACATTGACTTTCCTTTTGGCCAGCTTGAATAATTTATAGGCGATGATCAGGATGGCAATGAATATGGTCACTTTCAATATGGCAACTCCGACGGAAACCGTGAAGTCCTGCAGATTCTTTGTAACGTCGTTAAGATCAAGGATTATCCCAAGAATAAGTAATGCAATGATGTCATTAAAAATGGCTGCAGAAATGATCCGCTGACCAACATCGGTCTGAAGTTTCCCGAGATCCATTAAAATCCGGATGCTGACCGGCAGGGCTGTAATAGCCATACAAAGTCCGAGAAAAGTGGTGAAAGTATTGGAAAAATGAAAAATCAGTCCGATCAGGATACCACATGCCATGGGAATGATGAATCCGAGAAGCGCAATCCAGATGTTTTTTCCACGGATAGAGTTCCTGATTTCCTCTACTTCGATTTCCATCCCGGCCAGAACAATCAACATGAAAACGCCAAGTTCCGCGATCACTTTAATTTCACCAGGACCGGGAATAATATTGAACAAGGATGGCCCGAGGATGACACCGGCAATTACCTCTCCGATCATTGAGGGCTGTCTGAACCTTTCTGCCAGTTCTCCCAGCAATTTTGCAGAAAGCAACAAAATAAGCAAATTGACAATAAAAGGAAATTGAGAATGGATCAGGTGGAACATGTGTAGCCGTGCGCCAGTTTTCTGATGCAAAATTAAATGTTTTAGCCTATTCTATGTAAAAAAGCGAAAAAGTTACCTTTGCAGACATGGATTTAACTGCCCTTATAGATATCGGCCCTTTTAAAACAAGCTTTATTGAACTGATCGCTGTGGCCTTTGGCTTGTTTTGCGTATGGTTTATGAAAAAGGAAAGTGTGCTGGTATTTCCGTTCGGGATTGTTAATGTGCTCATTTATGTATACATATTCTTTACAGCCAGACTTTATGCCAATGCGGCTATCAACGGTTTTTTCTTTATCGGGAGCGTTTATGGTTGGTATAGTTGGACCCGTAAAGACACCAATGATAAAACAATCCGTATTACCCAATGTTCAAAATTGGAAATTTTGCTGAACTCCCTGGCGATTATCGTCTTCTTTCTTATTATCCGGATTGTATTGATCCGGTATACGACAAGCCAGATCCCAACCTGGGATGCAATTACCACTTCCGTTTATATGGTAGCACAATGGCTACTCTCAAGGAAAAAAATCGAAAACTGGATTTTGTGGATTTCTGCAGATTTTATCATGATTGTAATTTGTGCGGTAGAAGGCCTTTATTTCAGTAGTTTTCAGTACTTCGTGTTCACTATCATTGCCGTCCTTGGATTTCTTGAATGGCGGATAAAACTGATCAAATGATCTGGAGAATTGCCATTACAGGACCTGAATCTACCGGAAAATCAATGCTTTCAGAACAGCTTGCGGCTCATTACAATACCGTTTGGGTCCCTGAATTTGCACGAGCCTACCTGGCCGATCTGAACAGGTCTTATAAAGAAGAAGACATTGTTTATATTGCACAGCAACAATTACTGAATGAGGAACGCCATTCAACTGTTGCAAACCGTTTTCTTTTTTGCGATACCGAATTTATCGTGACTAAGATCTGGAGTGATGTGAAATACGGACATTGCGATCCTTGGATTTTACGAACCATTGAAAACCACCGGTACGACCTTTTTTTATTGTGTGATATCGACCTGCCATGGGAATATGATCCGCAGCGCGAACATCCCGATAAGCGTAAGTTCCTTTTTGATCTTTACCTCCATGAACTGATTGTACGAAATTTCCCCTTTTTCGTCGTCCGGGGATTAGGTCCTGAACGATTAAATCAGGCAGTGAAAAAAATTGATAACTTTCCATTTTAAATTACAAAACGAATAGGGATATTTGACACGTGAATCATAAACTCCGGGTTCTTTTTTTACCAAAGTGGTATCCGCATCGGTACGATCCTATGCCCGGTTTGTTTATTCAACGGCAGGCCGAAGCGCTTACCCCATTCTGTGATGTGGCGGTCATCTACGTTCATCCTGATCCCGATTGTCCGAACAGTTATGAAGTAGATTTCAGCGAAGAAAATCAGGTCCGTGTACTCAGGGTCTATTTCAGAACGGTAAATATGCGTTATCCTTTTTTTGGTAGGATACTGAACCTTTTCCGATTTTACCGTGCCAACATGAAGGCCATCAGGAGCATCCGCCAATTCTCACCCGAAATTGTGCATGCTCATGTACTTACCAGAATGGGATTTATCGGTTGGAGGATAAGCTGGAAAAATAAAATCCCACTTGTCATTTCCGAACACTGGTCACGCTATTTCCCTGAAAATAATGCCTATCAGAAGGGACTGCACCATTGGATCACAAAATTTTTAGTCAAAAAATCATCCGCATTGATCCTGGTATCAGCCACGCTGAAATTCGCTATGGAGGAACTGGGAATTCATCATCCCAAGACGTTCGTAATTCCAAACGTAGTGGATCTGGATAACTTTTCTTCCCGTGCGGATATCTTACATGAAAAGCGGAAAAGCATAATACATGTTTCATGCTTCGAAGAAAAGTCGAAAAATATCGCTCAATTTTTAAGGACATTACATTCCTTAAGTTTGACACGGCAGGATTTCATCTGCATTCTTGTTGGGGAGGGTCCTGATCATACCAAGTTGCAGGAATATGCGGATGAACTTGGGATCAAGGATACCTTTGTTAACTTTACCGGCTTGAAAACCGGACCCGAACTGGCTGAATTGATGCACAATGCTGATTTTTTGGTTTTATCAAGTCGTTATGAAACCTTTGCAACAGTCGTGGTTGAAGCTTTGGCCTATGGTATTCCGGTAGTGGCGACCCGTGTCGGAATAGTTCCGGAAGTCATCAATGAGTCCAATGGGAGGATTGTTCCACCGGGCGATGAACAGGCAATGACTTTGGCCATCGACAGGATGCTGGATGAATGCAGGGAGTACGACAGGGAAAGGATCAAAGCAAGTGTTGAGCAAAAATTCACTAAAGAAGTGATTGGAAAACAAATTGTTGACATTTATAAGGGCATTCTTTCCCATAATCATTAAAAAGTATTGTGAACCCGATTTCCCTTACCGGTAAAGAAGCCAGATCCACCTCAATGCGATTCGGTATTTTATGCAGTTCAACCCATTTTCAAAAATGGCAGGCTGATGCGATTCACGAATTGGTTGCTCATGGTCATATTGCGGTACTTTTGATTTTGGATGGGAGAGACCAACCGAAGAAAAAAAAGGAATCTTTTTTGTACCGTTACACTGCACCCAATTTACTTTTCAGAATTCTTCAGAATAGGTTTTTCCAGCCGGATGCCAAACGGCTTGTCAATTTATTCTCATTTCTTGAAGGAATTGATATGCTCACCTGCTTTCCAGAAACGAAGAAAGGGGCTGAATATTTTCAAGAAGCCGAAACGGAGGCAATACAATTATATGATTTGGATTTCATCCTGAGGTTTGGATTCAATATCCTGCGGGGAACAATCCTCAACATAACCCGTTACGGAATATGGTCATTCCACCATGATGATGAGATGAATTACCGTGGCGGCCCACCTGGTTTCTGGGAAATTTTCCGGAGTGATCCTGTGAATGGAGCAATTCTTCAACGAATTACTGAAAAACTTGATGCCGGGATCATCTTATGCAAGGGATACCTGAAAACCATGCTCCATTCCTACCAGGGCAATGTAGAACAGTTATTGACCGTTACATCCGCGTGGCCGGCATTAATGGCCGATGAAATCCTGAGATATCCTGACAGGGTTTATTCACTCAGTGAAACCAAAGCTCCGGTATATAAGGTGCCCGGGAATTTCCAGATGGTAAGATTCCTTCTCAAGTTGCTGGTCAATAGAATCAGGTTCCATTACAAGGATCTTCTGGCGGCGGAAATATGGAATGTTGGCTTGATTCATAAACCCATTCACGAAATCGTTTTCGGACTGGGAAAATTACGGAATTCAGACATTACATGGTTTCACCAGTTCGATAGAGCGAAATATCTAGCCGACCCATTTGGTTTTTTTGAAGATCACAAACTTCACATTTTTGTTGAAGATTACAGTTATTCTAATCAACAGGCCAATATTTCTGAGATTATTTATGATATCCATAAAGACAGCTTCTCCGTTCCCATTATCCTTATTGAAGGGGAAAAACATCTTTCGTACCCTTTTATCGTGAAACATAAGGAAATAGTATATTGTATTCCCGAATCACATAGGTCGAAGAATATTGAGCTATATTATCGTAACAAATCAGAGGAAGCCTTTACCAAAGATAGGATACTGGTCTCAAATGTTGACGCCATTGATCCAACTTTGTTTTCTTTCGAAGATCATTGGTGGCTCTTCTTTACACTCAGGAAACATTCCAATACACATTTATACATATATTTTTCTGATTCCTTGAAGGGCGAATATGTGCCACATGCAAGAAATCCGGTAAAAATCGATGTCCGCTCTTCCCGGCCGGGAGGTACACCATTTATTCATGATGGCAACCTTTACCGTCCTGCCCAGGATTGTTCTATCACCTATGGCGGGAGGGTTGTCATTAATAAAGTGAATCGTCTGACACCATCTGAATTTGAGGAGGAACCAATTACCATGGTCAACCCTTTGGGAAACAGTCCATTTCCGAATGGATTGCATACCATCTCCCAGGTTGGTACTTATACCCTGATCGACGGGAAACGGTACCGTCTTAACCGGTTCTTTTTTAAGAATCAACTCCGGGCAAAATTGCGAAAAAGAGATTCCGGCGATGTTTAAAAAAATTGTAGGAACAATTGGTACCCGTCTGACCAATGCAGCGCTTTCTTTCATCGCTGCCAGTCTTAATGCCCATTATCTCGGAGCCGAAAATGTAGGTACCATCTACCTGATTATTTTTTCTGTAGCAATTATTCAGCTCTTTAACAACTTTGTCGGTGGTGGAGCCTTGGTTTATATGGCGCCCCGTACGGGTATATATAAATTATTTGTGCCAGCCTGTATCTGGACATTCATCATTACTATTCTGGCTACTTTCCTGTTATATATACTGGGGCACATCACTTCTTTTCTTGGAATTATCCCGGAGGGGTATTTATTTCCAGTCCTTTTTCTTGCCCTGATTATATCATTTTCTTCGGTCAATTTTATGTTACTTCTGGGTCAGGAAAAAGTCAGGGCTTATAACTATATTAACCTGATACAGATCTCGACACTTTTCATCCTGTTGTTGGTTTTTATTTTCGGATTCCGGGTTCGATCCGTGATGGCATATTACTATGCTATTTTCTTCTCCTATGTACTCGCTTATATTATCAGTTTTGCACTGTTGATCCCTTCTTTGAAACGGGAACCAATGACCGGAATGAAAAAATTGCTGGGGGAGATATTCCGATTTGGCACCTATATCCAGTTTGCCAATATATTTCAACAACTGAACTACCGGTTAAGTTTGAAGTTCGTGGACGTTTTTACAGGACGTGCTGCCGTAGGGGTTCTGTCGATCGGGATGACACTTGCCGAAGGTCTGTGGCTCGTCAGCCGAAGTATGGCGATGGTTCAATATTCTCGACTTTCAAATGAGATGAACAACGATTATGCTGTCCGTTTGACCCTTACATTCGCTAAAATTACCTGGATACTAACGCTATTGGGCATGCTTGTTCTGCTTGCAATACCCGAGTCCGTTTTTACCACTGTTTTCGGATCACAATTCGGTGACGTTCGTTTGGTGATCGCTTCATTGGCTTTGGGGATCGTAACCCTGAGCATCTCGATGATTTTCAGTGGATTTTTCTCAAGTATCAACAAACCTTATCACAACACCATCAGCTCAGCCATCGGTCTGGTTTTTACAATCGGTTTGGGATTTTTGCTCATTCCGGTATGGGGCATTGTGGGCGCAGGAATTGCAGCTACCTGTTCTTACACGATGGCGACCGTTTATCAATTCATCATTTTCACCCGGATGACAAAACTGACCCTTCGTGATTTCATGCTGACAAGGAAAGAAATCGGACAATTTATGAATGAGATCAGGAAAATGACCGCTAAAAACATTGGCCATTCTATCTAAGTATCTCTGTATTAACATACAACAGTTCGATATGCGATTTATCCAGCATCCAGCATCCAGCATCCAGTATCCAGCATCCAGTATCCCTCCTCATTCACCTAAAAACACCGGTTTCCTTTTTTCATAAAACGCTTTGATCCCTTCGAGATAATCATCACTTGTTCCCGCGATCCGGCGTAGCATATCGATATGTTCAAAGGTCTGTGGGGTCATGGGCATGGCATTTCCCAAAATATTCAATTGTTCCTTGATCACCTGGATACTCAAAGGGGAATTGGCAATGATCTTTTTTGCCATGGTGATGGTAAATTCCTCCAGTTCCTCAATGGGTACAAGATGGTTGATGATGCCAAGACCTAAGGCTTTCTCCGCGGAAATAGGTTCGGCAGTAAAAAACATTTCTTTGACAATATGAGAACCGATAATATCTAAAAATTGCAGAATTCCGGAAGTGTTGTAAGGAACCCCGATTTTTGCAGGGGTGATGGCGAGACAGGTATTCTGGGTTCCGATCACGATATCGCACACAAAAGCAATATTGCATGCTCCTCCCCATATACTTCCCTCTGCCATGCAGATAACAGGCGCCGGAATGGATTGGATGATCCGGATCACTTTTTGCAAAGGATTATCATATGCCAGCGGATCGCTTCCATCACGCGGCAATTCATCGATAGAAAATCCTGAAGACCACACTTTGGATCCTTTGTTGGCACGAATAATGATTATCCTGGCCTTTTCTTCTTTCAGCGATTTGAGAGCCTCCAACAGTTCCGACAGCAAGTCGACACTTAAAGCATTTCGTTTGATGTCATTGTCCAGTGTGATCCATCCGATCTTTTCCCTGAGCTCTTTTTTTACCAGTTTCATATAAATCCGAATTAATAATATTAGGGTTGCAAAGTAAAAGAATTCCGGCCAACTGTGAATAACTTCACTGAAAAGTAATCTTCATTTTTTGCAGCTGCACCTCGGATTCACATATCTTTGCCGCTAAATTAGCGAGGGAAGGGATGGATACAGAGCAAACATACACTGAAGACAGCATACGCTCCCTGGAATGGCGTGAACATATTCGTCTGCGTCCGGGTATGTATATTGGTAAACTGGGTGACGGTTCTTCGCCTGATGACGGGATCTACGTACAGATCAAAGAAATCCTCGACAATTCGATCGACGAATATGTGATGGGTTATGGGAAAACGATCGAAGTCACCATCAAGGACCAGCACGTTTGTGTGCGCGACTATGGGCGGGGAATCCCTCTCGGGAAGGTGGTCGATTGTGTTTCAAAGATAAATACCGGGGCAAAATACGATTCCAAAGTTTTCAAGAAAGCGGTCGGCTTAAATGGAGTGGGTTCAAAAGCGGTAAATGCTTTATCATCATTCTTTAAGGTACAGGCGATCCGGGAGGGAAAAACCAAGATTGTGGAATTCAAGCAGGGGATGCTGTTGGCCGATGAAACGGATAAACCATGTGACCTTCGTGCAGGTACAATCGTAACCTTTGTTCCGGATGAAGAAATATTCGGTAAATACCACTATATTCCCGAATATGTCCAGAAAATGCTTTGGAACTATGTTTTCCTGAACAACGGATTGACCATCATTTTCAACGGAGAACGATTTCATGCCCAGAACGGATTGCTGGATTTACTGAACAGTTATATCGATACTCCGGTTCTTTATCCCATTATTCACCTTCGCGACTCCGATTTTGAATGTGCTTTTGCCCATTGTGAGATGTATGGCGAAGAATATTATTCCTTTGTTAACGGACAACATACTACTCAGGGTGGGACTCATCAGGCCGCATTTCGAGAAGCGCTGGTAAAAACGATCCGGGAATTTTACAAAAAAGATTTTGACACCAATGATATCAAAGCTTCTTTGGTTGCAGCACTGAGCATCAAAGTCCAGGATCCGGTATTCGAATCGCAGACCAAAACAAAACTTGGTTCGATTCATATTGAACCGGATGGGGCTACGATCAGGAATTACATCATAGATATTGTCAAGCGTCATCTCGACAACTTCCTTCATATGAATCAGGATACTGCCGAAGCCTTGCTGCGAAAGATCATGCAAAGTGAAAAAGAACGGAAGGAATGGGCAAATATTAAAAAGATCGCGAAGGAAAGTGTTAAGAAAGTCAGTCTTCACAATAAAAAACTGAGGGATTGCCGCATTCATTACAATAATCACGATGACCGGCGATATGAATCCACAATATTTATTACCGAAGGTGATTCGGCAAGCGGATCCATTACCAAAGCCCGTGATGTCAATACCCAGGCGGTTTTCAGTCTGAAAGGCAAACCACTCAACTGCTTTGGTTTAAGTAAACGGGTCGTTTATGAAAATGAGGAGTTCAACCTGCTGCAATCTGCATTGAACGTGGAAGAGGGTCTGGAAGAATTACGCTATAATTATGTGGTGGTCGCGACCGACGCCGATGTCGACGGTATGCATATCCGGTTACTGCTGCTCACTTTTTTCCTTCAGTTTTATCCGGATCTGGTTCGCAACGGTCATTTGTACATTCTGCAAACACCCTTATTCCGGGTACGCAATAAACAAAAAACAATTTATTGTTACTCGGAAGAAGAAAAACTCAGGGCGCTCGACCAATTGGGAGTAAATCCTGAGATCACGCGTTTTAAAGGACTAGGAGAGATCTCACCGGAAGAGTTCAAACATTTTATTGCCAAAGACATTCGCCTCGATCCTGTGATTTTAACCAAAGAGTCGGCGGTATTGGATGTATTGACATTTTATATGGGAAAAAATACTCCGGAACGTCAGAATTTCATTATTGATAATCTCAAAATTGAAGCCGATATCCTTGAAGAGGCGACCCCTGTTTAATCGTCGGTTCTCCGTTTTAAAGGCCAGAAGGAAGAAGATATTTTCAAATTCGTCTCCCGCCGTTTGATCAGATCCTGGAGCTCGAAAAGCATATCTTTATTAACCTGTTCCGCCATGGGAATCACCCATTTTTTTGTCTCGTTGATATAATTTTTAATAAATTCCTTATCGAAAATGTCCGGGTGAAGGTCAGTCAGGTTACTGATCCGGTCAGCGCATTTTAAAATTTTGGCAAGGGTTGATCCATGAGTCAGAATCCGTTGTAAGAAATCATCCTTCGATTCATTTTTTTTCCTGGTGACTTCAAGTACCAGTTCGAGTACTTTTTGTCCGTCGCTGTCAAGTGACCGAATCTCATCATAAGAAACGCATTTTGCATCTTCAAAAAGATCATGTATGACGGATGCTTTAATCAATACAGGATCAACATAATGATAATCAATTAATATGGCGAATGTCATGAAAGCGTGCCTGAATTGGTTTCCGCCCACATATCGTTTGATACCCCTTAGTGCGGTCGCTTTTTGCATATAAGGTGCAACAACCATATTGACCAAAAGGTCTTTTTCATAATTTTCCATAAAGCGTCTGAAAAGATTTTCCTAAATTTTTGGTGATATCGGAAGCAAGAAGCGCTTCATAACCCTCTATCGACAGAGCAAAATCACCGGCTAAACCATGAATATATACTCCCAGTATGCACGCATCGCGCGATGTGTATCCCTGTGCCATCAAACCGGCTATGATTCCTGTTAGCACATCGCCACTGCCGCCTGTGGCCATCCCCGGGTTTCCGGTTGTGTTGAAATAACACCGCCCTTCAGGATCGGTAATCGCAGTGTGTGCCCCTTTCAACACCACAAAACATTGATGTTTGACGGAAAACTCCCGCTGCAGAGAATTCCTTTCGAAATCGTTACTGCTCTTTCCTGCAATGCGTTCAAATTCTTTCCGATGCGGTGTGAAAATGGAATCCCGCAGGATGAACCCGAGCCAGGTTTTATTTTCCGAAAGGATGTTGATCGCATCAGCATCAAAAATCAAAGGTATAGCAGATTGCTGAATAAGGAATTTCAACGCAATTGCCGTTTGAGGTTCGCGGCCAATACCGGGTCCTATTGCAATGGATGAATAAGGAGTAAGTTCAGGAATGGTTGTGATAATATCATTTTCCGGATCCGGGGATACCATCGCTTCAGGAACAGCCGTTTGAATAACGGACATTCCGCACAGTGGCGATCTGACCGAAACAAGACCTACCCCCGATCGCAGGCAGGCACCGGCAGCAAGTACTGCAGCTCCCATCTTGCCTACTGACCCGGAAATCAGCAATGAATGTCCAAAATTTCCTTTGTGGGCAAATTTGTTTCTTCTTTTGAGAATCCGCTTGCAATCATCCTTTTCAATCATGAAATTTTTTGCTTCCCGTGAAGCAATGAATTCCTTCATAATTCCTATGTCGATCAATTGCCAGTCTCCTGTAAACTTGTCATTTTCAGGAAAAAAGAAACCCAGCTTCGGGGGTGAAAAGGTAAGTGTGTGATCCGCCTTGATAATCACCGGATCCTTCATGGTAAAGTTGGTTGTATCGCAGAAAAAGCCGGAGGGAACATCAATGGAAATAACCGTAGCCCCGCTTTGATTGATATGATCAATCAGGGTTGCAAATAAATCTGTAGCCGGCCGTGTCAAACCGCTTCCAAAAATGGCATCGATTACGATATCGGTCTTATTGATGATTGGTAGAGGATGATCGATACCTAAGACAGGGGATAGGGGACAGGGGACAGGTGAAGTTGAATCTGAATTGTGAAAAAGAAAACCGGAATTATGGAGCCGTTCATAATTAATCTTGCAATTCGGCGAGCAATCTTCAACAGGGCCCGTGAGAAATATTTCAACTGAACAGGCTTTCTGTATCAGCATTCGGGCAATGGCCAGTCCATCGCCCCCGTTATTGCCGGTTCCACAAAAAACCTTGATGTTTTTCCGCAGATCAGCATGTTGTTCAAGCCATGTATAACAAGCAAAAGCCGCCCTTTCCATCAGCTCGATATCTGCAATGGGCTCATTTCTAATAGTATATTCATCCGCTTTCCGGATATCCGAAACAGACAAAATTTTCATATTACTGTATCATCCCCCAGAATGGGAGGGTTGCTATAATTCCTATAATGAGCAACATCACGAAAACGAAAACAATGATCGAGATGCTCAACCCGATGATGGCGCAAATACGCCCGGTTTTGACATTATTTAATGAACTCAGGGTATACCGCTGCGGTTGAGCTTGATAAATAAATATTTCCTTTTGCGCCAGCACGATGGTAATGATACCGAGTATTATCCCGACCAGTGAGAAAAAATGCCACCAGCAAAATACGATGGATAAAATGCCAAGTACCAGAACGACGTTCGCGTTTGGCAGGTTCTGGGGTGGTGAAGGTTGAGCAAAATTCCCTTGCTGATTGGATTCCTGATCTGTTGATTGTTTTTCCATGACAAATAAAACAGTAAAGATAAAGAAATTTTATGATTAATGCTTTATGTTCAAAGCATCCAATGCCTGCTGATACTTTCTGGCATTGTTGCTGTGCTCGGCAATCGTACGGGAAAAAGCATGATATCCCGAGAGGTCTTCTTTTGCACAGAAATACAAAAAATCATTCCGTTCAGGATGAAGTGCTGCGTTAACGGAAGCGATAGAAGGAATACAGATCGGGCCTGGAGGTAATCCGCTGAATAAATAGGTATTATAGGGAGATTTTATCTGCAGGTGCATGTTAAGGACCCTTCGGATGGTGTAATCTTTCCAGGCAAAAATGATGGTCGGGTCAGCCTGCAGAGGAATATGCTTTTGGAGGCGGTTATAATAAACTCCTGCAATTCTTGCCTTTTCATCGTTTTTATTGGTTTCCTTCTCAACGATGGAAGCAAGGGTAACAATTTCCGGTATGGTCAGTTTCAAAGAATCTGCTTCCCGGCGTCGATTCTCATTCCAGAATTTCCGGAATTCACGGTCCATTCTTTTAAACAGGGCATCTCCTGTTGTATTCCATAGGAATTCATAAGTATTGGGAATGAAATAAATGAATAGGGTTGTTTCCGTTAAACCAAATTTCTGCAAAAAAAAAGGATCCCGGAACAACCGGATCAACTGGGCAGAATCAGTTTCCAGGGATTTGCCGATCTTTCCGGCCAGTTCTTCCGGGGTACGGATATTCTGGATGGTGATTCGTACCGGTTCCTGTCTGCCGGAACGCAACAAGTTGACCAGCTCATTGTTTCGCATTCCGTCAACAATCTTATATCGTCCTGGTTTAATTTTTCCCGGATAGTACTTCCGTTTTGCGAGCCATGTAAATGCAGAAAGATGTTGCGAATATGAGGTCGAACCCAATAATTTTTGAACATCACCAAAGTTAGATCCTGTTGGGATATAAATGTAAGCGGATTGTTTTCCTTTAATATCGACAATGGGGACGGAAACAATCCAACAAACCCGTAAAAAGGTAACAGTAATGATCAGCAAGGTTAACCCGGGCAGGAGAAAACCAATCAGGTCGCCAAACAAAAATCGCCTGGAGTTATTTTTATATTGAGAAAACATCCGTCCCTACGATTTTTTATGAATGAATTGAAACATCCATTCGTCATTCCAGGTTTCGCCGGTGTTATTCCACTCTTTTTTATTACCGCATTGCACAAATCCCGCTTTTGTAAACAACCTGATACTCGGTTCATTATCCGGGGATATATTGCAGAACAACTGGTGGAGACGAAGCGTTTCAAATGCATAACGGATCAGTATTTTCAAGGCTTCGCCGGCATATCCCTTTTCACGGTATGACCTCCGGATTAAGATTCCGATTCCGGCCCTCAGGTGAAATGGGTCGTATTCGAAAAAATCAATGGCGCCAATTGTTTCCTTTGGCTGATTTTTGTGGATAAGATCAATCATCAATCGCAATTGACGTGTAGAAAATATATCCTGGGGTGCATTCAAAACAAACTCCTTGAGCTGAAATTTTGAGAAAGGGGTCAAAGTATTACTAACTTGCCAGATCGATGTATCATTCTCCCATTCATACAACAAATCAACATCTCCGGGCTCCATAGCGCGGATACTAATATTTTTCCCCGTCAGCAAGTCATTGTTCATTGCTTTTTGATTCGCTTCCATTCATTATTTATTGTTCCAGTAAGATTGTTGGTTCAATGAATTCCTCTCGGTCCGTTAAAAGGATGAGGTTAAGGGATCGATTTCGATGTGGCCTTCGAAAACGGTTGTTACATCTCCTTCCAACCATATTTCGGTAAAGAATTGTCCGGATTGTTTGAAGCTGACTTTAAGATTTCCCCCACGGGTTTTTATCATATAGAATTCCGGATGGCCGGTCGTCAGAAAAGCTGCTGCCAGCGCTGTGGCCGTGACCCCGGTGCCGCACGACAGCGTTTCGTTTTCTACTCCGCGTTCATAAGTGCGAACATAAATTCCGCTGCTTTGGACTTCGGCAAAGTTGATGTTTGCACCCTCAGGTGAAAACCGGGGATCAAAACGCAATACTTTCCCTAAGGTGAAAACATCCGTTTGATCAGTATTGGCAACAAACCGGACAAAATGAGGTGATCCGGTATTGATCAGCAGGCCATCTTCAAATTGCCGGTCTATGGTTGCATCCCTCATTTTTAACCGGACATGGGATGGATTTTTATCTATTCCCTGTATTTCGGCATAGTGCTCTCCGTCAATGGTCATGAATCTTACGAAATCACCGGTCAGTCCGAGACGTCGGGCAAAAACAGCAATGCACCGTCCACCGTTTCCGCACATAGTACTTTCAAGCCCGTCGGAATTGTAATAGGTCATCCGGAAAGGATAACCTGCTTCTTCGGAAAGCAGCATTAAACCGTCCGCACCAATCCCAAAGTGGCGGTCACACAACCTGGCAATTTCCTGACGATCAGGCCGCCATCGATTTATCCTATTATCAATGAGGATAAAATCATTGCCTGTTCCCTGATATTTTGCAAATTGAAGCAGCATGTTTTCGTTTTCGGTACAAAACTAATGAAAAGCAATTAATTTCTTATTTTTGGGCCGTGATGAAGAATGCTATTTTCCGTTTGTTTTTCCTTTTCACGATAATTGGATCCGCTTTTTTTTCTGAAGCACAACAAACAACGGAAAAGGTTTCGTATGATATCATTAATATTTCAGATAGTTGTCGGCAAAAAGATATTTTCGATTTTCTCTCAAGAAAAAAGATCATTGATCCTGTGATTCCTTCCCGGAAAGTCCGGGCGATTATTCTTCCTTTGATCGGTGTTTCTCCGTCAACCGGTTTTCAGATCGGGGCAGGCTCTTCATTGTCCTGGCACATGGGACGACACCCGGAAACAAATCTTTCGGCCGGGGTTGCAAGTATTATGGTAACTACAAGGGAACAGTTAATTTTTCAGCTAAAAACCAATATGTTCCTGAACAGGAACAGGTGGTTCGCCCAAACCGACTGGCGGGTTTATCTATATCGTATGCCAACATTCGGACTTGGTACAGGCCCTTCCGATAACATCCCGGTTGTTCCCGGTGATCCTTCCGAAAATTCCAGTAATATTCGGGTTAACGGAAAATATCCCATGCGTTTTAACTGGATAAAATTTCATAACATCTTATCACGGGCTATCCCCGGTCATATGTTTTTTGGACTTGGGTATCATCTTGACTATCACTTCGATATAGTCGATATTGAACTTAAAACAGACAGTGTGGATTATAGCAGCACTCCGCATTACGCCTATTCCCGTCTCCATGGTTTCGATTATACTCACTATTTAGCTTCCGGATTGAGTTTAAATTTTGCTTATGATACCCGTGATAACATTATTAATGCCTATAAAGGGATATATGTAAATGTGAGTTACCGTTATAATGTAAAATGGCTTGGCAGCGCCCGTAACGGTTCTCAATTGTGGACCGAATTCAGGACCTATGTTGGTTTGTCAAAACAGATTCCCAGACATTTACTTGCTTTTTGGGTTTACGGCAGCTTCGTGGTAAGCGGTCAGATTCCTTATCTTGATCTGATGGCGTGCGGGTTTGATCAGATGAACTCTTCCGGACGGGGGTATGAGCAAGGACGGTGGCGTGGCGAAGATTTCGTTTACGGTGAAATGGAATACCGTTTCCCGATTTCCAGATGTTCAGGTATTATAGGTGGAGTGATCTTTGCAAATGTAATGACGGCTTCAAACCGCGACATGCATATTCCGTTGTTCGGATTTTTTAAACCCGGTGCCGGATTTGGTTTAAGAATTATGGTAAGTAAACATGACAGAACCAACCTGTTGATCGATTTTGGCCTTGGACAAAGATCCGATGGATTTTATTTGCAGGCACAGGAAATTTTTTGACCTTTGTCAGTTCATGACGGCTTTCGTCGGGAATTTGCCGGAGTCCGCCGATTTACCCTTTCTCGCCCATGTATGTCGACCTATTTTTGCCGTATTAAAAATTCCCCTACTTTTAAATTTTCAATGCCATGGAACCGAACGATGTAAAACATGAAGAAAGCCGTCAAATAAAGAAATACACCCTGGGTGTAATTGTCATTATTGCCGGTTTACTACTGCTGCTTGTCAATACTGGATTCCTGCCTTATGAATTCCAGCATATACTGATTTCCTGGCAAATGCTGCTTATCGCGATAGGAATTGTAAGCCTTTTCAGCAGCGAAAGCCGCACCCCCGGAACCATACTTATTCTGATAGGCGTAATTTTTATACTGCCCCGGATATTCGATTTACCCTTTAATGCCATGCATTTATTCTGGCCACTTATTCTCATTGCTATCGGGGTTCTCATTCTTTTCCGCCGCATACCCCATGGCCCTTGGCATCCGGGTATTAATCGCCAGAGTCAACCGCGTGATGACGGATACATTTTTGAGGACAATATTTTCAGTGGTACAAAAAACCGGATTATCCAACAGGTTTTCCGGGGAGGACATATCAATTGCATTTTCGGGGGTTCCGAACTGGATCTTTCACAAGCAACTTTAGCCGAAGGGATTAATGAACTGGAGGTCAACACCATTTTCGGTGGTGTCACCATTACCGTGCCATCCGACTGGAAAGTCCAACTTAAAATAACCTCGATACTGGGCGGTTTCACCGATAAACGCACTTACCTCAAAGAAAGTCCGGATCCTTCACGAATATTGATTATCAAAGGAAGTGTTATCTTTGGAGGAGGCGAAATAAAATGTTGCTGATATTCTTAAACCCGGATTGATGAGTCATCCCGTTTTTGTCAATAAAAAATCCGTTTCCGTTTATTTTGGTTTGTGGACCCTCATTGCGGGGGTCCACTTTTCTGTTTTTTACTTTTTTTATGACTTTACCCTCGAAATTTCCCTCGCCGACAGCTTTGTTTTCAATTTTCTATTTTGCCTGATCGGAATTTCCATGTGGTATATTGTCCGTTATTCCATACCGGATAAAACCAATTTGTGGAATGTTGTTTTTAACCACTTTACATATCTTGCGTTAATTCTGGTTTTGTGGACCGGACTTCCTTTTACCATACTCAATTGGCTTTTTGGCAATTTTAAACCCTACCACGATTTCTTACTGGTATCCGTCCCTTACCGGTTGTTCAGCGGAATACTTTATTATGCCCTTATCGGGATGATTTATTACCTGATCATATACTATAAGAACCTTCAGGAAAAAGTCAAAACGGAATCACGGTTGCGTGAATTATTGAAGGAAACCGAATTGAATATGCTGAAATCACAGATCAATCCTCATTTTTTATTCAACAGTCTCAATTCGATCAGTTCGCTTACCATCACCAACCCCGAAAAAGCGCGTGAGATGGTGATCAAACTTTCCGATTTTTTAAGGTATTCGGTTTCTACCAATACCACACGATTTACCACCCTTGAAAATGAACTTGCCAATATTCAGCGTTACCTTGAAATTGAAAAGATCAGGTTTGGTGAAAAACTACAGTTTGCGTTTAATATTGAAGGTATTTGTAAAGATCATAAAATACCCCTCATGTTACTGCAACCTTTATTCGAAAATGCGATCAAACATGGGGTATATGAAAGCACCGATCAGGTGAAAATCGAAATGAAATGCAACTATACCGGAGGCTATCTGGAAATCAGCATTGAAAATGATTTCGATCCGCATGCCCATGCCCGCAAAGGGACCGGACTTGGGCTGAAAAATATTCGCGAACGGTTAAGATTGTTATATAAAACGGATAAACTTCTGAGAACATCAATTGCAGGAACTAAATTTTTTGTATTTTTAAGCCTGCCAAACATCGAGCTAACCGAACCGAAAGCCTAAGTTATAATGTTACGTACAATTCTTGTTGATGATGAACAACCTGCACGCAATGTAATAAAACATTACTTAAAGGATATTGCTGAAATTGAAGTTATTGGTGAATTCCAGGATGGTTTCAGCGGATTGAAAGCCATCCAGGAACTAAAACCTGACCTGGTATTCCTGGATGTACAGATGCCAAAACTGACCGGGCTTGAACTACTGGAACTGCTGGATCATCCCCCTCTGATTATTTTCAGTACAGCTTATGATCAGTATGCCATTAAGGCTTTTGAGATGAATGCTATTGATTATTTGCTTAAACCATATTCCAAGGAGCGGTTTGCACAATCCGTTCAAAAAGCGCTTGCCCAAAGCGGAGGTATTTTAAAAACGGGAACTACAATAGAAAATCTGGTCAAATCATTGGATGAAAATCCGGAGTTCCTCCAGCGTATTGCGGTAAAATCGCGCCATAAAGTGAGCGTTGTCCCTGTGGAGGATATTATCTATCTCGAAGCGGAAGGTGATTATGTTATGATATATACGAAGGATGCAAGGCACCTCAAAGAAAAAACAATGAAGTATTTTGAATCACACCTTGATCCAACACAGTATATCCGGATTCACAGATCCTTTATTGTCAACGCAAAATTCATTGATCGGATTGAATATTACGATAAAGAATCCTACTCTGTTCTTTTGAAAAATGGAGCAAAGTTACGGGCCAGCACCAGCGGTTATAAATTACTGAAACAGATTTTAAACATGTGATGCTGAAATAAAGTTGCTTAATTCGTACAAAAAAACAATAGGTCTGACTAAAACTGAAAACCATGAAAAAAATTTTCTTTCTCGTTCTGTTAGGCACAATGCTGGCTGGCGTTGTCAATGCACAAAAGTTTTATACCCGTCTCGGCATCGGGTTATCAGGTGGAACCACTTCAAATCTCGATATGCTGTATAAATATACTACCGACGGCAATAAGGAGACCATTGAAGTAGTGCCTGTCGATCTTGGGTCCGGATTTACCGGAACCGTTGGGTTTGGCTATATGGTTAAAAAGTATCTGGGATTTGAACTCAGTGTATCGGAATTCATTGGTTTCCCAAATCTGGGAGACTCAATCATGAAATTCCCCGGAGGATATAACGTAACAGCGAGATTAACCGGCAACATGCTCAATATTACACCCGCGATAGTGATCACCGCCGGTCTCGAAAAAGTAAATCCCTATGCCCGGTTCGGTCTTGTGATTGGGGTATTACCCAACATGTACGGAAGGATCGAAGCCACGCAGGCAACAAACCCTCCCAATGATATTGTTATGATCAAGAAATTTTACGGGGGGGTAGCTCTCGGTTATAATGCCGCTCTTGGCGTTGATTTCAATATCAGCAAAGTAGTCAGTTTATATGCTGAAGCTGCATTTCAGGGAATTACCTGGTCGCCGTTTTACGCTGATATTACAAAGTACACGGTGAATGGAAATGACCATCTGGCTGATCTGACAACGTTTCAAAAACAGACGGAATATTATTCGAAACTTCAGTTGAATGCCTATGTTTCACCGGATGTACCCAAAAAAGAATTAAGGAAAACCTATTCATTTGATAATGCAGGCATAACTTTGGGCGTTCGATTCAAATTTTAATTCCGGCCTCGTTTATTTAAAATAAAACTCCCCAACTCAGCGCAGTGAGGTATTTTAAGGAACTATTTCTTATTCGCCAT
This sequence comes from Bacteroidales bacterium, assembly GCA_023229525.1. Classification (GTDB taxonomy): domain Bacteria; phylum Bacteroidota; class Bacteroidia; order Bacteroidales; family FEN-979; genus CAIVAT01. The sequence goes on from JALNZC010000012.1 coordinate 89,647, forward strand.
AAGCGGAGAACTAAACCCATTTATATTAGAAGCCTACGTGTACCAAGCTTATTTAATAATCTCAATCCATACTCGTACCGTATAAATATCCAACAGATTTATATAGGAAAACATTATCCGATTCCTAAATAAGGGCGTCTTTTGCACTACCGGTTTCATGATTAAAACCCATTATTTTTTATCGAATTTAAAATCAGTTGCCTTGAGCGACATCGTTTTTTACCGGGCAGACTTAAAAAATTGGCTGTTTATTAAATAATCTATATATTTGTCCTGATAAAATGCAAAACGGTAAAATGTATAATTTTATGAAAGCGAAACTGGTTCTTCTTATTCTATGTTCAGGTTTGTTTTTCTACTCCTGCACAAAGTATCCCCCCTCCTCCATCCGGTTGACTGAAGATATGGTGATTTATACCATGTATGATACGTCAACACATTTCTCGCAGTTCAAGACATTCTATATCTCAGATACCATCAAATGGATCGATTCTAAAGACAGCGGATATTATACCGATCAAAGGGCTCAGACGCTTCTTAATC
>JALNZC010000013.1 GCA_023229525.1 Bacteroidales bacterium
AAATGGGAAGTTAACGAAGGAAGGACCTTGCATTCTTATTTGCCGATTTCTTACATCCTTATTTGCCGAAATCGTGCATTCTTAATTGCCGAAAACTTGCATTGTTATTTGCCGTTTACAATCATATAAAACCGGATAATCCATTTAATAAATTAACAATGGTTAATGGTTTTTTCGTTCTAAAAAATTCGCTACCAGAAATACTTACAAGAAAAGTGTCAATACCAGAACCCCGAATAAAAAAAGAAAAGAAAAACAAGTCAGACGATCCTGTGTTGGATCTTTTTTCCTCAGGATTTTTGATTGTTCTCAAAATCAAATCCAGACTATCCGTACTGTCCTGACCCTGCACTATAAGCAATTGTGAACAGAGCATAGTCAGAAATAAAAAAAATCCGATCAGCCTCGTTTTCATGGAAAAGTTGAATCAGAAAAGCATCAGACAGAAGTAGTGAAATTACACGATTTCCGCTTCAAAGACATTGGCGAAATGAGCCAACAGTTGACGTTTGGCATGTTCCATGTCCACGGGCGAACCGCTCTCCTTTTCAATGGAAGTCATGTCGCGGGTGGTATAACCACAAGGATTTATATGATGGAAATATGCCAGGTCGGTATTGACATTGAGGGCAAATCCGTGCATGGTGATATACCGGCTGCCCCGTGTACCGATGGAGCAGATCTTCCGAAGCCGGGGAGGAGAACCAAGCCAAACCCCGGTAGCGTCATCCGAATGGAAAGAGGCGATGCCGTATTCCGCAAGAAGGAATCGAATGATGGTCTCCTCGAGTTTCGAGATATATCCTTTGTAATGGAGTCCGAACCTTTCCAGATCGATGATGGGGTAACCCACAATCTGTCCGGGGCCGTGATATGTGATGTCGCCCCCGCGGTTTACCCTATAGAATTCTGCATTGATATTTTTAAGCATATTTTCGGTGACCAGCAGGTTCTGAGGATCCCCGCTTTTACCCAGTGTGTAAACATGCGGATGCTCCACGAATATCAGGGTGTTCGAAGTAGGAATCCCATTCTTTTTTCTTTCGATTTGCTTGTTAAAGATCTCCTCCTGATCTTTCCAGGCTTGGGCATATCCACGCCTCCCCCAATCTATAAAGGTTATGGTGTTTTTCATTTTTCAGGATAAACAGAACATAGAATTCAACTTCCGGCCGGTGTAAGTTGCTTTTCGGCATGATAGGAGGAACGGACAAGGGGGCCGCTTTCTACGAACCGGAATCCCCGGGTTAATCCTTCCTGTCTATAATGCACAAATTCTTCCGGCAGAACATATCGCTGTACCGGAAGCTTTTCCTTTGCAGGCTGAAGGTACTGCCCCATCGTAAAGACCTGGCAGCCGGATTCGACCAGGTCATCCATGGTGCGGAAAATCTCTTTCTCCGACTCTCCAAGACCGAGCATGATCCCCGATTTGGTTGTGATTCCTTTCCCAGAAAGATACCGGATCACCGCCAGACTGGTCAGGTACCTGGCGCCAGAACGTACTACCGATGTCAACCGTTCCACCGTTTCAAGGTTGTGGGAGACGATTTCGGGTCTTAAAGCGGCGATACGATCAAGGAGAACCGGGTCGCCATTAAAATCGGGAATCAGTGTTTCGAGTGTGACCCCGGGGTTGATTTTTCTAATTATAGTGATCGAATCCACCCAGGCACCGCATCCTTTATCGGCGAGGTCGTCGCGGGTAACAGAAGTGATCACGGCATGTTTCAGCCCCAATTCCCTGATCGTTTCGGCTAGCCGTACCGGCTCACCAGAATCGGGCGGCAGCGGTCTTCCATGGGTGACATTGCAAAACCGGCATGACCGGGTGCAGATCTCCCCGAGGATCATGAAAGATGCAGTGCCAAGGCTCCAGCATTCGTTTCGGTTCGGACAGCGGCCACTCGAACAGATGGTATTAAGGCCCTGATCGCGTAAAAGATGCTTCAATGCGGGAAATTCACCCTCATTGGTAGGCTTTGTCTTGAGCCATACAGGCTTTCTTTGGAATTCCATGATACAAAGATACGGTATTTGAAAGCAAACCAAAAAGGGCCATCCCGGAAATCCAGGATGGCCCAAACCAAACACAAATTATGATGAAAATTGAGTATTTATCCGTTAGCTTAAAAGGTTATTGCTTAATGATCCTTGCTGTTTCCGTATTGCTGCCTGATATCACCCGGATCACATAGATGCCAACTGGTTTCCCGGATAATGACAGCTCGTGTTTCCCGTTCCCGTAAAGTTCTGAAGTAAGCACCCAGTTCCCGTGCATACTGAAGATTTCCACCTTTGCGCTTCCGGATTCAGATTCACCTTTAATATCAAGGGTGAATGTCCCTGTTGTAGGATTCGGATATATACTGAAGAATGATTGCGTTGTGATGGGGGGAGTTCCCTCCTCAGCCATTTTAACTGCTACGATCGGTACAGCCATCTGACCGCAATACTGGCCTGTGGTCGTAATAGTACCGAGCAGGTAACCGCCAGAGTCAACTTTAGTCCCGGGGAGATACACAATGTTTTGTCCTGCAATCATCGTTGCTGATCCACCATTCTGAATTGTAAATATTGAATCACCACCAGCAACATAAATTGTCTGTACTGCATCATAGCAGGTTGTTTCCGCATTGGCAACGACAATGTTCTTCAAGTTTACAACTAAGGGAATGACTTTGATGGTTACCTGGTTTGAGGTGGCTGTATTCCCGGTGGTGCATGGTTCACTTGAGGTCAGTGTACAGGTCACAACATCATTGTTTGATGGAATATACATAAATACTGCGCTGTCAGTTCCTGCATTGAACCCATTCACCATCCATTGGTATATGGGTGTTGTTCCTCCGTTGACAGGTGTGGCGGTTAATGTAACAGCATTTCCCACTGGCAGGGGGTTGATATCGGCAGTAATGGACACACTAACCGTTACAGCCGGTGTCTCTGTTATCACGGCGCTGCCTGTCATTGAGGTTGTACCGGCTCCATTGGATGCACTGACTGTATATGTTCCGAAAAGCTGGTTGCCAAAGGTGATGGAACTGCCGGTGCCGGCTACCGTGGGAACCTGGGCTACAGAATCTTTGTACAGGGTGTAGCTTACTCCTGATTCCGAATTGGCAACTCCAACCGGCAAACCTCCACTTCCCTGGCAATAGGATCCTCCGCCGGTAACAGCATAAGCTGCAGGAAAAGTTACCGGAACAACAAAAAGGGTCCGGGCTAAGCCTTCTCCACAATTTGTTGACGGGGTTACAATGATATTCCCTGAGCCACTCCCAACAATTACGGTTACTGAGTTTGTGGTAATGTCACCTGTCTGGTTCCACCCTGCAGGAAACACCCAAGTATAGGTAACTCCCGGTACATTGATTACACTATAATTTTGTGATGATTCCTGAGGCGGAGTTGTTGGACCGATAATTATACTTGGTTGATCTGGAATCTGGGTTTCCGTGATAATTACCGTATCCTGCATTACTGATGTCCCATGTTGATTTGTGGCGTTAACAGTATAGGTGCCTGCTAATTGGTTACCGAACAATAAAGAGTCTTTATTGGCTAATATTGTATTTTGCGCAATGCCATTTTTGTAAAGGGTATAGTTCACATTATACTCGGTACGTGGCATATAAACCGGTAATCCGGTTGAGCCAGAACAATAATTTCCTGATCCTTTCACAGATAATTTCGAAGTGGGTAAAAAATGTCCTGTTCGTAAAACCAAACCATCAAGAACACTAGAGAACCTTGAAATCGCGATACCGGTCGAGTCATTATAAAAATGGAGACTAGGTTCCCCAAAAATATCTTGTTTGAAAATCTCTTTTGTCCATGTTGCACCACCATTAGTCGTTCTAAGATAAGCGGAACTTGTTGAAACAAAAACCGTATCTGAATTTAATGCCGTAATATCACCCATTGTACTCAGCACGCCGGTGGTGAGTTTAACCCAGGTAACCCCGCTGTTTATGGTTTTAAAAATTGATCCTTTTACACCGGAAGCATATCCTGTATTGACGTCTGTAAAACGAATTTTTGATAAAGCGGTGGTAGGAGAACTTATTGCGGTTATAGTCCATGTAGCACCTCCATCGGTTGTTTTACCAATAGCTGCCTTATTAAGAAAGGTAGAAGTTCCACATACATAACCTGTATCAGCACTTGTAAAAAAGACCGAATATAAAGCTTTACCAACGGAAATATTTGTCGCTGCCCAAATTACGCCCCCGTCGGTTGTTTTGAATACTATTCCATTATAACTGTAATATGGAGGAGTACCTGTCATCCTGGTTCCTACTGCATATCCAACATTCTCATTTACAAAATTAATGTCAAAAAAAGCATAACCGGGATCTGAAACATATTTTACATTCCACTGAGCTCCTCCATCGGTAGTTTTATAAACTTTAGATGTAGTACTGGTTGTTCCATCAAAGCTGACGGCAAGACCTGTAGTGTCATTTATAAAAAACATTGACCTTAGAACGAATCCGGGTGAGTTGTCAATTACTTTTGTTTTCCAACTGACAGCATAGTCATCCGAATATTTATAAGCACCTTGATCATATACATATATTTTGTTATTGAAAAATTTTCCCTGCGGGAATACTTTGTCAGCTTTATTCAAACTATCACACCTGACATTACCGGCTGAATCATTTATTTTAATCATATCTCCCAAGGCGCCAACCGCATAGCCAGTATGTTGACTTGTAAAATCAAATGAGCTAAAACCGGAGGCCCACCTGCCTGTGTAAATGGTACTCCAGGATTGTCCGGCATCTTGTGTTTTTTGGATAATACCTCCCACTCCGGTCAAATTTCCTGCTATATAACCGGTTGTGTCATTGGTAAAGTAAATCTCGCCTGGCACGCACGCCGGAAATAAAACAGACCATGTCAAACCGCCGTCGGTTGTTTTTATCATTCCATCCCAGCTTAACAGATATCCAGTATTATTGTTGGTAAAATAAATTTTATAGTAATAAGTGAAACTTGGAGTTGGAATTACTTCAATCCAGTTTTCACCGGCATCGGTGGTTTTATATATTTTTTCTGCGCAAATAACCCAACCATGAGTGGTATCAGAAAAATATACTTGCTGAATACTGGTAACATCAGGTGTCATATTCAGTTTGGTGGCCCATGTAATGCCACCATCCGTTGTTTTTCTTAATTCATAATATCCTGTAGTCGGACTAATTCCTGTAACAAAACCGGTGTCAAGATTGTTTAAAAAGCAGGCTCGGTATGAATAAAGATAAGTAGCAGGGGGGACTAAGCCTCCTGTTGGGATGGTGTCCCAGGTATCTCCGCCATTATTTGTCTTCAACAGTTTATAACCACAGATATAACCATCGTTTTGATTGACAAATGCAACATTCCTGAAATTTTGATATTCTAAACCATCACCTTTAAAACTATTGTTAGCAACCCAGTTTTTTCCGGCATTGGTTGTTTTGAGTATGGTACCAAAATTCCCAACGGCAATACCTGTTTGTGCGTTGCTAAAACAAACCGAATTTAATGTATTACCAGTTGGTATCGGATCAACAAATTCCCATGGTTTTTGGGAATACAATACACCGACTCCCAAAACTAAAACTGCAAAAAATAAAGTCAATTTTTTCATCCTAATTTTATTTCAATTACGCCTACTCTCAGGCTTTTCGGCAACCGCCCCTTACTTTTTTATTTTACTTGGATTTTCAGGTTTACTCCAATCAAACATTAAGTTTAGATTTACGAATTGCGATTTTAGATTACAATAGAAATAGTTACAGGGAGTCATATAAATATTATTATCTTAAATATCTTTGTCTGTGGGAGTTTGCTTCAAGTTTGAACCTACCAGCTTATTAAGAACTACTCGTTGTAGCTCCAACTTTTTGATGTACTTTTTATTTTCGATTTCGATCTCCGAATTTTCATTGGATTCTTCATGAACAGGTTCGTCAGCAGGTTTAATTTTTTTTGTCATTTGGAGTTATTTATTTTTGATTGCAAATAACCCCCGTGGTACAGCAAAAAGCAAATATTTTGCTCCAACAAAACCTCAATACAAGAAAAAAGCCACTACTACATTTACTAGACAAATCTATATACATGTCAGATAATGAGTATAATAAAATATTCCGGAAAATGGAAAAGGCCGGATTATATCAAGCTGGCGATTTGCCGTGACTTAAAGAAAATGGAAGTAGTTTGGTCGGGGGTATTCTTATATCTGTGAAAGGAAAGTTACCAGATTGGTTTCCAAATTAACGATACCCAATTTTTTTCTCAATCGGTATCTTGCTTGCTCAATTGCAGAGACTTGTTGATTGGTAAGTTCCGAAATGTCTTTTGATGACATATTGAGTCGAAGGAAAGCACACAAATTCAATTCATTTTTAGTCAGATCGGGATAGGATTTTAACAATTTCTCATAAAAACCGGCATGCACCTCCTGAAATCGTGTAGTAAATTCGTTAAACATTTTGTCTTCAGTGCTATTTCTGAGTTCCTTACTGATCCTGATTATTTTATCCTTTGTCTCACTTGACTTAGTATTTTGTTCTAGCTGCCCTAGTTTATTAGAAATATCAGTAATCATTTCATTTTTTTTAATTAATGAAATCAGGTTGACGGTCAGTTCCCTGTCTTTACTTTTTAGTTCAAATTCAATTTTTTCTTTTTCAGCAACAACCAATTTGGATTTGAGACGATGTCTTGATAATATTAAACCTAAAATAACAAGCCCTGAAATCAGGCTGAAAATTACTATAAGAATAATGATGTTTTTAGCATGCTGTACTTTTTGTTTTTCAATTTCCTTTTTCTCATATAAGTACTGCAACTCAAGCTTCAGTATATGTTTTTGCTCCTGGGAAGCATAAAGACTATCCCCTGCTATTTTTTCCAATGTAACATACTTATATGCTTTTATGGTGTCTTGCTTTAAGGTATATATTTGGTTAAGCATTTTGGCAGCATGGGAGATAATTCTATAATATCCGTTTTTCTGCCCTTCCTGCAAGGCCTTTTTAAAATAATCAATACTTTCTTCAATTCCGTTTATTGAATAATAACAATAGCCAAAATTTATATAGCATTCTGCCATATGTAGCCGGTTATTCAATTCTATAAAAATGCCAAGAGATTCCTGAAAACTTAAACGGGCATCATCAAAATATCCTTTATTCATTTGGACGTATCCAATATTCATAATATTGGTTCCTTCTCCAAGTCTGTCACCCAATTTAGTATTGATCGTTAATGCTTTTCTAAATAGCACAATAGCAGTATCATATTTCATAAAAACACCGTACACATTTGCTATATTATTATACTGACTTTTAATTATGGATGGAATATTAATTTGTTTTGCAATGGATAAAGATTTGTTATAATATTCAAGTGCTTTTTTATAATCTTGTTGATTATAAAAGTCCATACCTATAAAGCCAAATAAACGCGATATTCCTTCTTTATCGTCAACTTTTTCATATAATTTTAAACTTTTGAAATAATATTGGGAACTCTTGTCGTAATCTCCAAGCTCAGTATATATTGTCCCGATGAGGCTTAAAGAATTTGCCAGTTCTTTATCAAAATTCAGATCTTCAGACATTTCCTTTGACTTCTGAGCGAATTCCATGGCTTTCTTATAATTGCTGCTTCTGAAATAATAGTAGCCCAATTTAATCATTGCCTGTACCTTACCTAATGCGTAATTATTTTGTTGAGCAATTGTAAATGCTCTGTTGGCAAAATCAATGGAATTTTCCAAATATTGATTTTCAGGTTTGTTCAGAAATTTTAAGATCAGATCGACTTTTTCATTTGGATTCTTAGTTGTTCGCAAAATCGAATCCAATCTATCCGTTCTTATTAAACCCTGAGCCATGGTCATTTGTGAGCAGAGCACAATCAGAAATAAAAAAAATCCGATCAGCCTCGGTATCATAAAAAAGTTGAATCAGATGAGTATCAGACAAAAGTAGTGATTTTCATCCTCCAAGTCAAAGAACCATACTCGTTATACCCAAAAAGGGCCATCCCGAAATCTCAGGATGGCCCAAACCAAACACAAATTATGATGAAAAATTGAGTATTTATCCGTTAACCTGTAAAGGCTATTGTTTGATGATCCTTGCTGTTTCCATTTTGCTGTCTGATATTACCCGGATCACATATATGCCTACCGGGTTACCGGATAATGACAGTTCGTGTTTCCCGTTTCCGTAAAGTTCTGAAGTAAGCACCCGGTCCCCGCGCATACTGAAAATTTCCACCTTTGCGCTTCCGGATTCAGATTCACCTTTAATATCAAGGGTGAATGTCCCTGTGGTAGGATTCGGATACAAACTGAAGAGTGGTTGCGATGAGATAACCGGAGTTTCCTCCTCAACCATTTTAACTGCCACTATCGGTGCAGCCATCTGACCGCAGTACTGGCCTGTGGTCGTAATGGTACCGAGCAGATAACCACCTGAGTCAACCTTAGTCCCGGGCATGAATTTGATCATCTGACCTGCAATGAAGGTCGCTTGTCCACCGCTCTTAACGAGAAAGGCGCTGTCCCCTTCAGCGACGATGATGGTATTGGTAGCATTGTAGCATTGAACCTGACCATTTGACAAGGTTACATTTTTGATCGTCACATTGGCCGGCCCGGTTACAACATTCAACGTCTGTGGTGTCCCATTTCCACAAATTGTTGATGGAGTGACAACGATGTCTCCCGAACCGCTCCCGACAGTTACGGTTACTGAGTTTGTCGTATCGCCACCCGTCTGGATCCATCCTGCCGGAAATGTCCAGGCATAGGATACACCAGCAACATTGACCACACTGTAGTTCTGGATGGTTCCTTCCAATGGATTTACCGTACCTGTTATTGTACTGGGTTGACCAGGCCCTGCTATTGTTTGACTAACAATAAGGAATTGTGACGGACCAAAGCCAAAAACATTCGAAGGAGTAACCATCACAATGCCTGTAGCGCTTCCAACAGTTACAGTAACTGAACTGGTAGTTCCACCGGCTGTAACAACCCAACCTGAAGGGAATTGCCAGGTATAGGTTATTCCGTATATATTGGTTACACTGTATGTTTGTGATGAACCGATACATGGTGTTGCGTAACCATTAATTGTGCTTGGTTGAGAAGGAGCAGTGAACTCATCCAAATTTCTTTGCCAAAGCGAACTTCCTGTCGTTCCTGCATATACTTTATTATTTAAAACTACAAAGGACGTGGTTCCTGTTTTTGGATAGAGGTTATCGGTAACATTATGCCATGAAGCGCCTTTGTTATCTGAACTAAACATATAACTATCATTATAGGTCACGATAGAAATAAAAACTTTTGATCCGCTTGCAGCAAGGCTTGCATTGTTCATATTGACAGCATCCAAACCTGATGTGATATCAGTCCAGGTTAGTCCGTCATCATCCGACCTGTAAACAGTATTATAATCTATTCCATTTACTGTCGTTCTTCCTGCAATATAGATGGACGCTCCGGCGATAACCATTCCATCAGAAGTAGCATTAGCGAGAACTGTTGTCCAATTAGCTCCATGATCAGTTGATCGGAAAATTCCTCTCTGTCCGTTATCATGAACTCCGTAGAGCATGCAAGTGCCGGTCGATAAAAAATTAGCGGGTCCCCAATTTGGCATATAAACATCAGTTACACTTTTAATCCAGCTAATACCATTATCTGAGGAATAATATCCCCCAGAAGTTGTTCCAATATACAAGGTAGAACCGTCGGAATAAAGGCTCCAGAAACCGTATTCCCCACCGTCCATACCTGTGTTACTGGATGCCCATGTTACTCCGTTATCAGTTGACCGGAAAACTCCGTTATAGAGATCACATGTAACATACACACCATTTTGCTCTAACCAGGGCATATTACCGCTATACATGCCCACGGTATAATTACCGACCCGTCCCGGAGCATTGGTTGCAGACCAGCTAGTGCCACCATTTGTTGACATGGAAACATCGTAGAATATGGTGGTTGGATTTGCACCTATCATCGCCGGATATGGGTTTGGGTTTGTATTTGGGATAAGCCCTGCGCTGACATTTGTCCAACTCTGACCTTGATCTGGTGAACGAAAAACTTTGCCGGTCCCGGTTGCAGTGAAAATACCTGATCCTGATGAAGCAAGGGCTGGCATTGTTATACATTGTGCTTTAATACCCACATCTGATTTTATCCATGTATCCCCGTTATTTTGAGTCCGGTAAATCCCGCCATTTGTTCCAACATATACACCATTGGTAGTCATTATGGCCTGACCACCATTGGGTGAAATAGCAACATCAATTCCATTACCGGTTACATCCATCCAGTTTGCGCCACCATCAGTAGATTGAATTACACCTGTAAAAGATGTGGCAAACAGTACAGACGCATCTCCCACGATGGAACCATTATAAGCATAAGTTGCTGTAAACGGGTTTGTAAGAGTCCAAAGCCCGGTGCCGTTCGTATATTTCCAAACCCCTGAGGACCAGGTTCCTGCATATACATCAGTGCCGATAAGTGCAAGTGAAACAGCTCTTACAAGATCAGCCCCATTTGAACATGTGCCCCAGGTAAGTCCGTCGTCGGTTGATTGACGAACTCCACCTCCATAACCATCACCCGAATAAATAATAGTATCTGTGGCTAATATAGAGGCAATATAATAACGTGATGACGCCCCTACAATTACTTTAGTCCAGGTATTGCCATTATCAGATGAACGAAGTATTCCGCGGTTTGTTCCTGCAAAAAGCGTTGTACTATTCGCTGCAAAACAATATGCTGTTCCCGCATATTTATTTACCCAGGTGAGACCATTGTCGTCTGAACAATATAAACCGACACTGGTTCCTAAATATAAACTATTCCCAATTTTTGCAAGCGCTTTCTTTTGTTGATTATTGGCATTAGGTATCGTCGAACTTACAATTACTGTCCATGTATTACCATTATCAACTGAAGTATACAGAGCTTCATGACCTACATAACCTGCGATTGAATACAGAGCAGTACCGGAACTCGTCATTAGGGTAATAGTACCGCCATCGGGACCTGTTGAGATCCACTGGGCTGATGATTTTTCAATGCTGAAGTAAAAGATCATCAGGGAGCAGAACAATAGAGTAAAATTTAAATTTTTTTTCATAATTTTTTGATTGTTAATAATTAATTGGAATCAGGACTATCTGGATCAATTGGGGTATTTGTTGCGATTTGATTTAAGTCGGAATTTATTATTTTGTTTAAAATGGATCGTTGTATATCTAACTTTTTGATGTATTTAAGGTGCTCGATGGAACTCTCAGCGTTGACATCAACGGGATCATTTTCAGGTTCGATCGGATGGTTCTTTTTCCTTCGCATTTAGGGCAGGTGGATTTAGATTGCAAATATGAAACACTATTGAGCTGAAAAAAAATAATCTGTCTAGACAAAATAGCTACCCGGTATAAAAATAATCCACACATCATCTAGACATTGCCATACAGCTGCTTAATAATGAATACATTGAAATCAAGTGCGGATGAGGGTAAATACATGATTTTACCACACGAGGGATTAACTTGTCTAGTAAAACTACACAATGTGTTTACTTACTTAAATATTAATGGAGTATTCTTAATTATCAGGGCTTCTAAATCTGAGACAAGAATGTAACAAGATTTGTTTCCGAACTGGATAGTGCTAATTTCTTTCGTAGCCGATATCGCGCCGTATCAATAGAAGCAAGTTGTTGACCGGTTAGTTCAGCAATATCTTTGGTCGACATATTTAACCGTAAAAATGCACATAACTTTAATTCATTTTGGGACAGATCGGGATAGGTCTGTAGCAGTTTTTCATAAAATCCGGCATGGACTTCCTGAAAACGTTGCGAAAATTCATTAAACATTTTATCATCAGTACTATTTCTCAATTCCTGGCTGATTTTTGCAATTGTTTCCTTCGTTTCTTTTCCGTTTGCAATGTATTCAAGATGTGCAAGTTTATTGGAAATATCTGCAAGTATTTCATTCTTTTTGATCAATGAAATCAAATTAACGGTAAGTTCTCTATCTTTAATTTCCAATTCAGATTTTATTTTTTCCTTTTCAAGTTCAACGTTTTCCTTTTCAAGAACTATTTTTTCCTTTTCGAGAACAACCAATTTTGACTTTAGCCGATATCTTGAAAACACCAAACCGAGAACAACAAGGCCGGCAATCAGGCCGAAAATTATGATCAGGATTATTATGTTTTTGGTTTGTTGATTTTGCTGTCTTTCAAATTCTTTTTTCTCATATATATATTGAAGTTCAAACTTCGATATGAGTAATTGCCTTTTCGCCGTATAAAGACTATCGTCTGCTAATTTTTCCAGCATTACATATTTATATGCATTTACTAAATCTTTCTTCCCGGTATATATTTGGTTAAGCATTTGTGCAGCCGGGGCTATAATTCTATAATATCCATTTTTCTGTCCTTCAAATAAGGCTTTTTTAAAAAATTCAATGCTTTCATCCATTCTGTTTGCGGCTTGATTACAAAAACCAAAATTCAAATAGCATTCTGCCATGTGTGTTCGATTATTCAATTCCGTAAAGATGTCAAGAGATCGCTGAAAATTTAAACGGGCATCTTCAAAATACCCTTTATTCATTTGGTCATATCCAATGTTCATGATATTGATACCTTGACCGAGTTTATTACCCAGTTTAATATTTATTTCTAAGGCTTTTCTGAAAAATAAAATAGCCGTATCATATTTTTCTAAGTATTCGTAGACGACTGCAATATTATTATACTGCGTTTTAATCGAGGATTGATCATTAATTTCTTTCGCAAGGATTAATGAATTGTTGTAATATTCAAGCGCTTTTTTATACTCCTGCTGACTGTTAAAGTCAATACCTATATTGCCTAAAGAATTAGATATTCCGGCTTTATCATTAATTTTTTCAAATAACCTTAAACTTTTAAACAAATATTGGGAACTGTGGTCATAATCATCAAGTTCACTAAATATTGTTCCGATCAGATTTAATGAATAAGCCAGTTCCTTATCAAAATTCAAGTCTTCAGCCATTTCCTTTGACTTATGAGCATATTCCATGGCTTTCTTATAATCGCTGCTTCTGAAATAATAATTACCGAGCTTTATCATTGATCTGACTTTGCCTAAAGCATAGTTATTTTGCTGTGCAATTATATAGGCTCTTTGGGCAAAATCACTGGCATATTCCAAATATTGATTTTCTGGCTTTTCCAGAAATCTCAGGATTACATCCACTTTTTCATTTGGATTCTTAATTGTTCTCAAGATTGAATCCAGGCTGTCAGTTTTTATCAGACCATGTGCTGCAATCATTTGAGAACAGAGAATACCCACGATAAAAAGAAAACCTGTTAAAAGTGATCTCATGGTAATGTTAAATCTGATAAAAGGCAGACAAAAGTAATGAATTCCATGCTGTTGGTCAAGGAACTATACCTGGAATACTAGAAGGGCCATCCCGGAACTTCAGGATGGCCCAAACCAAACACAAATTATGATAAAAATTGATTATTTATCCGTTAACCTGAAAGGTTATTGCCTGATGTTTTTGTAACTTGCGGTTTATAAAATATAAAACACAATTCAACAGCCATGGAAGATTCCCAGGTCAGTGAGTTTCGCCGGATCCTGAGACATTTTGAAAGAGAACTGGAATTTCAGAATCAATCGGGGTGTTGTTGCGGAGTCACTTTAACTCAGTGTCATGCTTTGATGGAGCTGGCATTGAATGATAATATAACCATGAATGAGCTTGCCGATCGACTCCACCTGGATAAAAGTACGGTAAGCCGCACTGTGGATAATCTGGTTCAGGCCGACCTTATTGACCGGAAAATTCCTGCATCGAACAGAAGAACTACCATGATCAAACTCACCAAGAAAGGACGCTCAGTTTGCAAAACAATCAACAACGGTAACAATCAATTTTTTATTCAGGCATTAAACGCTATCCCATCTGATAAACTTGCAGATTTCTTACAGTCATTTGAACAGCTGACTTCAGCGATGATGAAGCTGAATAAAAGTTAGTATCTGTAAATTATACCAATCAGAATATCCCACAAAACATATAACCGGTTCTATACCGGGAATTCAATTGTTAATTAACAATACTTTAACTAAAATAATTTGCTTGTGCCAATATTATAGTTGTATTTTGCAACTGTTGAAGCAAACACCATTATTAATCTTAACCTGTTCATTATGAAAAAAATCATTTTATTTTCACTACTCACAGTTCTTTTATGCTCTTTCAAAGAACCCGAAGGGCTCAAATGGTATTCCTGGAGCGAAGGGGTCGAAATGGCCCGTCGCGAGAATAAACCAATCTTCCTTTTCGCTTATCTTACCTGGTGCGATCAATGTCAACGGATGGAAAAGAAAATTATTAATAATAAAGAGATCCTGCCTCTCATCGCCGAAAACTTCATCCCGGTTAAAATGGATCTTGATATCGACACCACATATTTATATAAAGGCAAGACATTAAACCGGAGAAATTTTCTTAAACGGTTCTCATCGAAAAAATTCCAGGGTGTCCCCACTGTTTTTTCTATCGGGTAACGCAGGGAGATCCTGTTATGATGGCCGGACTTCAGGATATTGAAGAATTAAAAGAGAACATAAAGAAATTTCTAAGCAAATAATGCTGGGAAGGATGAAACGATATCTGATTTTATTGCTGCTAGTATCCGTTTTTCATAATCATGCAATAGCAGACGTAAAAGAAATTAATCCTACGCCTGTACTTACGATAAAAGGGCTTGGAAATGGTTACAGTGCTCCTGCAATAACCTCCGACAGAATCCTGATCACCGGGGAGATAGAAGATACAGGGTATTTATTCGCCTTCGATTTTACGGGTAATCTGTTATGGAAAGCAGATTATGGTAAAGAATGGATGGTCAGTTATCGGGGATCGCGGGCTACACCAACAGTCATAGATACCCTGGTATATACTTGTTCCGGAATGGGGGATATCGCATGTTTCAATATCAAAACAGGAAAAAAAGTTTGGAGCAACAATATGGTTCGGGACCTGAATGGAATGAATGCCGTATATGGTTATTCGATTCCTGTCATCATTGAAAAAGAGCGGATTTACTGTCAACCGGGTGGCCCGGATACAAACATTGTGTGTTTAAACAGGCATACCGGTAAAATCATTTGGGTTTCTGCAGGTAATGGGGAAACTCCCGGATTTGCAGCACCGCTTTTTATCCGTCATCATAACCGGAACCTCTTTGTTACTTACTCCGAATTGGCGCTGCTCGGGCTGGATGCGGATAGCGGTGAATTTCTATGGATTTCGGAATTGTCGTTAAAAGGACAGGTACCATGCAATAAACCGATTTATTCAGAAGGATTTTTATACGTTGTAGCAGGGCATGGGAATGGGGCAGTAAAGTTTGAAATATCGGAAGATGGTTCACGGATAACCAAAATCTGGAATAACATTGAATTTGACACCTATTTCGGAGGTTTTGTATTGATCAACAATTTCATTTATGGATCATCGGAGAGCAAGCGTTCATGGATAAGTCTCGATGCGGGTACCGGAAAGACAACAGGTTCATTACCCTTCAGAACAGGGACTACCGTTTCAGCGAAAGATCATTTGGTATTATATAACTATGATGGTATTGTCGGTATTGCTCAAATTGATCAGGGTCAGATGAAATTGGTTAATTCCTTTAAAATAACCCAGGGAACCAACGACCATTTTTCACATCCCGTTGTTACCGGGGGGAAGCTTTTTATCCGGCATGGAGATACTTTACTGGTCTACGATTATGAAAAATTTAATCCTTCTCAAGAGGACACGAACAAATGAAGTTTTTCATTTATTATGCCAGAATACCGGTCAAGAGTTGATAAATTCCAAAAAGGAACAATACAACTGCCGACACCCCGATTAAGATCCGGTTGACTTTGGTTCCAAGACTTCTTGTGGCCGCAAAAAGCATAACCATCCCTATTGAAAAAATGATCATAGAACTGTAAAATCCGGTCAGAAAAGTAATGCCGTTTACCGGACTTATATTCCAGCTTTTTATTAAAAGTGGTCCCATTACCAGGCTCCAGCCAATATAAGGTGCGGGATTGAGAAAATTAACCATCACCGCTTTAAATAAGTTTTGCTGACCGGTAATTGCCGGTTCTTTTCTGGAATGGAATGTCTTCCATGTTTTATATCCTTTAAGCGCCAAATAAATAAGCAGTACTCCCCCGGCACATTGAAGTACTTGTAATATGATTGGTGGCAGTTTGGTCAGGGAAAATAGGACCAGCGCAATAATCGGGCCATCAGTGATCAAAGGTGCGAATACCAATGGAACTGTTTTTCGCCAACCGTTCAATAAACTTTGTGAAAAAAGAAAAGCCTGGAACGGTCCTGGTTGCACGACACAAGCAAATGCATAACTGATACCGATTATCAGGTAATTTATCATCAATATCCGGTATTTTCGGTGGTTACTTCAACCCGGTTGTTGTCCGGATCTAAGGTTGTAAACTCATAATAACCGTCGCCGGTCTTATGTGGTCCATCCAATATTTTATAGCCATCAATTGCAAGTTTTCCTGCCATTTCATCAACTTCTGCTTTTGACTCTATTCCAAAAGCCAAATGAATTAGCCCCTTATGCTGTGCCGTAATGGTATTGTTTGCATTATCCGGGATACCAGGCATGGTCATGATCTCAAGTCTGGCCCCTGATTTAAAAGTTAGAAAGTAAGAACAGAATTGATTAGTTTCATTTGTGTACTTGGTACTTGGGAAACCATCAAAATACTTTGTATAAAAATCTTTGAGTTGCTCCAAATTATCAGTCCAAATTGCCACGTGTTCTAATTTCATTTTGCCAAGTTTTAATAAATAACATTTGGTATCCTGCTTCAAAGTTAGAATGTTTCAATAATACATTTCCTTTATTTGGTTCGAATTCCGAATCGGAAAAAACTGATGCTACCGGGTTTGATCTTGTTAACGATAAGAAAAGATTGAGATTTTTTTTCATGGACAGAGCTGTTCTTAAAATTCTCTTTTATATTTGCATATTGCAACAGTTGTGGTTGTAATTGGATAATTTATCTTTTATGGCACCAATCCCGGTAAGTGAGTTTCGTCGTATCCTGAGAAGTTTTGAAAGAGAATTAAATTTTCAGAACCAGTCAAGTTGTTGCTGCGGGGTGACCCTCACGCAATGTCATGCATTGATGGAACTTGAGACAACGGAAAGTATTACAATGAATGAACTTGCCAAAAAACTCCATCTTGATAAAAGTACGGTAAGCCGTACTGTAGATAACCTGTTTCAGTCGAATCTTATTGACCGTGAGATCCCGACATCTAACAGAAGAACCACCCGGATCAAACTTGACAAAAACGGACGCTCGGTTTGTAAAACCATCAATGAGGGCAATAATGAATACTATAAACAGGCATTACGTGCAATATCGCCCGAAAAACTTGCCGATTTCTTAAGCGCTTTTGAACAGTTGACCAATGGGATGATGAAACTGAATAATCGTTAAAATCCCGGTAAATTTCACATTACCTTCTTTTTATTTCCTCTATGTGGGTTTCTTACCAGGTGTAATTTTGCATACAGACCGCAAGTATTTCCGGTTTTGATTGTCAAGCATTAAAAGGAAATATTTCAGCTTTTTAATAACCCCTGATTTAAAATTAACAAATTTTTAGCATTTTTTATTTGTATATTATATTTTAAATGTTGTAATTTGCAACAGTTTCAATAAACACCATTCATTCGTTAAGAGAATCAATTATAAAAAGTTAATACCCGATACGATGAGACATCCAAATGAAGCAGTGAATCTTTATTCTAAAAATTTTAACTGTTGCCAGTCAATCCTTGGTTCATTCGGACCGGATTTTGACCTCAACATGGAGATGGTTTTGAAACTAGGAGCAGGGCTTTCCGGTGGTTTGGCTTTTCACGGAGAAACCTGTGGCGCTGTTATCGGCGCTTGTATTATTTTAGGTCTGGTAAATGGCAGTAATGATCCTTCTAATGATTTAGCTGAACAGACCACTTATATTAGTGTAAAAGAATTCCTTTCGGATTTTAAAAAGAAATTCGGCACAACTGGCTGTAATAAATTATTTAACACAGATGTTTCAACCCCCGAAGGCTTCGAGTTAGCGCAAGAATCAAGCAATACCGAGATAAAAAACCTAAACGAAAACTGCTGTGCAAATTCAACTACAACAACAGATATGGCAAAGATTACGATCTTCCTTTCTCATGCGAGAAAGGGATAACAATAAACATAGAACTTGAACATTAATCAAACATTTAAAAATGGAGGAAACAATCATGAAATCTCAAACTTTTCAAAAATTCGTATTCGTTTTGATCACTCTTCTGATCATCACCGGCCAATCTTTTTCAGAGAATGCTTCAAAAGAAGCAGTGGCCATTATCCGGGAATGTATACAGGAACAGGTTAATTATCCTGATTTATCAAACATAATAGATGGTCCGTGCTCAGCAGATATCCTTTTTATTATCACAGCGGAAGGCGAACTTTGCGTCAAAAGTGTAACTACAGAAAACCAGGTCCTTTCCAAGTATATTACCGAAAGGGTTTCAGCGATCCGGTTCTGCTGTCTTGAAAGTCCTGTGAACCAGTATTACCGTATTAAACTTACTTTTAGTCTGATATAAAGCCAGATTCCCTTAGTTATTATCGGTGATTGACAATAGCTGCCTTCCCAAAGGAAGGCAGCATTTTTATTTTATAACACCGATTGATCGACAAACATTGTTAATCTGGTGTGGTAGAAACAAATCTACAAAAAATTCAAAATTGTTACAATCTGTTACGTTGCATTGAATCCTGTGTTACAATGTCCCACGACATTTGCTGCGAATTTACTAGCTGAAATAAATGAAAAAATACTGGTTATTATTTGTGCTACTGTTCTTACATATAGAAGGGGTGTTGGCCCAGGAAAATCAATTGAGCGTTTTCACTATCGATTCGTGCATACAATACGCTTTTAAAAACAGTCCTTATTTAAAAGCAAGGAACAAAGAGGTTCTCATTGCGGCAAAAGATGTAGATATTATAAAAAGCAAACGTTTTCCGCTGATTAATGCTTCTGGTAATTATTTCCGGATAACCCAGAATGAGTATCCGTATGAATATCCATCCGGATTTGCAGGAATTGAATTGACTCAATCCGTTTGGAAAAATGGAAAAATAACAACACTCATTGAGAATGCTGCAATCGGTCAGCAAATGGCCGAAACAAAGTTTCTGATCGAGAAGAATAATATGATTTCAACCATAAATCAGCAGTATTTGATTCTATTAAAAAACCAGGAACTGGAGTTGCTTTCGAATAAAATTACTCAAAGGATCGCAATAAACCTGGAATCGTCAAAAGAACGCTATAAATCAGGAATCGCTCGCAAATCGGACGTTTTAAAAGCTGAAACCGGATTGTCGGATGCAAATTTTACGCTCACGGGATACACTACAGAACGAAAAATCGCAGAACATAATCTGGTGAAAACTATTGGTGCAGATTTAAACCATGAGATAAAAGTGATCAACACCTTGCTGGATACGGATTTCACTTATACCACCTGGGAGTTGGAAAGGTTTTATACAATGGCGCTCAAAAATCTGCCGGAATTGAAATATTCGGATCTGTCGATATCCTGGCAGAATTTACTTATTAAATACGAGAAGAAAACAAACGGGCCTGATCTGGATTTTTATGCCGCTTACTCGTATATCTATTCACCTGTACAAAATAATAACTGGTCCGGATCGCTTGGCCTGGCATTAAACTTTACCATTTTCAACGGTTTTGAAGCAAAAAATAAAATTGCAAAAGCATCCATCCGACGTGACCAATTTGAATATGAAAAGGAGGAATTATTACAGATGGTAAAACTCGAAATCAGGCAATCATATCTTGAATTACTGGAGGCAAAGCAACAAATAGAAAATGCAGACAAGCAGCGTGAAAATTCTGCAGAAAATCTGAAAATAGCTAACGGGGAATATCAGCAAGGGATCAGTTCCATGCTCGAGTTGCTTGATGCCGAAAACGCAGATTTTACAGCCAATCAGAATTACATCAATGCTTTATGGTGGTATCAGATGGCGAAAGCTGCAATTGAAAGAAAAACAGGAATTTCCAAATATTAATAAAACATGTTCAATAAAAATAACCTGATAAGAACTACTTTGATTATCTGTGGAGCAATGACCCTGACATTTATATCGTGCACGGATAAAACGCCGGAAGATGTTAAATGGGAGACACAAACTGTGAGCCGGAGAGACATTGGAACTTCGGTGATGGCAAAAGGAATTATTAAACCGAAGGTAGGAGCCGAAGTGCGAATTGGTTCACGTGCGTCGGGAACAGTAACAAACCTGTATGTTAATGTCGGGGATTATGTGACCAAAGGAACACTTCTTGCCGAGTTGGATGATGCTGAATTAAAAGCCCAATGTGAGAAATCGAAAGCAAACCTTTACAATGCAGAAGTAACACTTAAGTATGCCGAAATTGAACTTCAACGCATGAAAAACCTGAAACTAAAAGAGTTCATATCACAACAGGTGCTTGATGACGCACAAAAAGCAAGCGAATTGGCAAACGCAAGAGTACTGCAGGAAAAAGCGAACCTTGATTTTACAAATATTCAATTAGGTTATACCCGCATTTATGCTTCTCTTTCAGGAGTAATTGGCTCTGTTTCGACACAAAAAGGCGAAACCGTGTCGGCAATCATTTCCACACCCACTTTTGTAACCATAATCGACCTGGACAGGCTTGAAGTCTGGGCGTATGTTGATGAAACTGATATAGGACGCATTGAAGAAGGACAACCTGCAAAATTTACCGTTGACACTTACCCCGAAACTGAATTCAATGGTATCGTCAGGACTATTTATCCCCAGGCGGAGATCCTGAATAACGTAGTGAATTACATTGTAATTATCGAAATAGATCAGCATAAAGGTAACATCCTGCGACCTGAAATGACAGCTTCGATAAATATTTACATGCAAACCCATGGTAACGTACTATCAATTCCAAATAAGGCATTAAAGCGAGATGGAAATAAAAACATTATATACATTCTGGAGCATAATCAGGCCGTCGAACGTGAAGTAATTGTTGGCTTGCGTGGAAAGTATCAGAGCGAAATCATAAATGGAATTAAAGAAAATGAAGTAGTAATAATAAATAAAAAGTAAACCTATGATCCAATTTAAGAACATTTCAAAAACTTACGAAAAGAACGGAGAGGCAACTGTTGTGGCTTTAAATGAAGTTAGCCTGTCCATTTCGCGGGGCGAATTTGTCGCCATAATCGGAGCATCCGGTTCAGGGAAATCAACTCTGATGAACATACTGGGAATGCTTGACCGTCCTTCAAACGGCACATATTATTTTGAAAACAGGGAAGTGAATAAATTAAGTGATGCAGAACTGGCCGTAATCAGGAATAAAAAAATAGGTTTTGTATTCCAGTCATTTAACCTGTTGCCAAAAACCTCAGCCTTGGAAAATGTTGAGCTTCCGCTCATTTATTCAGATAGGAAAGAGATAAATGGCCTGGCTGCGGATGCCCTTAAAAAAGTGGGAATGGGCGACCGTTTGTCTCACAAGCCGAACGAATTATCAGGCGGACAGCAACAACGGGTTGCAATCGCCAGGGCTCTGGTCAATGAACCTGAAATTATTCTGGCCGATGAACCGACAGGAAACCTCGATTCAAAGTCTGGAGCAGAAGTCATGGAGCTTTTCAGGAAACTGAATTCGGAAGGCAAAACCCTTGTGTTGATTACGCATGATACTGAAATTGCAAAAAAGGCAAAACGCGTAGTAAACATTCTCGATGGAAAAGTAATTGAAGATAAATTAAACCAGTAAAACAGAGTAAAATGAACCCGGAACGAAACAGCAGAATACTATTCAGCGGTTTACGAATGATGAGCCGCTCAAAGTTGAGGACATTCATAATGATGCTAAGTATTATCATAGGCATCACAGCCTTAACATTAACGTTAACCATAGGTAACGGGATTGAAAGAAAAGTCTTGGCGAACGTAAGGCGCATGGTCACCCCGGAGAACATTGTTATTACTGCGGAAAAAATAGAGACCGAAGGTGTTCATGAATCGGAAAAAGGTCCGAACACAGCGATAAAAATTGAGGATATAGAAGCCATTGCCTCGCAGGTCGATGGAATTGTACTGTATGATTATTTGCAGGTAATTCCTAAAAAAGAGGTAAATTATTCAGGAGTAAACCATTTTACGACTGTTAAAGGTTGTCGTACCGAGGGTCAGAGAATCTGGAATAAACCTGTTACACAGGGACGTTTTTTTGATCAAAGTGAATTAATAGGCACTAAACGCGTTGCAGTTTTAGGTCCCAAGCTGGCGAAAATTCTTTTCCATGACGAGGATCCTATCGGAAAACAATTCAGTCTAGGAGATGCGCCATTTATGATAATTGGGATCGCCGAAGCACAGGGCGCCGACGTGCACGGCTCTGATCTGGATGATGAGATCTATATTCCCATCACTACATTAATGAGACGGGTCGCAAATATCGATTATTTATTCGGTGCAAAATTCCTGTTTGAAAGTGAACTGAAAAGTGCCGGATCAGAGTCGGCAATCAGAAATATTCTAAGGGAAAGACATTCTCTAAAGGAAGGCGAAGCCGACGATTTTACAATGATAACACCTGTTCTGGTAAAAGCATTCGTTGGTAAAATTGTAAGGGTTTTTAAGGTACTTCTGCCTACTATTGCCGGAATTTCATTGTTGGCTGGAGCAATATTTATTCTTGTATTAATGAATATGGCCGTCAACCAGCGTAGAAAGGAGATCGGACTTCGAAAGGCGGTAGGTGCGAGGGAAAAGGATATAAGCCGGCAATTTTTTGCCGAAACCATATCCGTTGTATTCATTGGTGGTATTGTCGGGCTGATTATCGGATTGCTGATCTCAATGGTAATAAGCGCTAAAATGAATACTTCATTTTATATCCCTGTCCAAACCCTTCTAGCCGGAATTGTTTTGCCTATTCTCACTGGACTGATAGCCGGAATTATTCCTGCCCGTAAAGCTTCAAAACTGAACCCTGTTGATACCATGAAATAATTTATGGGAACAACCTAAAACAATTAAGTTGAAAATATACCGGAACATAAAACTTTCCATAAAGGCTTTGCTTGTCAACAAAACCCGGACTTATTTCTCGATTGCAGGCATGGCTGTGGGGATTGCAGCGGTAACCGTGACTGTCGCAATCGGTGAATCTGCCAAACAGAAAGCCCTTGATCCAATTAAAGCCATGGGTACAAATGTGATTGTGATCAATGCAGGCAAGTTCACAGAAGTGTTTGGGCGAGCCAGGGAAGTGACCAATGTGACGACGCTCAAATTACAAGACGTCAGCGTTTTACATAAAAATAATTCCATTGAAAAAATTTCTCCCTTTCAGGAACGGCTCTTACCGGTTAAATATCAGGGGAGAAGTACAAATTCACTTATTCAGGGGGTGTCAACCGAATATCCTTCAATTCGCAATTATACTCTAAATCAGGGTGAATTCTTCACCGATGATCAGAACAAGATGTCGGAACGGCTTGCTGTTTTAGGTTCACAAACGGCAAATAATTTATTCAAAAACGAAAACCCCTTGGATAAAATCATTTATATCAACAATATACCCTTTACTGTGATCGGATCTCTTAATCCCAAAGGCTCAACATCCGAAATGGGTAATATCGATAATGTTGTGATGATCCCGGTAAAAACCATACTGCGCAGGGTGTTGAATATTGATTACCTAGCTAAGATATATCTGCAGGTACGCGAGATAGATCATATGGATATCACAGAAAGTTATATTACTGAGCAACTCAAGGCAACCCATCAGCTAAAGCGGGAGAATGAGAAGGATGATTTCACGATCATCAATCAGTTAAATGCCATTCATATGAGTGAGGAAACTTCGAACTCCTTTAACATTCTGATATTAGGTGTGGCAGTTATTTCGCTTATCATTGGCGGATCAGGGATACTTACTGTAATGATTTTGTCGGTACGTGAGCGGATAACAGAGATTGGTTTACGCATCTCGGTTGGGGCAAGAAAACGTAATATCGTGTTTCAGTTCATGTACGAGTCACTCATACTGGGTTTTGCCGGGGGATTGACTGGAACAATTTTGGGATATTTAATTTCTTTAGTTTTAAATAAATTTACTGACTGGACAACAACCGTGTCTATGCAGGCATTATTAACATCTATTGGGTTTTCCATGATTGTTGGTTTGATTTTTGGTGTGTTTCCTGCACTAAGGGCAGCAAAGTCAGATCCTATTAATGCTCTAAAAGCAGAATAAAAACTGTTAAATTTGCAATAATCACCATGAAAGTGAAGATTAAAATTTTAATCATAGACGATGATGATGAACTCAACCGTTTGTTAAAAGCTTACCTTGAAAAAGTAGGATATGAAGTTGTCTCCACATTAAACCCGGTTGAAGGCATTGAAATCGCAATAAAGCAAAAGCCTGATTTCATCATCCTCGATATCATGATGCCCGGAATGGATGGATTTGAAGTCTGCCGTACCATCCGTCAACAAAGCGATGTACCAATCGTTATGCTTACTGCCCGCGGAGAAGTTACCGACCGGGTCGTTGGTTTGGAATTTGGTGCCGATGATTACATGCCCAAACCTTTTGAACCGAGAGAGCTGGACGCAAGAATAAAGGCCATACTACGGCGGAGTAGAAAGACAGAATCTGCTTCCCGGTTTCAATTCGGTGAACTGAACCTGTACCCTGAAAGATATGCAGCAGAGTTGGATGGTAAACCACTTGATGTATCCACTTTTGAATTCGATCTTTTATTATTGTTGGCCAGGAATAAAGGAAGGGTATTATCAAGGGATGCAATTATGGACTCCCTTCGGGGGATTGACTGGTCGGCCTTCGATCGTTCTGTTGATATGCTGATAAGCCGGTTAAGGCAAAAACTTAATGACGACCCTAAAAATCCCAGGTTTATCAGAACAATACGTAATGCAGGATATATATTCATTGGGGAGTAAAATTCAGAAGCCATGAATTTTCTTAAACAATTAAAATCACTTGCTCATTCATTTATCGCTAAACTCATAGGACTTATCATCTTATTGGCTTTTGCAATCATCCTCACGGTTTCTTTGTTCAAAGGATTTATATTATCGGATAAAACGACACATCTTTTCATTTTTTTAATTGTGGTTATTATCCTGATTTTCTCGTTGGCTATTTATTTTGTTCATCGTTTATTGTTACCTGTCCGTGAATTGAATAAAGGCGTAAAGGAAATAAGCAAAGGAAATCTTGATGTTCAGCTTGCTGTTAAAAGCACTGATGAACTGGGGAAGCTGGCAAACGCTTTTAATCTGATGACAAAAAACCTGCGACTAATGGTTCGGTACAGAGAACAGTTGTTGCTCGATGTAAGTCATGAATTGCGCACACCCCTTACCAGGGCGCTTTTGGCTCTTGAGATGGCAGATGAATCGGAGTATATAACTTCTGCCAAACGTAATCTGAAAGAAGTCCAGGCCATGATAACAGAACTGCTTGAAAACCAACGGTTAAAAAATGGGTTTGACAATCTTAATATTTCGAGAATTAGTATTAAAAACCTGATCACACGAATAGCAGAAGAATATTCAGACGTTCTTCCCGGAGTTAATATAAATCTCATTTCTGAAGGTTTGTTTATTGAAGCAGATGAAGAATTAATGAAGATAGTGCTCCGGAATCTTTTAGAAAATGCACTTAAGCATTCACCTGAGAATTCCAGTCCGGTCGAACTATCAGTCATTGATAATGATGACCGTATTACTGTCCGGATTGAAGATTTCGGACAAGGAATAAATCCGGATGAAATTGAAAAGGTTTTCGAACCATTTTACCGTACCGACAGATCTCGTTCACGAAAAACAGGCGGTTATGGCCTTGGGTTACACTTATGCAAAAACATTATTGAGACCCATAACGGAGAAATTAAGATTTACAATAAAAATGAAGGGTATGGGCTAATTGTTGAGATTGTAATCAAAAGAAATTGGGAACATCCGTCGATCTAGGATTTAAATTTTTAGCACAATCTATAAATAGTCCTCTCGTGGCGGAGTGAAGACATCGATTATTTCTCCACTTTCAATTACTTCTAAAGAGTGTTCAACATTTTCAGGTATGGTATAACTGTCACCCTGATAAATAATCTCATTGATATCCTCATATATTATCCTGTATTTCCCGGAAAGCACATATCCGATCTGCTCGTTGGGATGAGAATGGAGAGGGACTTTGTTCTCTATTTTCAGGTTCATCTTGGTAACCATTGTTTTTTCTCCAACCGCAACAACTTCAAATGAGACTCCTTTAAATTGGCGTTTTCCAGTATTTTCTTTTTTTGTTATCATAATAATAGATTTTTCAATTTCCTAAAATTATATTTCATCAAGGTCCCCCAAACACCTTCACTGATAAACCCTGCAATTAAACCGGAGTAAATGATTTTAAATGTTGAGGCCACTCCGAAAAGTAGCTTATGGTAAATCTACCCATCCCCAGCCCCTCCCTGCCCACAGGGAGGGGAGCATCTCTGCTCCGGCAAAATACTGTATATCTTGTTATTGGGTATGGTGGCGCTTTTCCCATCCCTTTTCAAGGAAGGGGTTGGGGGTGGGTAGATTGGCTGCAAACCTTTTTCGTAGACTTTTCGGAGCAGGCTCAATGTTTTATTTTTCATCGCTATGCATAAAATGAGAACAATATTTTATTTCCAATAATTTTTCATCATTTCCGAAACCCATAAAGGTTGAACGATTTCTCTGTTGGGCAGGAACTCTTTAAATACGGGTTTAATATCCAATACCATTGTTCCATCTATCGCATCAAGGTACTTTACCTTTATTTTTCGTTCAGTATGTGCTATGAGTTCCACGGTACAAATTCCAATCCTGTTTGGCCTGTCTTTTTTTCTTTGTCCGAAGATGCCAACCAAAGGATAATCCGGATTGCCCCGTGGGCGACCTGAAAAAACAATTTCATTTGCTTTTACTTTGTCAAAATAATAGACTATTTCAAGATGTGAAAAATCGGAGATACAATTCAACGCTTCTGTTGGAATATCATCTGAAAGTTCTATCTCGGAAATTACTTCTTCCCAAAAATCATCAATCGGTTCTTTTCGCGAATTTTTAACTGTTCCTATAGGTCTTAATTTAATTTCCATCTTGTTAATTTTACAAAATATTAAATACAGCTAATCTCCAGATGTTCACTTGAACTTTTGTAAGCTTTCTTCAATTGATGAAATGATGTTGAGTGGGTTCTCATTTAATTGAATGCCAATGGAGACATGTCCGTCCCTGAAAGGCTTCACAAATTCATAGAAATTGCCATAGCGAACCAGAACGAATTCTGCTCCCCCACAATCAATGTTGCCCCGTTGTGTTACGAGCTTCAGCAGGGTTGGATTCACAATGAGTTCTTCATATTTGTCGGATTCCGAACTGCTGGTATTCTGCAATTCTTGCCTGACTGAGGAAATTAATTTCCCATTGGTGTATATTGCTACATAGCGAATACCTAGGGATAACGAAAATATGATATCCATTAATTGTTCCATACAGAATCAGTATTAAATTTCTCCGGTAAAGTTATCAATGAAAGCATCACCCCAGAACCGGCGGCATTAATTTATAGATCACCGGGGTGACGATACGTGAAAGCAATGTTGAACTGATCAATCCGCCAATGATAACGATGGCCAGAGGTGAGATCAGGGGGTTGGTAGAGATGGCAATCGGCATCAACCCCCCGATTGCCGTCATTGAAGTGAGGATGATGGGCAGAAAACGTATTTCCGAAGCGCTACGGATTGCGTCGTCAAGGGATGTGCCTTCCCTCCTCATCTGGTTCGTAAAATCGACCAGCAAAATGGTGTTCTTCACCTCAATTCCCGCAAGTGCGATCAGTCCGATGATGGCAACAAAAGAAACAGAATTCCCTGTTATCCAGAGTGCTGTCATCGCCCCGACCAGTCCGAGCGGGATCACCGAAAGAACGATCAGGGCATTCCGGAAGGATTTGAAGAGCAGGATCAGCACGCTAATGAACAGGAAGGTAGCCACGATAATGACACTTGTAAAACCACCAAATGCTTCGTTACGACTTTCGAATTCTCCACCCATCGAATAGGAATAACCGGCCGGCATCTTGAACTTGTCCATTTTACCTATTACCTCCGCGTTGACATTATCGTTCAGGAATCCTTTCCGAACAAAGGAGGTGACGGAGATTGTCCGGATCTTATTGTAGTGGTCGATTGAAAGAGGAGAAGATTCCAGCCGAAGCGAGGCAAGTTGCTTAAGAGGTACAGCTGCCCCCATGTTGCTGTTCACATAGAGATCGTTGAATACGTCAAGTCTTGGTCTTCCTTCATGCGGGGTACCCACCAGAATATCATAACCCGTACCGTCAGCATCAGTAAACCTGCCGGTTTTAAGGCCGGCCACAGCCATACGGACTGTCCGGCCTATATTTACCGTAGGTATACCCAGTTGTTGTGCTTTGTCTTTATTTACAGCCACTATCATATCCGTTTTCAGATATTTAACCGGATTATTGACATACATGGTTCCCCTCATGCCTTTAAGCAGCGTCTCTACCCTGCCTGCCATTTGTCTCAGGGTATCCAGATTTTCCCCGAAAAGCCTGACTTCTACAGGCGCAGGGACCATCATACCCTGTTCAAAATTCTTCACTTCGACACGTGCTCCCGGGTACGGAGTCCAGTTTTTCCTGAGAGATTCAATGATCTCCAGTTTCTTTTTGGGATTAGTTTCGGGATTCAGTTGAACAAAGATCTCTGCAAAATCGCTACGGACGTTTGCCTGTGGTACGTTATAGTAGACCTGTGGATTTCCTTTCCCTATGTTTGAAGCAAAGTACTTCACATGGGGTTCCTTAGCCAACTGCCGTTCGATATCATGGGTTATAGAATCCGTGTACGCCAATCCCGATTGCAGTGGGGTTTCGATCCGAACCAGGAACTGGGGTTTCTCAGAGGATGGGAAAAGGCTGGTACCGATTACCTTGAATAATGCGAGAGATCCTGCAAAAAGAAGTCCGGCAATGCTGATAGTGATCCACGGTCTTGCAATGGCACGGTTAAGTACCTTTGAATAGAGACCGCTGATTAGCAGGCGTTTCATGCCGCGCATGAAAATATTGCCGCGCGATGGACCCTGATGTTCCTTCAGGATACGGCCGGCGAGAAGCGGTATAACCGTAAGAGAGACCACCAGGGAAGCGAGCACACTCATTACTACTGCCATGGGAAGCCCACGGATGAAATCACCAGCCGTTTCGGGCATGAATGCCAACGGTAAAAATGCAATGATAAGTGTAATCGTGCAGCCTGTAACAGCAAGGCCGATCTGGTTGGTTGCTTTGAGCACGGCTTCTTTCCTACTGAATCCCTGTAACATCCACCGTTCAATGTTTTCAATAACCACGATGCTGTCGTCGACCAGTATCCCAAGGGCAACGACCAGACCCACGATGGTCATCTGGGTCAGGGTGAAGCCGGTCATGTTGAGAAATATGATCCCCATGGCCAGTGAGAGCGGGATAGAGATCATCACGATAAGTGAAGAACGAAAACCAAGGGGCAGCAAGGTGATGGATAAAAGCAGAATCGCAATAAGGAAATCGGTTCCAAGGTCGGTAAGGCGCTTGTTTACGTTGTCGGCCTGGTCAAAGTTCTGTACCAGATCGATGGTAGGTGGCAGGCTTTTCTTAAAACGCCCGATCACCGGTTTGTACACCTTCTGGACCGAAGTAATGTTATTACCCGGTTTCAGCGCCGCTACAACGAATACACAGCGGTGGCCGTTGAGGCGGGTGTTATAATCGGAAGATGCCATGTCCTGGTAAACATCGGCAATGTCACGCATAAAAATATTCCGCCCGTTAACAGAATAAACGATCGCATTCCGGATATCCTCAACACTAGTAAATTTTCCGCTGGTTTTTACATTGAACGATTTGTTTCCTGCTTCAATGCTCCCACCGGGGATGGCCGACATTTCGCTCTGGATGGTTCCAAAAACCGCGTTCAGCGGTAGATTCATACGGGCCATCTTCTCCGGATGAAGATCAACCCTGACAAGTTGTTCTTCCAGCCCATGAATCTCCACATTTTTCAGAGCCGGGATTTTTTCAAGTTCATCCTGCAGGTCTTCCGCTTTTTTTCTGAGTTTTTCTGACGAGATGTTTTCGGAAACGAGGGCCGTCTGAATCACATTTACACTGGAAGGAGTGACCTTCTGTACTTCAATGCTGACGATCTCCTCGGGAAGCTCTTTACGGGTGGCATTCACCTCACGCACAAGTTCCTGGTACTTATCATCCGCATTCGTCCCGTATGCATATTCCACGTTGAGTACTGCAATCCCATCGCCTATGTTGCTTTTTATCCGTTTGATGTTTTCAAGCGCATAGATCTTTTTTTCAAGCGGATCTACCACCAGTTCTTCCATATCTTTCGGACTGGTGCCGGGATATACGATGACCACCGGGAAAAACGAAGTATGCAGTTCCGGATCTTCCGAACGCGGCATTGTCAGGATAGTCGAGATACCCAGTACAACGACCATCAGGAACATCACAATGGTGAACTGGGAATTTTTTATTGCTAATTCTGTGATTTTCATAAACAGACAGGAATCAGTGAATAATGTTGATAAGAGAATTGTCCGAAAGGTATGCGCTCCCACTGACGATCAGGGAATTACATCCTTCAAGACCGCCATCGATCAACATGTTATTGCGGGTAATCCCGGCAATGGAAACATTCGTACGGATGGCTTTTCGACGGTCATGGGTTACGAATACATAACCTTTGCTACCATCGCCATCCAGAAGGGCATCATAAGGAATGATCCAGAGTTTCCGGCCGTGTGATGGTGTGATTTTAACCTTGCCGAACATACCTGATGCTACGGAACGGCTGAGGCTCACCCTTGGTTTGATATCGATCGTAAAAGTGCCCGTGACCGGATCAACTCCTTCAGATTTTTTAGTGACAGAGCCTCTGACTGATTTCATATCAGGCAAATCGGAGGTGATGATTGCGGAATCCCCTGTTGACAGGTTGCTCCATTGCCCATCGCTTACAGCCACCCTCAGGATCCAGTTTCCGTCGCCAGCTCCGTTGGTCTGAAACACCGGTGTGCCCGGACTGACTACCTGCCCTTCATTCACGAATTTCCTGAGTACATAGCCATTCTCCGTCGCACGGATCTCCGAGAAGTTCTTATTGAAACGGGCTGTCTTGAGTTGTTCATTCGCAATGTCTAGTCCTGTCCGGGCGTTTTGAAACTGCTCTAGAGTGACCACACTGTCACGGTATAGATTGCTTAGTCTGTTGAAATCGCGTTGAGCTTTCTCATAGGCCAGGTTGGCCTGGGTCACCTGGGCCGTAATTTCCGTCAGATCGAGTGTTGCAAGCAACTGGCCCTTTTTAATCGCATCACCTTCCCTGACGAACAGGTGTTGTACAATACCTCCGGTTTTAAACGAACGCATGGTTTCATCATCGGTAGTGAAACTGCCGGATGCATACACCGGTTCATATACGGTTTGCTGCTGCAGGGTGATCACTTTTACCGGAACCGGGACTTCGGTTGTTACATACGGTTTTATTTCGGAACGGCTGCATGCTGCGATAATCACAGGGAGCAAAAAAAGATATAATCTGTTTGTTTTCATGTGTTTGATTTTTAAATTGTGGATGATGCTGTTTGACGTTTCAGGTCGGCATAGGCCGACAATACTTTATATCTGTTCAATTTTACCTGGATCTCGGATGCTGTAAGCTGATTTCGTGCATCCATGAATTCTATCAGGCTGTTGATTCCTTCCGCGTAACCTTTATCGATCAGATTGAAATAGGCTCTGGCGCTTTTATATTGCTTTTCGGAAGATTCGAGGTTAACCATTGCAGTACTGAGGTTATTACGTGCAACTCCAGCTGCAACAGTGAATTGTTTACTTGTATTTTCAGTACGGATGGCCAAATCGTCCATTTCAAGTTTTGTTGTGGAGATCTTCACGCTGTTGCGGAGGCCGCTGAAGATGGGAATGGTGACCTGGAACCCTGCCAGGATATACTTGCTTTTACTGTCGAATTGCCAATCAAAAGCCTGTGAGCCCAAGTCGACAAAGGTGTTGACTTTCGGAACGGCATAACGCTGGTTCATACTGAGCTCTGCCTGGCGGATGGAGGTGGCAGTAACAAGTTCCTTCAGTTCGCTCCGGTTCATAATAACCGGGGTCTCCGAGATCGCCTTTGAGAGTTCGGGAGGCAATGGCAACGATTCATAAATAACGGTATCAGCAAGCGGCCGGTTCAGCAGGAAATTAAACCATGAACGGGCATTCTGCTGTTGGTTTTCCACTTCATGAAGCCTGGAAGTGATCGCCTCTATTTCGCTCTCTGCCCGAAGGATATTGGCCGCCAGGCCTTTGCCGTTGCGAACCAGCGATTCATTGATCTGCAGGTTTCGCCTGACAAGATCCTGTGCGCTTTCATAGACCTTAGCCGCATCCACAGCCAGGCAATAGTTGTAATATGCCGTTTCGATATCGTGGATGAGCTCTTGCCGGTAAGTTTCAACTTCATACTCGACCAAATGTATTTCCTGTTTTTTGATCCTGTAATTATAATACAGATCTGTGTTTACCAGAGGGTATGCAATTCTCACCCGGGCATCATAAAAATTCTTTGGCAGAAGATGGATGTCACTATTTTCGACCTGAGGGAAATTATGTGACGAAGTTAACTGGTTCAGGGTGGAATAGACCGGATTTAATAGGTCTCCCACCGGGAACTCGATAGTACGCCCTCCTTCAGCCCATGTATAATCACCGGTAAAACCTGCAGAAGGGTAAAACCAGCTCCTGGCCTCTTTCAGCGCCAGCAGGCTCTGTTCAAGCCCAATATTCTTCTGTTTCATGACCAGGTTGTTGGCTAACCCTTCTTCTATATACTTTGGAAGATATACCTGGGCTCTGATCGAAGCGGGATGAACAAATCCCACGATAAGGAGTGCACTAATAAATAACATCTCTAATTTATTATACATCATATATATTATTAACAGTGTTTAGTATGAATACAAAAAAAACTAAATTTTGTCCAATATTTTGACAAGTTCTTCAAATCCGCTCAAATGAACTGGTGGATGATCACCATCAATACCCATGCAATCGATACCTTTACAACGGTCACGTATTTCCAATGCAACCATGCCGTGAACACAACTCCATATCAGGAAAGAGAGTGCATCGGGATCATGACCTGCGAAACGGCCTGCAGCCATGCATTCCTTCACGGTATTGGCCAGAAATCCAAATGCTCTTTCTCCATCATGCCAATTCTTCTCCTTTACTTTTTCGAGGAAATTCATCGGGGCCTTGGCCATAAACATAAGATCGTACCTTTCGGTATCCTCAAATGCGAACTCAAGGTAGACTCTGCCAATCGCCTTAAGTCTTTCAAGCGGGTCAGCCACAGCCATAAGAACTGAACTTCTGGTAGCCAGTTCATTGAATGCAAAGGAATGAAGCTCATGGAGGATCTCATCCTTGTCTTTGAAATAAAGGTAGATTGTTGCCGGACTATATTCGATACGCTCGGCAATATTGCGGATGGAAGTTTCATCGATACCTTTTTCAATGAAAAGTTCATGTGCAGCTTTCAGTATCAAAGCTTTAAGCTCGAGTTTTTCTTTGCTTTTCCGTTCAATGATACCCATGATGAATAATTTAACGCTGCAAATATACTAAACACTGTTTATAAAATCCAAATTTTTTAGCAATTATTTTTTATTTTTTTTTATAAATTTGCTGTTTATTTATTAACAATGAAGGATCAAAGTTAAGGGTATTTGATGTAATCAGAAGGTTTTCAC
The DNA here is from genome assembly GCA_023229525.1 of Bacteroidales bacterium. Lineage (GTDB taxonomy): Bacteria > Bacteroidota > Bacteroidia > Bacteroidales > FEN-979 > CAIVAT01. Next base: position 34,146 of record JALNZC010000013.1, read on the forward strand.
AGGTTCTTTACACTTTGATCCACCTTTAATCATTATCCAGATGAAAAGATTTATCCTCTGCGGAATGCTACCGCTGCTGCTCGTTATTGGGGCCAATGCCCAAAACACCGAACAGAAGAAGGGTCTTCAGGAGTTCAAAAAGAATCCAGAACAAAAGCCCATGGATCAAAAATCTCCCGAGAAAAAACCGCTTTTCGGTATTGTATTTTCCGGTTATGTGAAAACGGATATCATCTACGATACCCGCCAGACCTGTGGTTTGCGAGATGGTCATTTTCTGCTCTACCCGGAACCGGTAAAACCTGACGCCGAGGGTAAGGATATTAACGCAAAAGCAACGTACAACATCCTTTCCATCCAGACGCGCTTTGCCGCCTCAGTTACTGGTCCTGATGCTCTGGGGGCCAAGACGTCGGCCTATATTGAAGCGGAATTTTTCGGGAATATCAATCCGAACATCAATTCCTTCAGGCTTCGCCATGCATGGATTAAGTTAAACTGGCCGCATACCGAACTGTTGGTCGGTCAATGGTGGCATCCTATGTTTGTCCCAGAATGCTCTCCGGGTACGGTTTCGTTCAATACGGGTGCGCCTTTCGTGGTGTTCTCACGCAATCCACAAATAAAGATCACCCAGCGTGCGGGAAAATTCAGTCTTGCCCTGACCGTGCTTTCGCAGGTTGATTTTATGAGCGACGGTCCTGAAGGGGCAAATACCAAATACATCCGGAATTCGGTAATCCCCGAATCGGACCTGCAGTTTCAGTTTCTCACGGTGGACAAGGTTAAAAACATCGAATTCCTGTGCGGTTTCGGGATCAACTGGCAGATGCTCACCCCCAGGTTATCCTCTTTGGTTACCCTCAGTCCGGCGTACGATACAGTGATCAACGGAAAAGTATTCCACCACGATGTAGTCACCGATACTTATAAAACTGATGTTAAATCCACCTCCATGGCCTATAATGCCTATGTCAAACTTAAATTGAAAAAGGTGACATTCAAGCTGGGCGGGGAATACGGCGGGAACAACAACGCTTATACCATGCTGGGCGGTTACGTGGTGAGATCTGTGACTGATCCGACCCGCGGATTGGTCGATTATGCAAATATCCGCACCTTTGCCGCCTGGGCCGAATTACATACAAATGCGGTCCGCTGGCAACCCGGTCTTTTTGCAGCATACAGCAAAAACCTTGGCGCAGGTGAAATGGTTGCAGGTCCTTATTACGTCCGGGGTAACAATATCGATTATGCTTACCGCATCTCGCCCAGGCTCGTTTTCAATGCAAATAAATTCAGGCTGGCCGGGGAACTTGAATATACAGTGGCGGCATATGGCACGACCAATGAAAAGGGATTTGTAAGCTCCCCCTCTGAGGTTGGAAACCTCAGGTTCCTGCTTGGGGTATATTACTTTTTTTAAACCACTTTGATCTCAAACGTTTTTCTTCCTGCAAAAGGTGTATCCTGGCTCTAAAACGAACCCTTCAAGCGGATAAAGATGGAGGTCTGCGAAAACCCCGATGTTGTCGGATCATAGGACTGAAAGGATTGCGCAATCACCGAAAGATCCAGGTTGTTCATGAGGGAGAAAGTAAAAGTGGGGATGATGAAATACATGCTGTTGTTTGGATTATAGATACCTGCCAGCGCAAGGCTTATCAGCGGAGTGACAGGGTAGGAGATGTTGCCAAAGATGGAGAAACCGTTCAGGAAGGGGTTCTTGGCATTCAGCAATCCCGAATTGAACTGGTTGATTAGAATATTTAGAGAGTTCACCGGATTTGAATTGTAAAAACCTTCAAACTGGATGAATATAGAATTCCTGAAGGTGTAATCATATTCCACTGAAGAGAGAAATACACCTGCTGTATCACCGAAATGCTGCAGCGGCTGGAACCAGGTCATCTCCCCCTTAAATCCGCCTTTGGCGATCTGCCCGGCCCATCCCAATCCAACCACCAGGTCGCTCTGGGTATATATCCCCGCCAATCCCTGGAAATCATATTTCCATTTGTTGAACCTGTACAAACCAGCAGCAGTGATTTTCTGGTCCTTATCAGCTTTGACGGCGATCTCGGCTTTTGACGAAGGACCGGTAAAATACTGGATCCTTATTGCATCGCTCCCAGGTTTTTCTTCATAATCAAAATCGAAGTAAGAATAGGTATTGAATATATCGTTGGGATTCCATACAAAAGTCTGGCTCCAGTTTATTCTCTGGCGACCCAGGGTGACCTGGAAGTTTTTCCGTGTATAATCCAACCAAGCCCGGTCAATGGCAACATTGAGCACATAGGAATTCCCTGAAAAGAGGTTCCACGACATATTCACTACTCCGTTATCATAGGCGATAAAATCCTTGTATTGCGGATTCAGCTTTGTAAGTTCACCCCAGTAAAAACGGTTTCTCTCCTCGAAGCAGAAGGTGAAGCTCTTGGAGATGTTCCACCTGAAGTTTAGACGGTTATGGATCAGGTTGCTGGTAACCCAGGTAGAACCAGTGTTTGGGATGATCATGGTTTGCATGTCTTTCAGATATCCGTTGAATGACCAGTTCCGCTCTTTCTTCACCGGGATGGAATCCTGCGATTTGGCATCAAAAGCAATGACACACAATAAAAGTAATGTTAGCAATCTCCGTGACATGATCTTCCGACAATTTCTCCTTACAACACTTTTTTCATTCTTTTTCTTTCATGAATGAGGGACAGTAGGAGCGTTGTTCCGTTTGATGTCCCCGACGATCTTGCCGTCTTCAAGTGTTATTACCCGCCGCGCCTTCGCAACAACCCGTGAATCGTGGGTTGAAAATATAAAGGTGATGTTCTCTTCCCGGTTCAGCTTCTCCATGATCTCCAGCAGGTTCTCCGCCGATCTGGAATCGAGGTTGGCGGTAGGTTCATCGGCAAGGATGAATTTTGGCTTCGATGCCAGGGCACGGGCTACCGCAACCCGTTGCTGCTGGCCTCCCGACAGCTTATTGGGCCTTACGTTGATCTTATCTCCCAACCCTACGGAATCAAGCAGCTCAATGGTTCGTTTATCCCTTTGATCTTTGTTCACTCCCTGAAGCTGCATGATGAACTCCACGTTTTCCTTGGCGGTTAACACCGGAATCAGGTTAAATGATTGAAAGACGAAGCCAATATTTCTCAACCTGAAATCGATCAGTTTCCTGGATGTCAATTCCGTAATGTCCGTTTGGTCAATGATGATCTCACCTCCCGACGGTGAATCAAGTCCACCCAGCAGGTTAAGCATTGTTGTTTTCCCTGATCCAGATGGTCCTACAATGCTGGTGAACTCACCTACATTGAAAGCCAGGTCAACCCCGTTCAAGGCATAAACCGGAATCGTCTTCTCATCATATACCTTACTCAGATTTTTTATCTCAATGATGTTCATCTTTAAATAATTTGAAGATTTGAGGATTTGAAAATTTGAAAATTAAACTCATCATTTCACCATTTCACCATCTCACCATCTCACCATCTCACCACCTCACCATCTCACCACCTCACCATCTCACCACCTCACCATCTCACCATCTCACCACCTCACCATCTACTCCACCCTTATTGCTTCCACCGGTTTTAACTTCAGGGCTTTTCGGGCAGGCATAATGGCAGAGAGAATGGCTGTAAAGATGATCATCAGGGTCAGGTGGAAATAGAGTTTGATTTTAATAAAAGGATAAATATTCGGATCGAATCCATAGGCTTCCAACCCTTTTGACATAGAGGATAAGTCAATACCCTGCCGGTGAAAATAGCTAACCAGAAATGCGCTCAGGATCATTCCGATGATCCCTCCGATGGTGGTTAGAAAGATCGTCTCCAGCATGATCATCCGGAACACCCTCGCTCTGCTCATTCCCACGGCCATAAGCATTCCAAGCTCCCGTGTGCGCTCAAAAACGATCATCAGCATCGTATTGACAATACCAAAAGCCAGGGCAAATAAAATAATGCCCAGGATGATGTATACTTCCATTGCAATGGTTGAGGTGATGAGGCCCATTTCAGGCCGGAGTTCAATCCAGTTCCGGATGTCAAACCCTGGAAACCTGCTCTTCAGAGAAGGCTCCACAATCGGGATCTGATCAATATCATTAAGAATGATGGCAATCTCCTGACAACTGTTCTCATTTCCAGTCAGCAAACCGAGATCTTTCTTTTTAACGAACACAGTTGTTTCGTCAAATACATTATTGGCCGTCTGATAGATCCCGTTGACGGAAAAGGCTGCTTCGGTAAGGTCCCCATCGGTATTCTGAAAACGAAGCACTACTTTTGACTTCAGTCTGACCTTCAGTTTATCCACCAGTTTCCTGCCCAGGACCAACTGATTCTTTTTGTTCCCTATGAAGTAACCACCACCGGAATCGGAAATGGTGGTATAAAGGGTGCTCACTTTCTTTTCCTGTAATGGATCGACGCCTACGATTTGCACTCCAGCCGCTGAATTGGGAGAGGCAGCCATTCCGGTGATCCGGATCCGGGTGCAAACCGCTTTTACATCTGGTATCTTCGAAATTACTCCTGCGATGCTGTCGGCACCGGGAATTGAATATTGAGGTTCAAAGTTCTTAAGGAATCCAGGGTAGTGGATCTGTATATGGGAAATTTCGTTATTTATGTCCATCCTCACCTTTTGCTCCACCATCCCGGTTATGATTGCTGCTGCAAAGATCCCTCCGGTCAGACCGAGTGTTACTGAAAGGATGACGATCAGGCTCCTTACCTTGTTTCTCCAGACATTTTTGAATGCGATTTTAATGATCATGAGACTACATTATTTATGAAGAGACTCAACAACCTTTAACTTAAGGGCTTTCCTGATGGGATAAATACAGGTCAGCAAAACAATGACCAGCACACTGATCACATTCCAGAGGATGAACCCGGGTTTCACTGCCAGGGGCATCAGCGGTTCAATGCCAAAACTGATAAATGCCTGGGCCATTCCTCCCCACAGGTGAATAGGGTAGACGTGGAAATAAACCATGATCGGCACCGCAGTAACCACTCCTGCAATTGTTCCGGTAAGACCGATGAAGATCATCTCAAGAGTAAGGATAATGGCCAACCGGGTTTTCTGCATGCCCACTGAAACCATCACGCCAAACTCTTTCAGGCGTTCGTTGGTCATCATGATTACCGTTCCGAAAATACCAAAACCGACGATCATATATAAAATGGCAATGATGATCATCCCGCCTCCTGTCTTGGCCTTCAACGCTTGCATAACCTCTTCCATCATTTCATCCCAGCGCATGATCTCGAACTTCTCCATACCGATTTCGCTTTTCAAAACAGCCACCGTAGAATTGATCTCATCGGGGTTAAGCAGAGTTAATGAAAGCGATGTTATCCGGTTCCCGGTACTGAAAAATTCCTGAGCCGTAAGCAGATTCATATAAACCATCTGGTTATCGAGCTGGGGTGAAGGCATATGGATAATTCCGCAGACAGGGAATTTCCCGGCTGCACTGACACCATGATACCCTTGTCCCAAAAGTACAAGGGTGTCGCCGGTTGTCAGTCCGAGAAATGACGCGAGCCCCTGGGAAACCAGGATACCATTCCCATGAGTATCCAGATATCTGCCTTTAATCACTTTCCTTGAGAGGTGGGTCAGTGCGTCTTCCTTACCAGGATCTGTTCCCGAGAGCATTACCGCTTTTGTTTGCTTACCATATGAGGAGAGGGCAAAATATTCCAGGCGGGGGACTGTTTTATCCACATTTTTCGTTGCGGTGACATGGGATGTAAGTGAATCATCGTAAAGAATGGAATTATTGATATCCCTGTCATCCCAATACCCTTTTTTATGTATTTGGATATGACCGGTGTATGACTGGATCGAGATGGCGACAAGGTTATCGAACCATCCGGTTTGCAAAGACCTGACGATCAATGCCAGGAATATGGCCAGAAAGATCGATGCCGCAGTCAACAGGGTCCTTCGCTTATTCCGCCAGATATTACGCCATGCAAGCCTGAATTCACTCATTTGTTACTATCTTATTTTTATCATGTTCTGTTGTGAGAAGAACCCTTCTTCGACCTTGATGTTGAACTTCATATCATCGATCTGCATAACGGTTTTCTGTCCTTTTTTAGTCTGGGGCGCCATCTCGATCCGGGTTGGAATTTCGCGGTCGCCCATCTTTCTGATTTCATAGTTGTTCGCAACATTTACCAACTTGTTGTCCTCGTCATAATATTCGGTCATCCACTGGTCATAGCCTTTTACCGTGATCCACATGACCACCTTCCCCCAAACTACGGGTGCGTCGGGCAAAGGCGTCAGTTCGATCTTATAACAGTCCAGATCCCGAACCTTTTCTCTCCCCAGCAGTTTATGGGTATAATCTATCACGATGGATGACTGCCGTACCAGGTCATCGTTGGTAAAATCGGAACCCATCCATGACTGAAGCATCATCGACGGAGGTATTTTGATGGTTTTATCGATTGAAGGTACCCAGTTCCACATCTCGGTCTTGATTTTGAGGAAGACTTGTCCCTTGTCTTTGGCAGGGGCGGTGATCAAAACGAGAGAGTACTCCCTGCCTTTCGACCAGGTTTTCATCGAAATGGTCCGGGTCCAGTCGGGCCTCACCACCGTCATGGTCATGGTTCCCTGGCTCGACAATCCACGGGTTTTCTCATCGGCTTTCCGGACAATGTCGTCCGCATTGAGATTCTGGGCCTGCATCCCTTGCAGGCCGGCCAACATCAGGGTGGTCAGGATCAGTTTTTTAAGTTTATCTGTCACTCTTCGGAGTTTATTTATATATGTTAATTATTCTTTTCTTGATCTCATTGAGTGGATAGTTTTCAGGATCAGAAATATACTCATAGATCACCCCGCTGAATAATGTACTGAGGTAGGCCACATCTACCTTGGGTTTTTTGGATCCCTGGCTTTTAAAATAACATTCCAGCATCTCAAGCGGCTGCTTTGAAGATGCCCGGATTTCATCTTTAAGGATTTCCTGAACCGTTGGTTGACTGAATATCGCCATATACATTTTCCATATAATAAGATTTGATTTCAGATGGCGGAAGAGTCGGTTTAAATATTGCAGGAGGCCTTTCCGGTCGATCACACCCGCCCGATCGGGGTCGAAAGTGTCCAGCATTCCAAGCTGTGAAAGAATTTCCCGGAAAATCTCTTTCAGAAGTTCCTCCTTACTTATATAATAATTATACATCAGGCCTTTTGAAATGCCGGCGTGATTGGCCAGTTCACTGATAGAAACGGCATGGTATCCCTTGGTTGCAAAACACTCGATCGCTGCATCCAGGATGTGGGAGCGTTTACTGTCGCGGATCTCTTCATATTGTTCTTTTGTTCTCGGGCTCATATTTTATGACTGAACGGTCGGTCAAAGATACAATAAAAAAAATAACTACATCTCATCCCCGCCAAAAAAAATGTTAATGGATTGAAATACAGATGAGAAAATTCATGGTATGCTTTGTGGTCGATTTTCTCAGCTAAAATACCTTCGCAGGAAATCAATAGGTTAACCGGCTCTCATGAAAACAATGATAAATATTAATGCAACTATTGCCGGTAGTGCCTGGACAAAAAATATTTTCCTGGTTGCGGTTATAGCTCCATAGATACCGGCGATGATTACACAACCCAAAAAGAAGAGGGAAATATTGGATCTCCATAAATTATCCGTGATGAAGAATGTCCAGATCAGTCCGGCCGAAAGAAAACCGTTATACAATCCCTGATTTGCAGCTAGCGTTTTTGTCGGTTTAAACAAATCGCCGGCGAGCAGATCCTTAAATGTTTCTTTTCCTTTGGTCTCCCAGGCAAACATCTCTATCCATAAAAAATACAAATGTTCCAGGGCAACAATTCCGATCAAAATTTCTGCTATGGTTTTCATGTTTTATGATTCTAAATACTCTTTTAAGGCAATATTAACAAAATGGGTCCAGCCTTCAACAAAATTCTCCCTTGCAAAATCCGGACTTCCTGCCGCCAAGGTTTCAAGGCCACGATGGGTCAGTCTTAATGTGGTTTTGTCGTCCTGGTTAAAAAGTTCAAATGTCACAAACGAATTACCCGGATAACCGTCATATCTCCAGCTGTAGGTGAGTTTTTTTTCGAAGATGGCTTCCGTTACTTCACAGCGGTGTAAATATTGGGTTTCAGGATCTTTCCCTCCATAAAACTGAAATTTAAATCCAACTTCCGCCTTGAATTCAGCAAGGTCGAAGTACCATTTCCTCATTTCATTTATATCGGTAAGTGCCTGCCACACTTTTATAATTGGAGCGTTATAGTTCCGTTCAAGAATGATCGGTTGATTTTCCATAGCAATTCATTTTAGAATTAATATTTAGACTTTTTTGATGTTATTTTTTTTTACAAAAAGGTTAATTTTGATTAACGGTTTAATCGTATGTTTCATTATATAAAGATAAAGGAAATTGACCGCATCAGAAAATAGGCAGAAAAGCATAAATGAATGATTAGTATTTATCTGCGGAATATTGTACATATCTTTGTTGTAGTAAAAATATTGGATTTAAGGTTTTTGTATAAAAGAAGGAGTTATGAGCAAAAATTACACTGTTTCCCGGTATATTCTTTATCGCTTGCAGGAGATCGGCATTAAACACCTTTTCGGGGTTCCGGGAGATTATAACCTCGATTTCCTTGACGACGTCGTTGAAAGTCCCATCCGGTGGGTGGGGAATTGCAACGAGCTGAATGCCGGTTATGCAGCCGACGGCTATGCCCGCCTGAACGGGGCAGGAGCGGCTGTGGTTACTTACGGCGTAGGCGGACTGAGCATTCTGAATGCAGTGGCAGGCGCTTTTGCAGAGCAAGTGCCCGTGATCGTCATCAGTGGCGCCCCTCCGGCCCGGCGCAGAGAATCGGGAGCCATGGTCCACCATCTCATTTCCAATTATTATCTCCAGTTGGACATCTTCAGGAAAATTACGGCCGATGCAGCCCTTCTTACCGATCCAAATACTGCTCCAGATGAGATAGACCGTGTTATCCGGAATTGCATCACCCGGAAACTGCCCGTCTACCTTGAACTCCCGGCCGATATGACCAATGCCTTGTGCCGCGAGCCAGGGAAGCTGGTTTATTCCACGTTATCTGTTTCCAATGGAGACAGCCTGGCAGAATGTGTTGCTGAAGCTGCAGAGATGCTCAATAATGCCGGTCATCCACTGATCCTCGCAGGAGTGGAGTTACTCCGTTTCGGACTCGGGAACGAAGCGCTTCAACTGGTTGAAAAAACGGAAGTTCCTTTTGCCACCATGCTCAGCAGCAAATCGGTGTTGCCGGAGTTACATCCCCAGTTCACCGGTATATATCAGGGTGGCTGGAGTCGTGAAGCGGTACGCCGGCAAGTGGAAGACTCTGACTGTCTTTTGTCGCTCGGGGTATGGATGACCGACCTGGATACGGGTTTGTTCAGCATGAATCTCGACAACCGGCGGATGATTACCGTTGGAGGAGACCAGGTACGAATCGGCAGCCATTATTATCACCAGATACAACTGGGAGATTTCATCCGGGAACTGGCCCTTGCGGTTAAACCCAGGTCTTATCTGGCTTCACATCCGGCTGAATCCTATCGTCCCAAACGACCGTTCATACCTGAACCTTCGCGTATTCTGACCGCGATCCGCTTATACGAATGCCTTAACTTTTATCTCGACGACCAGATGATCCTTCTGGCAGAACCCGGCGACGCTTTTTGCGCAACCCCGGAATTCCACATAGAAGAAGCCGAAAATTTCATTGTACAAGCCTATTATTGTTCTATCGGTTATTGTACACCGGCAGCTTTGGGCGTCGCTCTGGCACGTCCGGGAAAACGGCCGGTTGTCCTCACCGGTGATGGCGCCTTCCAGATGACGGCACAGGAAGTATCCACCCTGATAAGGGAGCGTTGTCCTGCAGTGATCGTGATCATCAACAATGATGGCTACCTGATTGAGCGGCGCCTCCACAAAGACGGGCCGTATAATGACATCCGGATGTGGCGGTACGCTGAAATGCCCGGAGTATTTGATGATGGGTCCTTTGCTATCGGTATCCGGGTCACCACAGAGGAAGAGATGGAACAAGCCATGAAAATTGCGGAAAAGGAGAGAAACAAACTTGTGCTTATCGAAGCATGCCTACCTTACCGCGATTGCTCTACAGGACTGGAACGACTCGGTAATGCCTTCCGGCAGGCACAACAGAAAAAATAATTGGTTGTTTAATCTCCGGACCAGAAAACATTTATTTGACTGCAAGGTTGGTTCTAAGCCTGATGTCAGCGGATGAACTTCCAACGCTAATTTCAAAATTACCCGGATCCACTTTCCATTGCTTATCTTTCACGTCATAGTATGCAAATGAACGGGAATTAAAGTGCATCGTCACCTTCTTCTCCTGTCCGGGATTCAGGACAACCTTAGCGAATCCTTTCAATTCTTTTACCGGGCGCGGTAACGGATTGTGGGTATCGGACACATATAGCTTAATGGTTTCACTGCCAGCAATGACATTCACCTCTGTGCGCTGCCATTCCTGGTTGTTGAGTGCAAAATGCTCGACGCTTGCAATCACACCCTGCGATTGAAGGGCTTTGATATAGCTAACGGCCAAACGGGAAGCCAGCCAGGGATCTTCTCCATAACTCTCAAAATTTCGGCCTCCGGCAGGGAACCGATGAATATTCACGCAGGGACCCAAACATTTTTACCTCCCGGATAAGCATCCTGAAATTCGATTATTTAAAATTAGAAATTTTTTTTATCCTGTGATCTCTTCATCTACATTCTTCCACACAAAACACCTCCGTTTCCTCGTACCGCGACGCAACAACGATTTTTGTGCCTTTTGCATGCCGGCTGAACAGGTCATATACCAGCTTTGGGTGGTTATTTACGGCCGAAAGATGCGAAAGTACCAGAAGTTGCATCCAAGGTGACCGATGGGTGTTGAAAAGGTCCAACGCCTGGTCGTTCGAGAGGTGTCCCTCGGCGCCCCGGATCCGCCGTTTCAGATAAAGCGGATAACGACCCCTTTCCAGCATTTGTTCATCATAGTTTGCTTCCAGGAAGGCTGCATGACATTGGCTGAGGTGATGTATAACATGTTCACATGCTGTACCGATGTCCGTGAAAACACCCGCTGTAATATGGTCAGCGCTTATCGTAAAACTATGTGGTTCGGAAGCATCATGCCGTTTGGGAAATGGATTCACCCTGAGATCGCCAATATGAACCGGCATACCTGTGGTAAATGGTTTTATCATCTGCGGATCCAGGTTCAGACGGCTGTTTCGCCAGGTTGCCCCAGTAATATATACGGGTATCCCGTATTTATGTGAGAGCACCTCAACACCTCGGGTATGATCGGTATGTTCATGCGAGATGAATATGGCTTTAACATTCCGGATGGATAATCCCAGCCTGATCATCCGCCGCACTGTTTCCCGGCAGGAAATTCCGGCATCGATCAGCACAGCATCCGGCCCGTTACCGATGTAATAACAGTTTCCATTACTCCCTGAATTGAGCGAGGCAAGGTAGAGGGGCATAGGTATAACCAGGAATTTTACAATTGAATAGTGTAATTATATATTACCGGACTCTCATTCTTTTTCTTCGGTCCGGCTTCAGGTTTATCACGCTTATTGGAAGTTGTAAAGGTGTAACTGATACTCGACGATTTAGGAAGATGGAAATTGATCGTGGTTTTTGACGTCATTTTAACGCGCACACCTCTGTTCTTCACTTTCTCAAACCGGAGTAGACTGACAACCCGGAGTGCCTCTTCATCGCAGCCATAACCTAGTCCTTTCAAAATGCGTGGGTTGTCCACGTCACCATTGTCATGAACGTCGTATTCAACAATAACAAAACCTTCCACTTTTGCTTGAAGTGCAGATTCAGGATAGCGCAGGTTTTCTGCAATAAACTCCCTGAAAGCCTTATTCCCTCCAGTGTATTTTGGCAGTTTAAGAAAACGTTTTTTTTGATGGTGATCAAGCATGATCCATATGATTTTATCCCGTTTATCTTTTTTAACGGGAGAACGAAGGTAGAACTTTTTCTCGTTGATGGAAAGGGTACTGATTTTCTTTATAGATCCCTGTGTCAAATGATATCGAATGAATTCATGTCAATAAATAATTTTATAACACAATATCCGTTCATTACGATATCTTTCATCCCGGATCTATTAAATTTATATTATTAAAATGAAGAAAACATTTTTTGGTTTAATGGTTTGCGCAACCCTGATGGGAGCCTGCAGTAAGAGTTCCAACAGTTTTGTACCCGATTGCAGCGGGAGTACAAAATCATTCAGTAATGATGTTTTACCGGTATTTCAAAGTGCCTGTGTGAGCTGTCATTCGCAATATTCAGGTTATTCACAGATATCGGCAGCTAAAACTACTATCAGAAGCAAAATCGTTGATGGCAGTATGCCCCCGGGAAATTCATTATCAACTGCACAGAAGAACAATATTGTTTGTTGGATTGATAATGGCGCTCCCAATAATTAATCAATCCCAATCAAGGCATACAGCTGTAGTATAGTCCTGCATGCAATGTCTTAAAATTTCCTGATGCATCGTACATTGAGATAGCTGTTTTTACTCGTCCAGCCTACATTTGGCGGTTCAATATCAAATTCTACAATCCATGCCCCTGGAATTGATTGTTCTGTCGAACTCCAATACCAAAATGGAGCAAATCCACCAATGATCGACTGGTGCACATACACTGAATCCAGTTCGTCAACCGAAGGAAGAAACCAATCGGTAAATCCGCCGGTTGTCAATGTGTCACATACACTTGCAGCAATACCCGGAGTCGGGCATACCGCGAGAATTGCAGCTGTGTTCGTAGCTCCGGTACCCAGGGCAGTTCCGTTGGCCCCTGGTATGGTATCTGTATCACAACCATAAAGATAATAATCTGGTAGGTCCGTTTCCGATGCAATTAATCCATGCTGGCCTGAAGGATCGAGATAGAAAACAACTCCCCCTCCCACATGTTGTCCCAAATAATAAGTTGAGGTGTTTATTTTTAACCATCCTACCCCGTCAAATATATATAGTCCGTTCCCGAATGGTCCATTTGCGGTTACATAAATCAATAAACCGGTTGTTGCATTCAAGGGTCGGTTGTTATAATCGATCCTTGGAAGTAAAAGTCCCTTGTTTTCAGATTTTATTTCAAGCATTGCCGAAGAATCCGGAGCGCTTCCGTCATTATTTATTGATACCTGGCCCACTGCTGGCATATTGTATAACAAATGCATTAAAACCACAATAAACAAAAAATGATAAAGTGTTTTCATAATTAATCCTCGTTAAAAATTATTATTCGAATGTATTTCTATCCAAATTTCTTCGGAACTCAAGATTTGGCGGGGCAAATCTTGAATATTATTGTCGGCCGTTTTGATTAAACTCCCGGATAAAGATCCGTCGATGACAAAGTTAATATAAAAACACCTAATTGAATATTTAGATATGTAAAATATTCACCTCATTACCAGTTTGGTCCTGATCCCGGATGCACCCTCTTCCATCGCAGAAACAGGCCATTTAAAAATCAGTATTGAAGACAGGATCACATTTCGTTAAGGTAGTTGCTGAAGATAAAACCGAGATGGTCAAATTGATCAAAATGAGGTAAGATAATTATCCAATCCCCGTTTACTTTTCAAATGAAGGAAGTAGCCTACCGGTTATAGTTTCTTTCGGAATGACATCCCGGGGCGCATGTACCGCCGTTCTCCTGTGATACGAAATGGATGGGCATTTCCCATTTACCGAAAGGAACCTTTTCGGCGATCAGTTGTGGGTTTAAGGCTCCGTGGACATTGTGGCAACTGATGCAGGTTCTGCTTTTACTGCCTTGGAGATGAAGATAATGCAGATTCTGCGTGCCACTCCTGAAACCCGTAGCAGTTCCGGTAGTTTTCAGCAGGAGCAAATCGCTGTTGTGGCAGGTAAAACAGACCAGGAAGTTTTCCTTGTGTGCTGAAGTATAAATCCCCTCGGGGAATGAACCATTCAGGATGAACGGGTTTGATGATCCGTGGGGCGTGTGACAGGCTGAACATCCCGGATTGGTTTTTCCACCGTGGAAATAGGTGCTGTTGATCACGTTCTTGCGGATATTCATAATGGGTTTGTTATCGGCGGTGACCGACTTGTTATGGCAGGTGAGGCAGGTTTTTGTCTCTTCGGCCAGCAGCAGTTTCTTTTCTGCTGATGCATGCGGAGAGTGGCAGTTCATGCAATTCTTCTCAGCAGTCACTGGTGGATGGGGGTGAGTGGCTTCTTGTGTAGCGGCCTGAATGTCGTCGTGGCAACTGAAGCATAGATCCGGGGTTTGTGCAGCCAGGGAGAAGCCTTTTTCTCCTTGGGAAGGGTGGGTATTACCGTTAGGCTTATGACAAATTCCGCAATTTTTTACAGCTGCTACATGTTTATACTCAGGTTCCATCAATTTTGAATGACATTCGAGGCAATCCTGTGGATTTTTATACGGGACGGAGCTAAATACCAGGTTCAGTCTGGCCATATCAAACACAATAAAGATCATGACCAGGGAGAGTCTCATTTCCTGTACCAGTTAAAGTTTCTCACTATTTGAATAAATCCGCCCACATAATTGGTTTGCTCATGGAGATAATCACGCCGGAACACCTCCACGCCAACTTTAAAGAATATCTGACGGAAAAGTGTGGTGAACTGGACACGACCGGTTAACAGGTTAAGGTCGATCTGCTGGCCTATTTGTTTACGATAACCGAATTCTACGGAAAGAGTACTTTGATGCGCAAACTGGTATCCAACATTCCCGGTCACATCAATGAACTGCTGGCGTGTATTCTCAGCCGTCAGGTTGTAATCGCGCATGTTCCCGCTGAGCGAAATGGTAACCTTGTATCCTAAATTTCCCTGCAGCTGTGCCCAATAACGGATAAGACGGTAGGGCACGATCGTACTCTGGTAATTCTCGAATTCCACACCGCCACTGGCAAACTTGTACTCAAGACGGCAGCCGTAAGTAGTTTGGGTGAAATAGTTCAAGGTAAGGTACTCCGCGGTTGTCAGGTTTGAATACCCCTGGTCGGCCCACTTGAAATATATCTCAAACAGGCGGTTGAAGAACGACACGCTGGCGTTGATGCATTGAAAATTGACATCATACTGATAAGACCCCGGGAGCATGGCAACATAATCAACGTATACGCTCCCTTTATTTGGAATTTGTCCACCCGGCATACGCTGGATTTCCAGGAACGTGTTGCGCTGGATCAACACATAATCGAAATTGGGCTCATAGATGATCGTTCCGGTAACATCCTTCACAACTACCGAATTGAGATCAATATTGGCCTGGTTTAGCAAGGTCATCTGACCGTCAGTAAGCACGTGCTCTTCGTGCAGGATAGGCTGGGGAACAGGTTCACTTGTATGTTTCTGACGTTGCCAATTATAAGTATAACCCAGCATCAACCTGCCTTTTAAGGGGATTTTCTTCTCATAGTTTATATTGATACCCGCGATAAGGTTATTCTCTTTATAAAATGTATGACGGATCTGGTTATATTCCAGCGACAATCCCGAATTGAGGCTTTCGTACAACCGGTGACGCAGCATGGCCCGGATCGCATTCTGATTCATTTCCTGCGAATCCCTGCGGTAATCGTAAAAGTTATAACTTGTGCTTAAGCTGAAGCGTTTTGGGAGGTTCAGGTTTATGCTTTCATCTACCTGGATCCTGCGAAAAACGTCGGAGCCCCGCTGATCGATACCGGAAATTGCTGAGATAAAGCTGTAATTGCGCTTTTTATCGAAGGAAATAGTATTGTTGAGACTCAGGTTATCGGAGATATTCCTTGATTCAGCGATGTTTACATCATTCCTTGAATAGTCATTGTGAAAATAAATGAGTTGGCTGTTATCATAAGCAGAAAAGGATTTGTCGATCCGTGCCTGGATGGTTTGCTGTTGGGTGATGAATGAACGACCGGTAAGGATCTCAGTTTCGTACCATTTCCCCTGTTGGTAAGAGGCCTGGATGGGAAGGATCTTGTTCATCCAGATAAAATTACCTCCAAAGTTGATGGTATTTGAGTGGATATTTGATAGGTTTTCACGACTGGTGTATACATTGTTATAGTTGAAAAAACCACTGAAGTTAATGGTCTTCTGGCGAAAGAAAGTGAGGGTGGCATCCAGTTTTTCCATAGTTCGTACCTCAGCCTGGTCGGGGATGACGAGAAAAAGATCCTTTCCGATAACCGGGTTGAATTCTCCGCCCAGGTGGAGCGAGATAAAATCAGGATGAATGAAATAACTGTCGGTGTTAAGTAGTATCCCACCATAAAACCGTGAACTTTCTTGGGTGTTGTAGATCTCGTTGGAATATCCGGCCTGGTAACGGTAATCGGCCCCAAGTTTCACAGCGCCATTTATCGAGTTGAGCGCCCAGAACCTCCGGGAAATGGAATAATTCTGGGATAATCCCAGTGCGGGCAAAAGCAGCATTATGCAAAAAAAACGCAAGCCTTTCATCCCTTATTCCTGTTTCAGTTTAAAAAATACCGTTTATTCCCACCATGTGGATTATGACAAGTTGTACATGGCGATTCACCGATCTTCTCATGCTCCGGAGTTGCAAGGATACGGTCTGATTCATGGCAAGTGAAGCATAGCGCTTGTCCTGTTCGCAAAAGCAATTTTGGGTTCTCCGAATTGTGTGGGCTATGGCATTTGGTACAATTACCGGAGACCACTGGTCCATGCTCGAATTTCCCGTCATACGCATCATGACACTGATAGCAAAGACCAGGTTGAGGTTCGATCATGTTCCCAGGACGGTTGGGATCGTGACATACCCCGCATTTTTTAAGGGCAAACGGTGGATGTGCCGGGTGCTTCGATGCAGCAGTATTGGCAGCCAGTTCATTTAACAGGGCGGAATCCGATTTATTTCCGGTCTGTTTTGCAACCATTTTAACCGAATCATTCTTTTCGGGCACACCGTCGAAGAAGACAGTAAGCATCCTGTGCGAACATCCCAGTAAAAAGGAAAAAATGATCACTATCAGAGAAAGAGATATGTTTTTTTTTACCGGTGTCATCGTTATGTGTTTTATTTCGGGCTGATTGCACCGTACACATTGATCTTGTCGGGTCCGTATTGGTTGGTTACAAAGATGAGATAGTTAAGATTGTAAGCCTGATCCACATATTTATGGAAGTATTTCAGATTGTCATAATCGATGGTCACCTTTGCCGGAAGCCACATATCACCGGGGCCTTGATAAGGTCCGCCGAAAAAGAGCAGTACGCGACCAGTTTTATCAAAAATCTGCGTATTCTCGAAACTTGCATCCACCACATACAGGTTCTCTTTTTTATCTACGGCGATACCTTTGGGTCGTGCAAACTGGCCAAGGCCGCTCCCGTTGCTTCCCACAGATGACAAGTATTTCCCATCATGGGTATAGGTCTTACATTAAAATCACCGATATCACTTACATAAACCTTATCGGGTGTAACATAAATGTTGGCCGGAGAATAAAGGTAACCAGGCTGACCCTGTTCGGCGTCAGGGAACGTATAGAGAAGTTCACGGGTATTCTTTTTATAAACGTTGATCCTGTTGTTTTTGATATTGGTTACCCAGATCGTATCGCCGGTCACAAAGACATCGGTCGGCTTAAATTTATCGGTCTCGCCAAAAGCGCCTATATAGGTTCCGTCCGCTTCAAAGACAACTACTTGCATTCGAATTCCATCGGCAACATATAGTTTTCCGGTATCGTCCACGAAACAATTGAGTGGAAGTTTGAGTTTCCCGTTGCCTATCGGTTCGAAATAGGTGAAGGTATTTTTCTCAAGGTCGATCACTTCAATGAGACCCATGCCTGTATCACAGATATAGATCTTTCCTCCATGCATAGCAATACCGTATGGTTTTTTAATCGGCTTTACCGGGGATTCGCCAAAAATGAACCGCGAAAATGCTGATTGTTTACCGGTGCTGTTCTCGGAACTGCTGAAAGAAGTCAGAAACTGGATCCTTGCTGTGTCTGGCGGGGGTGGGTAGGTAACCACTACTTTAAAGGTGGACGTTTTATGCAAACGCCTCGAGCAACCTGAAAAAAGCAGGAATAGGATTCCCGGGATCAGCAATACGGTAAGAATTTTTCTGTACATGGTTAGCTACGTTTCCCAAAAATGATTAATTGGAGGGGATTAAATGGCCCTTCCAAATCATTGCTTCAACAGATAAAAATGATAAAAATTTATTTGTTATGGCAGGTAAGGCAGAGGGCACTGGCGACATTGGTCTTCCGTAGCAGGTGCGCAATTCCGGTTCCGTTGTGTACATTGTGACAGGATGCACATTCCAGTTTGTTATTGAACAACATGGTCTGTGAAATGGTTCCGGTACCGATTCCTGAAGGATGGGTAGTAGGATTCCACAGACCGGGGTCGGCTGCTGCCAGCGCAGCGTCGAAAACAAAGGAGATCGGGTGGTCATTCCGCAGATCAGTTCCCACATTGTTGACCGTTGTGATAAAATGAGTCCCGTTTGTTGTACCACCGAAGTTTTCGAGGGCTACGGTGCCGTCGTGGCAACTCAGACAGAGTTTCGAACTGCCGCTGGGTTGTGTAATGGTTGCTGCTCCGTTAAATGTCGGACTGGTGTATAGCTGGAAGGTTGCGGTAGTAGATCTGTGGTTCCATAGCGGAGCATCCGGAATGGTGATATCCGCATTGTGCGGTGTGTGACAGCAGATGCAAATCTGTTGGGTAGTATTCCAGGTCTGCGCTGAAAAATCGTGAGCAGAACCTACGATGGTTTGCCCTAAACCAACATTAACAAGAAAGAAAAATGCCGGCAATGCAGTTAATAGTTTCTTGATTTTCATTTTTAGATTGTTTGTTAGTTTGTTTAATTGATATAATTTGAATTGATTATGAGCTCATTAATGTAATTTGACAAAACCATTTTTATACTCCGGTAGGGCGAAGTCAAAGATTATGCCAAAAACAATAATAATAGGGATGGATGGCTATACGGCTATTATTTTTGCCCGGATTGAGTAAAAATTATAACAGGACAGTAGTTGTAAATGCCACAAATTTAATTACATAATAAATGTTTTCCAGATTATTTTCATATCCTGGAAGTTTATCGTTTTTCTTTGGAAAAACAAGAGATCGAAAGAGTAACCGGAATATAAAATCCGGGTGGGTCAATTCACTCAATCCGGGGTGGGGCAAATTACCCAACTGCCTCATAGACTGTATTTCTTCATCTTATAACGGAGGGTATCACGGGTAATCCCAAGCAATCTGGCCGCCCGGGTCTGATTTTGGCTGGTCTTTTTCAGTGCAGTGATGATGGTCTGTTTCTCAATGTCATACAATGATGTGCCTTCGGCGAAGAATCCTCCCACTTCTTCGGATGCACGTTGCAAAGGTTTCTGTTCCTCTTTAAGTTTCACCATTTCGGCAGGCAGGCTTTCAGCATGGATAATATCGCTTGTTTCAAGAATGACAGCCCGTTCGATAACATTGCGCAATTCCCGTATATTTCCAGGCCAGTTGTACATTTCAAGAAGTTGTTTGGCCGCAGGATCGATCATCTGGATATTTTTTCTGAAGCGGGAATTGAAATATCTAAGGAAATGATCGGAAAGTAATGGGATATCCTCCGTATGTTCACGCAGTGGCGGGATGATGATGCGGAAAACCGTAAGACGGTAATACAGATCTTCGCGAAAGGTCTTCTCTTCAATGGAACGTTTCATGTCTTTGTTGGTCGCGGCGATGATGCGGATGTCGACCGGAATATCGGCAGTACCGCTGATCCGGCGGATCACCCTGTTTTCGATTACGCCGAGAAGTTTCACCTGGGTAGCCTGGTTGATCTCCCCGATCTCATCCAGGAAAACGGTGCCTCCTTCAGCCATCTCGAACAGTCCTTTCTTAAGTTTTTTTGCATCGGTAAAAGCCCCCTGTTCATGACCGAAAAGTTCGCTCTCCAGCAGTGTTTCGGGGAGCGAGGAGCAATTGATTGTGACAAAGGGCTTACTGGCCCGGCTGCTTTCGTTGTGGATAGCGTGCGCGAAAAGGTCTTTCCCCGTGCCACTTTCACCCAGCAGCAGAATGGTGGTGGTATTGATCCGGGCTATCTTCTTCGACAACTGGATGATCTTGAGAATTTCGGGTGAGCGGCCGACAATATGGTCGAAGGTGACTTTTTCCTTGTGTTGCCGCCTGAGCAACTGAACCTCGTTGTTGACGCTGATCTTCTCCCGGATTATGTCTATAATAGCATAGATTTCCTTGAAGGAAAAGGGTTTGTTTATATATTCCTGGGCCCCGAGTTTCATTGCCTTGACCGCGGTATCGATCGAACCGTAAGCAGTCATAAAAACAATGTTGGTATCCTCGTGCATGGCCCGGATTCGTGTGATCACCTCCAGCCCCTGGATACCAGGGAGTTTATTGTCGACAAAGGTAATGTCGGGAAACTGTGATTCAAAGAGCTGCAGCCCCTCTTCCCCGCTCTCGGCGGTAAACACGGAATATCCCTGCGCCTTCAATTTTTTTTCAAATGACCAGCGAATCAGCTGTTCATCATCGATCACCAATATTTTCAAAGTTTGCATCTAAAGGTATTGGTTCATCCAACAAACGGGAACTTGCTAATTTACCGGAAGAGAAATATAGAATGTGCAGCCTTTGTCAGGATTGTTCTCAACCCTGATCTCCCCCTGGTGCATATCAATGATCTCCTTGACAATGGCCAATCCAAGACCCGTTCCCTGGGTCCGGGTGGTGTAAAAGGGTTTGAAGATATCCGGCAGTTTGTCCTCAGGAATACCGATACCGGTATCCCTGACCGCGATTTGTACCTTTTTCCCGGCAGCCGACCAGGAGGTCTCATAAGTGATGGTGCCACGTACATCCGATGCCTGCACTGCATTCAAACCCAGGTTCAGCAGCACATTCTCCACCTGTTCCGGGTCGAAATAAAAGAGCGGTATATCTTTGCCCAATTCCACCTTGAAATTAATCTTTTTATTGATAGCCTGATTCTCAAGAAAAAAAACAACCGATTTAATAATTTCATTGATGTCGGCTTCCTGTGGATTAAGATCCTTCGAGCGGGAGTAGTTGAGGAGGTTTGAAACTGCTTTATTCACGCGGTTTGCCTGTCGCTGGATCTCCTCAAGTACCGGTTTATTTTCGGTATCCTTGGTTTCCTCAATAATAATTTCAATGGCATTCGCTATTCCGGTGATCGGGTTGCGGATTTCGTGGGCCAGCCGGGCCGACATCTCCCCGATAGTGGCCAGTTTCTGTGAAGTCCTGATCTCCTGTTGATGGTATTTCTGAAGCTCATTCTGTGTCTGCTGGAAATGTCCCACCATTTCGTTGAAACTTTTTCCCAACCGGCCCAATTCGGTTGACTTCGGGATAGTAAGTCGTTCGTTGAGGTTCCCCTGGTTAATGACATTGATGGCCTTTTGGAACTCAGAAAGCGACTTCCTGACGATCTTGTAATGGAGGGTTAAAACAAACCCGAGAACAAGTAAGATCAGGATCACCGTGAAGATAAAGCTGAACTGACGGGTGAAAGCAATGGTGTCGCCCGGGGAGTGCATGGCGAAATCGATTCCGATATACCCCAGGATGGGTTTGGTAGATGCATGACAATTATAGCAGGTCGGACTGTTTTTCAGGCGGATGATAGCCCGGGAAAAAGGAACGTTTGCATCCTGGAATGTCGTCAGGGTGATGTCGTTAGGTAAGGACGCAAGCTTCCGAAGGTTAATGGTATCGAATTCATTCGGATTGAATTGGGAAGGGTATAGCACTTTCCCATCGGCATCAATTAAATAAGAATGAATAACCTGCCCGTTCTTGTCAAGCTGACGCAGACTTGGTTTGATGATCCGGCCGTCATGCACGGCTACGATCTGGCCCTTCATCAGAGTGAGTACCGACAAAATATCCTCTTTTGCATTCTCGTAGATCTTTTTGCTGAGGTAATAATTATAGATGTAAAAAGAGAAGAAGGACATTACCGTAATGACCACGATGATGGTTGTTACAATTTTAAACCGGAAGGAGGTAAAATTAATTTCTATTTTCATTCAATCCTGCATTAAAAAACGTTTTTTTAGGATCAGTAAGTTTCAGGGTTATGATTTTCCCCATGGCATACAAGCCGGCAGCTGCCATGACGGACCCCGGTATCTGTGAACTGGATGATCCCTCCGGAAGGACTTACCACAGCGGTATTAAAATTAACGAGGTTGGAGTTGTTCGTTGTCGTGCCGGGACTGCCTATACCATGTGCATCATGGCAGACATTGCAGGGTGTGCGCTCTTCTACGATATGTAAACGATGTCTCGGGAAGCTATTGATATTGTTGATAATGTTGTTCCGGTTATGACAGGTGTAGCAAAGAGCATAGGCAGCGGCCGATTCCGTGGTATTATCGGCTGTAAGGTACTGTGCTTTCATGATATGTGGATAGATCGATCCGTGGGGGCCGGCCGGAGAACCGGTACCATCACTGGCGTGACAGGCGGTACAGTAAATTACAGTGGAGGCCGTATTGGGTGCGATCAGATTCCCTGTGATCTCCGTATTGTTCCGTGGTCCGACCACCGGATGGAACGAGGGGTTAGTCGTGGCAAATTCAAGACGTACATTGTTTTGTACGATAACGCGGGGAGAGGCCGGTGGGGCCATCCCTGGAGTATTGGTATGACAACGGTAACAGATCTGGTACTCGTAAACAGCCGGGTTTACCTGACTCCCATTCTGGTCGATCCCTTTTACACCGGTGATAAAGCCATTCACGTTGGGCGCCACAGCCGTGGTATTGTTGGCCTGGTGGGCATTATGACAGTCGGTGCACTCTACATGGTTTGTGCTCACCAGCGCATTCTCAACAGGGTCGTGAATCCCTTGGTAGCCATATACATTGTGCTTGTAGGTTTTTGCAGCTTGAGCCTGGATGTTCTTAACTGCCACGTTTCCATTATGGCAATCGAGGCAGTTATTTTCCTCGGGAAGCCAATCCATCAAACGGAGTTTCCCGGCGGCGGAATGGGGATTATGACAGTTTTCGCACCCATTATCGGCAACTGTAGTATACGGGCTATGGAACCAGGGATTGGGGGCGACGCCATTCCAGGTGCTGGTTGAGTTACGGTGGCTTGCAGTAACCCAATTTGCAGGTGTATGGCAAACAAGACAAAGGTTCGATGCCTGTGTAGTAGCCACGAGAAAAGCTGAATAGATATTCTTGTGTGGATCATGACAGGAGGTACACTGGAGTTTACCGTTCTCCAACTTTACAGGACCGGTGAGGGTAGCCGGATTCACCAGTTGTCCGTCGGCGGCTGCGAGTGTAGCATCATAGATAAACGAGAGCGGGTGGTCGTTGGAGATATCCTTGGTGAGGTTGCTCACCCCAGTAGGCATTGTCGTAACGCCGCCAGCCATGATAATCGGCGTTGTACGGCTGATGATGCTTCCAAGGGCAATGGTACCATCGTGACAGGAGAGACAGAGGATCGATGCCCCGTCGGGTTGTCCGAGAATAGCCTGTGTAGTGGAACTGGCATAAAGGGTATAGGTTAGTCCCGGGTCAGACCGGTTCCACAGGGGGTGATCCGGCCGTGAATTATGAGGTGCATGGCAAAAAATGCATATTTCGGATTCTGTAGTTGCTTTGATGGCGCCGGGTCCACTTACCGACAGGTTATGCTTTGTGGATACTATGGTTTGTGAATAAACAGCCAGCGGTATCCAGAACAACTGCAGCAGGCTGATCTTCAGTAGTCTAATCATTACTTTCCTCCGTTCATGAGTTGAAATACCTGTATTCTCGAATTATAGCTATCAGCAATATAGATCTGGTCGCGATTATCAATATAAATACCAGAGGGCATCCAGAACTCCATGTTCCCGTGTCCGCGTGTACCAAAGGTGTATAGTAACTGCCCCTGCGGGTTAAAGATCTGTACGGCGCTGAACAGGGCATCAGCAATATAAATATTGCCGTAGGAGTCAGTGGCGATCCCTTTCGGACGGGCGAAATCGCCACTGCCGTCACCAGGTTTACCGAACTGAGAGATGAATTCGCCATCAGCGGAAAAGATCTGAATGCGAAAATTCAAGGCATCCACGATATATACTTTGCCATTCCTGTCGACCCACACTGAGGTTGGATAATTGAATTCACCAGGTGCAGTGCCTCTTTTCCCGAACCGTTTCAACACTTTCCCATATTCATCCAGCACTGATACCCGGTGGGCATTGGTCTCCACCAACCAGATCCGGTGATCCGACGGCACCCAGGCTATCCCTGTAGGCCGGTCGAAAGTGGAGTCGGTAAGCAGTGTGAGCGACTTTTTATCCGGTGTACATAAAAAAATCTTATTATAATAGGAATCGGTGAAAAGAAAACTATTTTCCTTGAAAGGTGTAATACCTACCAGGGAGGGGAAATTTTTGTACTTTTTATTTCTGAAGTGGGTTATTTCACCCACTTTGTCTTTCACCTTGAAGATCACCCCGTTCTCCTGGTCAAGTACATACAAAGAAAGGGAATCCTTTGCAATAACACCTACCGGACGTGTTAGTTCCATTGAGTTTTTTTTACCCAGAATGAGTTCGGCGATGCGTGTACCGAGACTGCGTTTTGGTTTTTCATTGGCAAGTGGAGGATATTGAGATATCCAGGCAATATAAGGCGAATCCTCAACCTTTCGGACAAACTCCTGCGCCCGAGCCTGAAACACGCCACAGGTATAAATTATGATAAACAGGATGATGATTATTCTGTTAGTTTGCATCAGATCCGGGAGGGTTTTTTACAGGTAATCCGGAGATCGTCCGGGTTTCAATTCTTAACAAAATTAGAATTTTGTTGCAACTAGTCAAATTTAGTGCCAAACAATAGAAATAGCGAAAGGAGAATACGATAAGTCCACAATACAATATTTTATTATCTTTTTCGTACTTTTATCTGGATTGAATATTAAAAACATGAAAAAAATACCTACCCTGCTTTTCTCTTCACAGATGACCCTTTTGCTTTTGATGATCTTTGCCATAGCTATCGGGTCGGCCACTTTCATCGAGGAAAAATTTGACATAGTTACGGCTCGCCTATTGGTATACGATGCCTGGTGGTTCGAACTTGTGCTGTTGCTTCTCGCCCTCAATTTCATAGGGAATATCAGTCGATATAAGCTTTGGCGCAGAGAGAAGATATCAATCCTGTTATTTCATCTTGCGTTCATTCTCCTGATCCTCGGAGCAGGGATCACCCGTTACCTGGGTTTTGAAGGGATGATGCATATACGGGAAGGGAATTCTTCACGGGTCATATATAGCTCCACTCCCTATCTTCAGGTGAATGCGACCGGGAAGGATTTCGATTTCTCTTTGAATAAACCCCTTCTATTCAGTGAGATGGTTCCTAACCGGTTCAGTTTTGGATTCGACACCAGGGGGAAGGGAAAGATTTCAGTTTCTTTCCATGATTATATGAAGAATGCCGTATCACGGATCAATGAAAATGTAAGGGGAGGTACAACGATTGTTCAGATGGTCCTTGCCGCTTCGGAAGGCAGAGAAACAGTGCTCATCGAAAAAGGAGAGATTGTGGATCTGGGAAATGCTGTGATCGCGTACGAAAATAACAACCGGAAGGATGCCATCCGGCTTTCGGAAAGAAATGGGAAACTTTTTCTCTCATCACCCTCCGGTATCGTGATGTCGTTCATGCATGGTATGGGCAGTACCAGTGATACTACTGTTAATCCACCGGTGACAGATACCATACAGGAATTTAAGGCAGGTTATATTTATAGTACTCAGGATGTCCTGCTGCTTTTCGTTAAACGATTTACCGGCGCTGAAAAAGAGTTGGTCCGTGGAAAGGCCAATGACCAGGGTTCCGAGGTGCTTTTCGTGGATGTGGCCTTTGAAGGCAAAACCCGCACTGTTCCTTTGTTCGTCGGCACAGGATACAATACGGCTGTAAAAGAACTCAATCTGGATGGGGTTAGAATGAAACTCGCATACGGAAACAAAGAAATTACCTTACCCTTCTCCCTTCAGCTCGACGATTTCATCCTTGACCGCTATGCAGGATCAATGAGCCCATCCTCATATGCCAGCGAGGTCACCCTCATCGATAGCGAAAGGAATCTCCGGGAAAAACGGCGGATATATATGAACCATGTGCTTGATCACCGGGGCTACCGTTTTTTTCAGTCCTCATACGATATGGATGAAAAAGGGACGGTGCTTTCGGTGAACCACGACCGGGCAGGAACATGGGTCTCTTACGCCGGGTACATCCTGCTGGCAATCGGTTTCATCGGCACACTTTTCAACAAAAACTCCAGATTTCGCATCCTTAGCAAAGCAATCGACCGGATCCGGTCGGAACGGAAGGCAGGGATCATGGTCACCCTTTTCTTCTTCCTTTTTGCCTCTGTTTCCTGCTTTGCCCAGCAAGAAACTGTTCAGCCATACGTCGGGGCCGATCATGCGGAGAAATTCGGACACCTGTTGGTGCAGACTTTCGATGGACGTTTTGAACCGATTCATACCCTGGCCTACGATGTGATGCATAAAATTTCACGAAAGGACCAAATTCACACCGACAAAAAGGGCGATATGGATGCAATCCAGGTTTTCATGGATATGCTTATGGATCCCGAATACTGGAAACACCAGAAGATCATCTATGTGCGTGAAAAAGCTGTGAGGGATATCCTTGGTGTAGGCGGACAATATGCCTGTTTTTATGATTTTGTCGACCAGCAGTCGAACTACAAACTTTCCTCCTTTGCTGAAAAAGCCTTCCGCAAGAGACCTGCAGAGCAGAATGCTTTCGATAAGGAAATCATCAAAGCGGATGAACGGATCAACATATGGATGAGCGTTCAAAACGGTTCATTGCTCAAGATCTTCCCGGAGCAAAACGCGATCAATCACGGGTGGATCAGTTTTGTTGATACATTGGCCCGAGTGCCCCTCACCGGGAAATTGCGCGATATAAACAGCGATCTTCCCCTGAATCAGTTAGATTATAACAATTTAATGCGTTATTACCTTCAGGCTGTTTATGACGGCGCCCGGACGGGTGACTATACAAATGCCGACCTCGTGCTGAAGCACCTGGAAAGTACCCAGCGGGAAGGAACCCCCGAAAATCTTTTACCAACCATTTCCAAAATAAATACAGAGATATGGTATAATAAATCGCAGATCTTTATAACACTACGGAATATTTACGGAGTACTCAGTCTGTTCCTGCTCGTGTTTGCCTTTGCGGAAAACCTTCGATCACGCAAGAGCCGTTTCGTTTCCTGGACATTAAATTTACTGACGATTGTGCTCGGTGCAGCATTTTTATACCACACCTGGGGTATGGCGCTCCGGTGGTATCTCACCGGACATGCCCCCTGGAGTAACGGTTATGAGGCATTGTTGTTGGTCGCCTGGGGAAGTCTCCTGGCCGGATTCTGTTTCATGAAATACTCCCGGATCACGCTGGCGGCCACAGCAGTACTTGCTTTTATGGTACTAATGACGGCAGGTCACAGCAGTTACGATCCACAGCTGACCAACCTTCAACCTGTGCTGAAATCCTATTGGCTGATCGTACATGTAGCGGTGATCACCGTAAGTTATGGATTCCTGGCGCTTGGTTTTTTACTTGGGCTGATCAATATGTTCATCTTTCTTTTCAAAACGAAAATCCAAGCCTTCCGCCTCGACCTGATTATCAGGGAGCTGACCCTGACCAACGAAATGACGCTGATCATCGGAATTGTGCTGGCGACCATCGGTACCTTTCTTGGCGGTGTCTGGGCCAATGAATCCTGGGGCCGGTACTGGGGCTGGGATGCCAAGGAAACATGGGCGTTGGTCATCGTGATCACCTACGCGATTATCTTGCATCTTAGATTCGTTCCAGGGTTAAAGGGAAATTTTATTTTCAACATAGCGTCAGTGATTGGTTTCGGAAGTGTGATCATGACTTTTGTCGGGGTTAATTATTATCTTTCGAAAGGACTTCACAGTTATGCTGCTGACGATAAAAAGGTGTTTCCTTTGTGGGGTTGGGGATTAATTCTGGGGATAATCTTACTCATGATTGTGGCAGGTTATAGGGAACGTTTGTCGAAGAAATGATCCTCTTAAAAAAGGCGTCCCACCATTATTTCCGATCAGTATTACTCCACCGTTATTGGGACCCCTTCATTGGTTACAAATTGGGGTGGGATGGAAGGGGAAATAAGTTGGTTGAAGATGAAAATGAAAGTAAATGGTTACGATACATCTTCACCGAATATTCAAAGGGGACATCCTTGAAGGATATCAAATCGACACTTCATGTAAATGGAATAAAGACACGAAGGGGTAATGATCTTTGGTCGATGGGATCGTTACAGGTGATGTTAAGGAATGACATTTATATTGGTAATCAAGTTTTTGTGGATAAAAAGTCGAAGATTGTCATTCGTAACACCATTCCCCAATTGGTATCCAATACCCTTTGGGATGAAGTTCAACATAGACGAAATTCGATATTGGTAAGAAGAAACCAAGTCAACCGGACGAAGAAATTTTATCTGTTCCGGGACTTCCTGATTTGTAAATGTGGTACCCCTATGGGTGGAAGAAGTCGGATCGACAAAGGATTAAACCATTATTACTGTCCACTTCCGGAAAGGAAATTCAATAACAATTATAAAAATGATGTCCACTGTGATATGAAACGGGGGTTGAACATCCCGACGACCAATGGTGTCCTTTGGAATAAAATCATCGACATTCTTTCTGATACGATGGAGTTGAAAAAGACTTTGACAAAAATGACAAACATCGGAAAATTGGGGAACTCAAAAGGTTTGAAGGTGGAAAGTAAATCAATTGAAGATAAAATTCGTAAACTACTGAAAGTCAAATCTGATATAGAAAAAGGGTTAGTCGAAGTCGAAACAAAAAAAATCTTACAAAAATACCCCTCAAATGAGGTTTACCAGTCTTTACGAAAATCTCTGACCAACTCGCTCAACCAGACCAAATCAGAAATTGAAAAATTAAGAAATTCACTTCAACAGATTGGGGATCAACAATCTTGGTTTTTGTGGATTGAAACCTTCGGAAATGACATTAGTGAAAAAAGACACCTTCCGGATCCTTTAAAAAAAATATTATTAAAACAAGTATTGGATTGTATAACTGTGGATTATGACTGGGTGGAGAAGGTTCATCGACTAAATATTTCCTTCAAAATACCCGTATTCACGGGTGATCGGGAGGACAAATATTCACCAAATATACTTGTGCCTTCGGAAACCCTTGGTAATCAACCCGACCAACTTGTCCCCGTTGAAACCTACTCCACCGTTACCGATTTGGCCAGGTTTCGCGGTTGATCAACGTTGCAGCCACGCATCACGGCGATGTGGTAAGAGAGAAGTTGTAATGGGATCGTAGCCAACAAAGGAACCAGCATCTCCTCTGTATCGGGGATCTCGATGTAATGGTCGGCCAGTTTCTTGACTGATTCATCTCCTTCTGTGATGATGGCAATGATTTTCCCTTTTCGGGCTTTCACCTCTTCAATATTGGAGATTACCTTATCATAGATACCACGCCGGGTAGCGATGAAAACTACGGGCATGTGCTCATCGATCAAGGCAATAGGACCATGTTTCATTTCTGCGGCAGGATAACCTTCTGCATGGATATAGGAAATTTCCTTCAGTTTGAGTGCACCTTCCAATGCGACAGGGAAATTATATCCACGGCCCAGGTAAAGTGAATTCTTGACATCTTTGTAAATATGGGCGATCTCCCTGACCTTTTCGTTCAGCTTTATGGTCCGGTCAACCTTGGCAGGAATGGATTCAAGTTCAAGCAAAATTCGCTGAAAATTTGATTTTGAAAGGGTTCCTTTTCGCTGTGCAATCAGCAATCCAAAGAGAGTAAGCACTACAACCTGGGAGGTAAATGCTTTGGTTGAAGCAACTCCGATCTCAGGTCCTGCATGTGTATAAACACCGGCATGGGTAGCCCTGGCAATGGAAGATCCAACCACATTGCAAATCCCAAGTACGGTAGCTCCTTTTGATTTGGCCAATTCAATGGCGGCAAGCGTATCGGCTGTTTCACCCGACTGGGAGATTGCAATAATGACATCCTCCTCCGACAATACCGGGTTACGGTAACGGAATTCAGACGAATACTCCACTTCAACTGGTATACGCGCCAGGTCTTCGATCAGGTATTCACCCACGAGTCCGGCATGCCAGGATGTGCCGCACGCCGTGATGATAATGCGTTTCGTGTTGAGTATTTTTTGTTCATAGTTCTGGATACCGCCAAGCGTCACAATACCCTGGTCAACGTGCAAACGGCCGCGCATGGAGTCATGAATCGACCGCGATTGCTCATATATTTCTTTCAACATGAAGTGGTCAAATCCACCTTTTTCTATCTCACTCAGGTTGAGTTCAAGTTTTTGGATATATGGGGTTTGATTTTTATTTTTTATCGTCTTTATCTTTAAATCTTGTCCCCGTTCGATGATAGCAATTTCTTCATCATTGAGATAAACCACATGATCGGTATATTCAATGATCGGTGTTGCATCTGAAGCGATAAAAAACTCACCTTCCCCGATTCCGATAACCATCGGACTGCCTTTACGGGCGGCAATAATCTTATCTGGAAATTCTTTAGCCAGGATCACGATGGCATAAGCGCCGATGACCTGGTTCAAGGCGATCCGGACGGCTTCTTCAACCGGAACATGCTCATTGAGAATAATATCTTCGATAAGGTGTATTAACACTTCCGTATCCGTATCACTGGCAAACTGATAACCGCGATTCTTCAGCTCACTGCGCAATACTGCGTAGTTTTCAATAATTCCGTTATGGATAATGGCAAGTGTCTTATTTTGAGACAAATGTGGATGAGCATTGATCTGATTGGGTTCCCCGTGGGTTGCCCAGCGGGTATGTGCCATACCGATCGTGCCTGAAATATTCTTCCCTGTGACAAATTCCTCAAGTTCAGACACTTTCCCTTTACATTTAAAAACCCGGATGTCGTTGTTCAACAGGCATATTCCCGCACTGTCATATCCCCGGTATTCCAGACGGTGCAGCCCTTTTAATAAAATGGGATATGCATCCCTGGGACCGATATAGGCTACAATTCCACACATGGTAAAATTAAATTTATGTCAAAAGTAAAAAAAAATAAGAAGAAATCAGTTCAAAATAGTGTAGGTCACTTTTAGTTGCAACCGGTCGGATAGATTACCCGTAAACTTGGAATTTGTACCGTTAAGGATAACACGGCCCGGGTTAAGGATATTCAGAATCGGGTTGCTTACGAGGATATAAAGGTCGAAGTGGTCTTTATAATAATTGGCCATCATTTTCTGCATGTGTTGTGTGATCCGGAAAAAGTAGGTTCGTTTGTCCGGATCGTAAATCCCGCCAAAATAGGCTGAACCTTCAAGATCATCTACCAGTAAACCGATTCTTCCGATACTGTCTTGCCGGATCATAGTAATACTTTGGGGTGGTGGATAGATTGTATCGGTTTCCGGAGTTTTAAGCATAAGCAGCGCATCGTTGATGGCCACGACTTTCCCCTTTCCGAATTTACTTAAATAGGGAATCTTGACCTTTATTTTTATGCCACCTAGCCCCTGGAGAAATAATTGATTGGCTCCTTGTGCCGAATCATGGTTAAGAAGTTGCCGTTTCACATCCTGACTTGCATCGAGGTATCCGTTGTGATCGATATTCACAAAACGCGCACAACTTTCATTCAAGGGCATTTCAAACGATAGCGAATCATTGTTGGGATTTATTCCGTCATGATAATAGACTACCAATTTGGATAGACCGCCGGTGGTCTGGAAATTGAGCAAAGCGCCTTTACTGTTCACCGGCGTGCAGGCAACATAAAGTCCTTTGAAAAATTTAATGAATGCTGCATTACTTTCAAGCACACTGGATGGGGCGTACAGAATTTTGTTGCCAAGATAGTTGGTGATATTACTCAAGTTTATGCGTAGCTGAGCCTGCTCTTTGGAACCGGAAACCATTACGCTGTCGGTAGGTCGCGGAGAAAAATTCAAGTCAGCCAGCATCGTTGAATAGGTTCCAATTATTTGATTTGAGAAATATGAGCTATCGTAGTGGATATCCTGGCTTATCTCATAAACCTTAATGTTTTGCCGGGTAGTGGTATCGCCGGTGTAACTGACGTAATAAAGTTTTAGAATAAGGGAATCAAGAACGGGGTCGGTCCCGAAATCGGCTCCTGTAGTAGAAAGTTGCACCTGGCTGTAAAAGCTGCAGGTGGTTTTCCCGAAGACCGGATCCAGTATGGATCCTACCATTAGTGAAGTAGGATTACTCGTTCGGATGGAATCCTGCTTCACTGAAAAAGCAAGCACGGTGCAAGTATCGGTGGTCTTCACGTTCAACGTATCGCTGGGAGGTAAAAGGTCAATCCCGATCTCGTAAGGATCTTTTTTACAGGAAAAGAGAGCCAATATAAGGAGGACGCCGGTGAAAAACGGGGCAGTTAGGGTAGTCCTGAATGATTTCAAACGTTTTGTGTTTTGGTGGTTGATATCTAATCCACAGCGACCTCATCGTTTACCAGGATCTCTTCGTAAAATTCATTATAAGCATCCAGGTAACGGTCAAGAGGTTGAAACTCAAGAAATGGCTTTTCAATTTCCTGAATATAACTGATCAATTCCGGATTGATTTTCGGAGAACCAAGAATCACACCATCGGAAAAATCAATCGCCGCTTTTATCACATTAACGTAATCCGGCGTTTTATAGTGTTTCAGATCTTTGTTGGTTATACCTTCAAGTTTGATTTTGTTGGCGAAATTTTTATTCATCATCTCCGCAAAGTCGTCATCGTATATTGAAAATATAACTTTTGTATCGGTGAACAATGGGTTATCGCAATACGCTTTTTTAATATAGAGCGGCAGCAGACTGGTTAACCATCCATGGCAATGAACGACATCGGGCC
Source organism: Bacteroidales bacterium (assembly GCA_023229525.1). Classification (GTDB taxonomy): domain Bacteria; phylum Bacteroidota; class Bacteroidia; order Bacteroidales; family FEN-979; genus CAIVAT01. The sequence continues at coordinate 67,336 of JALNZC010000013.1, forward strand.
CCCAACCTAATTTTTTAACCGTCTCCAGGACACCCCTTGAAAAAAAGATTGCCCGTTCGTCGTTATCATTAAAAAATTTATTGTTTTTATCATACAGGGTATATTTCCGTTGAAAATAATCCTCATTGTCGATAAAATAGATCTGCATACGGGCTTGTTGAATGGAAGCCACTTTAATAATCAACGGGTGATCCGTATCGTCGATGATCAGATTCATTCCCGATAAACGGATGACTTCATGAAGCTGATTCCGGCGTTCATTGATATTGCCGTATCGGGGCATAAAAGTCCGGATTTCCCTCCCCTTCTCCTGAATTCCCTGGGGAAGGTAACGCCCGATAATACCCATTGGACTTTCTTTCAAATACGGGGTGATTTCCTGCGCAACAAATAAAACTTTTGTTTTTTCCATTTTTTCCTCTCGGTTTTATCCCTGTTTGAATCCTTGTGCGAAGATTCCCCGCTAATATTGACGGGGAAAAATGAACTGAAAATGTTCTCTTCCAGTATAGAAAATCCCTACTACTAATAATAAATAATAGGGCACTTCAAAATCGGCTGCAAAGATACTAAAAATTTTTGAGATAATTTCCAAAGGAAAAATGTAAATAAATGATATTTATCATATTATAATTTTTTAAGTCCTTGGATGAAAAAAAGTTATGATTGACATATTACCTTTTGCCTCTTTCCCCGATTAAGCATTAAAAAAGATACCAGGAAGGGAGGTAATTTCCGATGGACTAAAAAACAAAAGCGAAAAAGCAGGCCCCTGGGAGGGACATTTTTTCGGGAGAAGGACCGGTCTGCCAAATCAATCCGGGTCACCGTAAACTGCCGGCGGTAGAATCGGGCAGCATAAACCAAAATAAAACCATAAGTCATGAAAAAATTTATTATATTATCGATGCTGGGTATCATGCTTTTTAGCGATGCTATCTTTTCAACCGGGACCTTTGCGAGCAATCCTTCCCCGGAAGGTGTGTGGATCAAGTTTTCTCTTATTTTCCATCGTCCGAAATTTAATTGTGAAAGGGGTTTCGGAATCTGTTTTGATATCGATTATGGATTTACAGGGTCAGACGGTACTGCAGAGCCAAAAGGATGTGCAGTACGAGGTCAGATCAATAACCTGAACCAGTTGGTGGTTGAAATCAAAGAATCTGCCCTGATGGGTTATGAGGGTGGGTCGACTCTTTCTTATTTCAAGGATAAAAAAACCATCACTATAGCCGATCCTTATACTTTTTCAGAGACCACGTGTAAATCGCTCGGACTGAAATCCCAATTTACGATCAAACCAGGCGAATATCCCGTAATTTTTAAAGATGGATTGTATATCGTGGTATTTCAACCATAAATGGAAAGCTACCCTTGAATCCTTACGCGCGTTTTTCCCGTCGCCTTATGACGAGATTAGTGAGCGGGAATTATCACCTTAAGGATCGAAGATTCCTCGTGGCTTGCCACGAGGAATCTTCATTAAACGTTTTTTCAACTTAGATCAGGGATAGACATAATTATAGGGAAAGCCTTTTTTTCTTCGTAACCGATTTAAAAACAAGAATTTAATAATGAAAGTGATGGAACGTTCGATAATTGCAATCGTATTGATACTTAACTTGCTTGTTCCGGCAGCAGGATGCAGGCAGTTACTCGGGTTTAAATATGGGATGACCCAACCCCGGGAGGAGACACCCGAAAAACTGATATTGTTCCTGGAAAAGGAAAAATTTCCCATGGATAATATGTACCTGTTTCCAGATTCCTTATCCTGGTTTCAGGCTTTACGAAATCCGGTTTTCAGGAAAAACATGCTAAGTCACATGGTTTTTGATCATGAGGGTCAGCTTTTGGAACGCGACACAGCACAATGTCAGTGGTCGGGTTATGATTTTATCAGGACCCTCGACCGCGATTCGTCATACCGGAAAATTCAGGGATTTCAGATAAACAACTTACTCGGTCAAATAAAACCTTTTGGGGGTCACTCCGAAAGTGTTGGCTTTCCCTTAGATCCCGATTTTACTATCGTCATCACATGGGCAAAGTTTATCGGAACTTACAACAAACGTCTTTTTGTCCTTTCCAGAGCGGTCAGCGAAAACAGATCAGCCAAGATCCGGTTAATCTATTTGAATATCGATATGCAGGAAAGCTGGAATTTGACTAAAAAGCAAAAGGTGGCCATCCAATAACGGGGAATTATGAAAATTATAAGACTTATGACAAGTGGGTGTATTGAAAAGAGGGGATTGTTTATTACTATTGTTTGCGTTATTCCTGCCGGTGTCGTTAAGCGGGCAGTACCTCGTACTGAAGGATACCATCTTGCTGGTTCCCCTGAGCAAACTTGCCGAACCGGAGAAATCTGTTATAAATTTCCGGTTCACACAAGCAATGGAATACTCACTGACTGCTTCCAATCTGCTATTGTCCAATTGGCAACAGACAGAAAATTCAAATCAATTCACTTTCCTTCAAAACTTTAAATACAGTGCACAATTATTTGATGACCATTTTTTCAAAATAACGAATATCTTTTTACACAATCTGGGAATTCAGATATTTTTCGACAGCTTGACAAAAATTGCATTCGACGATAATACCCTTGATACCCGGATCGAATTCAAATTCGGTCGTTCTGTAAACCTCACCTTTTTATCGAACCTATCCACCCGATTTTTTAACGGATATGATTATCAATCGGATGGTTCCGGCTCGGTTACACGTACACCCGCTTCTTCATTTTTAACACCACTTATCTGGACGTTTTCCGGTGGAATAGGGATTCAGGTCCCACGATTCCTTATGTTAAACTTCGGTCTTTCCGCAGCCAGGCTCACCTGGATCAGGAACAAAAAACGATTGGAAAGTTCGGGCAGGACAGACTTTTTCGGTGTCCCTAAAGAGAAAGACCATTTGTTTGAATTCGGGCTTAGCATGCATCTTTTGGTTGATAAAAACCTGGGGAATTGGGGAAACTGGAACTGCGATGTACTGATTTTTAAAAATTACAACAAACCCGTTGATCTGGTTCTGAAAAACCTGATAGGAATAAAGATCAATAAATTCATAAAAACCTGTGTTCAAACACGGTTGATCTACGAAGAGGATGTCAGCAAAACCCTTCAGATGGAAAACCTGATCTCGATTGGGTTTAATATCCGCCTTTAACTGTGAAAAACTTCACAGACCCTTTCAATTTTAAATGTTTTAAATCAGTAATTTTGCCACCCATATTGGGATTTTAGATTTTAGATTTACGATTTTAGATTTATGCAACAACCTATTGATAGCCACTTGTATGCTACATCTTTTATCCAGCATCCAGCATCCAGCATCCAGTATCCAGCATCCTGTATCCCGCATCCTGCATCCTGCATCCCGCATCCTGTATCCAGCATCCAGCATCCGGCATCCAGCATCCTGCATCTGATAACAAACTCGAACAACAATGTATAAGATCACGAAACATCCGATCCTTGAAATAGCGGAAACCGAAAAAACCATTTTTTTATTTGAAGGACGGGAAATCACAGGCGACAAAGGTTTTACCATTGCTGCTGCGCTGCACCAGGCCGGGTATCCGGTTCACAGCCATAGCCTGACCAACCGCGAGCGTAGCCTTGAATGCGGCATTGGAAAATGCGGTGCCTGCGAGATGCTGGTCGACGGACAGATCAAACGTATCTGTATAACCCGTGTCGACGGGGTGAAGGTAGTAAGTGAGATCCCTTCTGACTATGCTCCTTCCCCGGTCAATGTGAAAAAAGATATTCCGCTGAATATTTACAAGACATCCGTGGCCATTATCGGTGCGGGTCCGGCAGGACTGGCTGCCCGTGAAGAACTGAACAAACATCGTATCCCGAATCTGGTCATTGACAATAATGATAAAATCGGCGGTCAATTTAATATGCAGACCCACCAATTTTTCTTTTTTGAGAAGAAGCAGAAATTCGGTGGGATGAGGGGATTTGATATTGCAAAAATGCTGGCCGGAGATAACCACGAAGGGATTTTCCTGAATTCTACCGTATGGGATATCCTCGAAGGAGGACGGATTGCCGTTAAAAATATCCTCACGGACGAAATCTTTTTTGTCGACACGGAGTACCTGATTGTTTCCACCGGGGCGGTTCCTTTCATGCCTGCATTTGAAAACGATGATTTGCCGGGCGTTTTTACTGCCGCAGTGGTTCAAAAAATGATGAACAACGAATTGACCCTTCTGGGTAAAAATGTGCTCACCGTCGGCGCAGGAAATATCGGCTACCTCACCTCGTATCAGCTTATGCAGGCAGGAGCCAGGGTCAAGGCGATCGTAGAAGCCCTGCCTAATGAAGGCGGTTTCCCGGTGCAGGCTAACCGGGTCAGACGACTTGGCATTCCCATCCTTACTTCGCATATGCTGCTGAAAGCCATACCCAATGAAAAACACGATGGTATTATAGGTGCAGTTATTTCCGAATGCAGTGATTTTAAACCTATCCCCGGAACCGAAAAGGTGATTGATGGCATCGATGCCATTAATATCTGCACAGGTCTGGTTCAGGATGATCAGCTCTTGATTAAAGGGAATGAAATTTTCGGCCGCCGTTGCTTTGGCGCCGGAGATGCAATACGCATTGGCGAAGGTACCAGCGCCGTTTTGCGTGGCCGGCAGGCAGCCTTCGACGTCCTGCAAGAAATGGGGGAACATTTTGATTATGATGAATTCCTGTCTTTATCAAAAGAATATATTGATTCGCAGCAACATCCCATACGCGTAATCCAGGAACCATACCAACCAAGCGCCGAACGGATGCAGGAAAAAGGTTTCGTACTGATCGACTGTCTTTACGGTTTTGCCTGCAATCCATGCGCGTTTTCCTGTCCCCACGGAGCCATAACCAAATCATCGACCAGTACCGTACCGGAAATCGACTTTGGAAAGTGCATCGGTTGTATGGATTGTGTTTTCCAATGCCCTGGATTGGCCATATTCGGATATAATCTCAAAAAGGACTGGCTCTTTTTACCCATTGAATATGAAGTTACCGAAAAATCGGCATGCTACCTGGTCGATAACAACGGAAATCGACTGGGGGAGGGCATTGTGGAAAAAATCCTGCGTAAGCAAAATAAAACCAACATTGCCCGGGTGAAGTCACTGACCCTCCACGGTGAAGGTCTTAGCAAGGTCAGCGGGTTCATTGTAAAAGAGAATTTCCCTGATCCCATTGAGTATAAACCGTATAAACAGGAAACACGGGAATCAACCTACATTTGTCATTGCGACGATGTAACCCTGGATGAAATCCTGGAAACCATCGGAGACCGGAAATTTATTTCGGTAGACGAAGTAAAACATACCACCCGTCTTGGGATGGGCGCTTGCCGGGGAAAACGATGCATTAAACGTTTAAAATCAATCCTTTACGGTTCAGGAATTTCCATTGTTGGGGAACCGACACCCCGAGGACCTTTATCGAATCAGGTTTCGATGGGGGAACTTTATCCGCGAACTGTTCACGAAAAGGTGATCACGGGTGTGAACGGGCAAAAGCCGAAAAAGGTGAAAGTAAAATCATTGATTGCCGGTGGCGGGATCGGGGGAAGCGCTTTATTTCGTTACCTCAGCGAAGCCGGTCAGAAACCGGTACTGATCAATTCAGGTCGCGGCGCCTCATGGCGTAACATTGCCGGCGGACGTCCAAATTTTACCCTTCCCGAACTATCAGAAATTGCGGTGCAAAATCATGAGATCTTTAAGGATTTGCAGAAAATTCATAATATCGATTACCGGCAGATATTATATGTCACCTTTGCGCATGATGACTCAATGTACAAATCGCTGGCTGATTCCATGTCTTGGTCAAATGCACGGATGGTGGAGCCCAAAGATTTCAGGAAAGAAATTGCGCCTGGCATCAATCCGGACCTTACTACCTATCAGGCTGCATTTATTACCCGCGATTGCTGGCAGGCAACTCCCGGCCGGGTTATCGACCTGATCCGCCGCATAGGAATCAACCGGGGAGGAAAGGTCGAAGAGGATTGTAAGCTGATCGATGTAAACCAGGTAGAAGACAAATATATTATATTGGTGCAGGATCACCGGAAACAGTTTATAGAATATGAGACAGGGATCTTTATCAATGCGTTGGGTCCTGAAGGAGAAAAATTTGCCCGGCAATTGAATATCGAAACAGGGCTTTTTCCGGTGAAACACCAGGCTTTCATCACACGCAGGTTACCCATGCTCGGAAAAGACGGGATGCCTCTTCCCATGCTTATCGATCGCCGTCGCTACAAAGGATTCACGGCAGTATATGGCCAGCAACTGGCTGAAACCGGTCAGATCATCGGGTGTGCCTCGCCTGCCATAGAGCCGATGGAGGCAGATAAAAATATAAAAATCAACTCGGAAGATTTTGTGGAAATCGTAGCTGAGATTTTCACGAATTGGATTCCTGATCTCTCTTCCGTCGGATTCCAGGCTGTGTGGGCAGGTTATTATGTGGAACCCCGTATGGTCATTGATACAGAACTTGGACTATTCCTCGGTTTACGCGGACAGGGATTCATGCTTGGTCAATACCTGGCAAAGATGTATGTCGACCAACTACTGGGAAAAACAGTGCCATCCTATTTCAACAGGCTTAAACTGAGCGGTGACGGAATGCCGGAGAAAGCGTTTAAGTAAAAGATGCAGGATGCAGGATACAGGATGCAGGATTTTGGATGCTAGATGCTGGATACTGGATGATGGATACTGGATAACGAACGGTTGTCAGAAAGGATTAACTCTATCCTGTATCCTGTATCCTGTATCCTGTATCCTCTATAGGTTTATCCCCTAACGAATAACGCCTTTATAATGTGTGTTGCCATTTTTGGATTTTCTTTCAACCTGCGGGTAGAATAACCAAACCACTTTTTGCCGAAAGGTACGTATACCCTCATGATATGTCCCTTGTCAACGATTGACTTCCGCAATTCCGGGGTGACGCCATAAAGCATCTGAAATTCGCACCTCTCTTTCGGAATCCCATATTTTTCGATAAGACGATAAGCTCCTTCAACCAATGTTTTATCGTGGGTGGCAATGCCGGGGAATATGCCCTCGCTGAACATGTATTCAAGGTCATCCAGGTAATGGGCGTTGATTTCCTGGTATTTTTTCCAGGCAATCGTTTCGGACTCCACATAGATGCCTTTGCAGAGTCTGAAATTCAGGGGAATTTCATGGGAATGAAGATCATGAAGATCCTGCAAATCTTTCAATGTTCTTTTAAGATAAGCCTGTACAACCAGCCCCACATTTTTTGGAAATTCCCGGTGCAGTTTTCTGAACAATTCAATTTCCCGGTCAGTACACTGTGAATCTTCCATATCGATCCTGATGAAATTATTGTGACCAGCGGTTTTCTCCACGATCTCACGAATGTTTTGATAACAGATTTCCGTATCGATCAGCAAACCGAAACTGGTTGGTTTAAGAGAATAATTGGCATCAATTTTTTCTTTCTCGATCCGGTCGATAATCTCGAGATATGCTTTTTTATTTTCTGAGGCCTCATCCAATCTGGTGATAAATTCTCCCAACAGATCAATTGTTGCCTTTATTTTCTTTTCATTTAACTCACGGCAGGCACGAATGGCATCTTCAATGGTTTCACCGGCGATATATTTACGGGAAAAGATCCAAACCAGTTTTTCAGGCATGAAGGGAAGCAGGAGTGTGATGAATCGGTTAAACATAAGTATATACCATTTAGTGGTTTAATCATTTCAGCAAAGGTAAAGGGAAATAGTTATTTGGGAATCACCAAATTAATTTTTAATTTTGCAGCCTTTTTCATGGGAAGTTGAATTACGCAGGGCAATATGAAATTTTGTTCAGTGGTTTGAAGCTGGGCAGGTTTACTTTTGATTTTCAAATTGATCAAAAGTTCTTTGAACATTTTGATAATGCCGAAATAAAAGATGGCCGGGTCGGTGTTACTGTCACTATGAACCGGGAAGAGCGCATGATGGACCTTCATTTTGCAATCGAAGGCACAGTTAAGGTTCCATGCGACCGATGTAATGAATTGATCGATATCGGCATCGACGGTGAGGAAAGGTTGATTATCAAGCTGGGCGACCGTTATTACGAAGAGAGTGACAACGTACAGATCATACCTGAAACGGATCAAAAAATTGACCTGGGCCCTTTTATTTATGAGTATATTTACCTGCTGATACCGTTCCGTAAAGTTCATCCGGATGATGAATACGGAAACAGTATGTGTGACCCGGAGATAATAATGAAGTTGAAAGAGCTGAGTGAAAGGCACATCCCCGATCCGCGTTGGGAAGCGCTCAACCAGCTTAAAAATCTAAAATCTAAAATCTAAAATCGTAAATTTTTTCATTATGCCACATCCAAAACACAAAATTTCCACTACCCGCAGAGATAAACGCAGAACCCACGACAAAGCCATAGCCCGTGCCACCATCGTTTGTTCCAATTGCGGCGCTCCTGTTCTGTATCACCGGGTTTGTGGAGAATGCGGTTATTACCGCGGAAAACAAGCCATCGTGAAGGCAACTACCGAATAGTTTTTAGTTCAACCCAAAGCATAGCCAATGAAAATCGGCCTCGATGTTTCAGGGGGTGACTTTGCACCAAAAGCCACACTAAATGGAGCCATCATGGCTCTGAAGGAACTCCCCCAATCCGACAAAATCGTATTGATTGGTGATAAGGAGATCATTCTTTCCTATCTTAAAGAAGAAAAGGTCAATCCTTCGGAGTTTGAAATTGTTGATGCCCCCGATGTCATTGAGATGGATGAACAACCCACCAAGGCATTGGTTAACAAGCCGGATTCAAGTATTTCGGTAGGGTTCCGCCTGCTCAAACACAAGGAAGTCCAAGCTTTTGCCAGTGCGGGCAGCAGTGGAGCCATGCTGGTCGGTTCGATTTATAGTGTGAATACCATTCAGGGGGTCATACGGCCCAGTACACCTGCATATATCCCGAAGGAAAACGGCGGATCGACAGTACTCATTGATGTAGGGACAAACCCCGATGCCAAACCAGACGTCATGTACCAATTCGGATTGCTGGGTTCCCTATTTGCAGAACATGTGTTTCATGTTAAAAAACCGCGCGTAGGATTGCTGAACATCGGCTCCGAGGAAAAAAAAGGCAGCCTTACTACCCAGAGCGCTTTTCAACTGATGAAAGATTCGAAGGATTTCCATTTTGTTGGTAATGTGGAAGGCCGTGAGTTGTTCCGCGACAATGTGGATGTCATTGTTTGCGACGGGTTTGTCGGAAACATTGTCCTCAAACAGGTGGAAGCCATGTACCGCGTCCTTGTGAAAAGGGGTATCAGGGATACTTACCTCGACCGTTTCAATTATGAAACTTATGGAGGGACCCCGATTCTGGGTATCAATTCCACGGTACTTGTGGGTCACGGAATTTCCAATGGAAATGCTGTCCGTCGCATGATTTTAATGGCAAAGGAGGTGCATGAAGCAAAACTTTCCCAAAAGATCAAGCACGCGCTTGAGCCTTATTCTCTTATCAACATTTAATCAATCATGTCAAGAATCAGAGCCAAGATATCAGGGATTCATGCCTGGGTTCCCCCTTACATACTGACCAATAAGGAACTGGAATCCATGGTGGAAACCACCGATGAGTGGATCGTAACACGAACAGGTATCCGCGAACGTCACATTCAGAAAGGGGAAGGGTTGGGGACGTCGGATATGGGCGTTGAAGCAGTTCGGGGATTACTCGAAAAAACAGGGACCAGGCCGGAAGAAATTGATATGGTGATCTGTGCAACAGTAACCCCGGATATGGTTTTCCCGGCGACAGCCAATATCATCAGTGACAAGGCAGGAATTAAAAACGCATTCAGCTACGATCTCAATGCAGCCTGCTCAGGGTTGCTTTATGCAGTGGTCACCGCTTCAAAATTCATTGAGACCGGCACTTGTAAGAAAATTGTGGTTGTCGGCGCCGATAAAATGTCATCCATCACGGATTATTCCAACCGTGAAACCTGCGTATTGTTTGGTGATGCTGCTGGCGCCATGCTGCTCGAACCGACTACGGAAGACATCGGGATCATGGATTCCATTATGCAGACCGACGGATTCGGAAGGGTACATCTGCATATGAAAGCCGGTGGATCGCTTAGGCCCTCCTCTCATGAAACGGTTGATGCCAAAGAACATTTCGTTTATCAGGAGGGACAACCGGTATTTAAATTCGCCGTGACAAAAATGGCCGATGTAGCTGCAGAGATCATGGAACGCAACAACCTCACCGGCGAAGATATTTCTTTCCTGGTCCCTCACCAGGCGAACCTGCGGATCATCGAAGCCACGGCCCGCCGTATGGGCATTGGTAAAGACCAGGTGACGATCAACATCGAAAGGTACGGCAATACCACCTCAGCCACCATTCCACTTTGCCTCTGGGAATGGGAAAACAAACTCAAAAAAGGCGACAACATCATCCTCGCTGCCTTTGGCGGAGGATTCACCTGGGGTAGTATCTGGGTGAAGTGGGCCTACTAGATGCCGGATGCTGGATACAGGATACAGGATGCAGGATACTGGATAACAGATTACAGAAAAATCGTAAATCGTAAATTGTAAATCGTAAATCAAACTACAATACCTCCCGTCATGAAATTACCATTCGCCTTCTTGTTATTCTTTCTTTACCTTGCCTTCTCTTCTGCTGATGCACAGGTAGTTCAGACTGCAAAAAATGATGAGCTATCGGTTTCATCCCTGTTTTCGGGGAAGACCGAACGGTATTTCCGCTTTCTTATCCATGATAAAAAGGAAATAGGCAAACTGACCAAAATTATCCCGATCGATAATGTAAAAGGTGATACCGTATGGGCTTATGCCAACCGAAAACAATTTGCTGCGTTCGTAACCCTGGGATATGATTATAAAATATTACCCAATCCGGGTGAACTCATTCATCCGCTGATGGTCAATAAAATCAATTTAAAAGACCGCAACAATTGGGATTATTATCCAACCTATACTGCTTATCTCGATCTGATGAGCCAGTTCCAGGCAAATTATCCTGCCTTATGTAAAATTGATACTATCGGCGTAACAACCGACGGTCGTTTACTTCTTGCAGCCAAAATTTCCGACAATGTCAACACAGATGAAGGTGAACCGGAGTTTTTGTATACTTCCTCCATGCATGGGGACGAGACCACGGGATATGTACTGATGCTGCATCTGATGGATTACCTATTAACGAATTATGGCATCGACAGCCGGGTAACAAACATGGTGAACAATACGGAAATCTGGATCAATCCCCTGGCCAATCCCGACGGCACTTACATGGGTGGCAATAACACTGTATTCGGGGCCACCCGGGGCAATGCCAATGGGGTGGATCTGAACCGCAACTATCCTGATCCGGAAGACGGACCCCATCCCGACGGTGAAGTCTGGCAGGCAGAAACCCAGGCATTCATGAATTTTGCCGGCCTTCATCATTTTGTAATGTCTGCCAACTTTCACGGAGGTGCCGAGGTATTCAACTACCCGTGGGATACCTGGGCAAAATTGCATCCTGATAATAACTGGTGGATTTTTACAGGCCGCCAATTTGCCGATACTGTGCATGTGCATAGCGGAGGAGGATATATGACCGATCTGAACAATGGGATCACCAATGGTTATGCCTGGTATGAAGTAAACGGAGGGAGACAGGATTACATGAACTATTTTTGGCATTGCCGCGAAGTGACCATTGAGTTGTCGAGTACAAAAATATTACCGGCAAACCAATTGGTTAGCCACTGGAACTATAATTACCGCTCATTCCTGAACTATATCGACCAATCCCGATATGGTATCCAGGGTGTGGTGACCGATTCTCTTACTGGGAACCCTTTACACGCCCAAGTGTTTATTGTGGGTCATGATTTCGACAGTTCGCAGGTGTATTCATCGGCTTTGAATGGCGATTATCATCGTCCGATCAAGACTGGAAACTATACACTTACCTTTTCAGCTTCCTGTTATCATCCGAAAACAATTCAAAACGTTAGTGTTACTGACCTGAGTACCACTGTTTTAAATGTTCAGCTTCAATCCTTCGGAGGCCTTAACCCGGATTTCACAGCAAATAAAGTAAACGTAACCTTTGGTGAACCGGTACATTTTACCGATTTGTCATGTGGCAGCCCGGTGAGCTGGGAGTGGATCTTTGAGGGTGGAACCCCTGCTACCTCAACCGATCCGAATCCAGTTGTGAATTATTCCGCTGCAGGCACCTATGATGTTTCACTTACCATTTCGGATGGTGTTAACGCTCAATCCTTGCTGAAACAGGATTACATAACGGTTGCACAGAATATAATCATGGCCAATGGTTCCATCACTACCTGTACCGGAAATTTTTTCGATTCGGGGGGGCCCGACAACAATTACAGCAACAACGAAAATAAAGTGATGACCATCAATGCTGCTACACCGGGGGCTATGCTCAAGGTCTCGTTTTCTCAATTTGAAACCGAGAGTGAATATGATTATCTATATATTTACAATGGAACTACGGTAACTGCACCCCAGATTACCGGCAGCCCTTTCAGCGGGACGACAAACCCTGGTGTTATTACTGCTTCAAATGCAAGCGGGGCGCTTACTTTTAAATTCACTTCGGATGGTTCGGTCACAAAAACCGGATGGGAAGCTACCATTGAGTGTGAAGGAGGTTCCATTGGCCATGTCATCAGTGGTACCATTACCTATCCCAATACCGGAAACACCCCGATGAATAATATTCCGGTTAAGCTCAAGAATGCGTCCGGGACAGTGATTGCCACTGTCGCTACGAATGTATCCGGGAGCTATTCTTTCACGGAGGTAACCGATGGTAACTATACCCTTGAGGCGTCCACGGATAAGCCCTGGGAAGGTGTTACCGCAGGAGATGTTTTATTGTTCAGAAAACATATCGCAAATATCGCTCCATTATACGGGATCTATCTGGCTTGCGGTGATGTGAACGGCAGCGGTTCCCTTACGGCAAGCGATGTCCTGTTGATCAAAAAAAGAATTATTACCCTTATTAATTCATTCCCTGTTGGGGATTGGCTCTTTAATAATCTGCCTGTTATCGTTAACGGTAATGATGTGACCCAGAATTTTAACGGAATAATTTATGGTGATGCCAATGCTTCCTATATCTGGACAAATGCGGATACCCCCGGTCTTACTACCGATCCTTTGAATCTGGTAAAATCCAATACGGGATCAACCATTACCCTCGGATCAGCAAATGTTGCAACTCAGGGTCAGGTCATATTACCCCTGAATGTGTCCTCGATCCAAAACCTCGGCGCATTCCAGTTCAGCATTCAATATGATCCCACAAAATTATCGTTTGTTGAAGCCACCCACTGGTATCCGGGAATTGATGAAGTATTGGTCGCCAATCCTCAACCCGGTAGCGTGACATTCATCTGGGCTGCCGATGTTCAGGGAATTTCCATTTCCGGAGATCGCTTATGCCAACTTGTTTTTAATCCGGTCTCAACCGGAAGACCGGAAATTTCCTGGTCCGGTAATCCCATCCCTTGCGAATGGTATGATTTTGATGTGAATAAGCTGGAGATCGGTATGCTGAAAACTACTGTCGATAACGAAACGGGGATGAATGACCAGATGGAGGATGACGTTCGGATCTATCCCAATCCAGGAGCCGGTATGTTTACTTTATCCCTGAAAACTCCCGGAAACACTAACGCAGAAATTGTTGTTTATAATGCCCTTGGCCTTCAGGTAGCCCGTCTAATTGCTACTGATTTTAGCAAGCCGGAGACAACACAGATCAACCTCAGTGATTTACCCAACGGCGTTTATTTTCTGCAGATCCAGACAGAAAGGGGAAAGATTACGAGAAAAGTGGTTATTGAGAAGTAATCCGGCCAGAAAACCGTCCCGTTGCAAATTTTTCCTTTAAAGTTGACTCAGGAAAACCGGAAACCATCCTGACAGTCTTGGGAGAGATTTTTGGCTGAATCTCCAGGAAGAAGATTATTCACTTTTCGAATAAACAAAGTTCCACCACCGTTTTCGGTCAATAACGGCAGATACCGTGTTAACGGAAAATAATCTGTCCATTAAAAACTTTCCGCTCTCAGGATTTCCAGTTAATGAAACGACCCGTGACCTCAAATTATTTCACGATCTTATCAACAATACTCCTATTCCTTCACCAGCTTTCCATGCCAGCTTCTGACATCTCCGGTAAGGGTTAAGAAATAAATCCCCTTGGGAAGGGATTGAAGGTTAAGGGTCAGTGTGTTTCCGTTTGTTTTTCCTATTTGAAGATATTTTTGAGAAATGTTTGTCCCTGTCGCAGAGATCAGCATTAATTGGTAATTTTTGTCTTTTATATCGGCTGGGAGATCAACCTGACACTGATCCCATACTGGGTTCGGATAAACAGTCACAGTATGATCCTGAGCCGTTGTTTCATCAACTCCCACTGGGTATCCCCAAATCAGGTTGGCATATTCCGGATGGTCGATAAAAGGGTTGCGGTTATTCTGGATGCCATACAGGGTGTTATTCCGGTCTGTCTCCTTTGTTGAAACGGGGTCTTCGCTTGCCCAGGAAAGCATCATTTGCAGCGCCCAGGGTTTGAGCTGTGATTTGTTGGTCATTTCGGTTACCTTCCAGCCCGCATCTTCGGTATAATAACGCGTAGACATATAAAAATAAGTACGCGCAAAATCGCCCTTGTATCCGTCGATAGGTTCAAAAACGACTCCGGTATAGCCGGGCCAGGAACAGGTACCAAGTTTGCTGCCGTTTTCGGATGTCCAGGAAGCGGTTGAAACCGTGCCATAGGGATAATTGTTGCGTTTACCGTTCACAAAGCCATCGGTAGGATAGATATGTAACATGTCAGAAATCATAGGAGGTTGCTCGTTGAACCAGCTTTTTGGCCATGAATGCTCACGGTTGTAACAATCTCCCTCTCCGTTATAATTTCCACATTGATCAGACCCGAAATGAAAGACATAAGGGGGGGTACCACCGGGAATATCGGAATACATGTCCCATACGGTACCGTCCGGTTTATCATCCGTTGTGTGAAAGCCGGTCCAGATATAATCGTACGATTTAACCGTATGATTTTTGATAATGTTGTGAAGGGCTGCCTGAAGTTCAGTCCCGGTTTTACCGATGGCCGGATCATAATAACCCGGAGGGATCTGGCCTATCGTACCTGTGATAAAGTACAGGAGCCCGAAAAGCATTGTCGTCACCGACTTAGAGTAATGGTATACAGAGATTTTCAAGGGATAAAATTTTTGCAAAGATACAAAAAGCAACCGGAATTTTCGATTCATCATGATTCAGGAACATCCTTCGTCACTCGTCCTTCGTCCCTCGTCCTTCGTCTCTCGTCCCTCGTCCTTCATCCCTCGTCCTATTCCCTTATAAAATGCTCCATCTCAAACGGGATTTCCAATGAAAGTTCGACAATCCCCTTGAAAACATCCCCATCCATCCAAGGTGACTGATAAATGATCTTCTTTTTTCCTCGCTTTTCGATGGTATAGACGTTTTTCTGATGGGTGTCCATAATCTGCCGGATCTTTAGCCATGACTCCTCGCCGTGACAATCCTTCAGGTTCCGGCCGATCAGGGCGACGCCCCCATCGGCTGCATAGTTTTTAATGGCAGTTTCATTCATATAAATGATGGTGGCGCCGGCATCGCATACAATGACGTTTCCGTCGAGTTTTTCAATCCATTCCATATTGAAGATTTACGAATTTTGGAAAAACAGAATTTCCATCGTTGGAAGTTTAATACCGGTATTTAAACCGGCTCCGATCTCCAGTTAACTATTAAACAAACATTAACTAAGCCTCAATTAAGCATTAATTAAGGATAAAGGTGCTCCCGGGCTGCTCCTCACATGTTCGGGAGATGGTCCTGACACAAATATAGTACTGGTTTAGGCTGGGAATCAGAGTACCCTGCTCCACCCGGATCAGAATTCCGAAACCGGCCCTGCCCAGGTATCCGGTTGTCACAATTTAGAATTACGATTTTAGATCTGCGAATGTATTAAAATTGTAACTTTGAAAGATATCCATTATCTAACCAGAAAAACATTTAATCATGACAACATCAGAGATCAAGAGATTATATCGCTCTAAAAAAGACCGCATGCTCGCCGGAGTTTGTGGCGGAATGGGAAATTATTTCAACCTCGACCCGGTGCTGATGCGCCTTGTATGGGTAATCCTCTTTTTTGCCGGGGGCGTCGGTTTCCTGGGTTATATCATCGCCTGGATCATCATCCCGGAAGAACCCTCGGTTTAAGCGGGTAGGGGTGAAAAGAGATACAGGATGCAGGATGCAAGATCCAGGATGTAAGATCCCTGCCTTGCAGGTAACTATCATTCAGCATCTCGGGTTCAGCATCCTGTATCCAGTATCTTGTATCTTGTATCCAGCATCTTGTATCCTGAATCCTGCATCCTGAATCCTGCATCCTGAATCCTGCATCCTGAATCCTGCATCCTGAATCCTGAATCAAACATTCAGTATCCTATTCCTGTTAATTACAAGAATATTTCTTACTTTTGCACTCCTTTTCAAGAAGATGAAAGTGAAATACCCGGAATATAAGCACCTGGACCTTACCCGAATCGGAGATGAAATCCAATCCTACTGGCAGGACCATGGCACGTTTGAAAAGAGTTTGAAGCTCACGGAAGGCAAGCCGCCATTCGTGTTTTATGAAGGTCCTCCTTCGGCCAACGGTATCCCTGGCATTCACCATGTCATGGCCAGAGCCATCAAAGATATCTTCTGCCGGTATAAGACAATGAAGGGGTTCTATGTAAGCCGCAAGGCCGGCTGGGATACCCATGGACTGCCCATAGAAATTGGTGTTGAAAAGAAATTGGGTATCACCAAGGAAGATATCGGTAAGAAGATTTCCATTGCCGATTACAACAAGGAATGCCGTACCGAGGTGATGAAATACAAGGATCTTTGGGATGACCTCACCATAAAGATGGGTTACTGGCTTAATCTCGATGATCCTTATATTACATACGAAAACAAATACATTGAAAGCGTATGGTACCTGCTGAGCAAACTGTATGAAAAGGGACTGATATACAAAGGATACACCATTCAACCTTATTCGCCGGCTGCCGGAACGGGGCTTAGCACGCACGAACTGAATCAGCCCGGAACTTATAAAATGGTGAAGGACAACACAGTAGTTGCACAGTTTAAAGTTATACGCAACAAAGAATCGGAATTCCTTTACAAAGAAATTTTCGGTGAACTTTACTTTCTTGCCTGGACAACTACTCCCTGGACCCTTCCATCAAACACAGGACTGGCCATGGGTAAGGAAATTGTGTACGTCTTGGTCCGGACGTTTAATCCTTACACTTTTACCGAGCAAACCGTAGTTCTTGCAAAAGAGCTTTTGCACCAGTATTTCCCGGAAAAAAATGCGCAACTGGAGCTTGAAAATTACCATGAAGGGGATAAAAACATCCCTTATCAGGTGATTGCCGAATATACCGGTAAAGAATTTGAGAATCTGCGATTTGAACAACTGATGCCTTATGCACTACCGGAAGACGGAGATCCTTTCCGGGTAGTCCTTGGTGACTTCGTAACAACGGAAGACGGAACTGGTATTGTTCATATTGCCCCCAGTTTCGGCGCTGACGACTTCCGGGTGGGCCGGCAATACGGGTTAGGCTCCTTGACACTGGTCGACAAGCAGGGAAAATTCACGGAACAGATGGGCGAATTTGCGGGCCGTTATGTAAAACCTGAATATGATGCCGATTGTGTAGCCGGAAAGTGTCCTCCGGTGGATATCGATATCATCGTTAAGCTGAAGCATGAGAACAAAGCTTTCCGGTCGGAAAAGTACGAACACTCCTATCCGCATTGCTGGCGTACCGATAAACCCATTCTTTATTACCCGCTCGATTCCTGGTTCATCCGTACGACGGCGTATAAGGATCAGATGATCGCGCTGAATAAAACCATCAACTGGAAACCGGAATCGACCGGAACCGGCCGGTTTGGCAACTGGCTGGAAAACCTGGTGGACTGGAACCTCTCGCGTTCCCGCTTCTGGGGGACACCGCTGCCGATCTGGCGGACGGATGACGGATCGGAAGAGATTTGTATCGGATCGGTGGCACATCTTCGTGAAGAGATTGAAAAAGCAGTTAAGGTAGGTGTGATGAAATCAGATCCCCTGGTTAAATATAAACCAGGTGATGTGACGGATGAAAATTATCACTCCTTTGACCTGCACCGTCCGTTTGTGGATGAAATTATCCTGGTGTCAAAGGATGGCAAACCCATGTACCGTGAACCGGACCTGATCGATGTGTGGTTTGATTCGGGGGCGATGCCCTATGCCCAGTATCACTATCCATTTGAGCAGAACCGTAAACTGGATAGTTATTTCCCGGCTGATTTTATTGCCGAAGGGGTGGACCAGACCCGGGGGTGGTTTTTTACTCTGCATGCCATTGCCGTAATGCTGTTCGACAATGTTTCTTTTAAAACCTGTGTGTCCAACGGACTTGTCCTCGACAAAAACGGGAATAAAATGTCGAAACGGCTTGGTAATGCGGTGAATCCGTTTGAGACCATCGGTAAATACGGTCCCGATGCTACCCGCTGGTACCTGATCACCAATTCCCAACCTTGGGACAACCTGAAGTTTGATCTTGACGGGATTGATGAAATCCGACGGAAATTCTTCGGAACACTTTACAATACCTATGCTTTTTTTGCCCTTTATGCAAATATTGATGGATTCACATTCTCCGAAGCGGAAATTCCCGTTCAGGAAAGACCTGAAATTGACCGCTGGATACTTTCGGAACTGAACACCCTGATCAAATTGACGGATGAATGTTACGCCGATTATGAACCGACAAAAGCCGGTCGTGCCATCAGTGATTTCGTAGATGAACACCTGAGTAACTGGTATGTTCGTCTTTGCCGTCGCCGGTTTTGGAAAGGTGAATATTCGCAGGATAAAATCTCCGCATACCAAACCCTTTACCGTTGTCTGGAAGTAGTGACCCAGCTTGCTTCACCTATTGCCCCATTCTTCATGGAACGGCTTTTTATCGACCTCAACACAGTTACCGGACGGTCTCGGGCCGATTCGGTTCACCTGACTTCTTTCCCGCAGACCGATCTCATGCTGATAGATAAAGACCTGGAAGAACGGATGGAACTGGCGCAGAAAATCTCTTCCCTGATCCTGTCGATCCGAAAGAAAACAAACCTGCGCGTCCGGCAGCCACTCAACAAAATCCTGATCCCCTTACTGAGTGATCATCTGAAAGATCAGATCGATGCTGTAAAAAACCTCATTCTTTCTGAAGTCAATGTTAAAACACTGGAATATATTACGGATACTACCGGAATTCTGGTCAAAAAGGTAAAGCCCGACTTCAAGAAGCTCGGGCCGCGTTACGGAAAGCTGATGAAACAACTGGCTGCCGTCCTCGTATCCATTTCACAACAGGAAATCTCCGTACTTGAAAAAGAGGGTAGGCTGAATTTGAATATAGATGGACAAAATGTAGAAATTGTTCCCGATGACGTGGAAATCCTGTCAGAAGACATTCCGGGCTGGCAGGTTGCAAACATGGGATCCCTAACGGTAGCTCTTGACATTACGGTTACACCCGCACTCTGGCAGGAAGGAATTGCCCGTGAAGTCATCAACCGGATCCAGAACCTGAGGAAAGAGAAAAAGTTTGAAGTCACAGATAAGATCTCTGTGAAATTCGTTTCACATCCTGATATTGATG
The DNA here is from genome assembly GCA_023229525.1 of Bacteroidales bacterium. GTDB lineage: Bacteria > Bacteroidota > Bacteroidia > Bacteroidales > FEN-979 > CAIVAT01. The sequence continues at coordinate 87,225 of JALNZC010000013.1, forward strand.
AGGCTGTGAATCAAAATATTTCCTATATTTGCTCGGAAATACTGGCTCAATCGTTTGAGGTCGTAACTTTATTATCGGAAGAAGAAAAAATATCCATTGAACTGACCGATACGATTGGAACTTATGTATCAATCCGGAAGGTTGTATAAGAAATGGACGACAGGAAGCAGATTCAAGTCGTCTATTGTTTTATAACGCGTTTGAAAGTTATTTAAAGTTATTGTAATTAATTTTGTGAGCTATGAAAAAAGCAGCAGGAAAGACTTCACAGGAAAAGAACCGTTATTCCGACGAAGAACTGGATGAATTCAAACAGATTATCTTGAACAAACTGGAAAAGGCACAGAATGACCTGAAAATGTTGACGGAATCGTATACCACGGGCAATGAACATGATACCAACGATACTTCACCTACCTTCAAAATTCTGGAAGAGGGTTACCAAGTCTTTTCGAAAGAGGAGAACAGTAAATTCGCTGCCCGTCAGGAAAAATTCATTAAATCACTGGAAAACGCATTGATACGGATCGAAAACAAGACCTATGGCATCTGCAGGGTAACGGGAAAGCTCATCCCGAAAGACCGTTTACGTAGTGTACCCCATGCTACTTTGAGCATTGAAGCCAAACGGATTCAGGCTATTGCTCCTGTTGCCCGTGCAGCGGAACCGGATATGGAATAACGGAAAGCCAAAAGATCTGTCTTTGAAAAAAGCCGTTTTCATCATCCTTCTCATTTTAATTCTGGATCAGATCCTTAAATTCTGGATCAAGACTACATTTTTAATGGGTGAGAACCGGGCCATTCTGGGACAATGGTTTTTCCTGCATTTTACCGAAAACGAGGGTATGGCATTCGGTATGAAACTGGGTGGAAATTACGGGAAATTACTACTCAGCCTGTTCCGTATTTTCGCTGTGATCGTGATCGGTTGGTGGTTATACCGGGAAACCCGGAAAGGAGCCAGTAACCTTTTGATCATATGCATTTCCCTTATCCTCGCCGGTGCTCTGGGGAATATTATCGATAGCGCTTTTTACGGATTGATTTTCAGTGAAAGTTCCTATATGCAAGTTGCTACCCTGTTCCCCAAAGGGGGAGGTTATGGAACATTTTTGCATGGAAAGGTAGTAGATATGCTATATTTCCCGATCATTGAAACCCATTATCCTGCATGGATACCAATGGTGGGAGGAGAGGAATTCACCTTTTTCAGACCCGTGTTTAACATTGCCGATTCGTCGATCACAACTGGGGTGACAATGCTTATCGTTTTCCAGAAAAAAATCTTTTCACATTCCAGAAATAAATGAGATAGCGAAATGGCGAGGTAGCGAGGTAGCGAGGTAGCGAAATAAGAAATGGCGAGGTAGCGAGGTAGCGAGGTAGCGAAATGGTGAGATAGTGAGATGGTGAGATGGCGAAATGGTGAGATGGCGCTGTTCGAATTTACAACCCTCCTTTATCCAACATCTAGCATCGAGTATCCAGCATCCAGCATCGAGTATCCAGCATCCAGCATCCAGCATCCAGTATCCTGAATCTTGTATCCTGCATCTGTCCCCAGCATCCAGCATCCTGAATCTTGTATCCAGCATCTGTCCCCAGCATCCAGCATCTAGCATCCAGCATCTGTCAATGACTGAAATAGGTTGACCAAAATTAGGGTAAAAAAGTCAATTTATGAAAGCAGAGAAAAAAAT
>JALNZC010000014.1 GCA_023229525.1 Bacteroidales bacterium
TGGGCAAAAATTTTATCCTTTTCCGAAAAATAAGGTGTAAAATCAATGAGGACAACAACGGGTCGTCCGGGTATATTCCAGCGTCCGAGTTTGATCCGTAATCCTTCGCTTTCCGCTTTCTCATGCCATGATTTATAAAGGAACCGGTCTTCAATAAACTCCGGATTCTGATGTGTTTCCTTCCAGACATCAGGGCCAAAAAGAATATAATTATCTTTATATTGTTCTGTAAGAATATGTGCTTTTGTTGAAATAACTGTATGAATACCACCTACTTTGTTACAAACTTCCCAGCTGGTTTCAAACAGAAAATCAGGAATCATGAATGGTTTATCTTTCATTCGTATATTACTTGACTGTTTTATTAATTTCCGTTATCATTTTTTTTCTATACTTTGTTAATTCCGTGGATTTTAGTCCTTTAATTTTTTGAATTAGTTCTTTATATTTTTTAAGTGCCCTAATGCCAAGATTCTTTTCGATTTTTGATTTAACCTCTTTCCCGGTCCCCTTTATCGCAAATGCCAAGGTTTCAATTTCAACGTTTTTCAGGATATCTTTTACTTTTTTATCCGATAAAGTGATAATATCTTCAAAATCAAGTTTGCGATAAGTTTCTTTCTCTTTAACTTTTTTACTCTTTTTTTCTTCCTTTGCAACCCGTGATTTTTCCGTTATCAAAGATCCGGATGTTTTTTTCCGTGTAGTCTTTAATTCAATATTTTCATCTACCCTGATGAAGAAATCGGAGAGTACATTCATATAATTGATAAAAGCTTCATAAGGTGATCCATAGGGGTTAAAGTATTTATGAACCTCACCTGCTGAGAACCATTTTGTACACATGTAATAGAAATGATTACTGGTTTGCAGGTAAAGCCAGTCTTTTTGTAAACCAGGATCGGTGCAGTTTTGAAGTTTTTGTTCATATGAATATAGTTTCGCGAAGGCTTCATCCTGCAATTCATTGCCCAGCCAAGCTGTAAGATCGCGCTCTTCGTCGGCCCAGGAAATTGCATGGGGTACGGAAATTGCCGCAACAGGTTGCAGTTCATTGTAAAGATCTTCCGGAGTACTGAATTTGAATGACGATTTTGATAAAACAGCGGATGGCAAATGTTTGAAAAAATCAAAGATTCCGGTTTCTTTCCATTGATGTTCTCCAATTGTTTCATAATCGAGGAAGAGATTCAATACTTCTTCCTTTTTATCGACTTTACTCATCCATTTTACGAATTTTTCAGTGGTGAGCGGCCATTCAGACCAGTCCTGGTTAGAGAACCGGAAGGTCAGATCATCACTAAGCCGAAAATTCCGGAGAAGTACTTTTAATTTTGGATTAATGGTATTGCAATACATATAATTGGGACTTTTCCATCCGAGGATATGTTTGGCACCTTCAGTAAGGATAGTATGAAAGCCTAATTCAGCGACCATCTCCCCAATTTGATCGGAATAAATTAATTCTGTGTTCCTGAAGGTCAGTGGTTTCTGTCCAAACAATTCCTCAATTTTCCGCCGATGCAATTCTACCTGCCGGATAAATTCTTCTTTATTACGAAGGGATGCCAGGGAATGAGCATAGGTTTCAGCAATAAATTCAACCTGTCCGGTTTCGGCCAATGACTGGAAACTTCTGATGACGTCGGGGACATGGGTTTGCAATTGTTCCAAAGCGGTTCCCGAGATGGAATAACTCACCCGGAATGCTGCACCAAATTCCCGGATCAGTTCCAGCATGAGTTTGTTGGCGGGCAGATAAGATTTTTCTGCAACCCGGCGGATAATGTGACGGTTTTGATAGTCATCGTAATAGTGATGATCCTGTCCGATGTTGAAAAACCGGTAAGTCCTCAGTCGAAATGGCTGATGGACCTGAAAATACAAACATATAGATCTCATATGATCACTTATAAACGGCTTTGTTATAAACTTCAATTACATTTATTGCAGCATTGTCCCATTTGAGGTTATCGACTTCTGCTTTACCATAGCGACCGAACATCTTGCGTAATGCATCATAGTGCAGGATTCCATAAATGGCATCGGCAAGGGCGTCGATATCCCAGAAATCGACTTTTAATGCGTGCTTCAGAACTTCAGCTACGCCAGATTGTTTGGAAATGACCACAGGTACGTTTGAACGCATAGCTTCCAGTGGGGAAATGCCAAAGGGTTCTGAAACCGATGGCATCACGTAAACATCGCTCATCGCAAACATCGTGTCAACTTCAGGTCCTGCAAGAAATCCGGTAAAATGGAACTTGGTTGAAATCTTCAATTGTGCTACACGGCGGATCATTCGATTAAGTAAATCACCGGAACCAGCCATCACGAATCTGACATTTGAATCACGCTGAAGCACTTTATAGGCAGCTTCCACAAAATAATCCGGGCCTTTCTGATAGGTCACCCGTCCAAGAAAGGTCACAATTTTTTCCTTTACATGTTTTTGGACCCCTTCCATTTCAGGGTGATCGGTAGGTTCAACCGCATTGTGCACGGTAATCACTTTTTCGGGATCGATCCCATACTTTTCTATCACGATTTGTCGGGTAAGGTTGCTTACAGTGATCACAAGATCCGCTTCAGTCATGCCTTTCCGTTCAATGTCATATACATTTTGATTGACATGTTCTCCCGACCTGTCGAATTCCGTAGCGTGAACGTGAACCACTAAAGGTTTTCCGGTGACCTCCTTGGCTGCAATTCCTGCCGGATAGGTAAGCCAGTCGTGGGCATGGATCACATCAAATGTATTTTTCATAGCAATGGATGAAGCGACGAGCGCATACCGGGCAACTTCTTCCATTAAATTAGGCCCATATTTTCCGGAAAAGGAATAAATTCTGGAAAACACGGTTTGCGAGACATCTTTACCCGCTAAAACCTCCTTTGTCGTAATCCGTTCAAATTCTTCCGGATCGAGGTAAGGAACAAGGTTTGAACCGATCTCCATATATTGGACTTTCTGCCAGAATTCCTGGTATTGTTGTTGATGAAAGTCAAGGACGACATCACTGGCGCTTACCAGGCGGAATCCCTCTTTTGTCTCGTCGCCAAAGGCTTTGGGTACCACGAAGATTACCTCGATCCCATGTTTAACCAATCCTTTGGTTAATCCAAAACAAGCGGTTCCTAATCCACCGGTTATATGTGGGGGAAATTCCCAGCCAAACATTAAAACACGCATTTCAATTTACGTTTACGTTTTACGATTTACGATTTTGCAGTCAAGCCTGTTGTTCGTATTTGTTTATTAAATATGTCATTCTCAATAATTCGGCCACGGATGTTGCATAGGATATAGCGCCCCTGGCCGTGTGGGGAGGATCCCCATCATAAATTTCCGAGATCGTGCCGATACCATGTTCTGTCATTACGGCCTCGAAACCCTGGAAAATTCCTTTGATGATCGATAACCCGCTTTTTCCATGGATCCGGAGATACCCTTCAGCAAAATGACCCAAAAGCCATGGACGTACCGTACCCTGATGGTATGCACTATCTCTCTCCGATTGATTTCCATAGTACGTTCCCTTAAAAACCGGGCTTTTTGGAGTCAAAGTCCTTAATCCACGTGTAGTTAAAAGTTCCTGTTTTACACGACTGAGTACCTCTTTCCTTATTTCTTCACTTACCGGACTATAGGGTAGTGAAGCAACAAGGATCATATTTGGCCTGACGGCCCAGTCTTTATATACACCGTCAACATAATCAGCCATGTAACGCTTTTCCTTGTTCCAGAATGTTTCAAGAAATGAATCGGGGATCAGAAGAGAAATGGATTCCCAATCTTTACAGAACTTTTTATCTCCGGTAAGGGAGGCAATCTCCATGCTAAAGCATATGGCATTGTACCAAAGTGCATTGATCTCTATACATTTGCCCATACGGGGTGTTACCGGTTTTCCATCGACATAGGCATCCATCCAGGTAAGCGGAATTCCGGGTACACCAGCCGTAATAAGACCATCCTTGTCCATCTGAATCCCGAATTCCGTGCCCTGTCTGTAATTATTCAGTATGGTCTTCATCTTTCTACCATACTCTTTCCAGATTTCTTTTTTCCTTCCGGTGAATTCTGCATATTGCTGTAAAGTCCAGAAAAACCATAACGGTGTATCTACCGCATTGTATGTTGCAGAATTTCCCGAACCAATATTTGGAAAGAAAGGGCCTTGCATCTCCTGGATCATGGTATCAATGACCGATTTGCATGTTTTGAAGTCACCATGAATCAAGGTCAAACCAGGTAAAGCTACAAATGTATTTCTCCCAATCCGTCCAAACCAGGGAAAGCCAGCAAGAATCTCCGTCTTTTTTCCCTGTTTAACGATGAACTGTTGGGCAGCATTAATCAGGCAATTCTTAAAATTGTTCCTTGGAATCCGCGTTTCCAGCTCATCATTAAAGGCCCTTTTCATCGAAAGAGGATTCATCTCCTGTGTTCCCACTGCAACATACACACTCTCTCCTTTCCCAATATCAAATTCAAAAAATCCAGGGACATACAGATCCTCCTGATATTCATATCCACGCTCCATCTCTTCCTGATATTCAATTTTATAATACCAGTCAGGTACGTGGGTATATTCGTTGGTTTTCGAAATCTGTATAAACAAGTCAGTATATCCCTGATACATCCTGACCTTTATACCTTGGGTTATCTTTTCAAATTTTTTATCTGCAAAAATATTTTCTTTGCTCAGGGTATGAATATTACGGAATGCAAGGAAGGGTTTGATCTTGATTTTGGTCGGAGAATGGGCCTCTACAAGGGTATATCTGATGATCATCCTGTCTTCACGGGTAATAAATGCCATCTCCTTTGTCAGGATCACTCCACCTACGCGATAGGTGAGTTTTGGGATTGGTTCGGTAACGAAATCCCGGATATACTTATGGCCCTTTGGATTATATACTCCTCCCGGATATTTATGAATTCCAAGATTAAACTCCGATTCCATCTGGATCACTGTTTCATCCATGGTTGACACCAGAACATGATTTTCATGATCAACTCCAGGTTGCGGGGTAATCAGCATCCCATGATACTTCCTCGTATTGCAATTGATGATCGTCGAATTGGCATAGGAGCCTGCCCTGTTTGACCGGATAAGTTCCCGGTTCAAAGAATATTCGAGGTTGACTAACTGGTTTTTATCAAAATTGATATAGCTCATTTCTCATAATTTTCCTCAGGATTGTTCAAAGTTAAGTTAATTACGTAAAAATCAGAAAAAAATTTTGCGATGTCTTAATCATATCCGGACGGGAAATATCAAGACCATCGAAAAACTGCCAGGCAAAATTACAATATTCCGGATTTTTATCGTTAGTCTAAATAAAGTCCATAATTCTTACCTTTAGGCCCTCAAAATTTTACCATGCTCCGGCGATTACCGATTTTAACCGTATTGTTTTTATCAGGATCTCTCATATTATGTATATTATGTTGTTTATCGTGCCGTAAAAGGGATAAAATTGATTCAAACCCGGAAATACGGCTCTCTTTCTCAACAGATACCGTTTTTTTTGATACGGTTTTTCCCACAGTCGGATCAGTCACAAAGCGTTTGATCGTTTACAACCAGCATAATAATAAGATCCTCATATCAGGTATCCGGCTGATGGGGGGAATGAATTCCAATTACAGGATCAATGTAGATGGTCATCCTGGAATCAATGTTACTGATCTGGAGATTCCGGCCAATGACAGTTTGTTTATTTTCATCAGGGTTACGGTTGACCCGAACAATGATAATACCCCATTTGTTGTAAGTGATTCGTTGGAATTTCAAACCAATGGAAATCTCCAACAGGTTAAATTGGTGACCTGGGGTCAGAATGCATTGTTTTATCGCAAAGCCATGATTTCCGGAAATGTTATATGGGACAGTCTGAAAGCCCATGTTATATATGGATCACTGCGGATCGACACGAATGCAACACTCACAATCCTTCCAGGGACCAAAATATATTTTCATCAACATGCTTATATGGCATCCTCCTTTCAGTCAACTCTTAAAGTGTTGGGGACTGTTGATCACCCGGTCAGATTTCAGGGAGACAGACTTGATTTCTTTTATAAAGATTTACCCGGACAGTGGGAAGGGATCTACCTTGAACAAGGAAGCAAGGATCACGGGATCAATTATGCGATTATTAAGAACGGATCTTACGGGTTAGCGGTTGATTCCCTGGGAACTCTTTCCAATCCGATGCTTGCAATCGATAACACGATCATTCAAAACATGACCAACGACGGGATATATGCCTACGGTACTTCAATCCGATCTACAAATTGTGTTATAGGTAATTGCGGAGGCACCGCATTGGATGTTGAATTTGGAGGGAAATATGATTTCCGCCAGTTGACTATTGGGAATTTCTGGAGCAGTTCGGTGAGGTTATCTCCCTCCATATATTTAAGCAATTACAGTTTTGATACTGCCGGACAAAAAATTACGAATCCTTTAAGTTCAGCCTATTTTGGTAATGTGATCATTTACGGATCAAATGATGATGAAATAAAGCTGGATTCTGTGGTCGCAGTTCCTTTTCAATTTACTTTTGATCATGGTTTGTTGAAGACCCGTTTAAATGTCTCCAATCCTAACCGGTATATCCAGTGTCTGATCAATAAAGATCCGCGTTTTTTGGATGTCCAGAAAATGGATTATCAGATCGACAGCCTTTCCCCTGTTATTCAGATGGGTATACCGATGGGAGTTCCCTTGGATATTCTCGGAAAGGAAAGAGGCAGCCTTCCTGATCTGGGGGCGTATCAGCACCTCGTTCAATTAAGAATTAAGAATTAGGAACGGGGTTGGAATTAATTTTTCCCATTTTTCAAGGCCTTGAACATGGCGGTTCCAAGATCTGCCGGGGAATCTACAACAATAACACCGCATTCCCGGAGAATTTCCTTTTTCGCTTCAGCGGTGTCTGATTTTCCTCCGACTATCGCTCCTGCATGACCCATGGTGCGACCCTTTGGCGCAGTTGCTCCGGCAATAAAGCTTACGACCGGTTTGGTTCCGTGTTTTTTTATCCAGTATCCGGCATCGGTTTCCATATTACCCCCGATTTCACCTATCATCACGATACCCTGGGTTTCCTTATCCTCCATGAATAACTGAACAGCTTCCACAATGGTGGTTCCCGGAATCGGATCCCCGCCGATACCAATCATCGTGCTTTGACCCAGTCCGACCTTCGTAATCTGGTCAACAGCTTCATAAGAGAGTGTTCCTGAACGCGAGACAATTCCAATAGTTCCGGGCTTATGGATATATCCGGGCATGATCCCTATTTTTGTATGGGGAGGCGTGATGATGCCCGGGCAATTTGGTCCAATCATCCGAATATTGTGGCAACGCAAATATTCTTTTACCATGATCATGTCCTTCACCGGGATACCTTCAGTTATGCAGACGATAACTTTAATTCCTGCTTCTGCAGCCTCAAGGATCGCATCAGCCGCAAGTGGCGGAGGAACAAAGATGACGGAGACATCCGCTCCGGTTGTTTTAACTGCATCCGCCACAGTATTGAATACAGGCCGGTCAAGATGCATTATTCCTCCTTTTCCGGGAGTAACACCACCCACTACCTGTGTACCATATTCTATCATTTGGCTTGCATGAAATGACCCTTCATGGCCGGTGATCCCTTGAACAATAACCTTTGAATCCTGGTTGACAAGAATACTCATTACAATTTACGATTTTTGATTTACGATTTGCGATTTTTACTTTTTGATTCGCGATGCCAAAGATAATTTGTTTTCTAAATTGAACCCGTAATATTTGATAATTTTGTTGGTTCAATGGTCCCCAAATTTTTTATTTCATGAAATTTCCTCAGACTTCAGACACCATATGTGCATTATCCACAGCTCCCGGAACCGGTGCAATTGCTGTGATCAGACTTTCGGGAACCAAAGCTTTTCAGGTCATCCGGGATATCTTTCAACCTGCAGATGATAAACTGGATATTCAAACCGCACCCTCGCACACTATCCATTATGGGATCATCGGAACAGGAGCAACCATCCTCGATGAGGTTTTGGTATCTCTCTTCAGGGTGCCGCATTCCTATACCGGCGAAGATGTGGTTGAAATATCATGCCATGGATCCGTTTACATTCAACAAAAAATAATTGAATTATTGTTAACCCATGGATTACGACTCGCGGGTCCGGGTGAATTTACCCTGAGGGCATTTATAAACGGAAAATTTGACTTATCGCAGGCAGAGGCCGTGGCTGATCTGATTGCTTCCCATTCCGGATCAGCTCACGAATTGGCCATCCGGCAGATGCGGGGTAATTTCTCCAGAAAAATCAAGCACTTGCGGCAGCAACTCGTTGAATTCACTTCGTTGATTGAGCTTGAACTTGATTTCAGCGAAGAGCACCTGGAATTCGCCGACCGGAAAAATCTTTATGATCTGCTGGTTCGAATTCGTACAGAACTGGAACAATTGGTGGATTCTTTCCGCTTCGGGAATGTGATAAAAAACGGGATCCCGGTAGCCATTATCGGAAAACCGAATGTCGGGAAATCGACTCTTCTGAATGCCATTCTCAACGAAGAAAAAGCCATCGTGTCGGAATTTCCGGGAACAACCCGGGATGCAATTGAAGACACGATTATTATTGCCGGATATAATTTCAGGTTTATCGATACTGCCGGATTAAGGGCGGCAGAGGATGCCATTGAAACAATCGGTATTGAAAGAACCTGGGAAAAAATCCACGAAGCCACGATTATTCTTTATGTCTTTGATGTTACCGAACAATCATTCCAGGATGTCATGAATGCGACAGAAGAATTCAAAGAATTGGCTACCGATAAATCAAAACACCTCATCCTTATCGGAAATAAAACGGATAAGTTACAGGAATTGCCTAAGGGATTTAAGAATTTTGTTGAATATGAGACCATCTTTGTCTCCGGTAAGCGAAGAGAAAATATTCACCTCATCGCCGACAGCCTTCAAAAAGTGGTTCAAAATGCAGATATATCTGACCGTACCATTGTCTCGAACACTCGTCATTTTGAGGCACTTCAGAATGCGCTTTCAGCAATTATCTCAGTGGATGATGGATTACAAATGAAAATTTCTCCCGATTTACTTACAACCGATATCCGGAAAGCGTTATACCATCTTGGTGAAATCACCGGAGAAATCACTACGGATGAAATTCTGGGGACCATCTTCAGTAGATTTTGTATCGGAAAGTAACCGGCTAAACACGATCATATACCCAAACCCGGATAATTCACCCAAAGTCCAATAAAATTGTGCTTTTCGGTGATATATTAAATCAGCTGATCACCAAAGGAGTCGAATCCTGTAATTGTCTTCAAGGTATTTAAAATACCAGAAGAGTTTACGGTTCACTTCTATCCCGTAATCAATATTGGGCTGGTAGTCTATGGAAGAATCAATTTCCCGGGTATACCTCCCAGAGCGGTAATAATTGTTCCAATTTGCTACTGCTATCAGGTTCTTGCTCCGGTAATAATCAAGGGAAAAGTCTTTTGCAGGATTATAATTGGTAAGGTACCATTGATCGAACTGGGGGTCGAGGATCACAATATCGTATTCGGTGCTGTCCTGGCTGTTTTTAATCAGGGAAGCCGAGGTTTTCGCTGTTGGTTTGACTGAGGAACATGCCCAGATTAACAGGGCCATTATTCCAAATAAATAAGACGGTTTCATGGTGATATAATTTGGATGTATCATTGCCTTAAATCCGGTTTGGATGAACCTATTCTTCATTGTGATAACTTTATGCTTATTCCTGGTACAAAATCATGGTGGAATATGGCGCTACAGTAACTGAAACTGAATGGGGTTGTTCTTCAGTTCTGAATTGATAGTTTTGCAGGACTGTTATCCAGATTCCTTTAGGTAAATCAAAATTTTTGTCAATGCCAGACCCATTAAAAATCACAAGGATCTGTTGCCAGCTATCCTTATTTGCATGATCTTTCAATTGATAAGCTATAAGTTGCGGGTCATTCGTCGGTAAAAAAACCAAATTCTTCTGAACTATTTCATTGGTTGGCATTCTGAAAGCGGGATGCGCTTTACGCAAGGCAATTAGCGCTTTATAATAATCAACCAATTCCCTGTTCTCGTATTTCCAATCCCAGTTGATCTGGTTTACTGAATCCGGTTTGTTGAATGAGTTGTCCACTCCCCTTTTGGTTCTTTTCATCTCAACCCCGGCTTGTAAAAAAGGGATCCCCTGTGATGTCAGCACGATGGTATTGGCCAGTTTATCCATCTTAGTTATATCCTCTTCCGAAGCATCCGGACGGGAGATCTTTAATTTGTCATATAAGGTATTATTGTCGTGACATGAAACATAATTGATGACCTCATCAGGATTTTTCGTATAGGGTTCTTTTGAGTAGTTGACTTTGGTATAATCTATTTGAGGATGTACACCCGCTGCAACGATGCCAAATTTAACGGACTCGGCCATCTCTTTGTTGCCACTGGCAAAACCCGTACTCTTTCCGTCAAATACACTTCCTTTAATCCCATCGCGGATATCATCGCTGAAGACCGCCACACCATTCATTTTTTTTGCGTTCTTTTTCAAAGCCCTGTATTTGTCGGGTAATGGAGAATCTCCGGCCGTCCACCCTTCACCATAAACGATGATGGAAGGATCGATAGCCTGAAGCGTCGCAGCCACCTGGTTCATGGTTTCCATATCATGAATGGCCATCAGATCAAAACGAAATCCGTCAACATGGTACTCCCTGACCCAGTAAGTCACCGACTCGATGATGAACTTACGGTACATGGTACGATCGGAAGCGGTCTCATTGCCACAACCAGAAGCATTGCTATATTTCCCATCTTTTTCCCATTCCCGGTAATAATAACCCGGGACCAGTTGGTCAAAATTTGAGTTGTGTGTCCGGCCAGTATGGTTGTAAAGCACGTCCATCACAACACGGAGTCCTTTCTGATGCAGGGACTGAACCATTTTCTTGAATTCCAGAATACGGACCTTCCCGTCTTCCGGATCAGTTGAGTAGGAACCTTCCGGTGTGTTATAGTTTTGAGGATCATAACCCCAGTTAAACTGAGGAACATTCAATTTTGACTCATCAACGCTGCAAAAATCGAAGGATGGCAACAAATGTACATGCGTGACGCCCATTTCTGCGATGTGATCAATTCCTGTGCTTTGTTCCTGACTGTTTTTGGTCCCGGATTCGGTCAGTCCCAGAAATTTTCCTTTATTTTTTATACCGGAATTGGGCGCCACAGTCAGATCCCGGATATGAAGTTCATACAGGATCACATCCGTGTGGTTTTTCAGAACAGGCGATTGATCGTTCTCCCAACCTGATGGGTTTGTTTCATTCAAATCAACGATCTGTCCTCGTTTTCCATTTACGCCAACGGCCCGGGCATAGGGGTCAGGGTTTTCATCATTCCATTTCCCTTTGATTTTTGACTGGAAAGTATAGTAGATATTCTTTCTGTCACCCTTTAATTTTGCTTTCCACACCCCATCAGCATCCTTTCGGCAACTGATCTCTTCCATCATGTCATTTCCTGATGAAGTCTTGTACAATCTCAGCTTCATCTCCTGCGCCGGAGGAGACCATATTTTCAAGATGGTTTCCGATTTGGAATAATTTACACCCAGATCACTTCCACTGTATACCGAATAATTTTTACATGGATCATATGCCAAGGAAGTTGTGATGCCAGGTTGTCCGGCGTCCATTCCCTGCGCAAACAGTTTTGAATTAAAAGATACAAACATGCCCGGAAGCAAAATCAACAAGATCATTATGGTTTTCATCCTGAGTTGTTTATTGCATATTGAAACAAAGTTATCATTAACCTCAATTCAATACCCAAATCCATTAAACTTTTTAATGACCCGGTAATATACTGGTGAAAGAAATTCACCTTCTCTTTTTCTCAGACAACTTTTTTTGTTAACAAAAAGTTAATTTTTAACAACCACATAATTTTGTTTGATTTTTTCGTTATTTGGAATAAGTCTATATAAACTTCCCTGGACAAGTGAGGAGTGTTTATATACAGGCTTAATTCATAAAGTGGTTTAACACCTGTTCCCGGAGGACAGGTTAACAGGTGAAAGAAAGTTATGAAAGCGTTTGATTTTTTCCGGAATAGTTGGTCGGTTGTTTATTTTACCCTTTTCCTTTATTGCGTTATTCCTGGCAATGGACAGACAACTTCAAACGAATATTCGTCCACACTTACCTTACAGCAATGCATTGATTATGCCCTAAAGAATCAACCGCTAGTCAGGCAGTCTAGACTGGATGAAGATATCAACAACAGAGATATTGCCATTTCCCTCTCAGGATGGTTCCCCCAATTAAGCCTGGATGCCGGTCTTCAGCATTACCTGCAGCTTCCGACTTCGTTTTTTCCTAACCTTAACGATCCGGCAGGGCCGGAAGTGGAAGTAACAACCGGGCTTTTCAATACCTCCTCGGCCCAGTTTTCGGCAAACCAATCATTATATTCCACCGATCTTGTTTTTGCAAGTAAGACGGTCCGCGATCTCCGTCAACGGGCTCGCCAGAACACAGAAAGTTCGGAGATTAACACTGTTGTCAATGTCAGTAAATCCTTTTACGATGTGATGCTGACGCTTGAGCAGCTGGACCTGTGGAATGATGAGATCCTGCGCCTGGAAAGAACTTACAACGATGCATACCATCTCTATCAGAACGGTTTGACTGACAAAATTGATTACCAACAGGCGATGATTTCAGTGAACAATGCTAAAGCACAGAAGAGAAATACCGAGGAGGCGATCAAGGGAAAATATTCGTTTCTTAAGCAAACCATGGGACTCCCTCCTGAGAAACGCCTTATTATCTCCTATGATTCTTCTTCATTTGAAAAAAACATAAGCGCCGATACGATTGAAACACTCAGTTACGACAAAAGGATCGAATACCAACTGATGCAGACCGACCTTCATTTGCAGAATGCCGAGGTCGGGTATTACCGGTGGTCGTTCATGCCTGCCTTGTCCGCTTTTTATGACTATAATCTAAATTTCGCAAACAATAGTTTCTCTCCTCTTTATAATATCAATTTCCCGAATTCACTTATCGGACTGAAGCTTACATTGCCCATTTTCCAGGGGGACAGAAGACTGCAGAACCTGAGGAAGGCCCACCTCCAATATCAGCGGTTGAAACTCGGCCAGGATTACCTGAAAAGCCAGATCAACACGGAATATTCACAGGCACTTGCCAGCTATAAAAGTAACCTGTATGCACTGGAGATCACCAAAACCAACATCGCCATTGCCCAGGACGTATTCAACAGTGTAATACTTCAATATACCCAGGGAGTCAAGACATATCTTGATGTGATCGTTGCGGAGACTGATCTTCGCAGCGCTAAACTGAATTATCTCAGTACCCTGTTCCAGGTGCTTTCTGCCAAACTTGATCTGAATGCTGCCATGGGTGATATTGCAATTAATTAACTTACAAAACCGGTTAATATGATTCATGAGATCTCCGTTATAATTTCACTGGGTATGATGTTTATCCTGCCATCCTGCAGTGAATCGGGAAGAAATAAATTGCAGGATCCTCCTCCCGTTCCGGTTACCATCTACAAAGTTGAACCTGAAAAGGTCGTTTACTATGATTCGTATCCTTGCACCTTAACAGCTTTGAAAGAGGTGGGACTTCGCGGAGAAGTTACCGGGTATATCACCGATATTTTTTTTACCGAAGGATCGCGGGTCAGTAAGGGTCAAAAGCTTTATGAGATCGACCGCCGGCTGTATGAAGCAGCTTTCAAGGAGGCGAACGAGAATCTAAAAATTGCCCATGCAAACCTCGAAAAGGTTCAACGGGATGTCGACCGTTATAGTGCGCTTAACAAACAGGAAGCCATAGCCCGTCAGCGATATGATTATGCACTTACCGATCTTGCCAATGCCAAATCACAGGTTTCAGTGGCTACCGAAGAACAGGAGAAAGCCAAAACAAACCTTGAATATTCCCTGATCACGGCACCTTTCGACGGTACGATCGGAATATCCCAGGTAAAGATGGGAGATTTGATTTCTCCGGGTCAGACACTGCTCAATACTATATCTTCCGATGATCCTATGGGAGTGGATTTTGTGATCGATCAGACAGAACTTAACCGGTTCAGTAAGTTGAAAGCGATGAAACCGGCTTCAGGGGATTCCATCTTCAGATTGATGTTGCCAGATAATAGCTTGTTTTCCTCCAACGGTACGATCGGGATCATCGACCGGGCTGTTGACCCGCAAACAGGTACGATCAAGATCCGGCTCCTGTTCGCAAACAGAGACCATAATCTGAGGCCGGGAATGGACTGTGAAGTCAGGGTAATCCATGAATCGGAAGGATTGCAGTTCAAGATCCCTTTCAAGGCTGTGCTGGAGCAAATGGGTGAATATTTCGTATTTCTTGCTTCTGCAAATAAAGTCAACGAGGTGAAAGTCGTTCTAGGTCCGAGAGTCGGCGACGGTGTCATCATCCAGGACGGGCTTAAGCAGGGGGATGTTATTGTAGCTGATGGGATCGGTAAGTTAGTCGACGGTACCTCGATAAACATTGAACCACCCCAGGGAAAAGTAAATTATTCGTTGAAATATTGATCGTGGAAACGAAATAAAATAATGATAGCCGATATTTTTATCAAAAGACCGATAGCGGCGATGGTCATTTCCATCGTCCTCGTCATGTTAGGAACCATTTCGATTTTTTTTCTTCCGGTAAGTCAGTATCCTGAGATCACCCCACCGGTGGTTCAGGTCAGCGGTCAGTTCATCGGTGCGGATGCCAGTACCGTTGAACAAACCGTTACGATACCTTTGGAATCACAGGTCAACGGGGTTGCGGGGATGGAGTACCTCCAGAGCAACAGTACCAACGATGGCCGGATGACGATGAATGTTTTTTTTCATATAGGAACGAATGTCGATATTGCCGCTACCGATGTACAGAACCGGGTGAATGTGGCAACACCCATTCTTCCTGATGAAGTAAAACGGTTGGGATTGACGGTAAGAAAGAGAAACCCGAGCATCCTGATGCTTGTGGCCATGTATTCTCCGAAGGGGATGCATAATATCGAATTTCTCGACAATTACAGCAATATTTTCATTAAGGATGCACTGCTAAGGGTAAAGGGTGTTGGCGACATTTTCACCAGAGCGGATGATTTCAGCATGCGTATTTGGCTGCAACCCAACGAGATGGCCGGGTTCGGCCTTACTGCCAGCGATGTCATTAAAGCCATACAATCACAGAATGTCCAGGTTGCTGCCGGCTCTGTCGGAGCTCCTCCCCAACCGGCCGGACAGGCGTTGGAATATACGGCATTTCTGAACGGAAGACTGAGCAAACCAGATGAATTCAGTAATATCATTGTCAAGACCGATCCCGTTAATGGCTCGTTGGTTTATCTGAAGGATATCGCAAGGGTGGAACTGGGAAAATTCAATTATTCAGGGGTATCCTTTGTCGACGGGAAGCGGGCATCCTATCTCCTGGTCTTCCAGACTCCCGGCAGCAATGCCCTGGAAACCGCCAACGGGGTATACCGGATGATGGATCAACTGAGCAGATCATTCCCTCCGGATGTTTCATACATGGTTCCCTTTGAAGCGGTTTCAGTTGTTAAAGTGTCGGTTGAAGAGGTTATCGTTACATTGTTGATTGCCCTTGGTTTAGTAATGCTGGTAGTTTTCTTTTTTCTCCAGAACTGGCGTGCAACAGTGATCCCGTTTTTAGCTATTCCTGTATCCATCATCGGCACTTTCATTTTTTTTACACCGCTTGGTTTCACCATCAACAAACTTACATTGTTCGGGTTTGTGCTTGCCATCGGGATTGTGGTGGATGATGCGATCATCGTGGTGGAAGCCATTCAGCATTATATTGACGATCATCATCTCACTGCCAGGGAGGCAGCCAGGAAAGCGATGGAGGATATTTCCGGTCCTGTGATCGCCATTGCCCTGGTACTTGCCTCGGTTTTCATACCGGTAGGATTTATCCCGGGAATCGTAGGTAGGTTGTACCAGCAGTTCGCCATTACCATTGCCATATCGGTACTGATCTCGGCTTTTGTGGCGCTCTCCCTCACCCCTGCACTGAGTTCCCTGCTATTAAAACCGAGGAATATCACGGAAGATTCGCAAGGTCTAAATCACTTGTTTTTTGTATTTAACAGCTGGTTCAGCCGGACCACCGAACGATATTCCAGGGGTGTAATGAAGGGTATCAATAATACTCGGTATGTGGTGATATTCCTGATGTGTCTCATGGTGGGGACCTATTTCCTGTTATTGAAAAAACCCACAGCATTCATTCCGGTGGAAGATGAAGGTCGTGTTTACATCACTTTTGAACTTCCCGAATCTTCGTCGACCACCCGGACCGTCGAAACCCTTAATAAGATGATGAAGATTCTTGGAGAGATTCCGGGAGTCGGCCATTTTGCTGCCCTTGCCGGACTGAATGTGGTAACCTTTTCAACAAAGTCGAACAACGGAACGATATTTTGTCAGCTTATTCCCTGGGATCAGCGAAAAAGCAAAACGTTGCAATTGAATGCGATCATGAGGAGGATGCAGAAGGAGTTTGCGGTCATAAAAGAGGCAAACATAATCATCATACCTCCACCGGCCATACCCGGATTGGGATCAACAGCCGGTTTCACTTTTGAGCTTCAGCAACGGGAGAGCAACGATGATATCAAGACATTCGAACGGGTGGTCTTCAATTTCATGAAGGAAGTGAATAAGAGGCCGGAGATTGCCCGTGCCTTCACTTTTTTCAATGCACGTACACCGGGCTACCAGGTAACGGTTGACCGTCAGAAGTGTGAAAAGCTCGGTGTAAATCTAACAGAGGTATTCACCACCCTGCAAACCTTCCTGGGCAGCGCCTATGTTAACGACTTTACGCTTTATAACAGAAACTTCCGGGTTGTGGCCCAGGCCGACACTTTCTATCGTAACGATATCATCGCCCTGGGGCGATATTATGTCAGGAACAGTCAGGGGAACATGCTACCTCTAAGTACCCTGATCTCTTACAATGTCAATGAAAGCGCTGCGCTGCTCTCCCACTTTAATCTTTACAGGACCGCAGAGTTCAATGGAGATGCAAAACCGGGATTCAGTTCGGGCCAGGCTATTGAAGCTCTTAAGGAAGTGGCGGATAGGGTGCTTCCTGCAGGTTACGGATACGAATTTTCAGGATTGAGTCGTGAGGAAATTGATGCGGGATCAACCACCAAATACATTTTTTTGTTGTCGATCGTATTTGTTTTTTTGTTCCTGTCGGTACTGTACGAAAGCTGGTCGGTGCCCTTTTCCATCTTACTTGCCGTTCCTCTGGGTGTATTTGGTGGAATACTTGCGCTGACTTTTACTCCGTCGCTTTCCGACAATGTTTACGCTCAAATCGGCTTTATCACCCTGATCGGACTTGCAGCAAAGAATTCCATCCTTATTGTAGAGTTTGCCAAAGTGAGGGTTGACAAGGGTATCGATCTCATAGATGCCACGATCGAGGCGGTGAAATTAAGGTTACGACCGATCCTGATGACCTCTTTCGCCTTTATCTTTGGTGTGACACCTCTGGTGTTCTCCAGCGGAGCCGGGGCAATTGCCCGGCAAACCATCGGGTGGAATGTCTTTGGTGGGATGCTTGCCGCAACCTCCATTGGCATTTTTATTGTCCCGGTGTTGTTCGTGCTGATCACGAAACTGAGCTATGGGAAAAGGAAACTCGCTGAACTCAAGGTGTTGAGCGAATCAAACAGGGAGAATAACGATGAAAACAATAATTTTTAATTCCCGATCATCATTCCTAGGAAAAGCCCTAATTTTAAAAACAAAACAGACATTTTCATAATTAACATATTATTAAACCTATTATGGCAACTGTTGAAACAATTTATATCGGGCAGGTCCGGACGGAATCCACCCACCTGAAATCGGGAACAAAACTTATGACCGATGCTCCTGTCGACAACCATGGCCGAGGAGAGTTCTTTTCACCAACCGACCTTGTTGCCACTGCATTTGGAACCTGTATGATTACCATTCTCGGTATTGCAGCCCAGAGCCAGGAATTCGATATTGACGGCACCCGAATATTGATCACCAAGATTATGGCTGACAACCCGAGGCGGATCGCCGAGATTGTTGTTGAACTGACATTCCCGCATGACCATTATACGGAACAACAAAGAAGACTCATTGAGTTCACAACCCGAAACTGCCCGGTGGCGCTCAGTCTTCACCCGGATCTGAAACAGACTGTCAGAATAAATTATGAGTCCTGAATGTGAAGCTTTTCACTGTCAGACTATTTCCACAAACCCAGAATAGCACCGGTAATGGTGAGGGAGGCGACCTGGTAACCGGCATCAAAGGCCCATAAAGCAAATGATTTTTGGATGAAGGATCATATTAAAATTTCACCAGTAAGGCAAGAATGCCCAAGGCAACCAACACGGCACCAGTTATACCTTTTTCATGATGCTCAAGAAAGTCGGATTTGAACGTGTTGGCTCCTTTTATCCCCAGGTAAACCAAGGTAAGCATGACCGCTACTGTAATCATCAGGTATACTGCCGACACTATGAAAATCCCAATCCAGCCAATGGTGCCCGCCTGGAAGTAATAAGCTTCGATTTCGATGCATGGGGTAAGGAACATGGCGATGCTCAATGAAGTGAGTATTGCAATCCATCTGGATTTTAATTTACCCGGTTCGGTTACCACAGGTTCCGCTTCATGAGTATGGAGGTGGAGACTGCGAAGATCATGGATAATATAAATCAACCCTAACCCGATCAGTATTGCCGGGGCTATGGTTTCTGAAATTGTCGAATATCTTGAGGCAAGCTTATAACCAATTAAACCGACTATTATCCCGATAAGAATGGTACTCATTGTATGAGCAAAACCAGTAATAACGGCTGCCCACAAGGTTTGATTCCGGGTCCATTTCTCTGTTCTCCCTACTGCAATTAAAGGTAACCAGTGGTTCGGGATTAAGGCATGAATGGTACTTAAAACAAGACTTCCGATAAATATTTGATACATGGTTTATCCGACTTTTGAAATTTAGAGGACAATGTTACCGTTTTTCCAACGAACGTTCCCGGAATGATATTATTTCTCAATTAAAAAACAGGTACCCCCGTTAACTTCACCTTCTTCAATCAACCGGAAGTTTGTTTTATGGAAAAGTTTCCTCCATTGCTTTTTTGAGGTAAGCAAAAATGATAATACATTCAGGATCACAAAGGAGGTACGGTTGGGAGTAAATACGATCATCAGCATCCTGCCTTTCGGTTTGAGTATCAGGTTGATCTCTTTAAGCGCTTTGAATTTCAGATCATCCAAATGGTCAATAATATATGAATTGAACATGTCTGCCCAGGGCTTTGCAAAGAATTATTTACCGCTTGATAAATTTACCGGTTATTATCTGCTGCCCTGTATTCAATTTGATAAAATACATCCCGGTAGAGAAATCACTAATGTCGACAAATAAGGGTGTTGACACCGAAATAAATTTTTTATGGAAAAGGATTTGGCCGCTGAGGTTGAGGATTTCAAGTGAAATATCGGAATTTTTAGAATTTCCGGTATCGTTAAAACCGATATAAATATTTTCTCCGGCAGGATTCGGAAAGGCAGCCAATCCTTTGCTTGCTTCCTGTGGTGTAAATATCCCGACCGGAATATCAGGTCCGAGCAAAGAAATGACGCCATTCGAATTACTACTGAAAAACCAAATAATCAGGAAAAACTTAGGATCGAACCATCGTATGTTTATATCCGGCCAGTTATGTTTTATTCTTCCGGGGTGGTAAATAAAAATAGATAAAAAAGGCTGTCCCTGATACCAGAAACAGCCCAATTTTTTAAAATTCCGCCGGTGCGGGAATGTTATTCAGGTTATGCCATTTTTTCAACAAGATCGGCAAGGCGACACGAATAACCATATTCATTATCGTACCAGGCGATCACTTTAACCATGTTTCCGCCAAGAATTTTGGTCAATCCGGAGTCGAAAATAGAAGAATGTGAATTTCCAATAATGTCGCAACTTACCAGGGGTTCATCGAGGAATTCGAGAATACCCTTCATGGGCCCGTTGGCAGCTGCTTTCATCGCGGTATTGATTTCATCATTTGTTACCGCCCGGGAGAGTTCACAGGTCAGATCTACAAGTGATCCGTCAGGGGTCGGGACGCGAACGGCGAAACCATCCATTTTTCCTTCCAGTTCCGGGATAACCAATCCGATGGCTTTGGCAGCACCGGTTTTTGTCGGAATGATGGAAACGGCTGCGGCGCGGGCCCGGCGCAAATCCTTATGCGGCGCGTCGAGAATGATCTGGTCGTTGGTGTAACTGTGAATGGTATTCATCAGCCCGCGTTTGATCCCGAAACTGTCATTCAATACCTTGGCAACCGGGGCTAAACAGTTGGTCGTGCAGGAAGCGTTGGAGATAAGCTTCATGTCTCGTGTGAGGGTATTATCGTTTACTCCAATTACGATGGTTGCATCAACATCAGACGCGTTATCAGAGGGAACGGAAAGCAATACTTTCTTCGCACCGGCAGTAAGATGTTTGCTCATCTTTTCACGGTTGCGGAAAATTCCTGTACACTCAAGTACAATTTCAACGCCCAGGGTGCTCCAGGGCAGGTTGGCAGGGTCTTTCTCGGCCATCACCTTAATTTTTTTCCCGTTGATCACCAGAAATTCTCCTTCTACGGTAACTTCACCCGGAAACCGTCCATGGACGGAGTCATATTTTAAGAGATGTGCAAGTGTTTTAGCATCAGTAAGATCATTGATGGCAATGACCTCAATGTTATTTTTCATTAACAAGGCACGGTAGGTAAGACGCCCGATGCGTCCGAATCCGTTAATCCCAACTTTGATTGTTCCCATTTTGTATTTATTTTATGATTTTGTTTGTTAAACCAAATAAGACTGCAAAATTAAGCATTAAAATGAGAAGACAAAAATCATTGGTCGAATTGACCAAATCTTCCGGGTCTTAAATAAATCATGTACTTTTGTAACGGTTAAGACCATCAATTTTATTTTTCATGTCGACTACAAAATACATTTTCGTTACCGGAGGTGTTACCTCATCATTGGGTAAGGGAATCATCTCTTCTTCTATTGCCAAACTACTGGTTGCCCGCGGCTTTTCAGTGACCATACAGAAGCTCGATCCCTATATCAATATTGACCCCGGCACCCTTAATCCTTATGAACATGGGGAATGTTTTGTTACCGACGATGGCGCCGAAACCGATCTGGACCTTGGGCATTATGAAAGGTTTTCGAATGTCCCGACCTCCCAGGCCAATAACGTGACTACCGGCGTCATCTATCAATCGGTGATCACCAAAGAACGGATGGGCGAATACCTTGGCGAAACAGTTCAGGTTATTCCGCATATTACCGATGAAATAAAATACCGCATTAAATTGCTGGCACACCGAATTCATTACGACTTTATTATCACCGAAATTGGTGGAACAGTCGGCGACATCGAATCACTTCCCTTTATTGAAGCCGTTCGTCAGCTCCGCTGGGAATTGGGCTTTAATTGCGTTGTAGTCCATCTTACTCTGGTTCCATATCTTGCTGCTGCCGGAGAATTGAAAACAAAACCCACCCAACATTCGGTGAAAACTTTACTGGAATCCGGAGTTCAGCCTGACATCATTGTATGCCGTACCGAGAAACACCTCTCCGAAGGGATCCGGAATAAAATAGCCCTCTTCTGTAACGTTTCGCCCTCCTCGGTCATTGAATGCATCGACGTGGAATCCATTTATGATGTCCCCATGCTGATGCGGAAGGAAAACCTTGACCTGGAAATCCTCCAGAAAACCCAGTTACCAATCGATTCACAGCCCGACCTTACCGATTGGGAGCAGTTTTTATATGCCATGAAACATCCGGCCGGGGAAGTTAATATCGGACTGGTCGGAAAATATGTGGAATTAAAAGATGCTTATAAATCGATCAATGAATCGTTCATTCATGCCGGAACCTCCAATGGCGTGAGGGTGAAAGTGCAATCATTCCATTCCGAGTTCATCAACGAATCGAATGTTGCGGAGAAGCTTGGCAACCTTGATGGAGTCCTTGTTGCTCCGGGTTTCGGTGAACGAGGTATCGAGGGAAAAATCACTGCTATACGGTATGTACGTGAACATAAAATCCCGTTCTTCGGTATCTGTCTTGGTATGCAATGTGCCGTAATTGAGTTCGGACGGAATGTACTTGGATTTACTGATGCCCACTCCACAGAATTTAATAAATCAACTACCCATCCGGTAATCGATATGATGGAGATACAAAAAAAGATCTCCGGCATGGGCGGAACGATGCGCCTTGGCTCATACCCATGCAAACTTAAAGCCGGTACCAGAATAATGGATATCTATAAAACCGAAAATATTTTGGAGCGTCACAGGCACCGGTTCGAATTTAATAATGATTACCTGGAAGTTTATCGTCAGGCCGGTATGATACCGGTTGGCGTAAATGAAAAAGATAATCTTATTGAAATCATTGAACTGGAAGGCCATCCCTGGTTTTTTGGCGTTCAGTTCCACCCCGAATTTAAAAGTACCGTCGCCCGTCCCCATCCGCTGTTTGTCAGTTTTGTCAAAGCAGCAAAGGATTTTGCGGGTAGATAAAGACATTTTTATACCTTTGCACGCGTTTTCCCAATATCTCTTATGAACAAAAACACCATCATTGGACTTGTCCTTATTTTCGGGATCTTCATTGCATACAGCTATCTGGTGAGTCCCTCGCAGGAGCAAATTATCCAGCAAAAGCGGAAATCCGACTCATTGTGGCTTGCCAACCAGGCAAGACGTGATTCAACCATAAGAACCATGGCCCGTGCCCGGGCTCTCGACGCTGCAAAAGAGAAAGAAAAAATCGTAGCTTCCGGTAAAAACTTTGATTCGTTAACCCTTCTCCGGATGGCCCTGAAAGATGAACTGGGTTTATTTGCCAATGCAGCTGCCGGAAAGGATACATCATATTCTGTCGAAAACGATTATTTTCGTCTGAAGTTCGCCTCTCTGGGTGGAAAAATAGCACAGGTTGAGCTGAAGAAATTCCTGACCTGGGATAAACGCCCGCTTATCCTGATGGATAAAGATTCACTCCATTTTGGATTGTCATTCTTTGCCAATAACCGGATCATCAATACCGACCGGCTTTATTTTCAACCCTATTGGCCCAATCGGGAAAACCGTGGAAAATCGTCCGTTAAAGTCACCGGAAAAGATTCCATCCAATTCGGAATGCGGGTTTTTGTTTCAGATACCGCTACCGGCTTCAACCCGAAAAAGTTTATCGAATTCCTTTATACCATCCGTGGAAATGAATATAAGTTGCGGTACCAGATCAAATTTGAAGGGATGGAAGATGTGATCGATCCGTCGACCAAATACCTTGTACTTAACTGGAACGATAATCTTAAGCAACTTGAGAAAAGCCTGAAAATGGAGCACATGACTTCCACTATATATTTTCAGTACATAGAAGATAAAGTT
Organism: Bacteroidales bacterium; assembly: GCA_023229525.1. GTDB lineage: Bacteria > Bacteroidota > Bacteroidia > Bacteroidales > FEN-979 > CAIVAT01. The sequence goes on from JALNZC010000014.1 coordinate 23,668, forward strand.
GACTACCTCTCCGAAACAAAAGATGAAGAAAAATATCTCAAGAATGAAAAAATCAAATGGATTTCATTCAAACAACAATTTTTCTCGAGCAGCCTTATCGCCGATAATTATTTCAGCGAACCCCGGATTAAAACTGTGACATTACCCGGTAAAAGGAATTATGTGAAATCGATGTTGGCTGAAGTCGGAATTCCTTATTCTTCAAAGGAAACAAAAGAGATTTCCATGTCGATGTACTTTGGCCCGAACAACTATTATGGGCTCAGAAAATACAAACTCGATCTCGAAAAACAGATCCCCCTTGGATGGAGCTTTTTACCGATGGCTTGGATCAATATTTATGCAGTAATCCCGGTATTCACATTCTTTGGAAATCTGGGCTGGAATTATGGCATTATTATCCTTGTCCTGACCATCCTCTTAAAAATTGTGTTATTCCCCATCGCCTTTAAAACATATAAATCCTCAGCCAAAATGAGGGTACTCAAACCCGAGATCGATGAGTTGAGCAAAAAATTTCCAAAAAAGGACGATGCCATGAAGAAACAACAGGCAACGATGGACCTGTATAAAAAAGCCGGTGTTAATCCTATGGCGGGCTGTATTCCATTGCTTCTTCAGATGCCAATCCTCATTGCCATGTTCCGCTTTTTCCCTTCATCCATCGAGCTTCGGCAGCAGGCGTTTTTGTGGGCGAAAGACCTTTCTTCCTATGATTCCATCTGGACATTCCCCGGAGGTTTTTCGATCCCCTGGTATGGCGACCACGTTAGTTTATTTGCCCTTTTAATGACGATATCAAGTGTGATCTATACTAAAATAAATGATCAGATGATGGGATCTTCGCAACAACAGATGCCTGGAATGAAGACCATGATGTATCTGATGCCGGTGATGTTCCTTGTCTGGTTTAACGATTATTCTTCAGGCCTCAGCTATTACTACCTGTTGGCAAACCTGCTCACTTTTGCCCAGATCTATATTATCCGGGCTACGATCGACGAAAAACAACTCCATGCGCAAATCGAAGCCAATCGTAAGAAGACGGTGAAAAAATCGGGATTTCAGAAACGCCTGGAAGATATGGCCAAGAAACGCGGATACCCGGTGAAGAAATGAAGGACGAAAGACGAGGGACGAAAGACGAAGGACGATTTATAACAGAATTAGTCCTGCATAATCTAAAATCAAAATCGTAAATCGTAAATCGTAAATTATAAATCATTATAGATACTTCAAAAATCTCGCTAGTCCTTCTTTTTTTTGATCATCAAATGAGTAGGATATATTATGCTCCAGGTATTCCAGGCAATCGTCACATGCCGGTAATCTATCCCTGAAATATTCGATACATTCCCGTTTATGCGTAACCCCGAAGGTTAAAGCCTGTGTAAAAGTATTGACGATCCGGTCTGCCAATTGTTCTCGTGATAACCATACCGCGAAAACAAAAGGTAAACCAGTGAACCGTATCCACTCCTCTGCCATATCATAAATATAGGGAAAGTGTTGCCTGAGTTCGAAGGTTTTATCACCGATTGCCACCAACGATTCTACTGAAGACCGGTTGGAAGCCTCTCCCGCTTTTAGATTTTCCCATGCTGGTGTGATTTGCCAGTAATTCCCGGCAAGAACTTTAACCAACCTCACCGATGTCCGGGAATCGAAATCAAGATGAACTTTTGTTATCATTTCAAGGGGAACCTTTGAAAGCAACAGGACAGTTTTTACCGGACTAACCGCTCCAATACAATAATCTGAAATATAGTGAAACGCTTTGAAATCAGGCAAAGCGCCAGCCGGTACCAGAGCGATATCGACAATTTTGTTTTTTAATTTTTCGGCACATACTGATGGTATATCCAGTTCCAATCTGAAATTTTTCAAAAAACCGGATTGCTGAAGACCGTAAACAAATGGAAATGTATTAAGATAAGATACGGCAGATATTTTTAAAAGATCCATATGGATTGTATTCTGCTGCAAAAGTAGAAGATATTGGGATTATTCAGTATTTTTGTAACCGAATATGTCCGTAATCCTGAGAAAAATAACTGCCTGTATTATCCTTGCACTTTTCCTCTTCAATTCAATGGGATATTTTATCGTATTTGAGTTAAATAAATTTCTTGTGAAGAAGGAAATGATGGCTTACATCAGGAACAATCCAAAAAAACTAACCGTCCTGGGTATCGACGATCCCGACAACCATTCCGGGTTTAGACGTATCGGTAAGCATGAAATTATTCATGAGGGAAGATTCTACGATGTATTACATGAAGTAAAGAAAGTTAAAACCACATTATTCTATTGCAAACGCGACATTAAAGAAGAACTGTTATCTGAAGGTTTTAAACGGATGGCCAATAGCAAACTTCAGCATCAGTTACTGGAACAGATAATTAAAATTGCCCTTCCATACCCTTATGTGGCTCTGGATAACAGAGCTGCTGAATATTTCAGTTACCCTCCAGTCAGCATCCATCTATCCCAGGTCTGGATTTTACCCGTTAGTCCGCCACCGAAATATTCCTGATCCTTCATTTTCTCCTTATTAATTCATCCAATATCCCGGATTTTAGGAATCGGGTTCAATTGCCTGTATGATCCTTACTTACCTACATTGAGAAAAAATTTATATGTATTAGACAGGTTATCACCTCATCCCCCGGCCTCTTCTCCTTGAGGTTAAGGGGTGAGTGGTTGAGGTACACAGGATAAATTCCCCACCTCTTGAGGCGAAATTCGGGTACGGGGCTTGCCTGGGGTTCATACCAATTGATTAACTCAATCGAATCACTTACATCAATTAAATCGATAAATCATGAAATATATAATTATCATTCCTGCATTTGTTTTTATCTTTTTTTCGGGATTCAGTCAGAAGGTCAAAGTACTTGACAAATCCGATTTACAACCCATCGGTCAAGTCACCATATCCAATCATCACGAATCTTTAATGATTGTTACCGATGCAAACGGAATCGCTGATATATCGGCTATCCCGGATACCGCCACGCTGTTGTTTTCGCATGTGGCATTTCAACCACTGAGAATCCTCAAATCAAATATTCCTTCAAATAAAACGATTTACCTCACGGAGAACATAATAAAACTCGATGAATTTGTATATACCGCAAACAGGGTGGAAGAAAAAAAGTCTGATCTGCCATATAAAATTGAAGTGATCCAGGCAAAGGACATTGTTTTTCAGAATCCGCAGAATGCAGCCATCATGCTGGAGCAGACCGGACAGGTTTTTGTACAGACAAGCCAGATGGGCGGAGGAAGCCCTGTGCTTCGTGGTTTTGAAGCCAACAAGGTTTTGCTTGTAGTTGACGGAATCCGCATGAACAATGCGGTTTATCGGGCGGGGCACCTGCAGAACGCCATCACGGTCGATCCTTTCGGATTGGCTTCAACGGAAATTCTTTATGGCCCGGGCTCAACCATTTTTGGTAGTGATGCTCTGGGTGGTGTGATCAATTTCAGAACAAAAGACCCAGTTCTTTCTTCTTCGGGCAAGACAGAGATCCACGGGAATGTACTTGGCCGTTTTGCCTCTGCAAATACAGAAAAAACAGGAGGTATAAATTTAAATTTCGGTTGGAAAAAACTGGGAGTGCTGTTAAATTTTTCGTACAGTGACTTTGATGACTTGCGCGAAGGAAAAGTTCGCGATCCTGCACTGGGTGATTTCGGGACCCGTCCGGTTTATGCACAGCGGATCAACGGAAAAGACTCCATGGTCATTAATGACAAGCCATGGATACAGAAAACTTCCGGGTATTCCCAATATAATTTTCTTGGAAAGGTGCTCTTTAAGCCTGGAGAGCATAGCAATTATATCCTGAATGTGCAGTATTCCAACTCAAGCGATATTCCCCGGTATGACCGTCTTACGGAAATGAATGGCAGTACCGGAAAATTACAGTTTGCGGAATGGTATTATGGTCCTCAAACCCGGTTGCTTGCTTCGCTTAAAGCGGAGTACAACGTGAAAGGAGTTATTTTTGACCATGCTTCTGTTATTCTGGGATATCAGAATATTCATGAAGACAGGATCCAGCGTGATTTCGGAAGCTCGAAGAAAAAATTCAACCTGGAAACCGTCGGGGTGATTTCACTGAATGCCGATTTTGATAAAAAAATCTGCACAAAGGATAACCTCCGTTACGGGATCGAACTGGATTACAACAACGTTATTTCCAAAGCACACAATGAAAACATCAAAACAGGCGCTTCCACCGACGATCGTGCAACACGATATCCCGACCAGAAAGCAAACATGATGTACATTTCGGCTTACTTGTCGAACAATTGGAACATCAGCAAGGTTTTCGCCTTCTCACAGGGGATCCGGTTCAATTATGTCACATTGAATGCCGCCTATTCCGATACTATGGTGAAGATCATGGATATCCCGTTTAATCCGGATATTGCGCAGAAAAATGCCGCGGTAAATGGCTATTTGGGACTGGTAGCAACTCCGGGTCGCGACTGGAAATTCTCCCTTGTCGGATCTACAGGTTTCCGGGCTCCGAATATCGATGATCTTACCAAGTTGAATGTGGTAAATGGCCAAACAATCGTGGTTCCCAATCCGGATCTGAAACCTGAATATGCCTACAATATTGAACTTTCGGTTGCCAAGACCATTATCGGTAAGGTTCGGCTTGAAGGAACCGCCTTTTATACATGGCTTCGCGATGCTCATGTGATCGCTCCGTTCAAGTATAACGGACTCGATTCCATAACGATTGATGGGGAGAAGTACCAGACACTCGCTCCGACAAATGCCGGACGAGCATACGTTTGCGGCGTACAGGGAAGCCTGCTTGCCCAGATTACGCATTCTTTTTCAATTTTAAGCAACCTTACCTATACATATGGTTATGACGAAAGTTCCAGTGATCCACTGGATCATATTCCACCGGTATTCGGGATGACTTCATTCCGTTTGGAATTGAAGAAATTCAAGGGTGATTTTTATGTAATGTACAACGGCTGGAAACGGATCAGCCAATATAGCCCTGGTGGTGAGGATAATGACCTATATGCCACCCCATATGGCATGCCTTCGTGGTATACCCTTAACCTGAAACTGAGTTACCAGGTTATCAAGTACCTCAATATTGAACTTGGAATGGAAAATATTCTGGATGAGAATTACAGGAAATTCGCTTCAGGGATCAGTTCGCCTGGCAGAAATGTGATTGTAGCATTACGTTGTACCTTCTGATAACCTGCGGTGAATCGCTAAAACTTGCGGGATGACCAGTTCTGAGCCGTCGTTTCGGATAACGAAATCGGAAAGGGCGGCTTTTTCTTTATCCTCCATCTGGAACTGCATCCGCCTCAGGACAGAATTGACATCTATCCCGTCACGTTGAACCACACGTCCGATTGCGATCTCTTTAAGACATGAAACATGGATGATTTTGTCAAATTCCTTGCGTAATCCGCTTTCTATGATGATGGCAGCTTCCTGGATGATATAGGGAAAAGAACCCTGGTTCAGCGTCCATGTGTGAAAATCATGCATCACCAGTGGGTGCATGATTGAATTTAACTTATGCATGGCATGTTCGTCAGTAAAAGCATGGGAGGCAAGAGACCTCCGGTTGATCTCCCCGGAGATTGAGAGGATACTATATCCGAAATATCTGAGAAGTTCATTTTTGACCTGCGGATCATTTAAAAATTTCTTGGATTCTTCATCGGCATGATAAACTGGAATCCCGAGGATAGAAAAGATCCGTGAAACCACACTCTTTCCACTCCCGATATTTCCGGTAAGGCCGACTTTAATCAAGGGTCAGGGTTTTTTCAGTAAATTATGTGAGGGATTCGCGATTTTTTTCAAACTGTCGGGATGTCGTGCCAGGGATTCTTTTTCCCGTCGCGGAAGAACAAGAATATCGAAGACCGGTCGTTTTATGACAGGTTTGATGATAGACCTTTCAAATTCAAAATACAGTGTATCGGGTGTTACAAAAAACACATCGCTGGTAAAACTCGACTGTGCAACAATATCCTTCCCGATCCTGTTTGTTAAAAGATAGCCCCAGGCGTGCACATTGTCGGTAGTATGGATCCTTATATTCCGGAGGCTCACATCAAATTGCCTCTCATGTGGGACAATAAACCGTTCTGTGATAAAATCAAATCCCTGAACCCTGATTTTAACCGTAAGGGTGGAGTCTGAATAGCTGCTCAATCTGAAATTTGCCGGAATATTTGAATAGGTAAGGCGATATTCCATGGCATAAAAATAATCTTTCGAAAGCCTGACCAGCGTCCAGATAAATACAGAAAGGATCAGGCAAACGATGAAAATCGAAAGTTGATTCCTGAATTTTCCGCTTTTGCGCTGCCGTGCATTTCCAATGAATTCAATGAAATCAGGCTTCAACTGCAACAGCTTTTAAAGATTTTACTTAGCCCCGATGGTCTGGTTTGGATCCATTGCCACTGCGGTTTTTTCTATACGCAACCGGACCTCGTTTTCGACTTCTATGGTAACGGTCGTATCCTGGATCTCTACGATCCGTCCATGAATCCCGCCAATGGTTATAATTTTCTGACCCTTCTGCAGGCTTTCCTTGAATTTTTTCTGATCCTTCGAACGCTTCATCTGCGGTCGAATGAAAAAGAAATAAAAAACGACAATGATCAGCAATAACGGTAAGAAGGAATACCAGCCATTTTGTTGCCCGCCCTGGCCCTGAGGAGCCATCAGAAGGATTGTTAACAGGTTTGTCATATACTTTACAATTTACGATTTACGATTTTAGATTTTTCAGTCGGAATTATTTTGATATTTCTTTTTTTCGCTATTTCAAATTTATTTTTCACTTCCGGGACTTACTACCTGAGCCTTGATCCGGAGTAAAGTCGTATTGGGTTGGGTATTGGCAACCACCACCACATTTTTCGCCTGGTATCCCCTTTTGCCGTTGCTGTTGAATGCAACTTTGATGATTCCCTCTTCACCCGGGCGGATCGGGGCTTTGGGGTAAGAAGGGATGGTACAACCACAGGAAGTACTGACGTCGGCAACAATCAGGTCGGATTTTCCCTTGTTGGTAAATTTGAAACTGTATGAAACGGTTTCTCCTTCAAGTATCCGGCCGAAATCATGCTCTGTCTCTTCAAACATCATGAAGGGAAGGGCGCTTTTATCATTACTACCACTGGCGCTGTTGGGATTATTGACAATATCCGCAGGAAGAGAATTTTTTCCGTAAGTACCGCTCCGGTTACATCCGTTTAGGAAGAAAAGCATCAGTAAAGAAGAGCATATCATCAGCAACCGTGTCCTCATAGTTTTATAGACTTTATAGATAAGATCCATTATAACCATGGCAAAGGTAAGAAAAATTATTGTATTTTTACAGCTATGCGCATCTATCTGATTGGTTATATGGCGTCGGGAAAGTCTAACCTGGGCAGGCTCCTTTCAGAAGAACTCCGGTTCCGGTTTATCGATCTCGATTCCATGTTCGAAGAACGTTACAAAGTGACTATTCTTGATTTTTTCGAAAGATATGGGGAGGAGCTGTTTCGTAAGATAGAACAGAAACTTTTATATGAAACTGCGGGGTATGATAATACGGTCATCGCAACAGGTGGAGGTACACCATGTTTTTTTGATAATATGGAATTCATCAATACGTCAGGTACATCCATATACCTTCGATGGGAAATACCGGAATTGACGGAACGATTACGGCATATCCGGAAAAAAAGACCGATATTGAAAACAATTGATCCGGAAAATCTTGAAAATACAGTCAGTAATCACCTGAAACAAAGGTCGGTATATTATGAACGGGCCCATGTTACAGTAGATGGAGCTAACCTGAATACCGGAAAGTTGGCGGATTGGATCAGGCATCAGCCAGGCAGTGGTTAATCCATTCGTTCCAGCAACACCACGTTTTCGACATGTTGTGTATGCGGAAACATGTCGAGAGGCTGACATTTTATCAAGGTATATCGCTCAGTTAGTAAAGAAATATCACGTGCCTGGGTTGCAGGATTACAGCTTACATATACAATCTTTTCAGGGATAACTGTCAGCAACGCTCTGATTACTTTTTCATGCATTCCCGAACGGGGAGGATCGGTTATGATAATTTCAGGTTGACCATTTTCCCGGATAAATTCAGAGGTCAGGAGTTTTTCCGTTTCACCGGTAAAAAAATGTGTATTTGTAAAACCATTCAGGTTTGCATTTACTTTGGCATCTTCGATGGCTGAGGGTATGGACTCGATTCCCACTACCTGATTGATAAGTGGGGCAATGTAATTGGCAATGGTCCCTGTTCCGGTATAAAGATCATAAACGGTTTCATTGCCTTTAAAGGATGCAAATTCAACCGTCGTCTTATATAACCTGACAGCCTGCCGTGAATTTGTCTGAAAAAATGAAACCGGACCTATCTGGAATTCAATGTCAGGGTCACCATGTTTAAATCCCGGCATTCGCTCGGTCATGAATTTCTTTCCATAGAAATGATAAAGCGGGAGGTCGTTGATAACATCATTTTTCTTGGGATTGATAACATAAAAAACAGAAGTAATCTGTGGAAATGCATTGATCAATTCATTCAGCATATCTCTGATATCTTCTTCTGCATTCTCCCTGAAGACCATGATGACCAGGAGGTCGCCGGTAGTGGTGTTCCGGATGATCAGATTCCGGAGGAAACCGGTCCATTTTCTCACGTCATAAAAGGATAATCCATGTTTCAAAGCAAAAGCCTTTAAGAACAGACGAATGGCATTCGAGGGATCGGGTTGCAGATAACAGTTTTTTATGTCCAGAACTTTGTCGAATAACCGGGGAATATGGAATCCGAGCGCATTCATTTCATTTTCGGGCAGTTGTCCCACTGGATCAACACTGGTGAGCCAGCGATGATTTGAAAAGGTAAATTCCAGTTTGTTCCGGTAGTACTGCTCTTCTGATGATCGCAAAATCGGCAGTACCTGGATTTTTTCAACTTTCCCAATCCTGGCCAGATTGTCTTCAACCTGTTTTTGTTTATAGTAAAGCTGATCTTCGTACCGTAGATGCTGCCATTTACAACCACCGCATGTGCCGAAATGTTCACAAAACGGTTCAACACGTTTATCGCTGAAAGAGTGAAACCGGATCGCTTTTCCCTCGTAAAAAGAACGTTTTTTCCTGATTACCTGGATGTCAACGACATCGCCAGGAACAACAAATGGAACGAAAACTACAATCTCTCCAACACGGGCCACCGCGTTTCCTTCCGATCCTGCATCAAGGATTTCAACTTTTTCAAATACCGGAAAGGGACGCTGGTTTTTTCTCATAACGTTACTTTTGTTCTTTTTTTAAAATGACGGGAGTCGCCCCACTCCCCATAACCGATAACATCACCGGCAATATAAATACGTGCTTCAAGACAGTTCATACACGTTGCAGCCTCTTCGCCAATACAGGGTTTATTCTCATAAAGAAGGTAATCCTGCCGGTACTTAACCGGAGTAAGGTTGGGCATGATCACATTGGCGCCGACCATCAGCGCTTTCTCCCGGCCCTGGGGATCTATGGTTTGCATAGCGGTTGTTGCGGCAATGTTGATGTCCTTCATCATGATACGAAGCAGGGCGACCATTTTCAATGAAAGTTGAAATCTTTCTTTCAATGGCAGCAACAAACCTTTATGCTGGTACAGTGGAGTATCCTGGTGCTCGATATAGGGTCCCATTCCGGCCATGTCGATATCAAATTCACGAAAAAAGATCAGATCATCTGCTAAATTGGCAATTGTCTGGAAAGGAAGACCGATCATCACACCCGTACCAACCTGATAACCTGTTTCTCTCAATATCTTTAGTGATTCCAGTCGTTTGGTGTATTCATGGTGATGGTCGCCCGGGTGTAATCTGAGATAAAGTTCAGGGCTGGATACCTCTATCCTCAAAAGGTACCGGTGTGCGCCTGCCTCATACCACCTGCGATAAGTCTCTTCACTTTGTTCCCCCAATGAAAGGGTAACATGGAGTTTCCCATTTGTTTTCCTGTGAATCTTTTTCAATAAGGATTCGATCCTGGTTACATGGGCTTTGTTTGTTTGTTCCCCGGCCTGGATAACTATGGAAGCGTAATTATTCATAAAGGCATAATTCGATGCTTCCATTACTTCCGAATTCGTCATTCGATACCGGATGTAACGCTTGTTCCCGGCCCTGATGCCGCAATAATAACAGTTTTTTGAACAAATGTTCGAATACTCGATCAACCCCCTGAAGTAGACTTTCCTTCCCACAAACCTGGCTTTGATTTTTTGTGCCTGATCAAATAATCTTTGCTTTTCATTACCCTCGGTCTGCAGACAATAAATCAGATCATCCCTCGAAAAAGATGATTTTTCCAAAATTTTTTCAACATTCGATACCACCGGTGATTAAAATAAAATATGTTAGTAAATGGAATTTTTCTTTTATGAAGCAAAATTACTAGATTTACACGACATGTGGTGAACACCCGGAGCTCTGTTATTCTTGAATACAATACTGAGGTAGAGGTCTCAGTTCGTGAAAAGGTAGATTTTATTGAAAAGTCAAAAAATTACGCGTGATGTTCAGACGTTAAACCGGATGTGTAAAATATCCCCGTCACCCACCAAATAATTTTTCCCTTCGACAAATAATTTTCCGTGTTCCCTGCAGGCATGCTCTGTTTTCAAGCTTATGAAATCTTCATATTTCATTACTTCAGCCCGGATGAATCCGCGCTCAAGGTCGCTGTGGATAACACCCGCAGCCTGGGGTGCGGACATTCCTTTTTTAATGGTCCATGCACGTACTTCCTTTGGGCCCGCAGTGAAGAAACATTGCAGGTCGAGTAGATGAAAAGCCGCACGTACCAAACGGTTGACACCCGGTTCAGTGAGACCTGCATCAGAAAGAAAGGCTTGTCGATCGTCCCCGCTATCCAGTTCGGCGATCTCCGACTCCATTTTCGCTGCAATAATCAGAACTTCTGCGTTCTCATTCCTGATTGATTCGATGAAACGCGTAGCATAAGGGTTCCCTTGCAAGGCAGATGCGTCATCGACATTGCACACATACATCACCGGTTTATCGCCCAAGAGAAACATATCTTCCATGAAACGCCGGTCATCATTAGAAATAGGCGCCGTTCTTGCCGATTTGAAATCTTCAAGATGGGATTTCAATACCTCGAGCACATCCAGAACATGTTTTGATTCTTTATCCCCGGCTTTGATCAATCGTTCTGTCCGGCTAATTTTTTTTTCGACCGATTCGAGATCTTTGATCTGAAGCTCAAGGTCGACAATTTCCTTATCCCTGACGGCATCAACCGAACCTTCCACATGCGGCAACAACGGATTATCAAAACAACGGATCACATGGATCAGGGCATCCACATTGCGGATATCTGCCAGAAACTTGTTCCCTTCGGTATGACTCCCTCCTTTTGATAATCCGGGGATATCAACCATTTCGATAGTTGTTGGAACAACCCTGGCCGACTTGATCAGTGCATCGATTGCATAAAGACGGGCATCCGGCACATTCACCGTCCCAAGGTTGGATTTTGTTCCCAGAAAGGCCGCCTGGTGCGTCTCAGCCCGGTTATTTGAAATGCAGTTAAAGAGCGTTGTTTTACCTGAACCTGAAAGGCCTATGATTCCACATTTTAATGGCATAGAACTTGAATTTTAGTTTGCGAAGATAGTAAAATCAATTATTTCTTTTTATCTTTGCACCCCTGTTTTTCAAGGGTAAAAACGTCGCCGTTCTTTATAAAAATCCCTTACAATTAACATAATGTTAAACCCGGCAGTTGCATATGCGCTGCCATAAAGCAAAAATTGAATGACTCCCGAAGAGATCAATGTGAACATGGAGCAGAATCCTGAAACCAATGTTGAACAACCTGTAAGTGCCGAACCTGAAACTATGTCCGATGAAATTCAGGTAACGGAAACTGTTACCGAAACAGCCGCCGAACCTGTCGTTGAGGTTCCGGAAAAAAAGAATAAAAAAACACAATTATCGAATGAAGACCTGAAAAATTTCGACTGGGATTCCATCGGAAAGAAACACGAAATCTATACGACAGATGAACGCCGTAAACTGGAAGATGTTTATGATCAGACCTTGCGCGCTATACAGGATCATGAAGTAATCGAAGGTACCGTTGTGACCATGACAAACCGCGAAGTCGTCGTAAATATCGGCTTCAAAAGCGATGGTGTAATTCAGGTGAATGAATTCCGCTATAATCCGGATCTTAAAATCGGCGATAAGGTTGAGGTATATGTCGAAAACCAGGAAGATACCAGCGGCCAATTGCTTCTTTCCCATAAAAAAGCCCGTATCCTGAAATCATGGGAACGGATCAACGACGCTTATGAAAAACAGGAAATCATCAAAGGGTATGTTAAATCGCGGACCAAGGGTGGACTCATTGTCGATATCTTTGGTATTGAAGCATTTCTCCCCGGTTCGCAGATTGATGTGAAACCAATCCGCGATTATGATGTATTTGTTGACAAAGTAATGGAATTCAAAGTGGTGAAGATCAATCATGAATACAAGAATGTGGTTGTTTCTCACAAAGCGCTTATCGAAGATGAACTTGAAGCCCAGAAAGCTGAGATCATTAAAAAACTGGAAAAGGGTCAGATTCTTGAAGGTACCGTTAAAAATATTACCAGCTATGGCGTGTTCGTTGACCTGGGCGGTGTCGACGGCCTGATCCACATTACCGACCTCAGTTGGGGACGCATCAATCATCCCGAAGAGATCGTCAAACTCGATCAGAAAATCAAAGTGGTTATCCTCGATTTTGATGACAATAAAAAGCGAATTGCCTTGGGTCTGAAACAACTCACTCCACATCCATGGGATTCACTCGACCAAAACCTTAAGATCGGCGATAAAGTTGCCGGAAAAGTTGTAGTAATTGCAGATTATGGTGCATTTGTTGAAATCAATACCGGTGTTGAAGGACTCATCCACGTTTCAGAGATGTCCTGGTCGCAACACTTGCGTACCGCCCACGATTTTCTGAAAGTGGGCCAGGAGGTTGAAGCCGTCATTCTGACCCTCGACCGGGAGGAACGCAAGATGTCAATGGGTATCAAACAGCTTATTCCTGATCCCTGGACGAACATCAAGGAAAAATATCCGATCAAATCCAAACATACTGCCACTGTTCGCAACTTTACCAACTTTGGGATCTTTGTGGAATTGGAAGAAGGAGTCGACGGTCTTATCCATATTTCCGATCTCAGCTGGTCCAAAAAAATCAAACACCCGGCCGAATTCACCAAGATCGGTGAAAGCATTGAAGTTCTGGTTCTCGATGTCGATGTCGATAACCGCCGCCTGAGCCTCGGTCATAAACAACTTGAAGAAAATCCGTGGGATGTATTCGAAAGCGTTTTTGCTGTCGGTTCAGTACACAAGGGAACTATTGTCAGCATGAATGATAAAGGCGCTATTGTGGCTCTGCCGTATGGTGTGGAGGGATTTGCCCCGCTCCGTCACCTGAACAAAGAAGATAACACCCAGGCAAAGGAGGAGGAATCGTTGGATTTCAAGGTGATCGAATTCTCGAAAGAAAACAAAAAGATCATCCTTTCGCATAGCAAAATACATCAGGATGAAATCAATGCCGAACGGAACAAAGAAAACAAAATCGGGTTGAAAAAAGAGAAGGATACAAAGAAGGCGGTCAAAAAACTTAAAGACAATCTGGAGAAGACGACCCTTGGTGATATTGATGCCCTTGCCAACCTGAAAGCCGACATGGTTGCTGCCGAAGAAAAAGCTGCCGCCAGAAAACCGATGAAAGCAGAAATCAAACCGAATCCGGAACCCGAATTGAAAGCTGAACCTGAACAGGAATTGAAAGCTGAACCTGAACCGGAACTGAAAGCTGAACTGGAACCGGAATTGAAAGCTGAACCAGAACAGGAAACGGAACCCGAACCCAAGCCGGAATCGGAATCGGAACCGGAACCGGGAACTGAGGAACCGAAGACTGAATAATAACAGATGAATTTCTCGTTGATGGTGCTGGGTAGCAGCGCAGCGATCCCAACCAGCAACCGAAACCTAAGCGCTCATTTGCTCAACGCAAATGAGCGCTTTTTTTTGATCGATTGCGGAGAAGGAACACAATTTCAATTACGGAAATACCACATTTCGTGGCAGCGCATTAAATATATCTTTATCAGCCATTTGCATGGAGATCATTTTTTCGGCCTGGCAGGACTGCTCAATTCCATGCACCTCCTGGGAAGAAAAAACGAATTACACCTTTTTGCACCACAGTTACTCCAGGAGATCCTGAATGTTCAACTCATGGCTTCCCAAACGACATTGCAATATCAGGTCAATTTTCATCCATTGAATATGGACCGTTTTGATTTACTTTTGGAAGAAGAACACATCCTTGTCCACAGTTTCCCGCTTAAGCATAGCATTCCTACCTGTGGCTTTGTATTCCGGGAGAAAAACCCGCCAAGGAAAATTACGACGCCACGGTCATACGCCTATTGCAGCGATACGGCGTTTTCAGAACAAATTATTCCCTGGATCCGTGCAATCGATTTGCTCTATCATGAAACCACTTTCATGCAGGATATGGCCACGGCCGCTATGGAAAAATTTCATTCCACCGCCATGGAAGCCGCGACCATAGCGCATAAAGCCGGTGTCTCAAAATTGCTGATCGGTCATTTTTCAGCACGTTATGAGGATCTGAATCCCTTGCTTGATGAAGCAAGATCACTATTTCCTGAAACTTATTTAGCCGAAGAAGGAATATTTGTAAATATCTGACCGGTTTCCCGAATTTTTATATTTTTGCAACGAATTTGTCGCTGGTTCATGAAACCGAAAACCTTCGGTGATTGTGAAAAGGGAATCCGGTGAAATTCCGGAGCTGTTCCCGCAGCTGTAAGCTCTTAAATCGTTTTCGACCTCTTTTGTCACTGTTCCATTCTTTGGACCGGGAAGACTTCAGAAAACGGAGCAAGCCAGAAGACCTGCCAATGACTTTTTCGTAGCTTTCGGGAGAAAAGTGAAGAACAATAATCCAAAAATAAATCATGAAAAAAAAATTTGTCATTGTCGTTTGGGCGCTGCTCGTGCTCTGTTTCGTTAATTCATGCCGTAAAGATTCTGAACCCGTTTACCGGCCTGCAGGCCCTTATTCAAACGGAGCTTTCATTACCAACGAAGGAACCTTTGGGATGGATAATGCTTCTGTAAGTTTCCTTGACTTCGCGATTGATACCATCCAGGATTCGATCTTTTCCACGGTTAACCATCATCTGTTGGGACAAGTGCTCCAATCCATGCATATAGCTTACGGTAAAGCCTATATGGTGTTGAACCTGTCGGATAAAGTTGAAATTGTCACCCTCAAGGATTTTAAGGAAACAGCGGTGATCACGGGGCTCAGTTCACCCAGGTATATGACGACTTTCAATAACAAAGGATATATTACACAGTGGGGCGAAAATGGCGTTGTAAAAGTTGTTGATCTGAATTCGAATACGATAACGAAAACGATCAAAGTCGGTATGGGACCTGAACAGCCCCTGTATGTTAATGGTTCTATCCTGGTGTGCAACGGCGGGGCATACGATCTCGATTCCACCGTATCGGTCATCAACCCGGTTAAAGATGAGGTAGTTGGTACCATTGAGGTGGGACATAATCCTAAAGAGATGGTGATCGATAAGAATAATGATATCTGGATACTGTGCTACGGATACATAAAATACGATATTAATTTCAATATCATTCTCGAAACGCCTTCAAAACTGGTAAAGCTATCCGGACGGACCTTTCAAAAAACTGGAGAATTTATCATTTCTCCGACGCAACATCCCCAGAACTTAGATATCAGCCGAGATAAAGCCACAGTTTATTATGGCGCCGCATTCGGATTTATTGGCATCTATGCCATGCCTATCGCTTCCTCATATCTTCCCACAGATCCATTGATCGATAGTGGAAAAATGTTTTATGGATTCAATGTCAATCCTGACAATGGAGATATCTATGCGCTCGAAGCTCCGACATTTACCGGTCCGGGATTATTGTACCGGTACAATCCCCAGGGAAAACTGCTGAAACAGTATACCGTTGGAATAGCGCCAAACGGAGCCTATTTCAAATAATACCTTTGAGACGGAATTCAGGTTCATTGATTGCAGCTTATCTACCCACCCCCAACCCCTCCCTTTTTAAGGGAGGGGTAAAGCGTCACCATACCCAATAACAAGATATACAGTATTTTGCCGGAGCAGAGCGTCTCCCCTCCCTGTGGGCAGGGAGGGGTTAGGGGTTGGTAGATTTACCATAAGCTACTTTTCGGTGTGGCCTCAATATTATCATTCCTTATCAATTAACGCATCATATAAAATTTCAACCGGATGAAAGGCCCGTCGGCCTGTACCATCTTCGATCTGACGCCGGCACGAAGTACCCGGAGCAGCAATAATCACCTCCGGCGCGGATTTTCGAACTTCCGGAAAAAGCACAAGTTCGCCAACCTTCATCGATACCTCGTAATGCTCTTTTTCATAACCAAAAGCGCCTGCCATTCCACAGCATCCCGATTTGATTTCCTCAACCGTGTAATTGATTGGGATCGACAACATCTTCCTTGTGGTTTCAACCGATCCTAAGGCTTTTTGATGACAGTGGCCATGCAGCTTAATGTATTTCTGTTCTGTTGTGAACAGGGAGGCAGGATGTTGGATGTTGGATGCTGGATGCTGAACACTGGATGCTGGATAATGGTCGTTTGAAGATGGTTGGAGCCTTTCTTCCGGTTTCTTAGTGTTAACAGATGCAAAATGATCCACAATGAATTCGTCAAACAATAACGCATTTTTTGCCAATTTAATAGCGGAATCCTTTAACGAGGGATCAACCAGATCGGGGTATTCATCGCGGAATGTCAGAATGGCTGAAGGTTCTATTCCGATCAGCGGTGTCTCTTTTGTGATAAGATCTTTTAAATTTCTGACATTTTTATTGGCCAGTTTTTTGGCTTTCCGGATCAATCCTTTGGAGAGAAAAGTACGCCCGCTTTCTTCATGATCGGGTAGAATAACACGAAACCCCAGAGTATTCAACAGTTTGATGGCTTTTATACCAATAACCACATCATTGAAATTGGTGAATTCATCAGCAAACAGGTAGACAACCGGGAAATTTGTTATTGTCCTGTTCGCAGATCCTTCATGCCCGGGAGTGTTCTTTTCTGCCCATTTGCGAAGTGTTGAGCGGTAAAGCAAAGGAATGTTACGTTCAGCGCTAAAACCGATTGTACTTTTCACAATTCCCGATAGAAACCGGTTATCCATGAAAAAGTTGAATAACGCAGGTGCCATGGAACCCAATTTATTGAAAGCAGTGATATAGGCAATGAGTCGCGACCGCAATGGAACTCCGTGTGCATCATAATAATGTTGAAGAAACTCTGCCTTCAATTTTGTGATATCGACATTTGACGGACATTCAGACTTACAAGCTTTACAGGAAAGACAAAGGTCCATCACCGCATAAATCTCGGGATGGTCGAATGGATTTTTCTTTATTGAATTGGTCAGAAATTCGCGGAGTATATTCGCTCTGGCACGGGTAGTGGTATTCTCATCTTTCAATGCCATGTATGACGGACACATCCAATGGCCGGTGAGCACTGTATTCCGGCAATCACCCGATCCGTTGCATTGTTCGGTGGCCCGGAGTATCCCATGACTGTTTGAAAAATCAAAGAGAGTGAAGATCTCCCGTGCAGGTTTTCCAGGATCAAACCGTAAATGGGTATTCATCCTGGGTGTGTCTGTGATTTTATTCGGATTGAAGATCCGTTCAGGATCCCAAAGAGACTTAATCTCTTTGAAAAGCTGGTAATTTCTCTCACCCAGCATCAAAGGGATAAACTCACCGCGTAAACGGCCGTCCCCGTGTTCACCGGAGAGGGAACCTTTATATTTCTTTACCAACCGGGCAGTTTCCAAAGCAACGGTATGAAACAATTCAACATCTGCCGGATCTTTCAGGTTGAGAATCGGACGGAGATGGAGCTCTCCTGAACCTGCATGGGCATAATAAACACAGGCAAGTCCAAACCGGCTAAGCATTTTACGGAAATCATCAATATATTCAGGAAGTACTTTCGGATTCACTGCAGTATCTTCCGTAACAGGAACCGGTTTCCGGTCACCGGGATAGTTGGACAGTACACCAAGCCCGGCTTTCCTAAGTTCCCATACTTTTTTTACATCGGGTGGAAAAACGAGTGGAAAATAGTATCCCAAGCCACGAACCCGCATTTCTGATTCAAGTTTTTCATGAATTTCAAGTATTTCTTCACGGGTTTCCCGTGCAAATTCAATGATCAGTATGGCGCCCGGATCCCCTTCAATGAAAAACCGGTTTTGCCGTTGGGTGATGTTATCCAAGGTACAATCCATAATGGCTTTGTCCATCAACTCCACCGATCCGGGGCTGTAGCTCAACGCCACAAGATTGGCTTTTAGAGCGTCACTAACGGTATGGCAATGAACACAGATCAACGCCTTTTCCTTGGGAGGTAAGGGAACCAGGTTCAACCTGATCTCCGTGATGAACATCAATGTCCCTTCCGAACCCGCAATAAGCTTTGAAAAATTAAAGTTTTGAGTTTTGAGCTTTGAGTTTTGAGTTTGATCATCAGACACAAGAACCTCCTGAAACGGTTCAGAGTCGAGCAGCAAATCCAGCGCATATCCTGTATTTCTCCGGGGTATCGAAGGATCGGGATATGTTTCACAGATATTTTTCCTGTTATCGGGATCCGATAAAATTTTTCGTATCTGACGATAGATTTTATTCTCAAGGGTTTCTCCGTTACATTTTTGATGAAACTCCGCTACCGAAAGGTCACGGAATTCAACTTCAGACCCATCGCTTAGGAACCCTTTCACTGAAATCACATGATCACGCGTACTTCCATAAAGGATGGAGTGGGCGCCGCAGGAATTATTTCCAACCATCCCGCCCATCATACAACGACTCGAAGTACTGGTTTCCGGTCCAAAAAAAAGACCGTGTTTTTCAACAACTTTGTTTAATTCATCCAGGATGACCCCGGGTTGAACACTCACCCATTTCTCCTTCGGATTGATTTCCAGGATGGATGTCATATGGCGTGATACATCAACAACCAGGCCGCTACCCACAACCTGACCTGCCAGGGATGTTCCGGCAGTTCTGGGTATAAGTGAAAACTTTTCCGCTTTAGCCCATTGGATCAGTTTCCGGATATCGTTGGCATTTTTAGGTCGGGCCACACCCAAAGGTATTTCGCGGTAAGCCGAAGCATCTGTGGCATAGAGATAACGGGAAGTGTCATCAACCAGGATCTCCCCCTCGAATTGTTGCTGTAAAGCAATTAATTTCCGGTGTAGCGGTTGCTGCTCTTTCATTTCATTTTTTGCACCAGGTCGAAAAAAGAAGGTACGTTTTTCAATCCTTCAAATTCAGGTTGGGCGAGAAGGCGGTTTTTATCGGAAAATCCCTTGGATACTGACGTTTGAAGTTGCCTCATCGCCTGGATGGTGTCGTCGCGTTGCATGAGTAATACGGCATGAGTATAATTGGGTTCAGGATTCATGGGGTCTGCCAATTGATAAACCCCGATTAGTTTTTCAGCCATATCGCTGTTCCGCTGTTTCATCGCAGCATTAACATTGGAATAGCAGATAAGGCTAAGAAAGGCTTTCAGTCTGACATTCATCAGGGTATCTTCAGGATTCGTTTTAGCACCCGATGCCGTTAACTTTTTAATTCTGTCATTCCACCAGTGTAAGTCTTTTGTGAACAGTGCGTCCATTAGATATTGTTGCTCCTTTGACTCTTTTTTCAGGATGTTTTGGTGGTAGTCGGTCTGTTTCTTGTATTCCGGAAGTAGCTCAATAGATCTAAGTTCGTTACAAAAAGTTTCTGTGGAAGTAAGTCCGGTGGCAAATTGAATGGCTTCATTACAATAACTGGAAGCTTCAATAAGTCGGTTTGCTTTTTTTGCAGTGTCGATCCTCTCTTTAAATGTACTGATGATCTGATTGATCTGTCGTTCATCTTTTTTTATCCGGTTGTCTTTCATGGCATTCAGGATCATCCATTGAAAAGCATCTTCCATCCTGTTGGAAGGTGGCCATGCATGGGGGCCATTAAAGGTGGCTATAAAATGACGCAATCCGGTGATATTCAGCATGCCTTCGAGTTCCATCATTTCATTCAGGTTGAAATCGGCTGTTCCAACCATGCCGAAATAGTCGAACCTGTAAAGTGGTGATGGCTCGCTCTGAGGGAAACCGGCTCCGCATCCGATCACCGATTTAACAATGGGAAAATTCATGGCGGCAAGACATGCCACGCGGGCGCCACCGGAAAAACCCATCGTGTAAAATTGCCCGCTGTCAACCGGATATCGGCCATCAATTTCTTCCAACATTGCAGAAAGAATATTCGAAATTTTATCATTCGGTAAACCATTGCGCGAATCATTTGACCCGATGAGGATAAAACCATACTTTTCGGCCAAATCACGGTACATCTTTACTGGTAGTCCCCCCATACCCTGAGGATCAAAGGCCAGGATAACCGGATACCTTATGATCGATGACGGTTGATTAATCCCTGATTTTTGTCGTTGTATCCTGTATCCTGTATCCTGCATCCTGTATGAAAGGGTACTTGGTAAATAAAGTGCATAAGATAACTCGGGATTCTTACTGCACTGGATTTTTTCATGGATCACACCGGCTTTAGGGAGTTGAGGCAAGTCGCCCTGACTGGGAGAATTTCCACCTGCATTCCTTGATACACAGGAGAAACCGGAAAGAACAAATACAGGTAAAATAAATAACAAAAAAAACTTTGTAACAGGTTTCACTTTTTATAAAAATTGGTCGCATCAAAAATATTATCGGCTGATTTGGTGATGAACCCATTGTAAAGCTTTCCGTCATTATCCGGATAACGTCGGGCAAATTCATAGAAGCAACCCGGTACTTCAAATTTCCCTTCGGTAAATTTAACTTTGATCATACCTGCTTTGATACTCGATTGTTCAAGCAGGTCAACCGGACTTCCCTGAATCTCACCACCGGTATCATTCAGTAAAAATCCATTGGATTTCACGAAATCATTCACTTTTTGAATGGAATTGAATTTTTTAAGATGATTAACGCTAACGGTATAATGGTTTGCGCAAAAACCATGCACATAGAGCCATGCGGCATATTCCGATTCATGCCGCAGTTTTTCATAAACGGTATATGAAGGCGCTCCTGATAAATTACCGGAATAGATAATGTCATCAGAATAAACTCGTTTTTCCGGAAATGAATTGATCCATCCCCGGATGACCTGTTGCAAATAAAAACTGAAGGAATCGAGGATTAACTCGCTGATAAAAATCCGGGGTGCATTTTTGTCGGTTTTGTGTTCGTAATGTTTGGCAAACAATTTTTTTTTCTCGAACCGGTATTCACCCATGAGGACGTAATTGTTCCGGAGAAAAACCATGGCAATCTGATCGATACCGATTGAGGGGTGATTGAATGTACGGAATGCAATATGGTCATTCACCACTGTTTCGCCTTCCAAACGGAAAAGGTCATACACTTTTTTAGTAGAAGGATTTCGGGTGATAAAATCATTCCAGAGTCTGTCGGATAATACCTGAAGTTTCATGAAGCTGGGTTTAGCCTTCAAAAATAAGGAAAAGATTGTTGAAGGGCATCAAACCCGAGAAATATACCTCGAACCGGCCAATTTCGGCATAAGGCGCAAGAATATTAAAATAATCCATCAAGGAACTCTGATATCGTTAGGTCGGCAAAATATTCATCAATTTTAAACGGTTGAAGCGCCGCTCTGATGGAATCTTCCTGATGTAAAACTCCGGTAAGGGCTGCTTCAATCTCTTCTGTTTCCAGTGTGTTAAAATAATCTCCAAAGATTTTCAAGTGCTGAATGATCCCATTCTGAACTTCGAGATCGAATTCAAGTGTTCCGCTTTTCTCTGTTCTCAGCAATTTCCTGAAATTATAGTTGGGTGAATACCCGAAGTTCCATTCCCAGGTGCCATATTTTGTCCTCACAAGTTCATGAATTTTATCATGATCTTCCTGGGAGAGTTCGATTATACGTGCATCCGGATACTTTTCCGTCATATGATCCTGGATCAGTTCCGCGAACTGCATGACATCCATTGAGGATTTCAAATGTTCACTTATGTTGGTCACACGGCTGCGCACAGATTTAACTGCCTTATCCTGAAATTTCAACGGATCTGCGTTAAGCGCCTGGTTAAGATTGGGCATGTGTGAAGAAAACAGCAGGGTTCCATGATGCAATACTTTGTTTTTCCATATATGCTCCGCATTGCCTGAAAATTTCCGCCCTTTGATAGTAAGGTCATTCCGACCCTCAAATTTTGCAGTAATACCCATCTTTTGTAATACTTCGAGAATAGGGAGGGTATATTTTCTAAAATCGATCAGCGCCTCTTGTTTCCCTTTTTGAATAAAGGTAAAATTCAGGTTGCCCAGATCATGAAATACAGCGCCACCACCGCTGAGTCGTCTTACTACCGGTATGTTTTGATGTTTTACATAATCCACATTGATCTCGGCAAGGGTGTTCTGATGTTTCCCGACAACAATACAGGGAGCATTTCGCCAGAGCATAAAAGAATCTTCATCGAAATTTTTCAGGATAAACTCTTCTGTTGCAAGGTTAAAATAGGGATCGGTATTGCGTCGTTTGATGATTAACATAGACGATTGGTTTTAGTGCAAAGGTAAAGTTTTTAACCACCTCATCCCCCGAATTGATTCACCTCAACCACCGGTTCCTTCTCCTCCTTTGCACCTCAACCCCCGGCTCCTTCTCCTCAAGGAGAAGGGGTTCAGGGGTTGAGTTCCTTAGGGTAAATTACCCGCCCTTCGGGCTTAAATCGGGTACAGGGCTTGCCTTGGGTTCAAAACAATTGATAAAAAGTAATATTGGCGGAGTTGATATGCTTTAAGAATGCGAGTCTCGTTTCGATAAATCAGTAAATTTGCCTCCGTAAATAAATTCACATGGACAGAATTGTTTATTTAATCTTTCGTTTTTTTATTTTCATTTTCCGGATCATTCCTTTCAGGGCATTGTATTGCTTTTCCGATTTGGTTTATCTCGTTGTTTATTATGTTGTTGGTTACCGGAAGAAAGTGGTATTTGCCAATCTTAAAAATTCGTTCCCCGAAAAGAGTGTGGGAGAAATTAACAGGATTGCCCGTGGGTTTTATCATCATTTTGCCGATTTGGCTATCGAAAGCCTGAAAGCCTTTACCATGAATGAACAGGCAGTTGTGAAGCGTTATCAATATACCAATCTTGCTTTTCTGGATGCATTGTACCGGGAGGGGAAGTCTGTTATTTGTGTGGCCGGTCATTACGGAAACTGGGAATGGGGTGGTATCGCAACGGGAACCCAGATGCTTCATAAACCGGTTGGCTTTTACAAACCCCTTTCCAATAAATATGTTGATGCCTATATCCGGCGGACACGCGTTCAGGGACGGTCGGTGCTGGCTTCGATTACACACACTGCAGAAACCTTCCTAACCGATTGGAGAGAACCGGCCATCTTTTATATGGTGGCAGATCAAAGTCCATCGAGTCCCCGGCTGGCACATTGGGTGAACTTTCTGAATCAGGATACTGCCACGCTTCACGGACCTGAAAAATATGCCCGGATGTATAATATCCCGGTGGTCTTTGCCTGTATAAAAAAGGTTAAACGGGGCAACTATTCTGTCGGTTTTGAAATGCTCGAACCCAATCCTGTCAGTACAAAAACCGGAGAAATCACCGTCCGGTATATGCAGATGCTGGAAGCTGAAATCAAAGCCCAACCCGAATATTACCTCTGGTCACACCGCCGTTGGAAACTAACCAGAAAACAAACACCCATGCGATAAATTCACACAATCCTTCAATCCTGCAATCCTTCAATCTTTCATTACTTCATTCCTTCAAACCTTCAATCCTTCATTCCTTCAATCCTTCTATAGCAATCCCCCGTTCTCAAAAATGGCCAACTGTGCATCATAAAATCTATTAATAATCCCTGTTTTCCCATTCCGGAGATTTGTCAGCAACCCCGAGACAAAATCGACTCGAATCCTGTCTCCTGATATTATCTCAAACTGGCTCAAGGTATCGGGTTTGTAAGTGAGAATCGGAAGTGCGGCATTGATCGCGTTACGTTCATAGATTGCACCAAACGATTCAGCCAGGATACAACTGATACCCAACGAAAGGAGACAATCAACCGCCTGTTGACGGGAGCTGCCGGCGCCAAAGTTTTTCCGGGTGATGACTATGTCGCCCGGTTTTGCTTTTTTTGCAAAGTCTTCAAAACCTTTCAAGTTATCAAAGGTGTATTGACCCATCTCTTTAATGTCGGTAATGGTCAAATAGCGGTTATGGAAAATCATGTCGGTATCGATATCGTCTTTTGGAATGATCCAGACATTGCCTTCAACCACTGTTGGCTTTTTTGTCCAGCTCTTCTCTTTTACAGGTGTTTTGATGACTCCTGTCTTTCCGAACTCTGCAGGTTTTTCCGGGATCTGGTCAGGAGTCGTGATAAATCCCGCAACTGCAGATGCAGCTACAACGGCCGGAGATGCCAGATATACCAACCCTTTCCCCTGCTTCCCTTCGAAGTTTCTGTTCCCTGTGCTGATCGTTACCTCCCCGGGACCGTTCTGACCGATCTGTCCGGCTGCACACCCTGCGCAGCCGGCATTCGAAACAAGAACCCCGGCTTCTTTGAATACCTGAATGAGACCTTCATTCATGGCCTGAGTCCAGATAGAGTCCGTTGCGGGAACGATTTTTAATACGACCCCTGGCGCTACCTTATGACCTTTCAGGACATTAGCTGCGGCTCTCAGATCTTCGATACGTCCGTTTGTACAACTACCAATGAAACCGGAATCGATTTTCAGGTTACGTACTGTTTCTATGGAAGTGTCGTCGTGTGGATGACCTGGTTTGGCAACCATCACCAAAAATGTACTAAGGTCAATGTCGAATATCTTCTCATAATTAGCATCGGGATCTGCCGTAATTGAAAGATAATCTTTTCCCGTTAGCAATTTTAATTCATTCAGAAGCGAGTCCGAAGTTGGGAACAGGATAATGATCGCTCCCATTTCTGTTCCCATCGATGCTATCGTAATCCTTTCTGCAAGCGTGAATTTCGCAGTTTCTTCGCCATAAATTTCAACAGAATATCCCAGGAGTTTGTTCGCTCCGAAAATGGATAAAAGATTAAGCACAATATCCTTGGCCGACAGATTTGCCGGTCTTTTCCCGTAGAGGTTGATTTTAACCGAAGCAGGAACCTTGAACCACACTGAACCTTTTGCCCAGGCAGCTGCGATGTCCTGATCGCCCATACCCTGTCCGAAAGAGGCGATGGCGCCCATGATGTTGGCATGAGAATCAGTCGATACAAAGGTACTTCCCGGCCAGGCCAGACCATTATCGATGGCTAAATGAGTGCCGATGCCGGAATCGACATCATAAACCCTGATGTCGTTTTCACGGGCATATTGTCGACAATAATGTTGGTTGGCTGCATATTTCTGATCAGAACCACCCGGATTGCAATCGAAAGTGAAAATCGTTCTTTTCGGGTCAGCAATATTCAATCCGTTATCCAACAGATTTTTTACCACATTGGCCCCACCAAAATCGCGGGCAGCGCGGGTATCAATGAAAACGTCAACAATGTCGCCCGGCTTCACAGATTCCTGATTGGAATGATTTGCTATTATTTTCTCGATGATTGTCATACGTGTTGGTTTTATTTATATAAAAAGGTATGAAGGATTGAAGGTATGAAGGTATGAAGGAAATAGGGAATTATTTTAGTGAGTCTTTAATTGATGCCGATTTTCGGGCAGCAGAAACGATAGATAGTATTTCATTGGCTTCATCAATTAATTCCTTAAGTTTTTCACCCTTAACAATATTTGCTTCTATCAATAATTCAATCCAAAAAACAGATTCATCAGCTTCTTCAACAACGACACCCATTTTGGATACAAATTCTGCTTTCGTACGGGCCCTGCACACTGCTCTGTAATTTGCCGCTACGGAGATTGCAGATCTCAATAATTGTTTGCCTAATACCTGAGCTTCACCTGATTTCGGCAATGACTGATATAATCTGATAATGCGAGGAGCAAAAAGTTTTGTCCTTTTTTTAAACCCTTCAATAAAAGCTATCCTCTCCATAACCCATCAAACCTTCATTCCTTCATTCCTTCATACCTTCATTCCTTTATCTCAACCTCTCCCTGAACGGCTCAAATGTCATAAAATCACAGTGATGAACGATGTAGGCTTCCACCGTACGTTTGATCATGCTTCCTTCGCCTGCATGGGCAGCAATGATATGGCAAACGGCAGCAGGTACCCCGCATTGCTCGGCCAGTGAAACTCCCGAAAATGGATGACGCAGATATTTCCCGTATTTACCTTGGATAGATTTTCCTGTGGCGTCAAGTTCATATTCCAGAAGTTTACCTACATCCGCAAGAATGGCGCCTGCAATCAGGATATCCATATTTACCGGAAGATCATCCTTAAAGAATTCATTCATTTTAAGTCCTGCCTCACGGACTACATGGACAACACAACGTTTGTGAGCCATAAAGGAGACTTTGAGGTCGGGACCGGCCAACAGGGTGAATGGAATTTTATTCAGATCGCCTGGGGATAAAACACTTTTTTTGAGGGCCAACTCCCATGTCTTCGCTACTTTTTCCCGGAGCTCTGGATCTTCGATCCACATCATTTCCGGCCAGAGGTTTAATACTTCGTTATTCATAATTGTGTTAGTTAGTGAGATGGTGAGTTAGTGAGTTAGTGAGGTGGTGAGCTAGTGAGCTTACTTTTAGGTTACCATCTTGCCATCTCGCCATCTCGCCAGTTATTAAATTAGTTTTGCAATTATTGCATCCGCCATTTGGCTTGTGCTGGCAGCGCCTTTGCTGATTGCATCCGGAGTGCCTGGTAACTTCATCATATCGTAGGTCTTTACCTTTCCTTCTTCTACGACATCGGCGACAGCTTTACCAATCTTAGTGGCTATAGCATTTTCTCCGATGTGCTCAAGCATCATAACCGCCGAAAGGATCATGGCAATAGGGTTAACAATAGATGGATTAAAGTCGGCGTATTTCGGGGCTGATCCGTGAGTAGGTTCGAAAACGGCAATGTCGGGTCCGATATTGGCGCTACAGGCAAACCCAAGTCCGCCAATCAAACCGGCAAAACCATCAGAAACAATATCGCCGAACATATTTCCGGCAACAATCACATGATAGGTTTCGGGGTTCTTCGTCAGCCACATCATCTGGGCATCGATATTGGTGTTCTGTATCCTGATGCCCTGATATTCGTTTTTAGCCATTTCCTGGGCCAGTTTGAGCATCATACCGGAAGTCTCACGGATCACATTCGGTTTTTCACAAACAGTCACGGTATCAAAACCATGGGCTTTTGCATATTCAAAAGCTGCCTTTAAAATCCGTCCTGTATATTTTTTTGTGAAAATCCGTGCTGATACAGCTAACTCGGGACGGGGACACCAGGTAAAATTATCCCGGAACTTTTTATGGGTCATCAAGGCATCATAAACCTGATCCGGCGGATTAGTCCATTCAACGCCACTATACAGACATTCGGTGTTCTGACGGAAAATCATGCACTCGACAAGGGGTTCTTCAATGACCCCACCAAACCCGCGACGGATGAAGTTTAAGGGATTTCCTTTGAAAGTTTTAATGGGACGTAAGCAGATATCCAGGTCGTATTTCTGGCGCATACTGACTATGGGACTATAATAAACTACACCTTTCTCTTTCAGCTCCGGCGCCAGTTCCAATTCAGCTTTATCCTTGGGCTTTGAAGTTATGGCGCCGAAAAGACCGATTTTATGCTGCTCTAAAAGTTTCTGGGTGCGGAGTGGAAACGGATCACCCTCCTTACACCAGAATTCCCATCCGATATCGCCATGCACATAATCAGCTTCAAATCCGGCGGCATCCAGAACACGGATAGCCTGATTCAGGACTACTTTTCCAATACCATCTCCGGGTAATGTCACGATTGTTCTTTTTGTCATAACTTCCTCTGTTTTTAATAGTTAATAATTTCACAATTTGGATTCAAAGATACGATATGGAAGATTATACGCAAGAGTATCCTGAAAATTTTTCCTGCAGTTTTTCTGCCACTATTCCTTACTTTTGCAAAAAATAAAGATCTGTAAGCAAGTTGACAGAACGCATACATTTATTGAAAAAACACCTGACAAATCCGGTTTTTGAAATCATTTCGTATGTTGCCGGCGAAATGAATGTAAATGCCTTTGTTATTGGAGGTTTCGTTAGAGATTTATTGCTCAAACGCGACAATCAACAGGATATTGATATCGTGGTACTCGGAAGCGGGATTGATTTTGCCCATGCTGTAGCTGCCAGGCTTGAAGGTGATATTCCGGTCAAATTCTTTAAGAACTTTGGAACAGCCATGCTCAGGTTTCAGGGAGGGAAAATTGAATTCGTGGGTGCCAGGAAAGAATCTTACCGTCGTAATTCACGTAAACCCATTGTGGAAAATGGTACCTTGACTGATGATCAGAACCGCCGTGATTTTACGATTAATGCCATGGCCATCGATCTGACACCGGGTAGCTTCGGAATCCTTATCGATCCTTTTGATGGTATTACCGATCTTAAAAACAAACTGATCCGGACACCACTCGATCCGGATATAACCTTTTCCGACGACCCACTCCGGATGATGCGGGCCATCCGTTTTGCTGCGCAACTCAATTTTGGTATCGAACCCGTGACCTTTAAAGCAATTAAAAGGAACGCGGAGCGGATTTCCATTGTATCCATGGAACGTATTACAGACGAGTTTAACCTTATTATCCAAACGGATAAACCTTCCGTTGGCTTTATCATGTTGGATGAAACAGGCTTACTACAACTTATTTTCCCGGCGTTTTGTGAATTAAAAGGAACAGAGACAATTGATGGAAAAGGACACAAAGATAATTTTTACCACACCCTTGAAGTCCTCGACAATGTCGCTCTTCAATCCGACAATTTGTGGTTGAGGTGGGCGGCAATCCTTCATGATATTGCAAAACCGCAAACCAGGAAATTTATCCCGGAAACCGGATGGACTTTTCATGCCCACGAATTCAAAGGCGCCAAAATGGTTCCCCATCTGTTCAGAGAGCTTAAACTCCCGTTAAACGAAAAGATGCGGTTTGTGGAAAAACTGGTGCTTTTACATCTGCGTCCCATCGCATTAGCGGAAGATACTGTCACTGATTCGGCGGTCAGACGACTGTTATTTGAAGCAGGTAACGACATCGATGACCTGATGATCTTGTGTAATGCGGATATAACCTCGAAAAATCCCCATAAAGTGAAAAAGTTTATTGGGAATTTTGAAATCGTCAGACAAAAATTGCTGGAAATCGAGGAAAAAGACCGTTTACGTAACTGGCGACCTCCGATCAGCGGCGAAATGATTATGGAAACCTTCGGAATTACCCCATCAAAAGAGGTTGGAATCATTAAAGATGCCATTACAGAGGCGATCCTCGACGGTAAAATACCCAATGATTATGATGCAGCCTATCAGTTTATGCTTAAGGAAGGAGCTAAACTGGGAATGAACAAAGTGAAGTAAAAACCTTTTTTATTGTTTTAACGAGGAATTTTAATAATATTTATATTTTTGAACCGAAATTGAAACGGAGTGAAAATGCTGATCTACCTTTTTCGGATTACATCGGATGAACATGAAGATTTCCTCAGGGAAATTGAAATACAACCGAAACAAACATTTCTTGATTTTCACGAAATCCTCATTGAGTCGGCAGAATTAATTCATTGTGAGCGGGCGTCATTTTTCATGACCGATAAAAAATATAAAAAGGATAAGGAAATAACACTGAAAACCTATAAACGCCAGGTTCGCAAATATGATGAAGATCTCGATCAGGTTGTAACTGAAACAGTGGCGCTTCCACTGATGAAAAACGCCAAGCTCAATCAGTATATCGAAGATCCCCATCAGAAGATGATATATGAATTTGTTGGTAAAGAACACCATTCATTTTTCATCGACCTGTTCAAAATCCTTCATTCCGATGGGCTACCATCTTATCCAAGGTGCATTAAGCGAACCGGCGAATTGCCGAAACAACCCGTACAACCTTTCCCTATTGCTTCGAAACCCGAAACACCTAAAATAACGATCCCAAAAATAATCATTCCGAAACCCGAGGAACTTGCAAAACTTGACAACATTGTGGAAGACGAATCTGAGTTAGCCATTATCGAAAATGAATTGGAAAATCTGCTGGTGGAGGAGACCGCGATAATTGATGCACCTAAACCTGTTTCAGATGACGATGAAGCTTATTCTTATGGGGAAGAGAAAGAGGAAATGGAACACATAGAAGATTACGACGACATCGAAAGTCTTGATAAAAGATACTATGGATTCGATCAGGAATCCGATGATTTTTAAAGAACCGGTTCTTGTTGTAGTTGTCGGCCCTACGGCTGTTGGAAAGACCAAAGTAAGCATTGACCTGGCCCGTCATTTTCAAACTGAAATTCTTTCGGCCGATTCCCGCCAATTTTACCGCGAAATGAAAATAGGCACTGCATCTCCTTCTGTGGAAGAGTTGCAGGAAGTACACCACCACTTCATAGGACATCTTAGCATAAGTGATTCTTATAACGTATCCCGTTTTGAAACCGACACATTGGCAAAGCTTGCCGAACTGTACCAACATCACAGGATTGTCATCCTGACAGGTGGCTCAGGATTATATATCAACGCCGTTTGCCATGGGATCGATTTGCTGCCGGACCCTGATCCGGAGCTCCGTCTTCAACTTAAAAACAAGCTTCATGAATCAGGACTATCCTCATTACAGAAGAAACTTCAGTCACTTGATCCGGATTATTTTCAGAAGATTGATCAATCCAATCCGGCCCGTTTGATTCGTGCGTTGGAGGTCAGCCTTACGACCGGTGTACCTTATTCAGTCCTCCGAACCAATATCCCAAAGCGACGACCTTTCAAAATATTGAAAATCGGATTAAATATACCGAGGGAAACGTTAAATCAAAGGATCAACACCCGGGTCGACAGGATGATCGATCGGGGATTGCTTGAAGAAGCCCGGAGACTTCAACCGTATCAATATTTAAATGCACTGAATTCAGTGGGATATAAAGAATTATTTGATTATTTCAGGGGAACATACCCTCTGGAAACCGCCATTGAAAAAATTAAAACAAATACAAGGCGTTATGCAAAGCGCCAAATGACCTGGTTTAGAAAAGATGATAACATTACCTGGTTTTCTCCAGAAAATACACAAGAAATCATCTCCCAAATCGAAAATTTAATACACCTCACCCCCTGACCCCTCTCCTCAAGGAGAGGGAGAATCCTGTATCCTGTATCCTGCATCCTGCATCCTGTATCCCGTATCCTGTATCTTGCATCCTGTATCCAGTATCCAGCATCCAGCATCCTGTATCCTGCATCCTGTATCCTGTATCCTGCATTCTGTATCCTGCTACCGGTGATATTCCATCAACCCCTCAACCGGGTTTTGCAGAATTTTTCCAATGCCGATCTTTTCCTCTTTAGCCGCTTCTCGTAAAATGTCGCTGTAATAATAAGCGATGGAGCCAATAAATGACACAGGTAATATCCTGTAATCTGTATACTGCTTTATCTGGGTATCAAAGAAGGCAAGAAATGATTCCAAAACCAACTGGTGAACAAATGAATCTTGTTGCCTGGGGGCAAGAAAGTAGCTTAATGAAGCCAGGAAACGGTTTGGATATGGCTTGTTGTATAAAGCGTTCAGAATATCTTCCAGGGTATAATGGTAATGTTGATCGAATTGGGCTTTGAGTTCGGAGGGTACTTGTTTTTTCAAATATTTCTCCATGAATTTTTTTCCCAGGTAGGAACCCGCACCTTCATCTCCAAAGATATAACCCAGTGAATCCACCCCGGTAAAAACCGATTGACCGTCATAATAGCACGAATTGCACCCGGTTCCTAAAATCCCGGCTATTCCTTTACTATGGCCAAATAAAGCACGGGCTGCTCCAAGGATATCGTGATAAATCCAAATATCTGCATTACGGCAAACAAGCTGTAATGCGTTGCGGATCATCATTTCGTTATTCTGTGTAGAACAACCCGCACCATAAAAATGAAGTTCGCTTATATTTTCACCTTTAATGTACGGGAATAATTCAGTCTGTAATGTCACTTCAACCGTTTCCGAACTATGGAAATAGGGATTCAACCCGGCAGTTTGTACAGTGTTTTGCAGGTCACCATGCTCCATTAAAATCCAGATGGTTTTTGTCGATCCGCTATCAGCAATTAATTTCATCCAATCGGTTTTTACAATTTATGAAATCGGATTTATTCAACATCCTGAATCCTGTATCTTGTATCCTGAATCCATCATCTACCTTACCCCATTACTTCTTTCTCAATGATGTTCTTCCCTTCAGGCACAGACGATGTGAACTACCCGTGTTTATTGATCTGAATTAGCAGATCCAGGTTCAGGATACCGATGTGCCGGCCATCAATGGAGAGGATGCCTTCATCTTTGAATTTGGTAAGGGCCCGTGTTGCACTCTCCCTTGAAAGTCCGATCAGGTCAGCAAATTCCTGACGGCTGAAGGGTATTTCGAATTCCAAATTTTCATAAATGATCTTTTGAAAATATAGCAGCGCGTCTGCTACCCGGCCGTATGTGTTTTTCTGTGATTGCCGCATGAACCGGTGAAAATTATTAAGGTTATCCTTTGAAATAGAGACGAGTATCTCATAGGCGAAATTTCCGTTCTGCCTTACAAGCTGATTGAAAACATTAATGTCGATATAGCACACTTTAATGTTTTCAAGCGCGGCATAAGAGTAATGGTTGATCCTGTCCCCGAAAAGTGACTGAAGTCCGAGATAGCTATACTTTTTAACGATCTGAAGGATCTGCTCGTTCTCGTTCTGGTTTTTAACATATTCCTTAACCAGTCCTGATTTGAGATAAATGATATGGGAAGTCATCGAACCTTCATGCAGAATGATATCACCTTTTCTGAAAACGGTTTCTGTACGGTTTTCATTTACGAGATCTATCTCCTCAAGATTCAGTACAGCTGCGGCACAGGATTTTTCCTTGCAATCCCTGCAGGTAATAAGCTTAGTGTTATTTTCTGTCATATAATGCCTTGCTCATTCTGAAATTGGATCAGATCACAAAGGTGCAAAAATTTAGCACGGAATGATGTGCGGTATATCACATTTATATGATGATTATTTCATATTTATTGTTGTATTCACTCACTTTTTCGATGAACCAATGTCACATGGATCCATGCTCCTGATACCCTGATGTGGACTAATTTTGTAAACTGGTTTAAGTATTTTAAAACTCAGATGATCATGAAAATAGCTATTCCGACACACGATGGACTGAACATTACACCCATCTTTGAACATGCAAAAGGAACCTTGGTTATTTCTGTTGAATTTGGTGAAATCATCCGGGAAGAAATGCGTTGGAACAAACTGGTAGACATTTTAAATTCACCCGATGGATTTCTTTGCAATGTAAGCGATTGCGATACCGTCTTGGTGAACCATATCAGTGAAAGATGTAATAAAATCCTGACCCTGAAGGGGAAAGAGGTTTACACGGTCAATGAAACCATTATCACCAGCGCTTTCCTGCATTATATGAAAGAACGCGCGGATCAGAAATCCAATTATTGCTGCGCTCCCTGACGATAACATTGTGTGATGGATTTGGAACATTATTTCAAAAAATTCCGGGATGAGATCATAGGTATAGATCAGCGCTATTTTACCCCTTATGGCAGAAAAAAGCTGATCTATGCCGATTGGATCGCCAGTGGACGTCTGTATGGACCTATAGAAGAGAAAATGACGCATTCTATCGGTCCGTTCGTTGCAAATACCCATACGGAAACGAGTGAGTGCGGACGGCTTATGACGGAAGTTTACTGTCTTGCTCAGGAACGAATAAAACACCATGTTAATGCAGATCCAAACGACGTCATCCTGACAACCGGATTCGGAATGACCGGGGCGATCGTAAAATTCCAGCGCATCCTGGGATTGAAGATCTGCGGCGATCTTGCCCATTATAAGTGTCTCCGTGATGAAGAGAGACCCGTCGTTTTCATCACACATATGGAACACCATTCCAACCATACCTCCTGGTATGAAACGGCGGCAGATGTTGTAGTAGTTGAACCCGGAAAAGATCTCCTCGTAGACCTGGATAATCTTGAGTCTGCCCTTAAAAAATACAAGGATCGAAAGCGTAAGATCGGCTCCTTCACCGCTTGTTCCAATGTTACTGGGATCCGGACGCCGTATTATCAGATGGCCCGGCTAATGCATGAATATGGAGGTGTTGCCTTCATTGATTTTGCTGCTTCCGCCCCTTATGACACCATGGATATGCACCCCGCCGATCCAATGGAAAAACTGGATGCAGTGTTGTTTTCACCGCATAAATTCCTCGGAGGACCGGGATCTTCTGGTGTACTGATATTCGATTCAGCCCTTTATCATAACGAGGTCCCGGATCAACCGGGTGGAGGAACTGTTGATTGGACCAATCCATGGGGTGAGTACAAATTTATCGACGATATTGAGATCCGGGAAGATGGAGGTACACCTGGTTTCCTGCAAGCCATCCGGACAGCCTTTGCATTGGAATTGAAAGAACAGATGGGAATTCAACACATGGCTCAACGGGAAAAAGAATTGCTTCATCAGGCGTTTCAAGTTATGGTTAAAATACCAGGATTACATATTCTTGCTGATCATGTAAGGGACCGGTTGGGAATCATATCATTCTATATTGATTCGATTCACTACAACCTTGTTGTCAAATTATTGAGCGACCGGTTCGGGATCCAGGTCAGGGGAGGATGCGTCTGCGCAGGCACCTATGGACATTATCTGCTCCATGTCAGCCATGACCGGTCCAGAAAAATCACGGATAAGATCAATCATGGTGATCTTTCGGAGAAACCCGGATGGGTACGGCTCTCCCTCCATCCTACCCTCACGAATGATGAACTTGCCTTTATCACTGATTCGATTCATCAGATCGCCATACATCACACTACATGGAGCCAGGACTATGTATATGATAAACATACCAATGATTTTCGTCATAAAACCGGCACTACTCACCACTTACAGGCCAGGTCCCTACTCTCATTACCGGAAATGAACGTGAATGTACTGGTTACTGAACCTGTATAAATAGGTAAATGACTCCGGAGCGATGAAAAAGTTGTTGTGATATAAATCACAGTTCGACCTGCCAACAATCATAACACTTTTTACTTTGCCTGATCATTCTCTGTTTACTTTTGTCGACATATATGTCGATACGTAGATATAATCGTTAGCTTATAAACATACATTATGGAGAGAGAATTTCAACAACAACTAAATGACCTGAAAACCAGGCTGACAAAACATGAAACTGGTACCAAAGACCAGCTTTCGATGGTCATATTTTCGGGGGAAATGGATAAAATACTGGCGGCAATGATCATTGCTACTGGGGCATCGGCATATGACATGAAGATAAAACTGTTCTTCACCTTCTGGGCAATTTCGGCGTTACGCGACCCGGTAAAAAAAGGGAAGGGCAAGAATATCATCGAGAAGATGTTTGGCATGATGCTGCCAAAAGGCAGTTCCAGACTGAAAATCTCAAAAATGAACATGGGTGGCATGGGTACAGCTATGATCAAAGGTATCATGAAGAAACATAATGTAGCATCACTGGACGAAATGCTGAAAACCGCAGGAGAACTCGGGGTTGAGATCAACATTTGTGAAATGTCGATGAACCTGATGGGTTTCAAACGGGAAGAAATGATTGATTATCCCCATATGACTGTTTGCGGGGTCGGAACGTTTCTCTCGGATGCACAAGAAAGTAAAATTCAATTATTTATCTAACACACACAGGAAGACTAAAAAATGAACACAGAAGAACTTAAAAATTTAAAATCGAACAAAATCGTAGATGCACGGGGAACTGCATGCCCCGGACCACTGTTAGCAGCCAAGAAAGCCATCGGGGAGATCAGTTCCGGGGAGGTAATGGAGATATATTCCTCCGATGAGGGAACCAAGATTGACATTCCCAAATGGTGCCAGAAGATGAGTCATGAGTTCATAGGAATCTTTGAAGAAGACAGCTACTCGAGATTATTTTTGAAAAAAGCTTAAAACCACATTCCCCGGAAGTCCGTCCCAAATATCCATTTTACTGCTCGTATTACTCAATTGAAGACTGTCCTGCGGGCTTCCGGGAATTGGTTTGTCATAAAACTTACAACATGGAAAATACAAAATCACCGAGGATACTGGTGTTTTCTACCGACAAGATCTCTGATCCGGGAATCGATCAGGCAGGGTTACGGAAAATCCATTACTCACCTTCGGTATATGTGATCAGTTTGCCTTGCTCATCGGGCATCAAACCCCGTTGGGTTATGCATGCACTGGAAAAAGGATTTGACGGAGTTTTTATTGCAGCCGACGGACATGAATGCTCATACAGTTCCCATTGTCCTGATTTTACGAATAAAATTATTGAGGAATGTCAGCGGCAAATGAAGGAAAAGAACATCAGCCCCAAAAGGATACGAATGGCGGCTATCTGTTCAGTGTGCGCAGAACCTTTTGCCAACCACATGGCCAACTTCACAAAAATATTAGCAGAACTTTCATGAAGACGGAAGAAAAAAAGTACGATGTAATGGTCATTGGTGGTGGTATTGCCGGACAGGAAGCAGCATTATCCCTTGCCAACATGGATTATAAGGTGCTGCTTGTTGAGAAAGGATTATCCATCGGCGGCAAAATGATCCAGTTGAGTAAGGTTTTCCCTACCCTTGACTGTGCAGCCTGTATCACCACACCGAAAATGTCTGAAACAGCCAGGCATTCCAATATAAGCCTGCTGTTGAATTCTCAAATTGACAGTATAAAGCGGAATGAAAAAGGTTTTCATCTTGAGATCACAAAAAATCCCAGGTATGTTAGGCCCGAAGCCTGCACCGGGTGCCAGGATTGCGAAATGGCCTGTCCCGAAGTCAGGCCGGATGAGTATAACGCTTACCTGGCAGGTCGTAAAGTCGCTTATATTCCATTTAGCCTTGCAAATCCAAGAATTGCGGTCATTGATCGTCAGGATGAATCTGCTCCCTGTATTGCCGCATGTCCCGGAGGTGTAAAACCATATGGTTATATCTCCCTGATCAGGAATGGTCAATACGAGCAAGCTATGCATCTTCATATGGAAGATATACCTATTCCCGGGAGTCTTGGCCGTGCCTGCTATGCACCCTGTCAGAAAGAATGTACACGAGCCGGTCTCGACGCCACGGTCGACATCCGCAGGATAAAAAGATTTTTTGCTGAAGACTATTACAATAAATTCCCACAGGAACCATCGCGCCTGATAGAAAAGAAAACAGGCAAGAAAGTCGCAATTGTGGGCTCCGGTCCGGCAGGACTTACAGTAGCATACCATTTGGCGCTGGCAGGACATACGGTCAAGATCCTCGAAGCTGCCTCTGAAGCGGGAGGTATGTTAAAACTTACCCTTCCTGAATACCGGCTTCCCAATACTGTTGTAAATCGCGATATTGAAAACATTACTTCGCTGGGTGTAGAAATCGAATGTAATCACCCGATCGGCAGTCTGAAAAAGCTCAGAGAACACGGATATGATGCAGTGTTCGTCGCCGTGGGAACACATAAAACCGGCAAGTTGAATTTACCGGGTGCCGATATGAAGGGAGTTGTTTCCTGTCTTGATTTTCTGAGAGATTCAAAGATCGGATTAAAAACCGATTTGAAGGGCAAAAAGGTAATGGTGATAGGTGGTGGTAATACTGCCATGGATTCGGCACGCACCGCCTTAAGACTTGGTGCATCTAAAGTATCTGTAATTTACCGGAGAAGCCGGGAAGAAATGCCGGCTTGGAAAGAAGAGATCCGTGATGCGGAAGCAGAAGGAGTTGTTTTACATCTATTGAGCAATCCGGTTCATTTTAAAGGGATCAACGGGGAGATAACCCATGCTGTATTGATCAAAATGGAACTGGGCGAACCTGATGCCAGTGGCCGCAGAAAACCGGTTGAAGTCAAAGGGTCGGAATATACCGAAGATGTTGATTTTGTAATTGAAGCCATTGGGCTTTCACCAACAACCGGACCATTCAGCAAAGAAATTGAGTTGGATAAAGATGGTCGGATAAAAGTGGATACCCTAACACTTCAGACAACTTTTCCCTGGCTTTTTGCCGGTGGTGATTCGGTCAGCGGTTCCAGCACGATCATCGAAGCGGCCGGACAGGGAAAACGGGCAGCATTTTACATGGATAAATTCCTGCAGGGGCTTGAGTTGGATAACTATGAATTCGGGGATAAATTACCTCCGGTAGATAAAAAGAAAGTATTGACAAGGTCTGATATCAGCCGGAAATCTACAATTGAAGAAAAATTCCGACCTGTTCAGGAACGCATACATGACTTTGAAGAAGTGGAACTTACCTTAACCGAAAAAGAGGTTAGACAAAGTGCAGATCGTTGTCTCGATTGCAGCAATTGCCGGGAATGTCATCAGTGTGTTGCAGCTTGTCCTGCCAATGCCATTGATTTCACCCAGAAAAAAGAAATGGTGAATGCATATGCAAGCTCCGTGATCATTGCTTCCGGATTTAATCTTTTCAATGCAGCTTTTAAACCCCAATACTCATTTAACCAATTGCCAAATGTTATCGATTCCTTGCAGATGGACCGGCTTATCGCTCCTACCCGTCCTTTTAATCATGTGTTAAGGCCTGGTGACGGAAAGACACCGGAAAATATTGCCTATGTATTATGCACCGGATCAAGGGATTCAAGCCTCACAAACTATCGAAGCTGTAGCGTTGCAAGTGCAAACAATCCTATATGCTCACAGATATGTTGTATGTATTCACTCAAACAGGCCCAGTTGCTGATGGGAGCCCTGCCCATGGCTGATATCACCATCTATTATATGGACATCCGTGCCTTTGGAAAGGGTTATGAGGAGTTTTACCAGCAATCGAAATCTATGGGGGTTAATCTAATCAAGGGCAAGGTTGCAAGGATCCGTGAAAAAGAAAATCATACTGGTGATCTGATCCTCCGGTTCGAAAATGTGGAAACAGGAGAGGTGAAAGAAGCAGAACACGACCTGGTTGCTTTATCTGTTGGTGTTCAGCCAAACAATGAAATCATAAAAGCTTTTAAGGGTACAACTCTGGAACTGGATGAATTCAGTTTTATTAAACAGGTTGACATGTTAACCAATCCTTCAAAAACGACAATAGAGGGCGTATTTGTTGCAGGTACTGCTGGCGGGCCAATGGATATACCAGATTCCATACTTTCGGCCGGTTGCGCCGCTTCAGAGGTTGCAAGTTATTTGAATGATAAATAATCTATGGGAAACAAAGAAAAAAAAGAACGGATAGGGGTTTATATCTGTCATTGCGGCGGAAACATCTCTGATTACGTGGACGTGTCGCAGCTTAGCGACATGATGAAAAAAGAAGATGGGGTCATGATCGCAAAAGATGTCATGTTCGCCTGTGCGGATTCCAACCAAAAGGAGATGATCAGGGATATTCAGAACGAAAAGCTTGATGCTATTGTGGTGGCTTCCTGTTCGCCCAAACTTCACCTGCATACATTTCGGAATGTCGCCCAACGAGCAGGGATCAATGCATATAATTATACCCAGGTTAACATTCGTGAACAATGTTCCTGGGCCCATTCCGATACTCCGAGGGCCGCAAGTATAAAAGCAGCCGGACTTATCCGTGCCGGGATAAACAAAGTTGCTTATTCAGAAGCGCTGGAAAATATCGAAGTTTCTTCGACCAGGGCGGTAGTCGTCATTGGCGCAGGCATTTCCGGAATGCGGGCATCCATTGACCTTGCCAGAATGGGAAACCAGGTGTACCTGATTGAGAAAGATAAAACATTGGGCGGGCATCTTGCAAAATGGGATGAACTGTATATCAAAGGTAACACGGGTAAAAACATCATTGCCAATCTTTACAAGGATATTAAAAGGTTCACAAACATCACGGTTTTTACACTCGCCACCATTGAAAAAGTTTCCGGAAGTATCGGAAATTTCATCGTCGAGGTTAAAACCGGAAATGAAATCCTGAATTTAAAATCGGGAGCAATTCTTGTTACCACAGGTTTTGATTTTTATATTCCAAAGGAAGGAGAATTCGGTTATAAAAACTTTCCGTCGGTAATAACATTGCCTGAATTCAGCGAATTGATTGATCATAAACAAGACAACCTGATTTACAATAATCGCAAGGTAAAAAGTATAGCCTATATTTATTGTGTAGGAATGAGGCAAACCAAGGGTGAAAATAAATATTGTTCCAGGGTTTGCTGCACAACTGCCATTCACAATTCACTAATTATTCACGAAAAATTCAGGAACATCAAAGCGTATCATCTTTACCGGGATATCCGGACCTATGGGAAACAAGAGATACTGTATGAACAATCATCTAAAAACGGCGATATTTATCTGAAATATGACGAAAAAAAAACCCCTGTTGTTGAAGAAACGGATGGTAAGCTCCTTATTAAAATTACTGATGAGCTGACCAGGTGCATGGATCTGGAACTGGAGGCTGAACTGGTAGTTCTTGTCACCGGTATGGTTCCACGAAGCGACAGTTCACAGATTTCCGAAAAATTAAAGATTCCTGTTGGCAATGATAAATTTTTCAATGAAATCCATCCAAAATTGAGACCAGTTGAGACGGTCATCAATGGTGTATTTATAGGCGGCTCCTGCCAGGGACCAAAAAATATTTCTGAATCTGTTCAATCCTCATTGTCGGCAGCGGGCAAGATCAATGCGCTGACAAAAAATCCAACCATTCTGCTTGAACCCATTATTGCCCGGATCAATTTTGAAACCTGTGTTTGGTGTGGGAAATGCCAGGAAGTTTGCGAATATGATGCGATCTTCCAGTTGGAAATGAACGGTAAAGTCGTGGCGTCGGTAAACAATTCTGTTTGTAAGGGTTGCGGGATCTGTGCCCCCATATGCCCTGCCGATGCCATTGACATTGCCCAATACTCCAATGCTGAGATCGAGGGTATGATTGATGTTTTTACTGAAAAAGTCGAACTTAAAGAAGCGACAGGTACAGAATCGTCTGGTGTCGTTGGAAAAGGTATTGGCATGAAAGATATGCCTCAGATCTGGCGTAGTATTGTCGGTTCCCTTGAAAATAGTCCAAAAACCATTCCTGCATTAGCCGATGA
Organism: Bacteroidales bacterium; assembly: GCA_023229525.1. GTDB lineage: Bacteria > Bacteroidota > Bacteroidia > Bacteroidales > FEN-979 > CAIVAT01. The sequence goes on from JALNZC010000014.1 coordinate 65,317, forward strand.
ACTCAGGTTGGATCCAGAACTCATCACGTATCATGTAATGACCATGAACAAGTATTTTATTATTGAGTCTGCCGGCATTGATGATAACGACGAATACTATCGTTACCAACTTAAAAATAAGGTATAATGACAAAGATAGATCCCCATTTTGCAGGTGAACTTAAAAAGTACGGGGCAGAAGACTTTGCTGCCTGCTTCAACTGCGGAAACTGTACCGCTGTTTGTACCTTATCGGAGAAAACCGCCAACTTCCCACGTATGATGATACGGATGGGAGTACTCGGACTGAAAAAAGATATCCTTGCAAGCAAGGAACCCTGGCTATGCTATGCTTGCGGTGATTGTTCTGAAACCTGTCCCAGGCAGGCAGGACCTGGCCATTATATGGCTGCCATCAGACGCTTTGCCATTGCTCATTACGAGCCAACAGGGTTAGCCAGGCTTCTCTTTAAAAGTAACCCTTTTGCCATTTTTTTCACGATTCTCCTTGCGGTAATTCTTGGGATATTTCTGTTTACGCTGAAACCCGATCATGAAGTTGTGAGGTGGATTTTCAATTGGCTCCCGTTTGCAGTGATCCATGATATGGGTATGGTAATTTTCGGATTCACCGGTTTGGCAGTTTTGATTGGACTGATCAATATGTTACGTCACATTTCAGGAAATTCCAAGAAAGCCAAAGGGAAAAAACAATCGGCATGGAATGCCTTCAAGGGGGTGGTAGGTGAAATAGCAACCATGAAACGTTATCGTGATTGCGACCTTGAAGAGGATTCATACTGGAAAGAAAAACCTGCATACATACGACCATGGTTTATCCACTGGTCAATCATGTGGGGTTTTATTGGCCTGTTCCTTTCGACCGTTCTTGATTTTATTCTGAAAGATCCGGCAACAAACATTTGGTGGCCCAGCAGGATACTTGGAACTGTCGCAGGGATATTAATGATTTATGGCGCTTCGCTGGCTATCTTTTACCGGCTAAAGAAAGTTACAAAAACTTACGAAGAAACGCGGTTTTCCGATTGGACCTTTCTGATTTTTCTTTGGATCGCGGGAATCACTGGATTCTGGATGGAGAATGCTGTCGCATTTTCATCAAATGTAAACTTGCATCATGTGATATTTTTAATTCACACGATCATTTCAATGGAGCTGGTTATTCTTTTTGCCTTTTCAAAATTCGCCCATGCAGTATACCGGCCTCTGGCTTTATTTTTTCATTTCAAAAACCAGGGATAATCTCACCGGAGAACCTGCAAAGATCCTGCTGTGTATGCTAACTGCTCAACAAATTATCTATTTATATCCAGTAAATATACATAGTGATTTCAGGTATTTTAACGCTTGTGTGTGAAACGGATTATTTTGCAGTACCTGTCATAGTTCAACCCATGCCATTTTGCCATCAGAGCGGCCGGAAGATAATGTCCAGAACATTGCACTCCAGGGCTTTTCAAGAACCCTGAGGATTTGCTCGGCTTGTCATGGTAATTAATTAAATCGCTTTAATATCACTAATTCGTTTTTTATTATTATTTTTGTCCTTTAAAAGATAAACGTATGTGGGTTACTATAGTATTAGTTTCTATCCTTTTGGTTTTATTTGGTATCCTGATAATGATAGCCAGGCAACGCATGAAAAGCCTGAAGGATGTTAAGGAAAGTGAAAAAATCAAAATCCTTACGGATCTGAATTTTCAGAATAAAATTAAAACAGGGACTGTTCTGGTCGATTTCTGGGCGGCCTGGTGCATGCCCTGCAAGATGATGGTTCCCGTATTGAATGACCTTGCCGATGAAACAAACGGCAAAGTTACCATTGCAAAAGTCAATGTTGACGAGCAAAAAGCAACTGCTGCAAAATTTGGCATCCGTAGCATCCCTACCATGATACTATTTCAGAATGGAAGAGAAGCAAAACGGATTGTTGGCGTCAAAACCAAAGACTATTTGTTAAAGGAATTGGATCGTAGGATCAATCTTTGAAAAATATAGTGAAGAAAATATTTCTCCTTTTTTCCGGATAAAATCGAATTCGCTTATTTTATGACCATCGTTTAATGTTTTTCACAGCCTTCATGCGCTGAGCACGTTTGTTCATTATCGATGATCGTTCCGGCCAGAAATGCAGTTACAGCTAAATCTGCCCTTCCTTGACATCCCCGGACAACCTCAATACCATATTCATGTAAATGATTAATTGCACCGGCGCCAATATTGCCGGTAAGCATGATGGAAACACCCGGTCACCCTTTATTGTCATGCCAATAAATATTTTACTCCAATACACCTGGCTGTCTTGAGAAAATCAATTTCAGAGCTATTAAGATTAAAAAAATCCCAAAGATCTTTTTCATTAAATTTTCAGGGAGTTTCAACGCGATCATTGAGCCAAAATACCCACCTATCATAAAGGTGGCAGCAATAATTACGGCATACCAAATATTGACCTGACCTGCTTTGTAATAATTGTAAGCCGCAAAAAGACCAATGGGCGGTAACATAACAGCCAGGCTCGTTCCCTGTGCCGTATGCTGGTCGACACTTAAAAAATACACCAGCGCCGGAATCATGATGACTGCCCCTCCCACTCCAAAAATTCCACCGAAAACACCTGCGATCAGCCCAATGGCGATAAGAATTAATACTGTTGTTGTTTCCATATTTAATTTCCCGTTTTATTTCCTCAAAATTATCAATTCAATGAATAGAATGTTTCGGAAAAAGTATTTGTGTTCAATTCTATTTAATAAAAATTATAAGAGAGTACTGCCATTCGGACCTTTACAACCTGGTTGACAAATATTCCAGTACCTGAAAAATAATCTCTGACTGCAAAAGTTATACATCATTATTATAACTTTGGAAATGAATGTCGTGTCGGTCATTAAAACGATCAGAAAATGAGCAAATCAATCATATATATACAGACTACCTCACTGCTTCTTATGTTCTTTACTATATGCTTTGTTATCATTTCCTGTTCAAGCGAAAATGTTAAAAACAGCCTTTCGGAACAAAACCTTAATGGTAAGGTTAAATCTTTAACCGAGACTACCTATCCGGTGGATGAGTCAGGCAGTATAACCGACAGTAGTTTCATTGAAAAAAGATTATACAAGTATGATCCAAAGGGAAATAAAATTGAGGAGATCCATTATTATCCAGACAGTGTGTCTGATCTGATCACCTTCAAATATGATTTCAGTGGGAAGAAAGTTGAAAAAAGATGGCGGGATACAAACAATGAATTGGACCACCTCGCAACTTTCAGATATGATAGAAAAGGGAATAGAATTGAAAAAAAGTGGAGTGAAACCAATGGGAATCTGCTGAAGAAAGCCACTTATTTGTATGATAAAAACGGGAATAAAACGGCAGAGGAAATTATATCGTTTGAAGATAGTATGAGTGAAAGGAGGACATTTAGTTTTGACATCCGGCATAATTTAATTGAAGAAATCCAGTACAACTCCAACGACAGAATTACGCATCAATACATTTATAAATATCTTGACTTCGATAAAGCCGGAAACTGGCTGAAGCGATTGCAATTGGAAAAGAACATCCCAATCAGGATAACCTTACGTATGATTGAATATTATTAAAGGTTGATCAAGATTGAATCTTACTTTATCTCCTATTGTTGTGTCAGCTGTGAGGGAATTAAAAATCATTACGAAAATTTATGGATTATAACATGAAAAAAAGACCAGTCAGTATATCAATTATTACAATGGTCATGGTTTTAGGAACCAGTAGTTTCAGTTTCGGACAAAAAGATTCAATGTTAGTGAACGGGAAAAAAATAGAAATGTTTACTTCCGGAATGGGGAATAATCAACATGACAAGCCTGTGATCGTATTTGAAAATGGGATGGCAACCCGATATATCTGGTGGAAGACAGTGATCGATGCAGTATCTGAGAAAAACAGTGTATTTGCATATAACCGTCCAAGGATAGGCGCATCAGAAGATGACAGCCTCCCGCCAAAAATGAAACATATCGTTGATAATCTGAGGAAGATGTTACTGGAAAAAGGACTCTATCCGCCTTATCTTCTCGTAGGTCATTCTTTTGGCGGAGCATATATAAGAAGTTTTGCTTCATACTATCCGGATGAAATTGCGGGTCTTATATTTGTAGATCCGATTGACTTCACCAAAAAACAGGGTTATGGAAAGTTGCCATACCTGGCTATAGGATTAACAGAACATCAGTTTGATTCCTTATTTGCGGAACCCTATGATGATTTTCTCGAAAAACTATATGCAGAAATGCCGAAATATTATGTTGAAGAGGTGAAAATATCCAGGGAAATTAGTGCAACAAGTTTTGAAGAGTGCACTCGAAATCCTTTACCGGATGTGCCTGTACATTTTATTCAAGCGGGCGGTTATAAATCTAATCCGGATGAAAAGCCCACGATTTATGACAGGGAGGAGATGTTCAGAGTAGATAATAATATCAAGATGAAACGATGGATTGAATTATTAAATCCCCTGAAATATGGAAAGTTATTTTATTGCTCGAATTCCGGACATTTCATTCAGACAGATGATCCCGAATTAATAATTTCAAGTATTAACCTGGCGTTGAAGGATTATCAAAAAATTCAAAAGGAAAAATCAGGCAGTCGCTAAATTATCGCATAAATCTTTCATGAGAAATAAGAAATAATTGAGCTTTGGGTAACCTTTATTTATAATTCCTGGTTTTTTCTTCTGAGTTTCATGATATAAGATTTTCCGCGCACTATAAACCTATAATGGCGGTTGCCGCTATGACCCGTGCGAAACCTCAAATGATCGCCTTAGAGATCCAGGTGGGAGAGCATGGGGGGTAGCGGGTGTTATGGGGCGTTATTCTCCTATCAATTCTATTTCTGTGGAATCATCAATTTTACTTATATCATTAATTAATTTTTTTATTCGGTCATTATCTGGCTCAATAGTAAGAACCTTTTGAAAAAATCTTCCTGCCTCAATTAAGTCATTTTTCATTAAAAAAATATATCCTAAACATTCTAAAGCAAATGTATTATTTTTGTTTAATTTAAGTGCTTGATTATAGCTTTCCTCGGCGGCTGTATAATTTCTTAAAGACGAATAATATTGTCCAAGTGATATGTAAACTCTCTCAGCCTTAGGATTAATTTTTAAAGCGTTATCGAATGATTGGATTGCTAGCTTATTATGCATCTTAGCATATTCAATACCAAGATTATAGTGTGCGCTAAAAAACAATTCATTGGTCTCTATTGCTTTTTTATAATAAAAAATCGCTTTTTTAGTACCCATATTTTCAAGTGCAATCTTTGAAAAAACTATTGCTAAATATTCTCTAGCAACGTGGTTTTTATTATTTAATGAAAGTGCTTTTTTGTAATTCTTTATTGATAATTGAAAATCTCCAGTCCCAAGGTAAAGATCACCATATCGCTTCCGAATAAATGATAGCCTGTATTTTTTATTCAATACATTAAGGATTTTTTCGACTTCATCAAATCTGGATTTCTGTAATAGTAATAATATTTTTTTATCAATTTTTTGTACCTCCCACCTCTCTGTTTCAGATAAACCCTTAATCTCATTTTTTGGAATGTAACTATTAATGAAAGGGGCCAAAGCATCTTCAATATCATCATTTTGTTGATCCTTTATTTTCTCAGAAACATAGAATTCAAATTCTCTTTGTTCACGATGCTGCCTAATATCCTTTAAAAGACTTAATAAAAATCCAATAAGTCCAATAAGAGTTGAAATTACTAGTGGAATAGTGATCTTAGCACTAATCAGGATATTTGTTATCAAAGCTAAAGAGCTTACTAAAAACACTATGAGAGAGGCCTTTTTCAATTTTGCTTCATTTTAATGCCCGATAATACAGGGATAAAATTAATAGAAAATATTTAAATTTGTAGATGCTTTATTATCATACTATGAACACAAGGAAATCGTATTTTTCAGTTATACTTTTCTTATTCTTTTCGGCAATTAGTCTTTTTGCTCAAGAACCCAATGTAAAAAGCCAAAACAACCCGAAAGGGTTGTCCAATAAAACGAAAATCGGTATTGTCCTTTATTCAAACGATCCAGAAACAGTCTGGAATGCATTCAGGCTGGCGAATTTTTCATTGAATAATGGGGATAGTGTATCCGTTTTTCTTCTGGGGAAGGGTGTGGGAGCTCAGGATATCAAATCCAAGGACTTTGATGTCAAGGATCAAATGAATACATTTTCTGAAAATGGTGGAAAAATCATGGCCTGCGGAACCTGTTTAAGACAACGAAAAACGGATGGGTCCAAATTATGTCCGGTTTCTTCCTTGAGTGACCTATATGAAATGATTAAAACAAACGATAAAATCTTAAATTTTTAAATCCCTATTTGGAAATGAAAATCCTTTTATTGATCAATGATTTCCTTTTTAAAAAAGTCATTCTGATTGATGCGGTGAACATATTCTGTTTCAGCGTACCGCTAAGTCCACATTTCCTTACTCATAATCAATTGGTATGAACCCCAGAGCAAGCCCTGGACCCGAATTCCACCCCAAGGGGCGGAGAATTTATCCTGGGGACCTCAACCCCTGCACCCCTTCTCCTTAAGGAGAAGGCCTGGGGATAAGGTGATTAAAGAGAATCTATTACTTTTTTCAATCTGTTAGTCACCTCCATAATAATAGGTTCAAGGCTGGGGTTTTGAATGGCCATCATAGTATTATTGACTTTCCTTACTTAACAAGCGCAAGGCCGGTTGACAACAAAGTATCCCAGGAATCCCCCGAAAGCGATGCTTGCATAAGGATTGCCGGTAATTGCACAACTTTCGGAGGCACATCCGACGAAATGATAGTAAAGAAAGCCGCCGGTTCCACCCACTATTACCGCAATGACTGCTTTCCAAAAGTGCCATGATTTGAGATACTCTTTGACTGATTGTGGTTTCCCTTTTACTTGACAGGAACTTTCCATAAAAAGACGATTAATGTTTTATCGTGCAAAGGTACAATTAGTATTTAATTAAATCGCTTTAGTATCACTTATTTTATTATTTTTGTATCGGAATGGTGATATTTATGCGCTTTGTTTTGGTATAATATTTGACACATACAGACACTAACATATAAAAACTTAACCCTATGCTACAAACAAATTTAAAACACATTCTGAGTGCATCCGAACATCAGAAATTCATCGGAGAGAATGAAAATGTACTGATCTGCTGCGGGAGAATGGGCCCTATGTGCATCCCGGTTTATGGTATTATGGAGGAATTGGAACCGGAATATCCTCATGTTAGATTTGCAGATATGGAATTTGACAACCCTGAATCCCATGTGATCAGGAATGCTCCTGAATGTAATGGTTTTATGGGTTTACCTTTCACGGTTTATTACAAAAAAGGAAAACTTGTAAAAGCAACAACAAGTATCCAGAATGAGCTACAGATCACGTCCGTCCTGGATGCTGAATTTGGTAAACCTTGACCTCTGGGTAAACATCAGAATTCGTAATTATGTACTTGCAACTTTGTATTTTTATAGTTTAATTTCCTAACCTAAAATTTGACCATTATGAAAAAGAACATGGGAACAATTGACATTGTGATCAGGTTATTAATTGCAGCTTTAGTGATTATCCTCTATTTTACACAGGTAATTTCTGGAACACTCGCAATTATTCTATTGATCTTTGCCGGGATATTTATTCTTACCAGCTTATTCGGCTTCTGCCCTTTATATCTTCCTTTTGGGATAAGTACCAAGGGAAAGAAATAGAGAAAAAAAATTTCAGCGCGCAAGTTTTTACCATCTGGTTCGTCTAATTTATAAACCAGATGTTTAACTTAATTATAACTTTTAAAATGAAAGCGCTTAAGAGAATTACTGTATTATTGGCAGTCATGTTACCTATGACTTATCAGGGGTTTTCCCAAAACGGATCGTCCAACACTATACAAAAGAACTCCTTAAAAACACAAATTTCGACAGAGTTTATTCCCGGAAAATTTATCGATACCAATAAGGATGGGGTCTGCGACAACTATCAGGCAAGGATGAATCAAAGCCGGGGCGCTAATTTTGTTGACAAAAACGGGGATGGCATTTGCGATAATCGTCCGGGTGTAGCTCAGGGAAGATGCAATCCAAATGGGTGTGGAATGGGTTATCAGCATCGACATGGTCGCGGTCAGGGAAATTGCTGCATTGATGGAAACAAGTACCAACACCGGCATGGTAAATGGAATCAAAATTCACCCACCTCTGTACCGCTGAAAACGATCGATAAGAATTAGGCAACACTCAATTCACTGAGAAGCCAAAATATTCCTAAATTTCTGGAATATTCTGGCTTCCTTTTTTCTCCAAATGCATCAAAGAATGACGGAACATGCGCTGATAGACGGGCTTATAACTCAAAACAAAGACGCTATTCAATACCTCGTACATCACTATCAGAAAAATGTCATTAAGACTGCATATTATTTTGTTGACAATATGCAGGATGCCGAAGATCTTTCACAGGATGTGTTACTTGAGATCCTCCGGTCCATTGGACGTTATAAAAAAGAATCTTCTCTTAATACCTGGATTTACCGGATTACGGTGAATAAATCGTTGGATCACTTGCGAAGACAAAAAAGAAGGAATATTTTTCAAACTTTAGAATCATTCCTGCAGGGTACAACACATGAAAAAATTGGTAAAAATCTTGAACCTTCGGTGACAGACACAACACATGAAGATAAAGAGAAAAAAAAAATCCTTGATATTGCTGTAAATTCATTACCCGAGAATCAAAGAATAGCATTCATCTTGAATAAATATGATGAGTTGACATACAAAGAAATAGCCGAAATCATGAATCTGTCTATTTCATCTATCGAATCGCTTATTCATAGGGCAAAAATGAAACTTCAAAATAAATTGGTAAATTATTTTTCAGAATATGCAAAAGGCATCAAATAAGTTGGATTGCGATTTCATTCGCGACAATCTATTCTCTTACCAGGAAAACAAACTTTCGGGTGAAAAAAAGCAAATGTTTGAAGATCATCTTCTTATATGTCACAAATGTACTCAACTTGTACAATATTTTAAATCAATTTCGAAAATATTCGAAGCAAAGAGAAGTGATGAACCAAACCCGTTTATCGAAACCCGAACGATTCAACGCATTGAAGCAGAACTTAAACACGGGAATATCCCGGCTTTTACTTTCTCCCATAGGATATTTCAGCCGTTACTAGTATCAATCATAATTTTTGTCGCTAGTTTAATTGGTTTTTCATTAGGAAAGGAGGTTGATAAAGAAATTTCCATAAATCTATTACGTCAGAATGATATTCAGACTATGAAATCTGATCTCTATATTACCGACTTTATGGATGAGAATAACACAATTTTTAACAATCATTAAAACGAATGCAATGAACTACTTTTCGAAAAACAAAGTTATTGTTTGGGTATTGATTTTCCTTGTTATTCTGTTGTTCACCGCATTGATTAGCCTGATTTTATTCTATTCCGGCAAATCCGCTAATGTAAATCAATCCCTGTCGGGAAACACTGAAAAAAGATTTCAAAGAGAATTATTATTATCACCTGATCAGGAGGATAAAGTTGAAGCCATCCTTAAGGAATATAGAAATGCCACAGAACCTCTAAGCACCAAAATCCGGAACAATCGCGTTCAGCTTCTTGATGAACTTGCGAACAGCAATCCAGATTCAAATCTCATAAATAATTACCTTGAAGCCATAAGCAACCTTCAGAAACAAATGCAGAGAGCCTCAGTTAAACAATATATGTCTTTAAAAGAAATTTGTACTCCAATTCAATGTCAGAAGCTATCATCACTCTACTTTGAATTATACGGATGCCAGGGTCAGGGGAAAGGGATGGGTAAAGGAAAAGGAATGATGCACAGGTATCGTCGGGGTCAGGGGAATTAATAGGTTAGAACTGAAGTTCTCCATCTAATAAAAGACAAAAGATAATTCTCCGATAGGTGTTGAGGTAACAGGTTATTGATCAGGAAATTCGTGTATCAGAGGAATCAATATCATCCGTGTCTTTACTTTCATTGTCAAGTTGCAGCATTTCTTCGTCACTCACCGGGATCTTCAAAAGATGTTTTGGAAGAAAAACGAAATTGGCGATGATGGTCGGAATTACTGCGCTTCCGATGACTACGGTCACTAAATAGGAATATTGATCCTTGGTGACTATTCCATGGGTCAGTCCGTATAAGGCGGAAATCGTACCGAATGTCAAACCTATTGACATCAACAACGTATAGTACCATCGCTCTTTACGGTCACTCCTGAACCTGCTGATGACGGGAAAAAGTCCAAATATTTTTGATAGAACCTTGGAACTGAAAAGAACCAGTATCAACAGCGGAGCAGCGATAATAGCCGGTACCGAGACCAATGCTCCTGCCCGGAGAAAATAAAAGGGGGTTAAAAACCCAATGGTGAGCGTGCGGAAACGCCGGATAAGAAGTTATGAAGATCATCACAATAAGATCCGAAGCGTTCTTTCCCGCCTTCTGATTTGACAAGTGATGTTTTCCTGGGCATGAATGACTGACTTGGTTACACAGGAGTCATCAGTCATTCGGGACGGTTCAGGGCAGACTCCATTGCCATGGCTGCAAAGATAAAACTTTTTTGAAAGGAAAAATCTGATGCTCACGCTGTTTTCAGGAAATATTTTGTCTTGAACCTCAGCGCTACATTCACAAGACCGATGAGTACAGGAACTTCTACAAGCGGTCCGATCACGGCTGCAAACGCTTCTCCTGAATTGATCCCAAATACCGCAATGGCAACGGCAATAGCCAATTCAAAATTGTTACTTGCCGCAGTGAACGATAAAGTAGCCGATTGTTCATAGGTAGCCCCTACCCTTTTGCTCATATAAAATGAGAGCAGGAACATAATCACGAAATAGATACTCAGGGGTATTGCAATCCTGATTACATCCAAGGGAATCTTCACGATATATTCACCTTTAAGGGAGAACATCACGAGAATGGTAAACAGTAAAGCAACCAGGGTAAGCGGACTGATCTTGGGAACAAACTTCGTATGATACCATTCCTTGCTCTTTATCCTGATCAGGATGAACCGGGTAAGAAATCCGGCAATAAAAGGAATCCCAAGATAAATAAATACACTTTCGGCAATCTGTTTTATCGTTATTGCAGCTACCGCACTGTTAGTAGGAAGTCCGAACCAGGCCGGGAAAACTGCAATAAACAACCATGCGTAAACAGAAAAGAGAAGCACCTGGAAGATGGAGTTAAAGGCTACCAAACCTGCACAATATTCGGTGTCGCCTTTGGCCAGCTCGTTCCAGACGATCACCATGGCAATGCAGCGGGCCAGCCCGATCAGGATCAACCCATACATGTAATCGATGTTGAATTGAAGGAAGATGATGGCCAACAAGAACATCAAAACAGGACCGATCAACCAGTTCTGCACCAGCGATAATCCCAGGATTTTGGTGTTTTTAAAAACATCGCCCAGCTCTTCATATTTGACTTTTGCCAGCGGGGGATACATCATCACAATAAGTCCGATGGCAATGGGAATATTCGTGGTTCCTGACGACATTGCATTCCAGAAACCGGCAATACCAGGGAAAATCCATCCCCAGAAAACACCAACCGCCATTGCTAAAAAGATCCAGAGTGTTAAGTAACGGTCAAGGAACTTTAGTCTTGTTTTCATACCTATTTATTTGAAAATTTGAAAATGTAACGATTTGAAGATTTGAAAATGTAACAATTTGAAGATTTGAAAATGAATTAAACGATTTGAAAATGAATTATTTTGATTTTGAGGTAACAATAATTTTGGCGATGACTTTGATTATTGCTTGGAGTTTTTCCTTTATGTTTTTATTAAATGGATAATTCTTTGACATTTCACATAAGGTAAGCCAGTATTCAGTTTCGTCCGCTTCTTTGGCAGCAATTTTCATTTTATGTATAAAATCCACTTTACTCTCAGCATTTTGAGCCTCCCTGATATTCGCGCCAATTGACGTCCCAGATTTCAAAATCTGCCGGGCAATGACAAATTTCTTATGTTCTTCAAGAATTTCAGAGTAGGCGATAATATCCAGCGCAAACTCAAGTGAAAGTTTCACAATCAAATTTTCCTTGTCATTCCTCATAATCCTTACATTTTCAAATTCTTCATTTTCAAATTTTCAAATTGTTACATTTTCAAATCTTCAAATTGTTACATTTTCAAATTGTTTCATTTTCAAATCTTCAAATTGTTACATTTTCAAATTTTCAAATTGTTTCATTTTCAAATCTTCAAATTGTTACATTTTCAAATCATCAAATTGTTACATTTTCAAATCATCAACTGGTTGATCCTTGAATTCGTCTTTATCTTCCATCCCTAAAGTTATAATTTCACCATTTCACCATCTAGTCTTTGATCCTGTCATTATAAAAAGTCAGAAAACCCTCTTTGATCTCATCGCGAACCCGGCGGTAAACAACCATAATCTCTTCTCTGGTTCCGACTGCATTTGCGGGATCATCAAATCCGATATGTACCCGGTTTTTAACTTTCCCGGTAAAGAAAGGACAAGCTTCATTTGCGTCACCACAAACGGTAATCACATAATCAAATGAATCTGAAAGAAAACGATCGACACTTTTTGGCTTATTCCCGGAAATATCTATTCCAACCTCTTTCATCGCTGCCACGGCGTTGGGATTGGCATTTGGTGCAGGGTGGGTCCCTGCGGAAAATACTTCAAGTCGTGAATCAAAGGATCTCAGAAACCCTTCCGCCATCTGGCTCCGGCAAGAGTTTCCCGTACAAAGGATCAATATCCTCATAATTTTTAAATCTTCAAATCAATATAGTTCATTTTCAAATCTTCAAATTTTCAAATCATTTTAATTCATCTTCAAATTTTCAAATCAGCATTTCAGGAAATCAACATCAATTTCACGGAAGAAAGTTGTTATTATCTTTTTTACTTCCTTAATTTTTTGTGGATTCAGACAGTAATTTACCTTGACCCCGTCGACAGTTCCCTGGATCAATCCGGCATTTTTCAGCTCCTTCAAATGCTGATTGACGGTGGTCCGGCTCAAAGGCAATTCATCGGAAATATCTCCGGTCATGCAAACCTTCGTTTCGGCGAGGTAATGTAATATAGCCAGCCGGGCAGGATGTGCAAGGGCTTTAAATAAGACCGCTGTCGAATTCAGTTTGGGATCAAACAGATCTGTTTTTGCGTAGGCCATTTTGATTTACGATTTACGATTTACGATTTTGCATTTAGCATCTTGAATTTTGCATCCTGCATCTTGCATCTTGAATCTTTTTATTACGACCCGATGATCTTTCCTTCATTCAGGTGCAGCTTCATTGTTCCATAACCTGCAGCAACCGGGCTATGGGTAACCATCATGATGGTGATTTTATTCTCCTGGTTAATTTTTTTCAGGAATTCCAGAATTTCCAATGATAACGTTGGGTCGAGATTACCTGTTGGTTCATCGGCCATAATGATCTGCGGCCGGTGTATGATCGAACGGGCAATAGCCACACGCTGTTGTTGACCTGCAGATAATTCCCGCGGTAAATGGTCCATCCTGTCGGATAAACCAATATAATCTAGAATTTCTGATGCACGTTTTACCTGCTCTTTGTGCAATATCTTTTCCAGAGCCAATGGTATCATCACATTCTGGATTGTCGTTAAATATGGAATCAAAGCAAAACTTTGCAGTATATAACCGACCGATTTTTTGCGAATATCCGTCAATTTCCGGTCACTGATGTTGTCAATCCTTTTTCCATCAAAAATAATATTACCTGAGGTAAGTCTGATTAATCCAAAGAGGGCAAGCAACAGGGTGCTCTTCCCTGATCCCGAGGGGCCTGTTACAGTTACAAAATCCCCTTTTTGCACCGTAAATGAAACTTGATCGAGTGCATTGATCACTCCGCCATTATGCCGGTATTGTTTTAGAATTTTTTTTCCTTGTAAAATCATACGTTAATCCTCCTGAAGGTTGGAATGAGGGTCAAATTTGGCAGCCAGGTATGTGGGGATCAATGAACCGGACAGGGATATGGCAACCGATAAAAGAACAGACCAAACGAGATATATATAAACCGGTTTTACTGCAATACCCGCCAGAAAGGGTCCTAGAATGACTCCAGCTAACGTACCTAAAAGAAATCCGAGGATACCTCCAGCGATGCCAAGGATAAGGGCCTTTAAAAGGAACATTTTATAAATGGTTGATCGCTCCGCCCCCATCATTCTGAGTATCCCGATCTCCCGTTTTCGCTCATTTACATTGGCCCAGATGTAATTGCCGATTGAAATTCCTCCAACGAAAAAGATGATAATCAGCATAACCAGGGTAACCTTTTTCATCAACTGATTGGTCTCGATCTGGGTCGAAACGATCTGGCCAATGGTTGTTACCCGTGTGTCGGGAAGGATATTACGCAATTGCCCGAGCAGTCCCTCTGAGATGGCATTGCAACACCCCATGATCTCAATGGCGGAAACCTGATTTTCAATCTTTAAAAGTTTCTGGACATCACGCAGGTTGGCAAAAATCCGGTCATCATCAACAGTTCCGGTTTCAGGAAGTATTTTCACCACTTTGAATTCTTTTCCCATAATATTGATCTGGCTATTAGAGGAGAGTTTTAATCTTTTGGCAACCTGGGATCCGGCAAAACAATCCTCACTATAGAGGGTATCAATGGCTTTTCGCTGCAGTCTTTTATCTTCCATCCCATGTGATTGATTTGCAGATGTGGAAGAGGCACAGGCTGTTTTCAGCTCAGTGCCCAACAATCCGGAGGATTGCCATAATGGTTTGGAAGCGATTTCGCTTTTAGGAAGGATTCCGGTCAGCACTACTGATTGATCCCCAACCTTGATCCTGCGGGTAAGTTTTGGAGACATATTGTCGACACCTGCAATAGTGGAAGTAAGGATACGTTCCACATAATCCATCGGTAAAGTAGGTGCGTCAATATCCGAAGTATAATAATCATCAATACTGGCTGCCTGAGGCAAAACAAGGATGTTGGCCCCAAGGTTGTCCAGATTCCGGGCAACATTTTGTTCGGAGACAATGGAAACACTTTGAATTGCTACAATTACTGCAATCCCCAGCGTGACTGCCAATAACCCGGTAATCAGCTGGGATTTTCGTTTCCACAATTCTATCAGGACAAGTTTTGAAATAGTCATGGTATGAGTATCAGTGTTAAAAAGGCTTATTTACATCCCCCTGCCGGAGCCCCACTTGGACAGCAACTTTTGGCGGGCGCCTTTTTTGCAGAGCTAACAAGGGTATTCACATCTGTAATACCGTTATGGGTTCCAACGACCTGACCGGACTTGTTGATCACGTATGTAACAGGCTCTTTGGTATTTAAATCGCATTTAAGACTTTGCAGAAATCTGGCTTCTTTCTTATCATCCATATCAACCTTTACCGTCACGCTATTGTTGTCCATTTTACTGCACGCTATGGCGCAATTATCCATAATGTTTTTCTGATTTATCATCGATTCCTTATAGGCTACAACATAAACTGATTTTCCATCTGAAATTGCTTTCAGAACCTCTGATGTCTTTGCTGATGGTATCAATTCAACCAGTTTTGCAGCAGTTGCATCCTTTAAAAGAAGTCCACCCGCAACGGTGCTGTTTTTGTCCAGAACAAGGATCAATGGCAAGGGAGCGCCTGCCAACCGGTACTTTGTAATAAGAGAATTGTTTGCTGCATCCGTTGTGTTCATTTTGATCACAACAGAAGATCCTTTCAAGTTTTTCTTTGCTTCATCTGCAATGGCAACCGCTTTGTCGTATTCGGCGTCATTGCTTTTGTATGCGACAAGAAAGACCGGTTTGCAAGACTTACCGGCTTTTTCAATTTCGGTTGCGACCTGTCCATAAACATGGATCATTCCTGTACCACAAAGCAACAGGATCAGCATCATTTGAATCTTTTTCATTACTTTTTATGATTTGGGGTTGGCGCAAATATACGTTATATTTTATATTAACGTAATAATACGTTATCATTTATAACAAATCTACTTATTCCATCTGATGAGGGCTGCATGGTTGTTTGATAACTCTTTGACTTTTTCAATCCATATTAATTCATGCATTGCCTTCTCCCTTAACATTGGATTCCTCGTTTCAATCATTGAAAAACAGGCGTTCACTACCCACCATTTGTTATGAATACCTGCGCGTTGCAGATCTTTCTGCAGTCTTTCAGCTTCGAAAACCGGGGTTGCTTCAGGAAGGGTTACTATAACGACCTCTGTTTCCTGCGGATTACGTAATCTGGGTAACAAATTTCGAACGGCTTCAGAACTGTCACCCTGGGTTCGTTGTACTTCCCTATGATAACTTTCCGTTGCATCTAATAACAAAAGTGTATGCCCGGTTGGAGCAGTATCGATAACGACGGTTTCTTGGTCCGCTTTTTCAACAATTTGAGCAAAAGCTTTAAATACCGCAATCTCCTGGGTACAAGGCGAACGCAGATCTTCTTCGATATATTCCATATCAAAGGCAGAGATTGTTCCTACAACTTTCGCCCGGACCTCATTTTTATATTGTTCCAATACTTTCGCCTCATTTATTCTGCTTAAGCTGATCCCTGACCCGGTAGCAACATCGTAATCCAGATGATTCGCAGGATCAGTGGTCGTCAAATGAACCTTTGCGCCTCTTTTTGCTAATCCTATTGCAATTGTGGCAGCTAAAGTCGTTTTTCCCACTCCCCCTTTCCCCATCACAAATACAACCCTTTTTCCCGACCGGTAAAGATCATCAATGAGATCTTCTTTTGTCAACTCCTGATTCAGGGGTTTATATTCCGTATTAGCATGTACAAGTACATCCTCGTGCAACATCCTTCTGATATCATCGATATTTGAAAGATTATATGACCGCAATGGGATTGTAAACGCAGGATATTTTGTCAGAGAATCCGGGATATGCAATAAAACCTCTTTTTGCTGATTAAATAATTGAACTGAAACATCGTCCTGTTGATCAACATCCTGGAGTATCGCATTGATGACAAGGATTTGGTTTTTGATCCCCAGCGCCTGTAATTCAGAAGATGAACGTGCAGCCTCCAGGAGCGGAGATACTTCGGGACGGCTAACCAATATCAAATTTGTTTCTTTCTCATCTGCCAAGGTCAGGACCGCTTGCTTATAGATTTCTTTTCTTTGTTCAAGACCTGATAGTTGGCCTAAACAGGATGCACCATGTGTGCTTTCACTGATAAAAGTACTCCAGGCCGATGGCAATTGCAGCATTCTTAATGCATGACCGGTCGGAGCAGTATCGAAGATAATGTGGTCGTACTGTTTATATTTTTCCGGGTCAGTGATAAAGTCAGAAAACTCATTGAATGCTGCGATCTCGACTGTACATGAGCCGGATAATTGCTCCTCCATGTTTTGAATGACGCTTACGGGCAGTTTCCCACGGAATGGACCTACAACGCTTTCTTTATAGACACCGGCAGCCTCTTCCGGATCAAGATTGACCACAGTCAATCCTTGAACTTCCGGGATTTGTACACAATTGCCATTTAATGATTGATTGAATATATCTTGCAGGTTTGATGCCGGATCTGTGCTTATAAGCAGGATTTTTTTTCCGGCATCTGCCAGACCAATTGCCGTAGCACAGGCAAGCGATGTCTTACCCACTCCGCCTTTTCCAGTGAAGAACAGGTATTTTGTTAAAACTATTTCAGAAATATTGAAGGCTTTCATCTTCCAACCAGATTTATGATAATTGAGGAATAAAATCCAGATTAACACCTGTCCATTCACTGAGTTGTTGGTTGGTAGGATACTTACCTGCAACTTCCAGTTTGCCATCGACAAGGATTACCGGAAGAACTTCGGCTCCTTTCTCCTGTAACAAAACATTCACAACAGTATTGTCTACATAGAGCTGGGGAACATCTCTAAGGTTGTGACGTTCGATATCCACTCCGTGACGTTTGAGTGCTTCAACCGCTGCTGCGATTCTCATTAAATCAGGATTAATATTTGGTCCACATAATCCAGTCGGGCAACAAAGTGCCGGGTCAAAAATTTCTATCTTTTTCATATTTAAAAAACTTACTCCTTTTTATTTCGTGGTCTGAGTTGGCACATACATGATCCGGATAACTTTTCACTTTTATCGATGATCAAAGGCATTTCATCCTGTTCCCATTCCACCAATCCGCCAGCCAGGTTGGCTATTCTGTTGACAAACCCTTTTTCCATGAGCAGCCTTACTGCCTCCTTGCTGTGCAATCCGGCAGCATCGGCAAAAATCATGGGTTTATCTTTTGGTAATTGTTCATAAGTTTCGCCAAGTATGCTGAATGGGCAATAGATCACTTCCGGAACGCCGAACATCTTAAACCGGCTTAGCACCTCTTCGCGAA
Organism: Bacteroidales bacterium; assembly: GCA_023229525.1. GTDB lineage: Bacteria > Bacteroidota > Bacteroidia > Bacteroidales > FEN-979 > CAIVAT01. Next base: position 83,828 of record JALNZC010000014.1, read on the forward strand.
CGTCGATGATTACCGCTCCTTTCTGACATATGTTAAATGCCTGTTTTGGCGTAAGGTTAAAGACATCGCCACTGTAAAATCCGGTATTTTGGAACATTGCATCCATGGTTAAACGAAAAATATTACAATGTAATAGACACCCACCAGGATAAACAAAACCGCCACCACCCTCCGGAACCACAGTTCGAAGGTTTTGATCTGGTTGTACAGTTTCCCGACATTGCCCATGGCAAATGCAAGTAACCAGGCAAAAATGATTACAGGCAAACCGGTTGCAATGGCAAAAACAACCGGTAAAAACAAACCACTGGCACTGTTTATGGTGATGGGGATCAGCATGGCGAAATATAGTACGCCGCTGTACGGACAAAACGCCATGGCGAAGACCATTCCCAGCAGTAAGGTACCCCAATAGCTGCGTTTGCTATGTTCTCCCATCTTTTCTGTCAGACCTGAAAATCCGGGAAATTTCATCTTGATGAAATCAAGCATAAAAAGCCCTATGATGATCAGTAATGGTCCCAGTAATTTCTCCCCCCATCCCTGAAATAGCATGGAAACATGCATTTTACTGGCTCCCAAAAACAAGATAACCCCTAATCCGGTATATGAGATAGCACGCCCAAGCGTATAAACCAACCCTTTCAGAAAGACACGTCTTCGATCTTCAATATCGCGGCTGATAAAACCGATGGCTGAAATGTTAGTTGCCAATGGACATGGACTGATAGCAGTAATCAGGCCCAGGATAAATGCAGTGAGGGTAGCATACTGAGAGTTTTCCAAAATAGTTTGTAACCAGGATCCCATTTGAAGATTTGAAAATTTGAAAATATACAAATTTGAGAATTCAATAATTAGCTGAGATTAGGTTGATTATTTCATTAATTCCTCAACCGCTTTTTTGATCTCCGCTCTCAGTTTGGCAGGGTTGTCGTTTGCATACATAAATCCCTTGTCGGTAAGGTCGATTCGTTTGTCCCCCGAAATCACGATCAGGGTCTGACCTTCGATTTTATACTTTGCCCCGATCGCTTCACCCTCTTTTTCATCAAGGTTGACTCCTTTAAATACGATTTCACCATTTTTTACCTGTATGGGAAATTGAGTTTCAACGGCCTCCTTCGAAACTTTTTCAACATTGTTGCAAGTCATGCAACGGCGCGTAAAATGGAAATAGTAAACCTCGACCTTTTTTTCAGGGGCCAGCGATGAAGTCCAGGTTAAATCTTTTGAAGTGTTCCCTGTGAAGGCATAAATGCCGGTTATTATAATGAGCAACACCAAAAAACTGATAATTTTTTTCATATCGGATTTATTTGATTAATAAGTTTTTGATCTCTTCGGATGAGGGAATCCGGCCTGAAAGTAGTACCTTACCGTCAACAACCAGGGCCGGCATGGATAAAATGCCATATTTAATGATCTCCAGGATGTCTTCCACTTTTGTAACCGTAGCATCAATTCCATTCTTTTCCACAACCTCGCGGGTGAGTTTATCAAGCGTTTTACAATTGGGACACCCCGTCCCCAAAATCTTAATTTCCATCGGTAAATTTTCAAATCTTCAAATCAACAGCAACTCCCCCCAGTGCTGCAATCACATGACGGTTCCGTATTTTGCAGTATTCCATTGATGATCCCGGCGGCACAGCCTACTCCCGATTTCACAGTGATGGCCCCTTCCGGACAATTCTTCGCACAGGCTCCGCATTCCATGCAGAGATCCCTGTTGCGGATGACCGCTTTTCTATCTGCAATTTCAAAAACTGCATGGGGACAAACAATGGTGCACATACGGCAACCGTTGCACTTTTCTGTATCCAGTTCCAGCGTCACAACACCGGGTAGATAAACGAATCTGTTCATAGGACAATAAATCTGGTTAATATCCATCCGGCCAGACCCAGGGAGGCCATGGTAATCTGGACCGGTAAAGCTGTTTTCATCTCTTTTTTAACCCCGGATAGAGAGGTAAACGTGGAAGAGCCGGTAAAATTCATGGCCATGAACGACGACAGGGCGCCAATCATCAGGAACCATGATATCATTTCTGTTGCACTTGTTCCGAGCATACCGGCAAAAGCAAGAAGGATCGCTACAAACCATCCAGTAGTTAACCCTTTCCATGAGAAGCGGCGAAACGGAAGCCAGGGTAAAAGCGCAGGAGCGAGAACACAGCCTGTCAGGTAACCGGCATATAGGTTTACGATACTCTTCCACCCCGGATTGAGGACCAGGTCAGTCGAATAACCTCCGGGTTTAAATCCTGAGAGCAGAAGGAAGGCCACAGGCACAAGCAGCATGTAATATTTTCCGTAAAATATATCGACCGGGATCAGCTTCAACCTTTCAACCAGCGGGAACGTCACCCGTCGCATGTCATCTGTTGCTTTAAGTCCGGACTCGAGAAAATCTTTGATATCACTTGCTTTCACAGGACCATAGATCACGGTGAATCCGGTCATCCTTTTCACTTCATGGGCAGCCACACCGGTAGCGCTGAGTTGCGGCAGGATGATCTTTCGGTGGTCAACCACCTTATCGAGGTGATGGATCCTAATGCGACGTACCACCTCCTTTGTGCTGAACGTGCCTTTCCCGGCGGCACACCAGACATTGATCCCCTTGGTATCGAGGACAAGTATCCAGGCATCCAGCCCTGCAAGCGCCCTCCTGAGGTGATCGAAAGTCAACTTGAAATTTGCAGTCACAAAAACCCGTGAACTCCTATCAGGAGTACCTACTGCATAGAGTCCGGGCAAAATCCTGTATTTCATCCTTCCCACCGACCAGCGCACCTTCAGTGTTTCCAACCGGTCACGTCTGCTCCACGTCGTCGAGACAACCGGAACAACCCCTGTTCCCGTCTGTACCTCTCCGGTAATAAAGTCTTTTACAGTATTCATCTTCAAATCATTACATTTTCAAATTATCAAATCTTCAAATTATCAAATTGTTTTTTTGTCGCAAATATACGTTATATTTTTAAATAACGTAATAATACGTTAAGATTTAGTCCAAATTTTTGATCAAAGACCGCGCAATCGTTTTTTCTAAATAATGGGAAACAGCCACGAGAAAAGTTGCGGAAGTCAAATCCTCCCTTGATGCAACCTTTTCCTGTTCCCGGTTGTCTACAGGGTCAGTAAACATATGTAATGATATGAAAACAAATTCCGATTCCAGGGATCCCTTAAGAGGGTTTACAGGCAAGATCGGCGACTCCGGCATGTACAGGCGCGTGGTGAATGGCAAAGTAATCATCCAGACGTGTCCAAGGAAAAAAAAGAATAAAAACAAAAATGCCGGGGATCATTGGTCGGATCAGAATAAGCGTTTCCATCAAGCTATTCAATGGGCTTCGATAATAGTGAGGAATGATGAGATCAAAGCGTTGTACGCCGGTGTCGCAAGGGGATCTAACAGCGCCAATACGATGGCGATAAAGGATTACCTGCGTCCCGCGGTCATCGGGGCGGTGCTTACGACCGGATACCAGGGCAGGGCCGGCTACGGAATTCTGATCCGGGTGGAAAATATAGTGCCTGTCAAGACGGTTACTGTCACTATCGAAAGTGTAACCGGTGAACGTATTGAATCGGGGCCGGCAACCAGGCAGCTCTCCGGTTCAGAGTGGAAATATATAACTACATGTGCCAACCCATCTTACCGTGGCTCACTTCTTCGCATCAGCGCCTGCGACCTGCCCGGACACACCGTGGAATGGACTAGGGTACTCTGATTCTTAGCCTTAACCAGTACTATATTTATGTCAGGACCACCTCCCGAACAGGTGAGGAGCAGCTCGGGAGCACCTTAATCCTTACTTAATGCTTATTTGAAGCTTAATTGAGGCTTAATTAATGCTTACTTAATGATTAGCTGGAGATCGGAGCCGATTTAAATACCGGTACTAAACTTCCAACGAGGGAAATCCTGTTGTCCAAATTTTAACTCCGCACCTTTCCCCTGTTCCCTTTAAAATTCCCGGCGTTCACTTAAAATTCCCCGGCGTTCGTTTGAATGATTCATTTGCCTCTCCCGGACAAGCTACCTTTGAAAAAGGATCTTG
>JALNZC010000067.1 GCA_023229525.1 Bacteroidales bacterium
TGTCAAACCGTTTTGTTAAATATCCGACACCCAATGCAAAACGAAACCCCAACGTGAAATCGCGTGTCTTGAACAAAGGGAAATTGATCAAAGGCATCAGTGCAAAGGCCTGACCTAAACTGGGATGATAACCTAATCCCGAATAAAAGAATGTCAATCCTATAATGGGATAATTAAAAGATCTTTCCCATTTATTTTTTCCAAAGGTGATCTTTTCTACACTGATTTCAAAGGCGGGATAGTGAGCGCTGTATTGATATAATTCCAGATGATGGGCATAAAGGAATCCATAATGCACTTTTGCTTCGATCATTATATTCGATGAAAACCGAGTATGCTCGTACTGTGCTGCTCCATACTTTGAAGAACAAAGACAAAGCAACAACACAAGTATTAAACGGAGGTAGAAGAAAAATGAGTACGCTCTTTCAGTCAAGAAATCGGCAGATTATGTTATCATGGCAAAAGTAAATTGAATTGTTCATTCAGATGTCAGGATACCAAACAATTCTATCGTAAAATAACGGGATAACCATGAAAACCGTATTTTTGCGCAAAATAATAGAGATGGAAGAAAAAATCGCCGCGTTCCGTAAGCTATTGGAGATCATGGATGAGCTTAGGGCAAAATGTCCCTGGGATAAAAAGCAGACCTTGGAATCGCTTCGGTATCTTACTATTGAAGAGACTTACGAACTTTCCGAATCCATTCTGGAGAAGGACATGGAAGCGATCAAAAAGGAATTGGGAGATATGATGCTTCATCTCGTTTTTTACGCTAAAATTGCGTCTGAGTCGCAAGCATTTGATATCAAGGATGTACTGGAAAATATAATCTCCAAATTAATAAACCGGCATCCCCATATTTTTGGAGATGTAAAAGTTAAAGATGCCAAAGAGGTCCACAATAACTGGGAAAAAATAAAGCTTTTGGAAAAGGGTAACCGTTCGGTTCTGACTGGAGTTCCAACTGGTTTACCGGCCATGGTCAAGGCATACCGCATTCAGGAAAAAGCAAGTGGTGTAGGATTTGATTGGGAGAACCCGGCTCAGGTTTGGGATAAGGTAATTGAGGAGTTGAATGAGCTTCGGGAAGCTGTAGAAGGTAGTCATACACACAAATTGAAAGAACACGAGTTAGGTGATCTTATCTTTGCCATCATAAACTATGCACGGTTTATCGAAGTCAATCCCGAAGATGCATTGGAACGAACAAATCGCCGGTTTATCAACCGGTTCAAATATCTGGAAGAAAAGGCGAGAGAAATAAACAAACCCCTCCACGAGATGCCACTTTCCGAAATGGACGTTTACTGGAATGAGGCAAAAAAGTTCGAATAATACCAACTGTAACAGGAGGGCAAATTTCAGTAAACTCTATTGATGAGATAGAATCTAAAAAAAGGAAATCCTGGCAGGATAACCTTTGGTGTTGAAAAACATTGACAGGTCAATGTTTGCTAAGGTAATCGGCAACCCCCGCAGCAGTCGCTTTCATTCCAGCTTCACCTTTGTGCCAGTCGGCCGGGCATACTTCCCCGTTTTCTTCAAAAAATTGAAGGGCATCCACCATTCTGAGCGCCTCGTCGATGCTTCGACCAAGGGAAAGATCGTTTACAACCTGATGCCGGACAATACCCTGTTTGTCAATTAAAAAGAGGCCACGAAGGGCAACAGGTCCTCCCTCGAACTCCATTACTCCCTCTTCCGTATACAGGTATTCTCCGGCGAGGACATCGTAATTTGCCGAGATGGTTTTTGAAAGATCGGAAACGATAGGATATTTTACTCCTTTGATTCCACCATTTTTAAGTTCGGTGTTTAACCATGCCCAATGTGAAAATTTGGAATCAATGGAGCAACCTACAACAGCGACGTTTCTTTTTTCAAACTCAGCTATTTTGTCCTGGAACGCGATGAGTTCTGTAGGGCAAACAAAAGTGAAGTCGAGGGGATAAAAGAAGAATACAACATGTTTTTTTCCAATGTATTGAGTAAGGGAAAATTTTTCCACAAATTCACCGCCATTGATAACGGCTTCAGCTTCAAATAATGGAGCTTTTTTTCCAACTAAGACTGCCATTTTTATTGATTTAAGGTTATTACTATACTTTTGCAAAGATAGCATTTATTTAGAAGCAGTATTAATAAGATTAAAAAATAATCATTACTTAACACTGCTGATGTCAAACCGGAGTGGTTCATTGTTAATGAAGTCAAAAAGGGTCATCTTCCGGATTTCATAATAACTTTTCCAAAAGGTTTGTAAAGCGGAATAATAGTTTTTTTCGGAATTGTCCGTTTCAATCTGGGCATTATTCAAATCCAGAATACTATTTATTTTTCCGATCAGATACCGGCCTTTGGTCACCTCATAACTTTTCCTGGCAACCGTGTCGGATTTGGCCGCAATCCGTAATTGGTTTTGCTGCATATTGAACTGAACTACTTTAAGATAGACATTGCGTTGGAAATCTATAATATCCTGTTCAACTGAAGTTTTTACAACTTCTTCCTGGGATTGAGCCATTTTAATTTTGCCCCGGGAGACTCCCCAGTCAACAATGGGGATGGTTAATCCAAGGGAGACCTGGCGTTGGTCGAGCGGGTTAATGTAAGCATCGGGGACAGTTGCTCCGCTTTGTGTCAAACCAATGACAGCGTCAAGTTCAGCGTCGAATCGACCTTCAGTCTTAGCGCGGTTGACATCACGGGCCGCTTCCAGCAATCGCTTTTTAAAGTCAAGGATAGTCGATGAATTTTTATTTGCCAGATCAACGGCATTCAGGGGATCAATTTTAAAAAAATCGATATTTGCCGGAGGTACAAGCAAAATGTTCACAGAGTCTTTAATTCTAAGGAATGATTTAAACTGGAATTGTGCATTATCCAGGGCCAGGTTGGCGTTTTCAACGGCAGCCTGGGCTTTGAGGAAGTTGAGTTCCAGTTGAAGCAGGTCATTCTCGGCAATTTTACCCAGTTGGTATCTCCCTTTAGCGATACGATAAAGCGTATCATAATTCGACAGGTTCGTGAGGGAAATTTTCTTTTCTATCTGGGCCTGGAGCAACGCAAAAAAATAGTCTGTTGTTGTTATTGCGATCTGTTCGATATCTTCGATGTATTTCCGTTTAGCCTGGTCATATTTAAGTGGTTGGATTTTCCTGTCCCAACGATATGGATTATAGGTGAATAAAGGTTGACTCAATCCGATATTTACAGGGGTACTCATATACGAAATCGGATTTTCGGCATTAAAGTTATTGACACCCGAGAGGCCGGAACTTAGATAAACGGTACCTCCAGTAATCCCCAACTTCTGTGTGAGTGCCAGGTTGGCATTTGCACTGATATTTTGCTGCCTCACATAACTCTGGGTACCATCGGGGTTCAGGTAAGGAGAAAGACTTTGCTGAATACTAGGTAAAGTAGCAGTTACCCCAAGTGCCGGAAGATTAGATGCGCGATATGAGCGGTAGTCCCAATAACTGGCACGGAAATTTTGTTTGGCATTCAGTGCACCGGGTGATTGTTGTTCCGAAATTCCGACTGCTTCTTCCAGGGTCAGCCGGCGGGTAGTAACTTGTCCCTTGACATCAAAGCAATATATGGCAAGTATGAGGAATGGGATGAGAATATAACGGTTCATACTCAGTAAAGATTACTCTTATTCATACCTGAGAGATTCGACGGGATCTTGTTTCGAGGCACGTTTTGCCGGCATATATCCGAAGATTATCCCGACTGATGCCGAAACGCCAAAGGATATTAAAATCGATAACGGCGACACGATGGTCAGGATATTTGTAATTTCCATGATACCCTTCGAAAGAGCAAGTCCGAGGATTATCCCGATCACACCGCCGGAGATGCTGAGTAAGGTAGCTTCCGTAAGAAACTGAAGGATGATATCGCGTTTGGTTGCACCAATAGCCTGGCGGATACCGATTTCTTTGATACGTTCCATGACTGAAGCGAGCATGATGTTCATGATACCTATACCCCCCACGAGAAGGGAGATACTTGCAATGGCTCCGAGCACGATGTTAAAGATATCTTTTGTCCGTTGCTCCTGTTTAAGCAGTAATTCGGGTACTTTTATTTCGACATCTTCAACTCCGGCATGCCTGCGCAACATCATTTTCTTTAAAATTTCCGTCGTGGGTCCAATCTGTTCGCTTTCTTTAACCTGGACGACGATTTTATCGATCTGGTTTTTTGAAGTTCCTTCGGAAGAACTGCTGGAATAAAATGAAAAACCGCCGTCGAAATATTCCATTCCTCCACCATGTAAGGAGGCAGCGGTGATCATGGCCCGATCACGGTACCTTCGAAGCAATGTTTGTATCGGAGCGTAAAGAGAATTATTGTAGTCTGAAATTCCGAGGTTATCTATGCTTGACTGGCTGATCTCCCGTTTTTTTAATACCCCAACTATTCGTAACCAGATAGGGCCGCATTTGATATCTTTCCCGATGGCATCGGTCGTGGGAAAGAATTTTGATTTTAAGGACGGACCAATGATGCAAACCGCTTTCCCATCTTTCAGCTGTTCATCGTTAAACATATCTCCACTCTGCAATTCCAGTGCAAATACCCTGAAAAAATCAGGAGTTACACCCGTCAGTTTTGCTGAGGTCTTGATACCGTCTTTCACAATGTCGGTTTCATAGATCACTTCCGGGCTAACAGTCATAACGGTGGGGACAATGGTTTTGATGCTTTCGGCATCCTTTAGACTCAGTCCGGGTGAGAATTTACCTTTACTTTTCTCGTTATTCTGCTCCTGAGACTGGTTCTCCTGGTTGCTTCCCGTTGAGGAGGAACCCTTAGGTTTTTCAGGTTTCGGTGCAATGAGGATGTTGTTGACCCCCACCAGTTTCATTTGGTCAAGTATCTCTTTCCTGGCGCCATTACCGATAGCCATCATGGTTATGACCGCAGCGACACCAAAAATGATCCCCAGGGCGGTAAGAATGGACCTGAATTTATTCAGGAAGACCGCTTCCAGGGCGATGTTGAAAATGTATATATAACGTTCGACCATGCTATAGATAATTGATAATTAACAATTAATAATTAACAATTAATAATAAGATTAAATGATCAGCAATAATGTCATGGAAACTATTTTTTAAGGATAATGGAGGAACCGGGATTCAATTTAATAGAATTATTCTTTCCCGGTTTTTGATTTTTCGGAAGGGTAGGTTTTTCCTTGTATCTGGCAATAATTTCTTTCGGGAGGATTTCGAGACTTAACTTTTCTGCTTTTTCAGGTGGAACAAGCAGGACTTCATTGTCTACTCCCAATCCTGCCCTGATGATAATTTCATTATCGTTCGATTGTCCCACTACTACTTGCTGACGAACCACAGAACCTCCATCTTTTTTATACACAAAAGTCACCGAATCGGCGTTGAAGATGGCTTCAATCGGAATGGACAGGACTCCTGTGACAATGCTTGTAAGGATCGTATTTTTTGTAGTCATGGCCGGCCTGAGAATAGAGTCAAATTCCTTGATCAGGATTCTGACTTCATAAACTTTGGCGTTGGAATTCTGGAGTTGTTCTCCGATATTGGCCACTTCGGTCACTTTACCGGTGAATTTTTTTTCAGGGAACGCATCTATCCCGATCTGGACCTCCTGACCAACCTTTACTTTACTGATATCGATTTCATTAACATAGGTTTTGGAGATCATTTCAGAAAGGTCGGGGAGTTCGGCTACGATATTATCCCAGGCATTGATGGTAGACCCGATTCCGATTTTATTCCCGTCCCAGTTGCGCCGGTAAATCACCATTCCTGCCTTGGGTGCCAGAACATTGAATTGATTCAGGACATCGCTCATCTGGTCATGTTTTCGCTTGGCCTGGTTATAGGAAGCAGAAACCTCCTGCATATTTGCCTCGGCTTTCTGAAAGCGTAATTTATAGTTTTTTTCAGCTTGTTCAAAAGCGCGTTGCGATTTTTCAAGTTCTATCTGGACCTGGCGAATGGTGGCCGGGGGTTCATATTTTGACTGGTCAAGGGTAATTTTCTTTTCTTCCAGTGCATATTTCAGGTTGATGAGTTCATCGCGGGCGCTTCGGAGTTCCAGGGAAGTATCGAGACGGGTTTTTGTCATCTGGGATTCCAGTTTTTCCAGGTTGGTCTCTTCGTCCTTAATTTTGTTTGATATTTCAGTGCGGTCAAGCGATGCGACATATTGTCCCGAATCCACAACTGTACCGTCTGGAATGATATCCTGAATTTTTACCTGCCAGATCTGGATTTGTCGTAAGGCCTGAGGCCCATAAATTTTCTCAGAACTTTTTGCGATCAGTTCACCTGTGGTAGTGACTTCAATCGGGAAATCCCCTTTTTTGACTTTGGCAATGATTTGTTGTCCCTTGTTGCCATTCGACAGGAGAAAATAGGCAACGATCGTCAGCAGGATAATTGCTGCGAAGACATAGAGGTACTTTTTTCGTATCATGGGAGATGATTAAGAAAGAGCTCTGACAGCCATTGTATGTCACACGTCGATGTTGGCGTATTTGGCGTTCTTTTCGATAAATTCACGTCTCGGTGGAACGTCATCTCCCATCAGCATGGAGAAAATACGATCGGCTTCCGTTCCGTTTTCGATCGTAACCTGTCTTAGTGTTCGAAACTCAGGATTCATGGTGGTTAACCAGAGTTGTTCGGCATTCATTTCGCCAAGGCCTTTATAGCGCTGGATATGAATTCCCGTTTCTTTCCCGTTAGTCAACTCATTGACAATCTGGAGTCGTTCATCTTCCGTCCAACAATACCGTTGTGTCGTACCTTTCTTAACCATATACAACGGGGGTGTTGCTATATAGACATGTCCGTTTTCTATCAATTCCTTCATATAACGAAAGAAAAAAGTAAGGATCAATGTGGCGATGTGGCTACCATCCACATCGGCATCCGTCATGATCACTATTTTATGATAACGCAATTTATCCAGATTTAGTGCTTTACTATCATCCTCTGTACCTATAGTCACCCCCAGGGCTGTAAAGATATTTTTGATTTCTTCGCTGTCGAAGATTCTATATTGCATGGCTTTTTCCACATTCAGGATCTTACCTCTCAAAGGTAAAATGGCCTGGAATTTCCGGTCACGGCCTTGTTTGGCTGTTCCCCCCGCGGAATCACCTTCAACAAGATAAATTTCGCACAATGCAGGATCGGTTGCAGAGCAGTCAGACAACTTACCGGGTAATCCTGATCCCGTAAGGACATTTTTCCGCTGTACAAGCTCCCTTGCTTTACGGGCAGCATGGCGTGCAGTAGCGGCAAGAATCACCTTGTTGACGATGGTACGGGCTTCTTTAGGATGTTCCTCAAGATAATTCGTAAGCATTTCGCTGGTTAACTGATCAACCACTCCCATCACTTCATTATTCCCAAGCTTGGTTTTGGTCTGACCTTCAAATTGCGGTTCCTGAACTTTGACCGATATAATAGCGGTCAGACCTTCCCTGAAGTCATCACCGTTTATATCGAATTTCAGTTTTGCCAGCATTCCGGTTTTATCGGCATAACTCTTGAGCGTACGGGTCAATGCCCGGCGGAACCCAGCCAGGTGCGTGCCTCCCTCATGTGTATTGATGTTGTTGACATAGGCATGGATATTCTCAGAAAAGGAGGTATTATACTGCATGGCGATTTCAAGGGGTATATTGTTCCGTTCACCTTCCATACAGATGGGTTCGGGGATCAGTTTTTCACGGTTTGCATCGAGGTAGCTAATGAAATCGCGCAGACCATCTTTGGAGAAAAATGTTTCCGTTTGCGGATTCCCGGTTTCATCTTTTTCTCTTTCGTCGTTAATCAACAGTGTAATTCCTTTATTGAGGTAAGCCAATTCCCGTAACCGGGAAGTAAGAATTTCATAATCGTATTTTTCAACGATGAAAATCGTATTATCGGCTTTAAATGTCACTTCCGTGCCGTTTCGTTGGGTTTCTCCAACAATTTTAACAGGATATAATGGTTTCCCCTTGGCATACTCTTGTTGAAATATTTGGCCACCGCGGAAGACGACCACCTTTAATTCAGCAGACAGGGCATTGACAACCGAAACACCGACGCCATGCAAGCCACCGGAAACTTTATAGGTATCTTTATCGAATTTTCCACCTGCATGCAAAACGGTCATCACAACCTCAAGGGCCGATTTTTTTTCTTTTTCATGATAGTCGGTAGGGATACCTCGTCCATTATCGATCACTGTAATTGAATTATCGGGATGGATTTTGACCTCAATCCGGTTACAGAAACCAGCAAGCGCTTCGTCGATGGAGTTGTCGACCACTTCATAAACCAGATGATGAAGTCCCTTTACATTGATATCCCCGATATACATGGCAGGACGTTTGCGGACAGCCTCCAACCCTTCTAAAACCTGGATATTATCAGCGGTGTAATTCGAGCTGGCGATATTTTTTTCTATATCTGTCATAATCAATCTGTTAAATTAAATTCAATCAAAAAACAAAGGTACGATTTTTTATTGGATTAAAATATACGAAAACATCAGGAAAATCAAGGATTTTATTAACAATTTCCTGTTAAGAAATGCCCTGTTGATATTCAAGGAGAAAATCCTTTGTTCCGGTCAAAATTAATTGTTGTTTGTCGATAACGAAAAGTTCCCCGTATGAGGTTTTCCGGTAAGGAGACAGTACAATGAATCCCCGGTTATGAAAGTAGTTTTTCCAGGATGATATCTGCAGCATGTCCATCTCCAAAACCACTTTTCCGGGGAGCTGCAGGTATGGGGGCATTGACTGCATCGACGATAAGATCAGTATCGCATCCGGTAACGATGTTCCAGTGATCGTGAAGGGTTTCAACCCATTCGGTTTCAGTTCGCAGGGTGATACAAGGTTTCCCGAGAAAATAGGCCTCTTTCTGCAGTCCTCCGGAATCGGTCAGTACTTTATGTGCATCGAGGGTAAGTTTCAGCATCTGAAGGTATCCCACCGGTTCAATAATATGAACATGGGAAGGTATTTTGATTGTCTTATCCAGGATATTAAGTGTCCGTGGATGTAAAGGCACTATGATTTCAAACGACAATCTGGAGAAGGCGGCTAAGATTTTTTTCAGATTTTCAGGGTTATCGGTGTTTTCAGCGCGATGAATGGTTGCCAGCAGGTATTTTTGAGGAATGCCAGGTGTTTTAAATTTTGCCGGATCGTTAAGAACTGAGGATTTGTAGAACAAAACGGAGTCGTACATCACGTCACCGGTAAAATATGTGATTTCCGAAAGTCCCTCGTTTTTCAGGTTATCAATGGCAGTCAGGGTGGGTGCAAAGAGAAGATCGGAGATGCGGTCTGTCACGATACGATTGATCTCCTCGGGCATGTTGCGGTTAAAGCTCCGGAGTCCTGCTTCGACATGGGCGACCGGGATATGGAGCTTTACTGCGGCAAGAGCTCCGGCAAGTGTCGAGTTCGTATCTCCGTAAACAAGCGTTAAATCAGGTTTTTCACGGATGAGGATATCTTCAATCCCCCTGAGCATTATACCGGTTTGACGGGCATGGCTGCCGGAGCCGACTTCCAGGTTAAAATCGGGTTCAGGGATATTCAGTTCGCGAAAAAAAATATCCGACATGTTTTCATCATAATGTTGTCCGGTATGCAGCAGGAGTTCATGTATAGCTTGATTGGCACGGAGTTTTCGTGAAACAGTAGCTGCTTTAATGAATTGAGGTCTGGCGCCGACGATGGAAACGATCTTCATATTGGTTAAAATAAAAACAACAGTTCTGTAAGCGGGATTCTGTTTTAATCTGTCATTTATCTGAGCCTGACGTCACCGGCAGGCTTTAGCGACCTACCCTCCGGCATCGGGCGAGCAACCCTTAACTGTCGGTATATTTGGCCTTACAACCCATGAGGTTTACCCCTCTGACCGGTCACCCGGTCAAACCGTGGTCTCTTACACCGCATTTTCACCCTTACCCGGGTCCGGTAGAGACGCATTGAAATGCGTCTCTACCGGACCCGGGCGGTAATTTTCTGTGGCACTGGCTGTCTCCCGGTGTGAAACCGGGAGCCTTCCCGTTAGGAAGCATGGTGCTCTGTGTTGTCCCGACTTTCCTCCACACAATGAAGGGCGGCGACAGAACGAACTGTTGTTTATGCAAAAGTACAAAATTTCCGGCATTTATGGGTACTTTTGTCGCCTGAGATCCGGTTTTAACAACCGGATCAGCGCTTATGAAGGATCTGAGTTACGGAAACGAAGGCAAATTGATTTTGAAATTTGCACTTCCCATGTTGGTGGGAAATATCTTCCAGCAGCTTTACAACGTTGTTGACAGTATTGTTGTTGGAAAATTCATCGGGAAGGCAGCGCTTGCAGCAGTTGGTACATCAGGTCCTATTATATTTCTGCTTGTTTCATTTATCATCGGAATTACTATGGGTTTTACGGTGGTTGTTTCTCAGTATTTCGGGGCTAAACAGCTCGACAATGTGAAAAAAGCGATCGATACACTTTATATATTCATGTTTTTTACTTCCATCGCTGTAAGTGTAACAGGAATTTTACTCAGTAAAATGATATTCAGTTTAATCGATCTGTCTCCTGCGATTATTCCAGACGCTGTGCTTTTTCTGAACATCTTCCTTGCGGGATTGATTTTCCTTTTCGGTTATAACGGTACCAGCGCGATTCTTCGTGGACTTGGTGATTCAAAGACACCTTTGTACTTTTTAATCGGATCGGTGGGATTAAATATCATCCTTGATCTGATATTTGTTCCTATGTTGCATTGGGGTATTTGGAGTGTAGCAGTTGCCACAGTAATTTCCGAAGCGGTAGCTTTCACGGCACAGATTATTTACCTGAACCGTTACCATAAGGTGGTGAAATTTTCCTTAACCAAATTAAAATTTGACCACGATATTTTCATAAAAAGCATTCGGATCGGAATTCCGACCGGTATGCAGCAGACCTTTGTCGCTGCGGGTATGGTTGCACTATACTGGGTTGTCAATCAATTCGGTGTAGATGCCAACGCAGCTTACAGCGCTGCAGGGAGAATCGATAGTTTTGCCGCATTGCCTGCCATGAGTTTTTCAGTGGCATTATCCACCTTTGTCGGCCAGAATCTCGGTGCAAACCGCCCCGACCGGGTAAAATCCGGTTTGCGTGCCACCCTGATCATGACTAGTACTATTTCCCTGATCGTTTCCGTGATCACGGTTCTGTTCGCACAATCTCTCATGCGTATGTTTACCAATGATCCGGTAGTAATCAGTATGGGACGTGATTACCTGGTGATCATTGGCTCGACATACATTCTTTTTTCATTGATGTTTGTAATCAATGGCGTTTTGCGTGGCGCCGGGGATACCCTGGTCCCGATGTTCATCAGTTTGTTTTCCCTTTGGGTTGTCCGGATACCGGTAGCTTTCCTGCTTTCGCAAAACCATGCAATCGGGTTGCATGGCATATGGTGGTCCATACCTATCGGTTGGTTTTCGGGGGTCGTGCTATATTATTGGTATTACCGCCTTGGAAAATGGAAGACAAAAGTTGTGGTCAAGTATGGCCAGAAATGAACAATTCCTACCGTTTCACTTTGATGAAATTTGATCCAGCAAGACTGCCAGTTCACGGGTTAACTCTTTTCTGGAATACCGATTGATATTCTGAGGTTTTGGTGCTGGAATTCTTGTTTTAAACTGGTGATAGAAATACAAAATATGGTTTTTCATCTTTTCAACTTCTCCAAAACCGGCCAGCAGACCCGATTTTGTCTCTTCCAGGATGCGGGCTGCATCACCTTCTTCGGGTCCCAGGCATAAAATAGGTCGTCCGGCGGCGAGGTATTCAAAAAATTTCCCGGTAAGAATCATTTTTGAATTCGGTGTGTTGTTGATGATCAATAGCAGAACCTGTGCCTGACGCTGGCTTATGACCACTTCATTGTGTGGCATGTAATCAATTTTTGTCACATATGAATCCAGCCCGGAACGTTGAAGTGAAGCCATGACAGTATAATCCACTTTACCGATCAGTTTTATTTCCAGATCATTTTTCAGATCCACTTCTTCCTGAAGCAAAAGACTCAATGCTTCCCATACCGTAACCGGATTTCGTGTACTGACCAGAGTGCCTATGTGAGCCAAGGAGAATTTTTTATCCATCTCCGAAGGAAAATCGGTCATAAGGTCCGAATCGTCAAAACCATTGGTGATAACCTTATAATCTTTTTTATAATCCCTGGGATGAATTTTCCGGAAATCGACAGCCATGGAATTGCTGATCACCGTGATAATATCTGCATTCTCCAGCACTTTATGTTCCAGGAAATGATGTTTCCTATCAGCCCATGAGGTCAGTTTGAGTTCATCGTAAAAATCGATACTGGTCCAAGGATCACGGAAATCGGCCAGCCAGGGCAGGTGAAAAGTTTTTGCAAGTGGCATGGCGATAAGGTGCATGCTGTGAGGTGGACCGGTGGAAATAATGACGTCGACAGAATTCTCTTTCAATTTCATGGTCAGAAAGCGGATGGAAGGTTTGATCCAGTATTTCCGGGCATCGGGGATAAAAAAATTTCCACGGATCCAGACCGATATTGTTTCCAGCATTCTGTTTTTTTTCTTTTCGGAGAGGAAGGCTGCATTGATCTTTTCCTCTTTTTTCCGGCCCAGTAATCTTTTATATACGTTATATGGTTCCCAGATCGGTTGTTTCCATACGGTGATCCCTGGAGGAATATCAATGGATAGGGAAGGATCGTTCTCAGGAAATTCCGGGTTTTCAGGTGTATAGATAACCGGTTCCCAATTATAGTCACGAAGGTATTTAACAAATTTCAACCATCGCTGTACTCCGGCTCCGCCACTGGGTGGCCAGTAGTAAGTGATGATCAGCGCTTTTTTCATGTCTTTGCTTTCGACGTCTTGCGTAATTCCAGTCCGATGGAGAGAAGAACAATTATAACAAGCAAACCAGAGCTTATCCGGGAAATTTTCTCTCCGAGAAAATAGACTTTAGGCTCAAATTTAAAAACCAGTTTGTGCTCGCCGGCGGGTAACACCATGGCACGCAACACATAATTTGAACGGAAATGCGGCGTTAGCTGTCCATCAACATAAGCATTCCAGCCTTTAGGGTAATAAATTTCCGAGAACACAGCAAGTCCATTTTTTCTTGTGTTATAATGGTAGGTCAGTGCATTTGGGGCATATTCGACCAGTTTGATGTTATCCAATGAATCTTTTCCGGGTACATAAGATTTCAGCATATCGGCAAACTTTTTATCTACAATGGTGACCCTTCGCGGGTTAAGACCTTTCAATGCTTCGATTTCCGCATCGGCATTATCCACAAGTTTATATGACCCGACAAACCAGGCATTCCCCAACGTATTGTTATTCGGGAAAGCCATGGGTTGCTTGTTGTTATCAGGAACAATAACATATCGGGTATTAAGCATATTCAAAACAGGGGTGCTGTCGGTACGCATCGACCTGGCAAAGGATTCTATATCCCGTTGAATACCCGTGTCGATCAATTCCTGGTAACGGCGCAGTTTGGCTCCATGGTAGCCTCCGATGGATTTATGATAGTAAGAGGTACCTGCATCGTTGAAGGGATCTGTTGTAAGGTTAAGTACCCTGAAGTCCGGGGTTGGATCCTGCATAA
>JALNZC010000068.1 GCA_023229525.1 Bacteroidales bacterium
AGGATGCAGGATACAGGATACAGGATACTGGATGCAAGATACAGGATGCGGGATGCAAGACACAGCATACTTTGTCATTTTTTATAATTTTCAAATCCTCAAATTTTCAAATTTTCAAATCTTCAAATCCTCAAATCCTCAAATTTTCAAATCGTAAATCGTAAATAAATGTATGGGTGCATCGAATTTTGTTGAAGGTGTTGATCTGGCATTCAAGGTCATTTTCGGGATCAGTTTTTTTTTCCTGATTGGAATTACCACAGTCATGCTTTTTTTTGTTTTCCGATTTCAACGGAAAAGACATCCCATAGCCAGACAGATCAAGGATAATAATATTCTGGAGATTACCTGGACAGTGGTTCCGATTATCCTTGTTCTTCTCATGTTTTATTACGGTTTTGTGGCTTTTACCCCGATGCGAAATGTACCAAAAGATGCAATTCCCATCACGGTGATAGGTAAAATGTGGTTCTGGACTTTTGAATACGAAGGCAGTAAACAATCGCCCGTTTTGGTTGTCCCTTTAAACAAGCCAGTTAAACTGAATCTCCGTTCGACCGATGTGATCCATAGCCTGTATATTCCTGCTTTCCGTATTAAGGAGGATGTCGTTCCAGGGAAAAAAAATTATCTGTGGTTCAGACCGGAACAGCTTGGGGAATATGAAATTCTGTGTTCGGTTTATTGTGGGTTGCGGCACTCCTATATGGAATCAAAGGTCAGGGTCATACCCGAAGCGGAATATCTGGCATGGTTGAAATCGCTCCCGGAGAAATCCGCAGAACCGGAAGGACTAACCATCCTTAAAAAAAATGCCTGTACGGGATGTCATTCCATTGACGGGTCAAAGTTGGTCAGTTCCTCATTTAAAAGCCTTTATGGAAAGACCGAAAAGGTGATTACCAACGGAGTTGAACGCTCTGTCGTCGTTGACGATGACTATATCAGGGCATCGATTTATGAACCGGATAAAGATGTACTTGTTGGTTATCCCAAAGGGCTCATGAAAACTTACAAGGGTCTTGTTTCGGAAAATGAAATCAAGAAAATAATCGATTATTTTAAAAGCATCAAATAGTCCGTTCCCCATTTTGCAAAGATCTCAATTAAGAAATTATCTAATTCTGACGCGGTTTCCTGTTTCCCTTGCGGTAACTTTTTCTTCGTTTGCTGCCATGGTACTGTTTTCAGGCACATTGTCACCGGCCATGCTGCTTCCCCTTTTTGGTATTTTACTTCTTGCTTGTGGAGCCTCCGCTTTCAATCAGTATCAGGAATGGTCCACTGATGAGCTTATGGCAAGGACTAAAAAACGTCCACTGCCATCGCGGCAGATCTCAACGGCTGAAGCAGTACGTATCTCCAGCATACTTCTGATCGGCGGCGGGTTCATCCTCCTTTACTGGTCCCCCTTGATTTGTTTCACTCTCGGAATTTTCAACGTTTTCTGGTATAATGGCATTTACACTTTTTTAAAACATAAAACTGCCTTTGCAATAGTCCCCGGTGCTCTTACAGGTGCTCTTCCGATCCTGATGGGATGGACAGCCATGGGTGGAAAAATCACCGATCCGCCGGTTCTCTTTTTAGCATTCTTTCTGTTTCTATGGCAGATGCCCCATTTCTGGCTTATGATGCTTAAATACGGTGATGAGTATCACCATGCCGGGCTTCCTGTGCTGACCGACCATTTCAGTTCCTTTCAGATTAAAGTTATCGTGATGATATGGATGACAGCAAGCGGCGCCACATCGCTCTTTCTGGTATTTTTCAGGATCATCCGTCACCCCAGCATCGGGCATGGGATTACTATTGGAATACTGGGGTTGCTTTCCCTTCTCTTTTATCAATTATTTATTTCACGGCAAATTAATTACCGGTTGATATTCCGTGCCGCGAATTTCTTTTTATTTCTTGTATTGGTCGCTCTGGTTGCAGACAACCTCCTGTTTTAAGCTCCCGGGTAACCCCAAACACCTCACCTACTTCACCCCTGTACTTGATAGAGAGGGAACAAAAGATGGGGTCGATTAAACCCGGTCATGTTTATTCGCTTGCAGGAATGAAGCGGTCCTTTACTTCCAGTTGAGTGGAGAAAACAAAAGATAGGGTCGATTAAACCCGATCATGTTTATTCGCTTGCAGGAATGAAGCGGTCCTTTACTTCCAGTTGAGTGGAGAAAACAAAAGATAGGGTCGATTAAACCCGGTCATGTTTACTCGCTTGCAGGAATGAAGCGGTCCTTTACTTCCTGTTGAGTGGGGAAAACAAAAGATGGGGTCGATTAAACCCTGTCATGTTTACTCGCTCGCAGGAATGAAATAGGCTTCTACTTCCTGCTGATAGGTGCGATGCTCATGATGCCGCTCCTGTCCCAGGATATAATTCTGCACCGGTAAAAGATTCCCCTCACTCACCGAAGCGGCGAAGTAATCCTTCGACCAGGCAAAACGTTTCTCTGAAAGCTTATTCCTGTTTATCCATCGAACCGATTCCCCCCGGATTTGTTCTATCGTACCTGCCACATTCTGTCCGCTTTTCAACCGGATGAGGCAATGAACATGATCAATCCAGCAATTGATCAGATGGATTTCGATATCCTTAACGGAAGCTTGTGAAACAATATGCTCCAATACTTGTTGACGCATCCCGTTTGCCAGCATGGGTTGCCGTCCCCTTGTTCCCCAGACGGCGTGTACCCAGATTTTTGTATACGACATGGTTATCTTTTTCTGCTTAATCGGTGTTAAGGGTAAAAGGTAATACCCGAAAGTGATTTATTTTTCAACATAGTTTCCATTTCGATTGCATTTCTTTTGCGTAACCAAAAAGAATCTTGACATTTCAATAAAAAATCTTTAGGTTTGTAGGTAGAAATTCCTCATTCTCATGAGAGAAATCTATCAAAAAAATAGATTGTTTTTTCTTATTCTTTTTATTGCAGCTTTGGGATTCCTTGTCTGGTATTTCCGCAACATCGTGATCTTCATCATCGTGGCTGGCGTTGTCTCCATTGTCGGGGCTCCTTTGGTAGAAATTCTGGATAGGATCAAATATAAACGGTTCAAATTACCACATGCCTTTAATGTCACTGTCACTTTACTCTTGATCCTTCTGATTTTTTTCGGGATGTTCAGTCTATTCATTCCGTTAGTTATCAATGAAGCACAAATGATCAGCAACATTGACGGCCAAAAACTACTCGATTATTTTCATGATGATCTGACCAACTTTCAATCCACACTGATCTATTATGGGGTCATGCCTAAAGGCGCCACGATCGAGTCATCAGCAAAACAGGCCATTTTGAATATCATTGATTTCGGGATGTTTTCAAATGTTCTCACATCCATTATTTCCTTTACCGGGACTTTTTTCTTTAATCTTTTCTCCATTGTCTTTCTCTCATTCTTTTTCCTGCTTGACCTGAGCATGTTGCCCAGGTTTATTCTGTTGATCACTCCGGTCAGATATGAAGATCAGATGAAGAATGTCATGTTTAAAAGCAAGAAACTTTTATCACGATATTTTATTGGATTGATTGTTCAAATCATCGCCAACATCCTCACTTATTCAATTGCATTATATATCGTTGGAGTAAAAAGTCCGCTTGTAGTTGGGTTTTTCACCGGGATTATCATCATTATCCCATATCTTGGTGGAATTATCTCCATGCTTATCGGTGTTATTCTCGGGGTAACCGGAGTGATCAGCACAGGCGACTTTGCCCATATACTTCCAATGACAATCAAGATTATCGTAGCGATGTTCGTTGTACAAACCATCGATAACAATGTATTTGCCCCGCTGATCCAGGGGAAAAGCGTTAAAGCGCATCCGGTAGAAATTTTTCTCGTTGTCATTGCTGCAGCCAGTTTGGGTGGAATTCTAGGTATGGTTGTTGCCGTACCTGTCTATGGCTTCATAAAAATCGTTGCTTCCGAATTTTTAAACAACTTCAGGGTGATCAGGCAATTTTCGGAAAAAGAAAATACATTTAAAGATAATACTCATGAACCGTAATTTTGGACAATAGATGCAAGCTCTCTGCGCTCGCGATGCAAGATATAGGATACAGAATACAACATACTTTATCATTTTTTCTAATCTTCAAATCTTCAAATCTTCAAATCCTCAAATCTTCAAATCGTAAATTGATGAGATATGGCAAAATCGGGAATAAAATTATTGACTGCAGCAGCCTTCGGAATGGCTGTCGGAGTTGGAATCGGGATGCTCATCGCCCCAGCAAAAGGTTCAAAGACGCGTAAACGTCTGAAAAAACAGTTTCTCCACCTGGCCGATTTGGTACAGAACGAGATATCTGATGATGTGGATTTCATCAAGTCGACACTCTCCCCGGATATGGAAGAAGTTGTTGAAGATCAAACGGATGTTAAACCTGAAGGGGAGGCAAAATAATGGAATCCGGAAGACTTTCTGACAATTTTTCGTCACTTACGGAGAATGTCAAAGATTATATTGATCTCAGGATCGATTATCTAAAACTGGTACTTACGGAAAAAATTGCCAGGCTGGCATCCTTTTTTCTCATTTCTGTGATCTTTTTTATCCTGGCCATGTTTCTGCTCTTGTTCCTCTCGCTGGCCTTTGTTTTCTGGTTTGGAGAAGAGATCGGACCCACCTGGGTTGGGGCAATGATTGTCACCACAGTATATATCGTCGGAGGTGTGATCGTTTACTTTCAAAGGCACAATCTCTTTATCAATCCACTGGTTTCTCATTTAACAAAAATTCTGATGGAGGAACACGATGAAAACGAGTAAACGTTACAAGATAAAAACCAGTAAAATCCATTCCCTGGAAGATATTACCGCGGAAAAAACACGCCTGAAATTTGAAATAAGACTTAAAGAAGAGCATATCCAAAGTAATTACCGGCATATTTTAGATGCTTTTACATTACGTAATCTGACCTCGACCCTGGTGACAGAACTTTCGGCAACCTCCTCCATTGTTTCGAAAGCATTGTCGATGGGGAAATCTATTCTGGAAAGACGGAAAAAAAAGAAAAAAGAAAAATTGTCAGGTGACATTCCAGATAGTTCACTCCCGGGTCATTAATTTTCTCCGGGTCATCACGGGTTATTTTTTTTCGTTGATCACAAAACGTGTGATTCATTGGGGTTTTCCATTGGCAGTTAGTATTGAGCCGAACAATACCTGTAACCTACGGTGTCCGGAATGCCCATCAGGGATGAAAGAACTGACACGTTCAAGAGGGAATATGAGCCGGGACATGTTTAATTCTATTATTGATCAACTTTCTCCTTTTCTATCTTATCTGACACTTTATTTCCAGGGAGAACCCTACCTTAATCCAAATTTCTTTGAATTTATTCGTTATGCGCGATCAAAGAACATTTATGTTAGCAGTTCGACAAATGGTCATTTTCTTGATAAAGAAAATATTCATCAAACCATTGAATCCGGGCTTAACCGGTTGATCATCTCGCTAGATGGCGCCGATCAGGAAAGTTATTCAGCATACCGGTTTGGTGGTAGCCTGGATAAGGTTACTGATGGAATACGACTTCTGGCAAATGAAAAACGGAGATTTAAAAGTAAAACTCCAAAAGTAATCCTTCAATGTCTGTTATTGAGATCAAATGAACACCAGTTGGAAGATATCAAAGAATTGGGGCGAAAATTAGGTGTTGACAAAGTCACTTTCAAAACCGCACAATTCAACGACTTTTGGAACGGAAATCCACTGATGCCGGAAAACCCCGGATATTCGAGGTATTACAGAATTGATGAAAAGTCAAAGGTCAAAAGTCAGAAGTCAAAGAAAACTCAAAACTCAAAATTCAAAAATCAAAACTACAACTCAAAACTCAAATCTGAAGATCCGTCTACTTTCCAAATCCCCAAATCTCCAAATTTTCCAATCTTCAAATCTTCAAATCTTCAAATCTTCAAATCTTCAAATTTTCAAATCTTCAAATCTTTAAATTTTCAAATCTTCAAATCTTCAAATCTTCAAATCCCCAAATCTTCAAATTTTCAAATCTTCAAATCTTTAAATTTTCAAATCTTCAAATCTTCAAATCTTCAAATCCCCAAATCTTCAAATTTTCAAATCTTCAAATCTTCAAATCTTCAAATCCCCGATTCACCATCTTATTATATTCTTAAAAACCGGCAGCCAAATTCGTGCTTCCGTATGTGGAGCGGGTGTGTCTTTACCTGGGATGGCAAAGTCGTTCCCTGCTGTTTCGATAAAGATGCACTGCATGTTCTGGGCGATCTAAATCAAAATAGCTTCGCTGAAATTTGGAAAAGTGAACCCTACAATGCATTCAGAGCAACTATCCTTAAAAACAGGAAATCAATGGACATTTGTAACAACTGTACCCAGACGTTTTAAGTTACAATACCACGATGGATGCAGGATGAAAGGTCGCTGTGCTCCCGATGCAAGATGCTGGATACAGGATCCAAAATATAGAATACAAGATACAGGATAACTGATTCATATGTCGTTTGATGAAAATAATGCTTAATCCCTCCGGTTTTATTGTCTGAGTATTTTTTTCGTTTCAGTCCCGGGCAGGAAATTGATCCTCTGCCCGGCAAACAGCGTTGCGTTTCCTCTGGTCTGGACGATAAATGAGTTGCTATTTCCCCCACGGTGATGGTTTGACTGGCATTGAAACCATTAGATTCACCATTAGTTACTGCTAAATTATTTAATGTTAACTGAGCAGTTAATACCGGTATTACTGTAAAATTTAGAATCTGTGTTTTAAAAGTAGGAAGGGACTTTTTTGTGAACTAACTGCAGAAGAGGAATTTATTTTTTACCGGTAGGTCCTGAAACCCTGTCGACCCAAACCGACTGAGCTGTGATGGGTGATACATTCAAAATACAATTTGCAAAATTTGAGCCTGCTCCGAAAAGTCTGCGAACAAGGTTTGCAGCCAATCTACCCACCCCCAACCCCTCCCTTGAAAAGGGAGGGGAAAAGCGCCACCATACCCAATAACAAGATATACAGTATTTTGCCGGAGCAGGGATGCTCCCCTCCCTGTGGGCAGGGAGGGGCTGGGGGTGGGTAAATTTACCATAAGCTACTTTTCGGAGTGGCCTCAAATTTAAAATCTGAAATCGTAAATCCGAAATCGTAAAGGTCAATTGTCACTTGCCATTTTTACCAGCATTTCAACAACCTTTTGCACTCCGGTGGTGGCTTTATCCCTGATGATCTCCAGGTTCTTGACATAATATTCAGGAGTGGCTTTGGGATCTACCAGAAATTTCGGGACATGATCCGGGACATACTGAAGCAGTCCGGCTGCAGGATAGACATTCAGGGAGGTTCCCACCACAAGAAAAATATCGGCATTCTGTACCCATGATGTGGCGGTCATGATGTTTGGAACAGGTTCTCCGAACCAGACAATATGCGGGCGAAGCTGCGACCCTTTTTCGCAAAGGTCACCAAGGTTCAGTTCCCAACCTGCGAGGTTATAAACCAGATCCGGATCAATTGTGGAACGGACCTTCTTCAGTTCTCCGTGCAAATGCAGCACACGGGTCGAACCTGCCTTTTCGTGCAAGTCGTCAATATTCTGGGTAATGATCTCAACGTTAAAAGTATCTTCCAGCTTTGCCAGGAGGGTATGTGCTTTGTTTGGTTCAACTTCATAAAGCTGTTTGCGGCGAATGTTGTAAAAATCAAGGACTAGTTTAGGATCCCGTTCCCAGGCATCCGGGGTTGCTACATCCTCGATCCTGTAATTGTTCCACAGGCCGTCAGCATCACGGAAAGTTTTGATCCCGCTTTCTTGGCTGATACCCGCACCGGTGAGGACTACAAGCTTTTTCATGGAAATATCTGAGCGAAGATAGGATTAAAATAGATACAGGATGCAGGATACAGGATACAGGATGCAGGATGCAGGATGCAGGATAACAAATTACAGATCGCCGTTGATAATCTTTAATTGATCATTAAAGAAGCCCTGCGTTTTTTAGGATTTCCGAAAGTTTAGGTTGGGTTTTCGCAAAATCCACCAGGACTGCGACGATTCTCTGATCCTCTTTCTTTAATGGTGCCAGAGATAATTTGCGATCCCAGAAGGCAAATCCGAACACGCTGATCATCATCGCGGTGAATATTCCGACGATGGCCCAGAGAAAGTTGAAGAGTTGGTCGAAACGCTTGTCCATGGCCTCAAAACGTTGATCGACCGCCTGAAACCGGGTGGTCATTTCTGTTTTTACAGATTCGACCTTCTGTTCCGTCCGAATGATCCTGTCACGGTCATCCAATGTAAAAGGAATCTCTTTCAACTCAGCTTTGATGAGCAACGGTAGAAGGACCAGAATAACACCGATGATTCTTTGAATTCTTTTCATTTCTTTCAGGATTAAGTTTTACTTCTTAATCCATAATAAAGTGCAAAGGTAATACACTTTGCGGGTAAAGATTTTAACTTTTGTGATAGCCCGGTTACGTCGCACTCAATCCTGGAGGCACCGGCCCGAGAAATCGGTAGCCAGGGTGAAGCTGTTGTCTCTGCCCACAGTCTCGAGGGTGTGGTAGAGGCTCCGTGCCCATATCCGTTGCACTGTTATAATCATCAGTGGAATTCCATTTATATCCGGTTGCCCATGTTACCTCGTACCAGTTCCAGACAATCTGGCCGGAAGAAGGGATATGAGTTCCAGGAGTCGGTGCTGCCGGCGTTACCGGCAACGTGCTCTGGTTCAGGATGGCCACACTACTGTAGTCGCCACAATCATTATATGCCCAAATATAACGGGTATAGACAGAATCACAGGTTAGACCTTCCTCTGTATAGGTAGTGTTTTGACCAACATCCGTGGCCGATCCGAAA
Organism: Bacteroidales bacterium; assembly: GCA_023229525.1. Taxonomy (GTDB): domain Bacteria; phylum Bacteroidota; class Bacteroidia; order Bacteroidales; family FEN-979; genus CAIVAT01. The sequence goes on from JALNZC010000068.1 coordinate 8,870, forward strand.
TTGATGGATAAATTTTTCATCGAATGACCGATAAATTAATTATTAATTCTTAATTATTTTAATGATCTCTGAACGGCTGCCCGATCGCACATGTACAATATATATTCCCCCAGGTTGCCCCAATAACGAAAATTGCCGTTTGCTTCCCCCGTTCATCGTTTGCTGAAGGATGGGTTTCCCGTTCATGTTATAAATGGCGATATAAGCCATTGATGAAGTATTGGTTTGATTCAATTCGAGAGTGATGAAATCCGAAGTAGGATTCGGATAGATTCTGAACAATTGATTTGTAAATATTTTTGACTCAGCAGGGGTTACACGGTTAATCTCTTCCGGATTTGTCACAAGGCTGGTTTTCAGGCTCCCGCAGTATTGGCCCGTAGTTGTAATATAACCGTGCAAATAACCACCTGACTGAACGGAAGCGCCAGGATAGACAAGAATATTCTGACCTGCAATCAGATTGACATTTCCGTCGTTTTTAACAGTGAAGGTTGAGCCGCTTCCGGCAACAGTGATGGTCTGTGTGGCATCAAAGCAATTTGATTGATTGGCAGCAGTGGTTATGTCCAGCAAGTTATTGACCGGTTGAACAACCGGTGTCATGTACATTCGGAACCAGGGTAGAGAACTTAAAATATTTCCGCCCGACGTATTGCACCCCGAAGAGCTTTCGCCATCAAACTGATCATGAAAAACGCCTCCGGGACAACAATAGCTGGCAACCGATGTATGGAAGGAATAGCTATCGTTATCGAAGCAAATTTCAACCAGTAAGTTGGTTGTATCATAATAAAATGGGGTTTGTAATGTAATCATCTGCCATCCCCTTGGCCAGTCTCCTACCTGATAGTCGCCGGAATAAACAGTTGTCATACCATCTGTAACCCAATTGGTCAGAGAAGTTTGGGTAGTATTCTTCAACTTAACCTGGAAATTATGCATAACCTGAGGTGAAGGTGTTATATTTGTGTGAAAACCGATTTTGGTGATCAACCCTGGATACCCGCCAGCCCATAAAATTTCATCTTGGCGATATATAAACTGAGTTCTTGAATCCATATTACCGGTGCTGTATGGATAGGTTACCTGACCTCCGAACCACCCAATAACCAAATAGCCAGGCAACGGAGGGCCACAAGTATTAATCTGAACAAGATCCAGCAAGCAATCCGCTGCATTATCATTTGCGGCCTTAAAGAGGAAAGCAATATATACGGAAGATTGTCCAACAGCTCCGGGTGGAAGATTTACGGTTTTGTACTTCCAATCATCTATTACATTATACCTTAAAAATGAAGCGGCTGTATTCCATGTTATTCCATCCGTTGACCATTGAACTTCAACCCCGTCGGATGCCCAGGAAGAGAGAGAACTTTCGAACCAGGCAAAATCAACTGAAATATTTGATAAACCGATAGTCGAGATGGGAATGGTCCTTTTAAGCCGGATTATTTCATTCTGGCCTGCAAAGCAGGATGCGAATTTTACAAAATAATTGCTGTCAAAAGCATTGGTAACATGAGGACAGGTTTCATTCAGGCTGACGAAACTAATTAAGGGGTTTCCAGAAGGATTAAAAACATTCTCTATCGCCCATCCCGATGGAATATCCCCCCATCGCTCGAAACTTTCTCTGATAAGAGACCTCTGGCCTATCATTACAGTCCGGGAATCAGAGGGAATCGATTCAGCCGAACCGTAAACGGCTGTGACCGTATAGGTATGCGCACAATATGGCACGTTATAATCTTCATAATATTGACTAAGGGGAGGTAATGGCGAGGGATTAAGTAAAACATTGTCTCTGTATACATTAAATCCAGTAAGACCGGTGGCATCAGAGGGTGGATAATAGTACAAATTAACATGCTGTAAGGGCGGAAAATAAACATGGGCATCCATTAGAAAGGGTGGTTCCATAGATTTGTATGCATAGGCCTTGATACACAAATCAAGCATATATGGAGTTCCTTGTCCGACGGCATCCCAGGTAATTCCATCCCCACTCATCCAGCATTTTCCGGTTTGGATCGTAGCATTTGTAGAATAGTTCGGAGACACCATTTCTGAAGGGATTGGATTATTGCAACCTGGTGTGGTATATTTCACCTTGATATAATAATCATTTCCGGGTACCAGGTTCAATGGTTGTATAGGAAAAGAATAATAGCCAGGAAAAATACATTCCTGGTCGGAAATAGAGCGGAGTAAAGATGAGAGGGTGGTGCCGTCAAAATTGTCATAAACTTCGATGTCTACCATGGAAGATCCGGCAACTACCCAAGTGCCGATTTTTGAAAGACCATAATCGTTTGCGGCTACAAATTTTATCAGACCATACGCCTCGGGGCTTTCATATCCCCAGCTTTGAACCCATCCCAGGTCATCATAAAAGTAAAGAGTTGAATTTGCGTGGTATGGAATTCTGTTGTAATATGGGAAACAAGCATTTTCCGAAAGAACCCGGGTATCATTATAGGAAATGTAAAAGTAGCCGTTTTCTCCCCAGGCAGATCCAAAGGAGTTTTTCGCGATCCAGGCTCCGGCGCCACCTGCAGTCACTTTCAGGTCATCCCAACCTACCAGGGTTACAGCATGATTAGTTAAACCGGTTCCCTCGTAATAATAGGTAAAATCGGAGGAATTATAGGCGGAATTAGTCCAATAGAGGGTACTGTATACTGCCATTTGATTGTATAATTGTTGTTTGATCGTTTGTACATCATCTGGCAGAAACCAGATATTAGAAACATAGGCCAATGGGGTCAATCCTGTCAAACACGATTGAGCGGACGGAACATAGGGATCTGAAATTTCGGAAACCGGACCTGAGCGACGCGAAAGATAGGAGGTTGCCATTTTTATATTGCCTCCTGAACATGCCCCGCGGGTAAAACCGTGGCAGTTTTTCAGGTTATTTTCTGATAGGCTGGTATCACTAAAACCCTGTTTTTTCCATTCAAACTCAAGCGCTGCCATAGTTGCAAAGGTCCAACCGGAGTTACAATTACCCTGATCTTTAACGGAAGTCATCCAACCCGTTGCACGTAAATCGAAGAAAGACGGCAACACCAAGGGATTGGTGTTGTTGGTCGGAAAATAGGGTTTTACCAATTGGGGAATCAGCCAGGAGTCGTCAGTGGTTTCATTGGAAGGTTGTGCCTCTGATTCCTGAAGATGTTTTTGATATTCAAGGAATTCAGGATTAACCGGGGCTTGCCGTGGTACATTTTGTCCCTTAGTTGTTGAAGCAACAAGGAAAAACAACAGATAAAGTGTTAACTTTTTCATATTATTTTCATTAAAGGTTCCTTTAAAAAATTACCAAATGAAGATTATTATCTTAAAAATGATCTTAATCGATAGGATATCCACTTAACATTAATTTGAATGCGCTCTGACATATTTGCCTTCGCCGAGCTTTATTCTATATTCTTCCAATTTACCAAATTCTTTAGGGTGCAGATACTTCCCTTTGTCTTTTAGGTTTCTACTCTCACCCTCCTGGGTATTTCTGCTCGAATTGGTATAGGCATCAAAATCGATGATAGTAAGAATGGTAAAGTGGGTATTCTACTATTAAAATTGTCAGTATTAATCCCCACCCGGGTAAACAAATTCAGTCCTGATAACAATAAGCAGGCAAAAAAATAAATATCGTTTTCATAGTCAAATGGATTGATTGTGAATTAATTAACTAATTGAATGTTATGGGATTAATATAACATCAACCATCTGATAATAAAGCGCTTATCAAATATACATCAAGATTATAGAAATTGTTCTACTGGTGGGAAAATATTTTTCCGGGATAATCGTGGTAACGGAGCAATGAACTGATCGAAACACAACAATACCTTGCCTATTCTAACTAATCCAAATATCTTGTCATTCGTTCTTCGACACAAGGAACTGGTTATACAGCAATAAACGGATGATGGTCAGCGCCCCGATCATGCTGAAAGTCAGCCATAATAGCAAGGGATAGTTCAGCATTTCGATAAAAAGCACATAAAGCCAGGCGCCAAGGATTCCTCCAACACCAATGCCGATTACGCCGTACAGGAACGAATAACCCTGATATAGCGCCTTTTTATCATCGGGAGCAATGAGCCCGATATAGGTAATGAATTTCGGATGGGCGGTCATCTCGCCAAGAGTAAAAATGAACATGGATGCCATAAAGATCCAACCATTCGGGGAAATGGCCAGCATACCCATCCCCATAGATTCAAGGGCAATACCGATAATCATAGTCGGAGACGGCCGTCCAGAAATTCTTCGGAAATGAAGCAAGATCAGGTTTGGAAGTCAACGAAGACATAAATGCAGATTTGATGAATCCCTGCGAAAGTACCGAAAAAACATTTAATTTTGACCCTTCTTGAGATGGTGTAAATTTATCAAGAATTTAATTGAACTTCAGTTCATTAGATTAATTTACCTTCTCTCGCTTTCTGGTATCATGATTGATTTTGGAAAATGAATAAAATTATTGCCAGCCTTGGAACAATAGAACAATAGAACAATAGAACAATAGAACAATTGAACAATTGAACAACGAATTATGAATGAAGAAATAACCAGGATACAGGATACAGGATACAGGATACAGGATACAGGATACAGCATCCAACATCCAACATCCAGCATCCAGCATCCAGCATCCAACATCCAACATCCAGCATCCAGTATCCAGCATCCAGTATCCAGTATCCATCATCCAACATCCAGCATCCAGCATCCAACATCCAGCATCCAACATCCTGCATCCTGCATCCTGCATCCTGCATCCTGCATCCAGTATCCACCATCC
>JALNZC010000069.1 GCA_023229525.1 Bacteroidales bacterium
TGTCATTTGTACAGGGCATGGGGCCATCCTGCGGAAAAACTGGAAAAAATATGTCGATCTCTCCGGGCAATATGCCCGTGAAGCACTTCAGAACCCAATTCCAAACAGGGTGTTCCTCGGTTTTGTTTCGGCTTATCACAATACCGGAATCATGGCTGAAAAAATCGCAGAAGGGTTAAAACTGGCTGGGAATATTGAAGTGGATCTTTGTGATCTGGAAAAAATGGAATTAAAACTGGTAGAGCAGAAGATCATTGAAGCTTCTGCAATAATCCTGGGATGTCCGACCTTCAGTCAGAATATTCTCCTGCCGGTGTATCAGGTGTTTGCCTTTATTAATCCGATCAGGGACAGGAACAAGCTTGCTGCTGCTTTTGGTTCTTATGGTTGGAGCGGGGATGGCGTCAGGATCATGAATTCAATCTTGAACAACCTGAAACTAAAAGTATTCGATGAGGGTTTAATGGCGAAATTCACGCCTCACCAGGAATTCCAGCAGTTATGTATCGATTATGGCCGGAAATTCGGAGAGAAGATGCTTTCGAACGATGTAGAACGCAGCAATTAACGGAAGAAAAGGAGTCGTCAGGAAAAAATAATAAATTTGCATTTTGTCAGTTACTCTCTACTGGAATTCAAGTTTCCATGAAGCACTACATTCATTCTTATTTCTTACTGATCGCTGTTATTTCGGGTTCTTTAATTCTTCCATCCTGTCTGCCGGAACGTAAGGTGGCACAGGTTTTCATTCAATCGCCGCACGAGATCAACCTGTTGGTTTTCCCCCCGGATTTGATTTATAAGTATAATCATAAAGGCGAGACCATCCCGGGTTTTGATTCTCTAAATGATACCAGGCAGGATTCCGCGTTGTGGATCAACAGTTCATATATGCAATACCTGAGCGATAGCATGTTGCTGGAAACCTATATGAACCATTTTATCGATGAACTTCGTGAATTGGGTTTCAATGTTTACCTGAGTAACGCCATCGATTCCTTCATGAAAAACAAACCCCAGTCGTACGCGCTTGATATTGCCCAGATGCAGCTTGACGAATATCTGTATCCGTTGGAGGATGAAGAACCATTTGAGGATACAATATATTATAAACGGTTTGATTTGAATGCCATAGATTTCAGTTGCTGGTTTGAACTCAGCAAAGTCAATATTACCAGAACCAGAAAAACGATATTGTATTCATCACTCACTGCTTACGATACATTTGATGGCCAGTTTTATTTTGATCCCTGGACCAGCAAGGTAAAATACAAGTATAAGATCGATACCCTCAGGATAAAGGATGTATACGAAATGGCAGGATATATCGGAAAGAAGCATGCAGGGTATCTGTATGATTATTTTCTGAATCAGTATATTGCAAAGAATTTACCCCCTGATGAAATGCTGCAATACTATTACCATTATGACCGGCTCCGCAAAAATATTTCACCCGTTGAGGACGATAGGTTCGAAATTATTGGAAGTAAATAAAAAATTGTGGGTTTATTCCCTCCTTCTGTTTTTATTCACATTATTTCCGGAATTTCTTTTCAAAGCAGGTGCATCTTATCCCTTTCAAGATCCAAGCCTTCCGATTAACGTAAGGGTTATTGACTTGGTTTCACGGCTGACATTACAGGAAAAAATCTCCCAGCTTGGATGTAATGTACCCGGGATAGACCGGTTAGGGGTTCCTGCATATTCATATTGGAATGAAGCTTTGCACGGGGTTGCTGGCTCTGGATTGGCAACCTCTTTTCCTCAGGCCATCGCTTTATCGTCGACATGGGACAGGCACCTGGTTTATGAGGTTGCATCCGCCATTTCAGATGAAGCCAGGGTGAAAAACAACTCGGAGGGAAAGGGATTAACTTATTGGAGCCCGACCATTAATATGGACAGGGACCCTAGGTGGGGACGATCGGAAGAAACCTATGGTGAAGATCCTTATGTAACCGCCCAAATAGCATTGAATTTCATCAGAGGTATGCAGGGAGAGCATCCGAAATATCTTAAGACTGTAGCTACCGTTAAACATTTTGCATGCAACAATGTGGATCTCGATCGCCATAAAATTTCCTCTAATGTTGATGAGCGAAGTTTGAGGGAATATTATCTGCCTGCTTTTAAAACCTGTGTAACCGAAGGGAAAGTTTTTTCAGTAATGAGCGCATACAACGCGCTGAACGATGTGCCCTGTCCTGCAAACAGAATGTTGCTCACCAACATACTGAGAACGGAATGGGGGTTTGCGGGTTATGTGGTTTCCGATTGCGACGCGGTGGCAGATGTTTGGTATAACCATCAATACGTAGTCACCGAACAGGATGCTACCGCCTTATGTTTGAAAAGCGGTACCGACCTGAATTGTGGAGGTACTTACCAATTTTTTGCCGGTACCGCAATATACAATGGATTAATGTCGGAAATGGATGTAGATACTGCACTGAAGCGTATTTTCAAGGCAAGATTCTTACTCGGCGAATTCGACCCGCCGGCGATGGTTCCATATACCTCAATTCCAGATGAAGACCTCGATTGTGAAGAACACCGGAATTTAGCGTTGCAGGCAGCCAGGGAGGCGATCGTCCTGCTGAAAAACCAGGATTCATTGCTTCCCTTGAATAAAAATTCCCTAGCTCGGGTTGCCGTGATTGGTCCCAATGCAAATGTTGTTCAGTTGGGTGGATATAGCGGTACACCTTCAGTACATGTGACCCCGCTCCAGGGTATTATTGCCAAGGTAGATAAATCGGTTACACATGTGGAATATGTCATGGGATGTACCATCAGTGGGCCCAAAGATCAGGCATCCTTTGATTCGGCAGTGACACTGGCCTCCAATTCGGATGTTGCAGTCATGGTCTGTGGAACAGATCTCTTTGTTACCACAGAACAACTGGACCGTGTTACACTCGATCTACCCGGTGTACAGGAGTTACTCATACGGGAAGTATTCAGAGCGAACCCAAATACAATACTGGTGTTGGTGAACGGCTCCAGCTTATCGGTTACCGGGATCAACGACAGTATCCCTTCCATTCTTTCCGCATGGTATGATGGGCAGGCGCAGGGATCTGCGATAGCAGATGTTTTATTCGGGGATTATAATCCTGGTGGCAAACTTACCTCCACATGGTACCGGTCGGTCTCGGATTTACCTCCAATGGATAATTATGATATCAAAGATAACAGGACCTATATGTATTTCACAGGAGAACCTTTATACCCCTTCGGATTCGGACTGAGTTATACTTCTTTTGAATACAGCGATCTGATCAAGAGCACCACGTCTCTTGGCCTTGAGGATTCCGTCGTGGTAAGTATCCTTGTCAAAAATATCGGGGATAAACCAGGAGATGAGGTCGTCCAATTCTATACTCATCAGGCTTCCAATGCTTTTCAGAGACCTGTAAAGGAACTTAAAGATTTTCAAAGGATGCATCTTCAACCTGGCGAAACAAAACAGGTTATTTTTGAAGTAAAACATAAAGATCTTGCCTATTATGATGACCTTTCACGAACCTTTACCGTTGATGGAGGAACGGTTGACCTGCTCATAGGCAGTTCTTCCGAGGACATCAGGCTAACCGATCAGATCACAGTAACCGGTTCTATCGTTTCCACAACTTATCGTCAGGATCCGTTCACCAAGCACGAAGCGGAAAATTTTGAAAAAAAATCGAAAACCTTGTCGGTCGAAAGTTGCAGTGAAGGTAACCAAAGTATCAGGTTTTTTTCTGATAACGATTATGTGGAATATAAAAATATGGATTTTAAAACCGGCGCTACCCGGTTTAATGGCAGGATAGGGCAGGAGGGACCAGCAATTATTCCAGGGACCAGTATAGAAATCAGGCTTGACAGAATTACCGGGACCTTAACAGGATTATTGTTAATTGACACCCTGAGCGGTTCTGAACCCTACCGTACCTATTCCTGTGCGATTGATAAAATCCAAGGTGTTCATGATCTGTTCCTCGTGTACAGAACTACGGGAAGTGGTTCATGCCTGGTCAACTGGTTTTCATTCCAGAATTCAACTTCAGCTTTTACGGAAAATAACTATAGTTTTTATCTTTATCCTAACCCGGTTATTGATCACTTCACCCTGGTTTACCAGTTGCCTTACCCATCTGTTATTTCTCTGGAAATTTATTCCATCGATGGATTGATGGTAAAATCGATGCAGGGAATTGCCCAGCAGGAAGGGACCAACCGGTTGAATTTTAGTGTTACAGAACTGGGGATAAAACCGGGAATGTATATCTTGAAATTTCGGGATGGTATTAATACAAGGGCATTAAAGTTGAGTGTGGCCCTTTGACCGATGCAGGATTCAGGATTCAGGATCAATGGTAAATTATGCTAACCACGGGCATAGGGTGCAACTGACTGGTTTGAAAACTCTCCGTTCAGAAATTTATAATACCCTGCGATGGCGATCATTGCTGCATTGTCGGTAGAATATTGAAGTGGGGGAATGAAGATATTCCATCCATGCTTTTCACGGGTCGCAGCAAGAGCACTCCGTAGGCCGGAATTGGCCGAAACACCTCCGGCGATAGCGATTTCCCGGATACCCGTCTGATCCGCTGCCAATCTCAATTTTTGCATCAGGATCTCAATGATGGTCGATTGTATGGAGGCGCAAAGATCCGCTTTGTTTTTTTCGATGAATTCCGGATCTTCCTTCAACCGGTCCCGTAAAAAATAGAGGATGGAAGTTTTTAATCCGCTGAAACTGAAATCAAGCCCTTGAATCACCGGTCGAGCGAAAGTGAACCGACCGGGATCTCCCTGTACGGCCAGTTCATCGATCACCGGTCCACCGGGATAAGACAATCCCATGATCTTTGCCGCTTTGTCAAAAGTCTCTCCGGCTGCATCATCAATTGTTTGTCCGATGATCTGCATATCAAAACCTTCGCCGACCTTGACGATCTGCGTATGTCCCCCGGAGACCGTGAGGCAAAGGAAAGGAAATTCCGGCACCGGATTCGTATGTTCTTCATCCATGATAAAATGAACCATGATATGTGCCTGCAAATGATTAACTTCGATCAGCGGAACATTCAATCCAAGAGCCAATGCTTTGGCAAAAGAGGTCCCGACAAGGAGAGATCCAAGCAATCCCGGTCCACGGGTGAAAGCAACGGCAGAAAGTTGATTTTTCTGTATATTTGCCTTTTTAACAGCAATATCGATAACGGGAATGATGTTTTGCTGATGTGCACGGGAAGCCAGTTCAGGGACAACACCTCCGAAGTATTTATGGACCTCCTGCCCGGCCGTAACGTTGGAGCAGATAACATCATTCCGGATAACCGCTGCGGACGTGTCATCGCATGAAGACTCGATACCAAGAATATATATTTGCATAAGTAAACGCAAAAGTACCATAAAAACGCTCCTTAAAATACTGTTTTACTTCCTTGTGGGGATTTTTTCCCTCCTTGTCACCGTATATTCCGTTATACGAAACGAGGCGATGCAATCACTCATGGTTCACATGGGCGCGAATTTTCTTTCTAAAGAACTCAAAACAGAAGTCACCATCCGGGGGATTGATCTTTCCTTGTTGCATGGACTGGTGATAGAAGATATCCTGATCAAGGACCAGCGTAATGAAATTCTGTTTGCGGCGCATACCTTAAGTGTGAAACCTGGGAAGTTCAGTTTGAAAAATCATCAACTACGACTGAATCAAGTCTTTATCGACAAAGGGATTATTCAGTTAATGACCCATAAAGGTGATACTGTCCTTAACCTTAACTTCATCGTCGATTATTTCGCTTCCAGTGATACAACCCGAAAATCCGATACTGTTCCTTCCTCCCGGTGGGAATTTTCTGTATCCAATGTTAGTTTGAGGGATACCCGTTTTCATTTCCAGGATAAAAATCAACCTCTGATTACCACTGGTATGGACTATTCCAACATTGATGTTTCCGGTATTAACTTGGATCTTACGGATATTGCTTTTGCCGGAGATACGATATATGCAAACATCCAGCATTTGGCAGCCCGGGAACGTTCCGGATTCGTATTGCATAACCTGAGTGGTGAATTCCAGGTAAGCCCGGCATTTCTGAAAGCCCATAATCTGAAAATCCTGACCGATCATTCCGACCTCTCACTCACCTTCGACTTTTTATATAATCACTGGGGCGCTTATAATGATTTCCTCAATGAAGTGACCATTCAGACAAAAATTGAACCTTCCTACCTCGATTTACAGGATATCGGCTATTTTGCTCCGGAGTTACTGGTAATGCGGGACAGGATCAGGCTCTCGGGCGACATCCGTGGGACAGTAAGCAATTTCAAGGCCCGGAACTTCAGGTTTGCATACGGGAACAACACATTCTTTTATGGGAATATCAGTGCATTGGGTTTACCTGATGTTGAAGAAACGTTCATCGATTTGAATGTCAAAGCGTTGAATTCATGCAAAACCGATATCGAGTCGTTCCTCATTCCCGGTGATACGCGAAATCTGGTACTTCCTGGAATCCTGGCCAATGTTGGAGTAATCAGTGTAAAAGGAAATTTTACCGGTTTTTATAATGACTTTGTTGCCAATGCCCGTGTCGCAACCAACCTGGGGAACCTGGTCACCGATCTTACCCTGAAAAAAGGGAAAGGCAATCCCCTGATTGGTTATAAAGGGAAAATGGATATTATCTCATTCGACATGGGAAAACTTCTTGATAAATCGGACCTTCTCGGTATTGTCACTATGCATACCGATATCAATGGTGAAGGATTCAAATTGAAGGATGCCGATTTAGCAATGAATTTGCATATTGATTCGATATATCTCAATCATTATAATTACCGGAACATATATCTTTCAGGTGCATTGACCGAAAAAAAATTTGATGGAAATGTTGACATTCACGATCCGAACCTGCGACTCGATTTTAATGGATTGATCGATTTGTCGGATTCTTTACCGGCATTTGATTTTACAGCCAGGATTTACAAAGCACAACTGCACAAGCTTCACCTTCTTGAACGAGATTCTGTAAAGAATTTATCAGCGCGGATTAAAACAGATTTTTCAGGAACAAACCTGGATAATATCGACGGATCCATAACCATCGACAGTGCTGTGTATACCGAAGGGAGTAATACAATTAATATGGATCATCTTTCCCTGATAACCAAACAGGATACTGCCACAGGGAAGAGTTACCATCTGCGGTCTGATTTTATCGACGCCGATGTTACCGGTTCATTTTCATTTAGCCTGTTGATTCCTTCATTATCAACATTTATCAGGAATTATATGGCATCATTCAACTTGAGTGATTCGCTTATTTCACTCAATGCTCAGACCAATCAGGTGATGAATTACCAGGTCCGGTTCAAACAAACCGATGAACTCACTCATATATTTCTACCTATCCTTCAGATCGCCCCCAACTCATCGTTTTTCGGCTCTTACAATGAAGAAAAGGGATTCCTGGTCATGAAGGGGGAATCGCCCCTTCTGAATATCCATGGTGTTGAATTAAAGAACTGGTACCTTGATGCTGAAAACCGGAAAGACAACCTGGCCATTTTAACAGGCTCCTCCAGTTTATATTTAAAAAAAGCGGATAAAAATGACTCACTGGAGTTAAAGGTCGACTCTTTTCAACTGATCTCAGGAATCCGTCACGACAGTGTGCATTATCAGGTTTCGTGGAATAATGAAGAATTCAGGAGTGTTTTTGATGGTTTCGCCAGTTTCCGGAAAAGCCCGGCGATTGAACTAAAATTTAACCGGTTTAATGTTTTCCTGTGGAATAAGTACTGGAATATTGATCCTGGAAATTTTATCGTGATTGATACATCCCGGATATCTTTATCAAATTTGGCTTTTTTTTCTGGGGATCAATATATTAAGCTGAATGGCAATCTGTCTTCCCTGGCCGTTGATACGTTGAATATGGCTTTTAATAAAGTTGATATTTCAGAACTGGACCGATTTTTAGGCAGTCCTTTGATTGACATGGATGGCGTATTGAGCGGAAATGTCAGCCTAACCAATCCGGACAAAAAAATGAGGGTGCTTTCCGATCTCAGGATCGACCAATTCAAATTCAACAAGGAGTTGCTCGGGGATGCCAGCCTTAAGATAACTTATGATGCGGGCGCCTCCCGGTTCGATGTTGATTCGAAAATCATATATACCGGGAATATAGGAACCAACATCCCGTTTTCTTTAACCGGCAGTTATTTCCAGGATAAACAGCATCCCCGTTTTGATTTTGACCTGGAATTGAAGAATCTGAATTTGCATATGATAGGGCCCTTTGTTTCAAGTTTTATGTCCCGGGTTAACGGATTGGCGTCCGGTCGTGTCAAAATCACCGGTACTCCGGAGAAGTCGGTTATGACCGGTCAGATTAAACTGATGCGGACCGAATTCAAGATCAATTACCTGAATGTGCCCTATTCCTTGGCCGATGTAGTAACAATAGACTCCAATGCTTTCCTTTTTAACAACATCACCCTGTATGATTCTCTGGGTCATAAATCCAACCTGAGTGGAAAAATCACCCATCATTATTTTAAAGATTTCCGTATAGGCCTGAATATTGACCTCAACGATTTTGCGGCATTCAACAACACCCGGGTGCAAAATAACGTGTTTTACGGACAAGCACGGGGTTCGGGAAATGTTTCCATTACCGGTCCCCCCGATAATATTAAAATTGAAGTCAAAGCAAGCACAGGAGGTAATACCCATGTGGTTATTCCCATCGATCTGACCGAATCCGTTGGACAAACCGATTATATCGTTTTCGTAAATCCCACATCAGATACGCTGAAAAACCCGGTTACCGGGCAAAGAAAACAAAATACCGGATTGACCCTCGACCTTGGCCTAATGGTTAAACCCGATGCCCAGGTGGAGGTTTTTTTCCCCAATCAGCTTGGAAATCTAAAAGCTTCCGGAACCGGAAATTTATTAATGGGGATGACTCCTTCATCACCCTTTGCCCTTTCAGGAATTTATACAATTACCAAAGGCTCCTTTCTCTTTACCTTTCGAAATATTCTTCGCCTTCCAATGCAGATAAAGGAAGGTAGTACAATCAGTTGGACTGGCGATCCGACCGACGCCAACATTGCTGTTTCTGCAGTATATAAAACCAAAGCTCCCCTTAAAGGACTGACGACTAGTCCTGAAGAAGAAGGTATCCGGGTGCCGGTTGAGTGTATTATCCGCCTCAGCGGGAAATTGATGAATCCCGATATCTCTTTTGGAATCAACCTTCCGAATGCAGCTGAAAACATCCGGAACCTGGTATATTCAAGCATCGATACCACCAATGCCACTGTGATGAACGAACAAACCATCTATTTACTGGTGATGAATCAGTTCAAACCTGTTGTGGGCACAACGGGTACGAATGTCGATGTCGGATCGACCGGGATGTCGTTAATTACCAACCAGTTCAATTCCTGGCTTTCGGGGATTACACAGAATGTCAATGTGAATGTCAACTATAAGATGGCCACTTCAACAACCGCACAGGAATTCGATGTCGGTATTTCAACTCAGTTCTTCGATGACCGGTTACTTGTTGATGGTACCTTCGGAATGAATTCCTATAACAATACATCCATTAAACAATCCAGTACCATCGTGGGTGATATAAATGTCCAGTACTTTCTGACCCAGAACAGGCGATGGAGAGTTCATGCATTCAACAGGACGAATACCTTGAATATCCTGTATAATAATGCTCCTTATACTCAGGGAGTCGGAATTACGTACCAGCGTGATTTTACCAATTTCGGGGAACTGTTCAGACCTTCAAAAAAGAATAACGGAAAGTGATGTAAGACAAATGAAAAGGTGATCGAGTGGGCAAGTAGACGAGTAGACGAGTGGACGAGTGGGCAAGTTAACGAGTGGGCAAGTTAACGAGTGGGCAAGTGGACTAGTGGGCAGGTTAACGAGTGGGCAAGTGAACGAGTGGGCAGGTGGACTAGTGGGTGGTAGAGAAAAAATAGCAGTAAAATCAACAAAACCAAAAAATTAATAATATGAAAAATTATAAATCTTTGTTTGCATGTTTGTCCTCTGTAATCCTGATTACAGTGTTGACGGAAGTTCCGGTATTTTCACAAATTGTTATCCATTCTTCGGATATGCCCCATATCGGTGATACGCTAAGGGTCAGTCTGACCAGTATTGTTCCGGCGGGTTATGATCAAACGGGCATGGATACTACATGGGATTTTTCATTACTGGAAGCCCAATCCCAGCGGGTGGATTCCTTTGTCAATGTCAATTCCACACCAACAGCATATTATATCTTTTTTGGCCTGCTGAATGGCGCTAACCTTGCTTCGCCACTTCCGGCGATACCCGGACTTCCGCTTACCGATGGTTTCGAATTTTATAATAATGAATCCGGCTCATTCGGCGACATGGGATTAGCATATAGGACCGCTGGTATCCCGATCATTCCCGCGAAATATGACAACCCCGATAAAATTTTTCAGTTCCCGATGGTACCGGGATTAACCTGGGCTTCAACGGCCTCCTTTTCAATTTCCCTACCGGGAGTGGGATACCTGTCGAGACAAAAAATCCGAAGCAGTGAGGTTGATGGGAGGGGGACCCTGATAACACCTTATGGCACATTCCCTTCCTTGCGCGTTAAATCGACAGTTGCAGAACACGACAGCATTTATCTTGATACTCTCGGGATGGGATTTCCGCTAAACCGGAACATTACCGAATACAAATGGCTGGGCAATGGACAAGGAATTCCATTGCTTCAGATCAATGAAGAGGGCCCCCTTGTCACAGCCACTTACCGCGATATTTACAGAATGTCTACCGGACCACTCTCAGTTACCCTGGGTCCCGATACAACCGTAATGCATGAAACCACTATTACCTTAACAGCAGACGTTAGCGGTGGTGTACCGCCATACCGGTATCTTTGGAGTACCCTTGACACTTTGAAATCGATCACGGTCACGGTCACGGATCCCCAGACCTACACCGTTTTTGTATATGATGCCCAGCAGAATTTCGGGTTTGCACAGAAAAAGATATCCGTCAGTTATCCTGTCGGCGAAACTGAAATTTCAAACAAGACGGTCGGAGTTTATCCGAATCCTTCTTATGGTCCCGTTACCGTATCTTTACCAGCTATTTCCCGACCCGCATTTCTGAAGGTGATCAATCCTCTTGGGCGTATAGTTAAGCTTCAGGAAATCCTGCAATCCGAGAATCCCAACACTTTAGATCTTTCAGATCTGTCTGCCGGAATATATATTCTTCAGATTTCCAATTCTGAACAAATCTATACTAAAAAGTTAATTATCAGGAATTAAAATCATAAATCTAAAATCGTAAATCCCCAAATGTCCTTTACTGTCTACAGGTCATCCGCCGGTTCAGGCAAAACATTCACGCTGGTCCGGGAGTACCTGAAGATCATTCTGCAGGAACCCCGTGATTTCCGGCACATCCTCGCCATCACCTTCACCAACAAGGCAGCTGCTGAGTTGAAGGAACGTGTGCTCCATTCTCTACGTCAACTCTCGATGTATCCCGACTGCACCGATCAAAAGATCATTCGTGACCTTCTACCGCAAATTGTTACTCAAACCGTTCTTTCCGAACCGGAAATTGCCGAAAGGGCAAAGCAGTCATTGAACCTGATCCTTCATCATTATGCTGATTTTGCCATCGGGACCATCGACAGTTTTTCCCATCGCATCATCCGTTCCTTTGCTCACGACTTTGGGCTTCCGGTCCAGTTCAGTGTTGAATTAAATGAGGATGAACTACTGACCACTGCGGTCGATCTTTTACTTGATAAGGTTGGAGAAGATAAGGAACTTACCCGGTTTCTGGTGAAATTCCTTGAAGTTCGCATGGATGAAGATAAGGGATGGAATATTGACCGGATACTGGTAAATTTTGCCCGCGTTTTACTAGAAGAAGAGGGCCAGGAACATATAGTAGCTTTACGCTCACTTACCCTGGATGACTTCACCCGGATATCGGAAGCTATCTATGAAAGGATCAGGGGTTTTGAAAAACTGATCAGGAAGATCGGAACAGATGCAATCAAGGTAATTGAAGATGCAGGACTTTCTTCGGAAAGCTTTTACCAGGGAAACCGAGGTATTTGGAAGTATTTCATGTATTTAGCCAATGGACGTTTCGACAAACTTCAACCCTCATCCCTGGTCATAAAAACTATAACCGAGGATAAATGGTCAGGAGGAAAAGCAACTGCCACTGAAAAAACGCTTATTGCATCGATAACGCCCCAGCTTCGGAATTTTTATGAGGAGGTGATGCAGTTATTGGACCGGAGTGAAGAAAATTATGCCCTGAATAAATTACTCGCCAGAACGATATTCCCGCTGGCTGTCCTGAACGAAATCGACCGGGTGCTCACGGAATTCAAGAAACAGAACAACCTGGTCCATATTTCCGAATTCAACCGTCGCATCAGTTCCATTGTGATCCGTGAACCGGTACCCTTCATTTACGAACGGATTGGTGAACGATACCATCATCTGATGATCGATGAATTCCAGGATACCTCACGCCTTCAATGGCAGAATTTTGTTCCCCTGATAGAGAATGCACTGTCATCAGGCTATTTCAATCTTGTGGTTGGCGACGGAAAACAGGCTATTTACCGCTGGCGAAATGGAGATGTGACACAGTTCACCCGCCTGCCTGAACTTCGTGAGAGTGACCGGAATCCATTGGTGTTGCAGCGTCAGCAGGTACTGGAGAGTCATTTCAAGGAGGAATCGCTGAACCGTAATTTCCGGTCGAAACGGGAAATTGTTGAATTTAATAACCGGTTCTTCAGGTATCTTGAAAATTTGTTGGATGAACCGGAAAAAAGTGTATACCGGGGACTGGAGCAGGTTGTTGATCCGGATAAACGGGGCGGATTTATGGCTCTCCAATTTATGAATAATGACCAGGATGAAGGTACAACATTCGAGGAATTGAATTATACGGAGATCAAACGGATCATCGGTGAAGTCATGCAAGCGGGTTATTCAATGAAAGAAATAGCCATTCTTTGCCGGAAGAATGAATATGCCAGTCGTATAGCACGCATGCTGATGGAAGAAGGTATCGAAGTGGTCTCTTCTGAATCTTTACTGTTGGTCCAATCTCAGGAGGTGAATTTTATAATCTCCGTGATCCGTTTTCTATATGAGGCTGAGAATCCCATCAACCAGGCGGAAATGGCTGTATTCCTTCTCCAGACAGGGCGATTACCGGGCATGACTATACAGGAAGTGTTGAAAAGGATTACCTCCGGAGCCCACTCGGGAGGTGAACTCGTCCGGTTAATGAAAGAATATGGCTGGGTCTTTAGCAGGCAGGAGATGATAGCGCTGCCGGTCTATGACCTGGTTGAAACTTTAATCCGGACCTTTTCACTGAACCGGAAAACCGATCCGTATCTCCAGTTTTTTCTTGATGCGGTGCTTAAATTCATGACCGGCGACCAGCATAGCGCATCGGAATTCCTTGACTGGTGGGAAGATCAGAAATCAAAACTTTCCGTGGTCGTTCCGGAAGGTATCGATGCTGTGAGGA
>JALNZC010000015.1:0-65415 GCA_023229525.1 Bacteroidales bacterium
GAAACTTCTGGATTTACTAGCCTACTCGTCCAAAAATCCTCCTCATACGGTCAATATTGCCGATCCTTCATCCGGATTCCCTAATCCAATTGTTGTTCCCTCCCCGGATATATACCATGTTGGAACGGTGAAAGATACGACATTTCAGTTCGGGGAAAATAATTCCAATATCATTCCTGCTATCAACATGTCGCCAGAATATATCTACTTTAATGTGAATGGCAAATCGAATCCGGCCAACAATCCTGCATTTGAAAACTTTATTTTCGATACGAGTCGTTTTACCGTTGATCTGAAGGTCATGTTGCCGCTTTTCGGAGCAATCAATGGTTTTTATATCGAAGATACGGTCAAATTCGACTTTAATATCCCCGATCAGGCTTCGATGCTTGATTTTAAAGTACGTACAGAAAATCATTTCCCGCTCGATGCAGAAATTCAGATATATTTTGCCGATCAGAACTATAAAATCCTTGATTCCCTCTTTAGCGGAAATGATCATCATATCATCGTTGCTGCCGCGGTTGGTCCCGCACCGGATTATCGTGTCATCGAAAATCCACCGATTGAACCCTTTACTTTTTCTCCCAACCCTTTCTATGCCGAAGATCTGGAAAGGATGAAAAGTGTTCGATTTATGATGATAAGGGCAAAATTATCAACCTACAAACAGGACCTGGTCAAAATATATGCCGACTATAAGCTAGATGTGAAGCTTGCAGCAAAACTTACTATCAACGCACAAAACTAAGGGGGAACAACTATGAAAACCAGAAAATATATAATCGAAAATCTTGTGGCTTTTATACTGGTCATCTCAGGCTTCTCTGCCGCTTTTCCACAGCAAGGCCGGAATATTAATTTTTTACGGGTAGTGCCTCAATCAGGTTATACGAACCCCGCGATTGTTCCCCCATACAATTTCTACATCGGTCTGCCGGCCTTATCATCACTGAAAATCGAATTTAAAAATACACCTTTTGATTACAACGATATTATCTTAAGAAATTCGAATGATTCGTTATATCTGGATACCCAGGCTCTTCTAAATTCCTTGAAGAACAAAAATTACCTGATATCGGAATTCACAAACGAATTTCTATCTTTTGGATTCAGAGCCAAACAAGCATTCATCAGTTTCAGTTTCAGTGAAAAATTCACGGGTAATGTAATGTATCCTAAAGAATTCATGTCATTGCTTATTAACGGCAATGCACAATACCTTGGAACTTCGGTCAATGCTGGAGGATTAGCCATTAGTGTCACTCATTACCACGAACTTGCACTGGGATTATCATACACAATAAACAAACAATTTACTGCCGGGTTCAGGGCTAAATACCTTGTTGGCGTTTTGAATGTCGATACAAAACATACGGATATCAATCTTTACAGCCCCAATGAGTTTTCCATGACTGTTAGTACCGATCTGGAAATAAACGCTTCCATTCCCGGAAGTGTGACGACGGCAGGGGATAGCCTGGGTATCAAAATCAACAGCAGTGATTTTCTGAAAGGGTTATACTCGTTTAATAATTCCGGATTTGCGTTTGATCTCGGGATGCAATATATGCCGACTGAAAAGATCACCCTTGGCCTGAGCGTT
Organism: Bacteroidales bacterium; assembly: GCA_023229525.1. Lineage (GTDB taxonomy): Bacteria > Bacteroidota > Bacteroidia > Bacteroidales > FEN-979 > CAIVAT01. The sequence goes on from JALNZC010000015.1 coordinate 1,607, forward strand.
ACCGATTTGGGTTTTATCAATTGGAAAACGGGAGTCCGGAACATCGTCACAAATAAAGAAACCTCTTCGTACACTTTTACCGGAATCAACATTGGGGCTATGTTTTCTTCTGACTCCGTTAAATTCAGTGATCAGCTGAATGATGTTCTCGATTCGTTGAAAAAGAACCTGGGATTAAAGGTTACCTATGAACCATACCGTGCATGGTTGATTCCAAAGATATATCTGAGTGGGATCTACAGTCTGACTCCAAAAGATCATTTTGGTTTTCTTTGGCGATGCGACGTTTTTAAAAAGAACCTCCTGCCTTCGGTCAGCCTGAATTACACCCGTGAATTCGGAAAAGCTTTTTCGTTAATGGCAGGATATACCATTGCAACCAATAGTTACACTAATTTCGCTCTTGGTTTCGCAGTGAATGCCGGGCCTTTGCAACTTTATCTTTTAACAGATAATATTCTTGGGATAGTTCAACTTAATAACACACGGTATACGAACACGCACTTCGGGATCAACCTGGTATTCGGTAGAAGTCAATGGTATAATAAACAGTCTGTACCACCCAAAGACGCCGACGTACCTGTCAATGAACAACCTGTCCAGGAGTAAGCTAATTTGGGAATCTGCATCAGGAGGCTTGAAATTATTTGTATCTTTGCAAAAAATTGCAAGTGAACAACGAAATGGAATACAACACCACCCGTGAAATGATGTTTATCCCGGAATATGGCCGGAATATTCAGCGGATGATCCAGTACATCTGTACTATTGAGGACCGTGAAAAACGGACCCAGGCAGCAAAATTCATTGTGAACATCATGGCTCAGATGCACCCGAATGTTAAAGAATCGGGTGATTATAAACATAAACTCTGGGATCATTTATTCATTATTGCCGACTTCAAACTTGATGTGGATGCGCCCTATCCACCTCCCCCACCCCTTTCACTGAGCACCAAACCCGAACACCTTTCTTACCACGATAAAGAAATTGAATTCAAACATTATGGTAAAAATATTGCCTTGATGATCGAAAAGGCAACCACATATGAAGATGGACCTGAGAAAGATGCCCTCGTGAATGCGATCGCCAACCATATGAAGAAATCATACCTCAACTGGAATCGTGAATCGGTTAATGATGAATTGATTGAAAAACATTTGAAGATCCTTTCCAAAGATGAGTTGAAACTTCATCAGGATTTCCGGTTCACACACACAAATGACATTCTTGCACAAAACCAGAAACGGAAACCATTCCGTCAGGGAACCGAGAGAAATTTCAACAAAACAGGATTTCCCAAACAAAATTTCAATAACACGCGCGGAAGAAACAAACCCCAATGAGTTCTTTCGAGATTATCGGAGGAAAAAAATTAACCGGTGAAATCATCCCCCAGGGAGCAAAAAACGAAGCGCTTCAGGTGATTTGTGCTTGTTTACTGACGTCAGACAAGGTAACCATCAATAATGTTCCCGCTATCCGGGATGTTGTCAAGCTTATTGAATTATTACAAGCATTGGGGGTGAATGTACATAAAAATTCTCCTTCATCATATACATTTCAATCCCTCGAAATCCATTACGACTATTTTCTATCTCCTGAATTTCGGAATATGGCAGGTAGCCTGCGTGGCTCCATTATGATTCTGGGGCCACTACTTGCCAGATACGGAAAAGGATTTGTATTTATTCCTGGCGGTGATAAGATCGGAAGACGCAGGTTGGACACACATTTTTTTGGACTCCAGAAGTTGGGCGCTTCATTCGAATATTCCCGGTCAGAACAGGTTTACACTGTTACCGTTGCCGCTCCCGGTTTGAAAGGAGCTTATATGTTGCTCGATGAGGCATCGGTAACAGGAACCGCCAACATTATCATGGCAGCAGTAATGGCCGAAGGAATGACAACAATTTTTAATGCCGCATGTGAACCTTATATTTTTCAGCTTTGTACAATGCTGGTCAACATGGGTGCAATTATTCAAGGCATTGGATCTAATCTGCTCACGATCAGCGGTGTACGCGTGCTTCACGGATGTAATCATACACTTCTATCGGATATGATTGAAGTAGGTAGCTTCATTGGTCTTGCAGCCATGACCCAGTCAGAAATTACCATCAAAAATGTCAATTATCAGCAACTCGGTCTCATACCTGACGCTTTTCGCCGCCTGGGAATCATTGTTGAAAGAAAAGAGGATGATATTTTTATTCCATCACAGAACCATTATGTGGTAGAATCTTTTATGGATGGTTCGATCATGACAATCGCCGATGCACCCTGGCCCGGATTTACGCCCGACCTGATCAGTATTGTACTGGTCGTAGCCACACAGGCCAGAGGCAGCGTTCTTATCCACCAGAAAATGTTCGAAAGCCGTCTTTTCTTTGTTGACAAACTAATCGACATGGGGGCAAAAATCATTCTATGTGACCCCCACCGTGCCACAGTAATCGGACTTGATCACCAATACCCCTTGCGGGGAATCCGGATGTCTTCACCCGATATTCGCGCTGGTGTCGCACTATTGATTGCGGCGCTGTCAGCCGAAGGGAAAAGCGTTATTGACAATATTGAACAGATTGACAGGGGTTACCAGATTATCGATACCCGCCTGCAAAATCTTGGCGCTTCAATCCTTAGGATTCCTGGCTGACAATTTGTCCTGGCAGATCCTCTGGCAAGTTTTTTGATGACAATCGGGCTAATTTATCCCGAACACCTGTTATATCTATGAATAAAAAACGAAAAACTGAAGAAAACGAGCAGATGAACAGTGATGAAACCGTCATCGAAAAAAAGGATGAAATAATTCCTGAAGAAATACCCGATCAACAAGAAACCATCAAACAGGAACCTCAGGACAAGGATTTACAGGTTCAGATTGATGAACTCAATGACAAATACCTGAGACTTTATTCAGAATTTGATAATTACCGGAAAAGGACAATCAAAGAGAAAATTGAATTAAGCAAATATGCAGCTTCAGATACTATTGAAAAACTGCTGCCTGTACTGGATGATTTCGAACGGGCTATTAAAGCATTTGATTCGACCAATCAAGCTGGACAAGCCCTGAAAGATGGAGTGGTATTGATTTTCACAAAATTCCTTACCATTCTTAACCAGCAAGGACTGGAACAAATGAGGACTATCGGGGAATCATTCGATACTGATTTTCATGAGGCTATCACCAATATTCCTGCTCCGGAACCTGATCAAAAGGGAAAAATCATTGATGAAGTTGAAAAAGGTTATCTTCTTAATGGCAAAGTAATCCGGTATGCTAAAGTCGTTGTAGGAAACTAAGATTTTATAAAAACAACCATAATTGCCATTTGTTACTTCATTAATTCACTATTTATTCAGATGTAAAAAACGAATCCCGAGGATAAAATGTAAATGACAAAAAGAGACTATTACGAAATATTGGAAGTATCCAAAGATGCGTCTCCCGAAGAGTTGAAGAAAGCTTACCGGAAGCAGGCTATCCGTTTTCATCCTGATAAAAACCCTGGGAATAAGGAGGCTGAGGAAAAGTTTAAAGAGGCTGCAGAAGCCTATGAAATACTTAGCGATCCCAATAAACGGCAACGTTATGATCAGTTCGGCCATGCCGGTCTGGGTAATAACAGCGGTTTTTCAGGTTTTGGCGGAGGTGGCATGACCATGGAAGATATCTTTCAGCATTTTGGAGATATCTTTGGCGGGGGAGGTAATGATCCGTTCAGCTCATTCTTCGGTGGTGGAAGCAGCCGTAAGGGCCGTACCGTCAACAGAGGTTCAAACCTGCGGGTAAAGGTTAAATTGACCCTCGAAGAAATAGCCAGCGGAGTCGAAAAGAAAATAAAGGTTAACAAATACATTGCATGTTCAACGTGTAATGGTACCGGAGCAAAAGGAGGAAGTTCCTATTCGACATGCGATACCTGCAAAGGGTCAGGTCATGTTACCCGGGTTACATCTACCTTCCTGGGGCAGATGCAGACCACGACCACCTGTCCGAATTGCGGAGGCGAGGGAAAGATTATCACCGACAAATGTTCAGATTGCGCAGGGAATGGTATCGTCAAAGGGGAGGAAGTGATCGCAATCCGTATTCCTGCCGGTGTGGCTGAAGGCATGCAACTTTCTATTAGCGGTAAAGGCAATGCTGCCGCACGGGGAGGTGTAGACGGCGACCTTTTGATCCAGATCGAGGAGTTGAGACATGAATATTTTGAAAGGGATGGGAACAATCTCTTATATGAACACTATATCACCTTTTCCGATGCGGCTCTTGGTGCAACTGCAGAAGTACCAACAATTGAAGGCAAAGTCAAAATAAAAATCGAACCCGGGACCCAAAGCGGCAAAACCCTTCGGTTGCGCGGAAAAGGATTACCTGGTGTGAACGGATACGAAGGAAAAGGAGATATGTTGATTAATATTCAAATCTGGACACCCAAATCCCTTACCAAGGAAGAAAAAGCGCTCCTTGAAAAACTTGGAAAATCACAGAACTTTCAACCTGCTCCGGGTTCACGGGATAGAAATTTTTTCTCCCGGATGAAAGACTACTTTGAATAAAATAAAATTCATGGATCTTTTTTCTGCTCACTCAATTACGAAGCTGTATTCCAATCACAAAGCCCTTGACCGGGTTAGTATCGACGTTCCTGAAGGAAGCATTTTTGGATTACTGGGTCCAAACGGAGCTGGAAAAACTACACTCATTCGTATTATCAACCAAATCATTGCCGCGGATGAAGGCGAAATGTTTTTCAATGGACGGAAACTGATGCCCAACGACATTGCTTCTATAGGCTACCTGCCCGAGGAACGCGGTCTTTATAAAAAGATGACAGTGGGGGCACAAGCCATGTACCTGGCACAACTTAAAGGATTAAGCCATCAGGAATCATTAACACGGTTAAAATTTTGGTTCGAAAAATTCGAAATCAAATCCTGGTGGAACCGAAAGGTGGAAGAATTATCAAAAGGGATGCAGCAAAAAATCCAATTCCTGATTACCATCATTCACGAGCCCAGACTGTTGATATTTGATGAACCGTTTAGCGGTTTCGATCCTATCAACGCAAACCTTATGAAGGAAGAGATCCTTGCACAAAAAGAAAAAGGCGCTACCATTATTTTCTCAACACATAACATGGCTTCAGTTGAGGAATTGTGCGATCACATTGCACTTATTGACCGCTCCAGGGTAGTTTTAAGCGGATTGGTAAGGGAGATTAAAAAAACATACAAAACCAACACATATATCATCAGCTATCACAGAGGAGAAGAGTCACTACGGAATTTTCTTCCGGATTCTTTTCAAATCCTGGAAGAACGTGCTGATCCCGATCATCAATATGCCACGATCAAACTTCCAGCTGATGCTACTCCAAATGACCTCCTGCAACCAATACTCTCCAGAGTAACGATCAATTCCTTACAAGAGCAGATACCCGGCATGAATGATATTTTCATCCAGGCTGTTACTCAACAACACCCTGAATTGAAATGAGAAAAATTTTCCTGATCATCCAGCGCGAATACATGACGCGCGTTAAAAAACGCTCCTTTGTTATAATGACCATCCTTGGCCCATTGCTCATGGCAGGTACCATCGTGGTCCCAATGTATCTGGCCACACGTACTAATGAGATAAAAAACATCTCCGTTCTGGATGAAACCGGGATCTTCCTCGAAAAATTCAAGGACTCTGACAACTTCAAATTCCATTATCTGGTCAGTGATATAAATTCAGCCAAAAGCAGCTTTACAAAAAGTGGCGATTACGCGTTGATTTATATTCCTAAAACAGAAGTAACCTTGCCCACCAATGCCATTATTTACGCTGAAAATACAGTAAATATCAGCGTTCAGTCATACGTAAGAAACGTGATGAGTAAACAAATTGAGGAGCTCAAATTACAGGCAAGGCTGCGTGAATTACAAACCGATAAAAATGAACCGGTTTCGGTCGATGACATCCTCCGTTCCATAAAAACCTCCATTGATATTAATACCTTGAAAATAGGAGAAGATGGTAAGGAATCAAAGAGTTACACGGAGATCAATATGGTACTGGGTATGGTTGCCGGAATACTCATTTACTTTTTTATCTTTATGTTTGGCTCGCAGGTCATGCGGGGTGTTATTGAAGAAAAAACCAGCCGGATTGTGGAGGTGATCATTTCATCGGTTAAACCGTTTCAACTTATGATGGGCAAAATCATTGGGGTGGGATTGGTCGGGCTCACACAGTTTTTATTATGGGTTGTTCTCACCTTCGGCATCGTGACTGTGGTGACAGCTACCATGACAACGAAAGAGATCAAAAAAACAACAACGGAGCAGTTAATGCAACGAAATGAGGCTATCAGTCCGGTGACTGCTGATGCCCTGACCATTAAGCAGGCTGAACCAAAACAAGGTGGTAATGAGGTTATCGAGGCCATCAACTCAGTCAATTTTCCGGTGATGATCGGCTCCTTCCTTTTCTTCTTTTTGGTTGGGTATCTGATGTACGCTGCCCTTTTCGCTGCCATTGGAGGAGCTGTCGACAGTGAAGCCGACACCCAACAATTCATGTTACCGATCACCCTTCCGTTGATCCTTTCTATAATTCTGGCCCAGGTGATCATCCAGGATCCCGACGGTGCGGTATCATTCTGGTTTTCCATAATTCCATTGACCTCCCCGGTTGTTATGATGATACGCATTCCTTTTGGAGTACCTTACATTCAGGTTATTTTGTCAATGGTATTGTTGCTGTTGGGTTTTCTTGGTACTACCTGGCTGGCTGCAAAAATCTATCGTACAGGAATCCTGATGTATGGTAAGAAGGTAAATTATAAGGAATTATGGAAATGGATTAGTTATAAAAGCTGATTTCTTATCGTTTATCAAGCATCTTGGTCCATTCGTACTTTTTCCGTTTTTTCCAATCCATCTTGTGGTAAACATAACTTGCAATCAGCGGAACAACGCTGGTGGCTTCCGCGTAAACCATCTTTTCGTAAACCGTTTCGACTTTCCCCCAGGAGGATGCTTCCTTCAGGGTAGAACTTGAACAGGAGCCATCGCGTGGATCAGCAACTGTGATCTGGACGGCATATTTATGCATGGGTACCTCTTTGCCAAGAACTTCTGCACAAATAACAGTATCCTGAATAAAATTCTTTGGAACACCTCCTCCAATCATAAATAATCCGGATGTTTTGGCTTCCATTTTTATTCTGGTCAATTCCAGAAAGTCCTTGACAGAATCGATGGAAACATGATTATCGGGATTGTCCCATTGATGCTTAACAAGGCCAAAACCTGCACTGCTATCAGTGAAAGCAGGACAAAAAATGGGAACATTGTGTTCGAAACAAACCTGGACCAGGGAATCTTTCTTTTTAGAGTTTTTCACCAACCATTTTCCCATTTCCCTAATAAATTCACGGGAAGAGTAAGGGTGCGGCTCAAGACCAGAAGCGATTTTATTAATGGTCATGTCACATACCTGAAGTTCTTGTTCATCGATATAAGTGTCGTAAATGCGATCAATGTAATTATTTCTCAAATCTTTGTCATCGGCATAGTAGGAGCCTTTATAATGTTTAAACCCGAGCGCTTCAAAGAAATCCATGTCAACAATCGATGCCCCGGTGGCAATGATAGCATCAACCATGTTGGACTTTACCATGTCCACATACACCTGCATACACCCTGCTGCACTCGTGCTGCCGGCAAGGGTTAAGAAAACCGTACACCCTTTGTCATTGATCATTCGGTTGAGGATGTCAGAAGCTTCGGCTGTGTCGCGTGAGGTGAACGACATGTGTCGCATGGCATCAATAATCGAAGTGGAATCTATGGATTTGATGTCAAAGTGCTGAATAATTTCCTTTAAAAGTTCTTTTTTCATCATTGGATTCGGGTTTAAAGGTAAAGCAACAAAAATAAAAATTAATATCCTAAGATTTTCAACATAGATTTGAAACTTTGTTCTTTTGAAAAAAGTTTTGTCGTGATTTCCTCAGTCTCTTTATCAATATCGATAAGTACATGCTTGGGGGCAGGAATCAGGCAATGCTGAATCCCTCCATATCCCCCGATGGCCTCCTGGTATGCACCGGTATGAAACATACCAATGTACTGAGTTTCGGTTTGGCTGAATTTTGGAAGAAAAACGGCATTGCTATGCTCTTCAGCATTATAAAAATCCTCGCTATCACAGGTAAGACCACCCAGAAATATGCGTTCATACTCGACATCCCAGTTATTTACAGCCAACAAAATAAACTTTTGATTAATGGCCCAGGTATCGGGTAACGTATTCATGAAGGAACTATCAATCATATTCCATATTTCCCGGTCATTTTGTCTTTTCTGATCAATAATGGAGAAAAGAACCGCGCCACTTTCGCCGACTGTGAACGATCCGAATTCAGTAAAGATGTCCGGATCTGGCACATCGTTGCGCTCACATATGCTTTTGATCTGTGCAATTATTTCTTCCGCCATATATTCGTAATCGTAGATGAAATCAAGTGAGTTTTTAATGGGCAGACCCCCTCCGATATTCAGGGCTGTCAATTCCGGACAAAGTTTTTTTAATTCACAATATACATTCACACTCTTTGTCAACTCATTCCAATAATATGCTTTATCCTTGATCCCTGTATTGATAAAGAAATGAAGCATTTTCAGTTCGAACTTCGGATTATGCTGGATTTTCTCCTGAAAGTAAGGAATGATATCATTGTACCTGACACCCAGCCGCGAAGTATAGAAGTCGAACTTAGGTTCCTCTTCGGATGCAATCCGGATTCCAATTTTAACCCTGCCCTGGATATCGGGTTCATACTTCTCCAATTCAAAAAGGTTGTCAAGAACAGGTATTACGTTTGTGAATCCATTATTGATCAGGTTTACTATATTCTCAATATATTGAGGTCGCTTGAATCCATTACAGATGATATACCGTTCCTTGGAAAATAAACCGCGTTCGGCTAAATCTTCAATGATCGGAATATCGAAAGCCGATGAGGTCTCAAGGTGTACGTCATTTTTTAATGCCTCCTCCAGCACAAAGCTAAAGTGTGAGCTTTTGGTGCAGTAACAATAATGATAATCTGCCTGATAATCAACTTTGGCCATGGCAACATTAAACAATCTTTTCGCTCGTTGTATCTGAGAACTGATCTTAGGCAGGTAACTTATTTTCAAAGGAGTACCGTACTGTTTGATTATATCCATTAAGGAAACCTTATTGAAGTATAGCTCATTATCAATCACTTCAAACTCTTCCTGAGGAAACTCAAAAGTTTGTTCAATAAGATCTATATATTTATTTTTCATTTTCAAAAAATTTAATGTAAGTTACTTGGATTACTATTTATTTTACAATGTAAGTGTCCCGGATTTATATAAAAATGCAAATTTAAGTTAATACGTTTGAAAAATAGAGTTGTATGAAAAAATTTCTCATCTCATGAAACCATTGTAAATTTGATGCAGGATGCAGGATGCAGGATGCTGGAGGCTGGATGCTGGATGCAGGATGCAGGATGCAGGATGCAGGATGCAGGATGCAGGATGCAGGATGCTGGATGCAGGATGCAGGATGCTGGATGCAGGATGCTGGATGCTGGATGCTGGATGCTGGATGCTGGATGCTGGATAAAAATTTCCGGGGTTGGGAATAGTAAATAAACCGCTTTGAAAAGCGTTTTGGTAAAATGTGAAGGGTAACCTAATTTTAGATACTTATGTTGGAAGACCTTTTGCCTGGCTCCTTTCTCCTGTTGAAGCAGCAGTAACAAAAGTTCATAGTATGGAATTGCTCTACCGCCTCTCGGAATTGGAGACTGATATTAAACAGGAACTTGCCGAATCTATAGAATGGAGACTCAATGAAGAAACACTTGGCTTTAAAAACCGGGGCGTAAAATTGTTGAAGAAACTGTATAAGGAAATTGAAGATTCTTCGAGGTAAGTCACGAGGAATCTGCAATCCTTAAAGTTATAATTCCTGCTCGCCGATTCGGCTGAAAGCAACGAGAATGTGCCCGCACGGATTCAATACCTGTTCAAATGTGACTATTTCAAATAACGGATTCACAATTCTATTGGATATTTCAGAGTAATTTTCTAATTTTGCACCCTCAAAAAAAACAGGGATAAAAAGTACTTTCCATTTAAATTCTAAAACTCATGCAGAATAAAGGTGTTGTAAAATTTTTCGCGAGCATATTCATTTTGGTTTGTTTGTTTCAGTTGTCGTTTACTTTTATCAGTTATCGATACTCCGGCAAAGCCAACGAATATGCTAATTCACCGCAGGTGACAGCATTGTCAAAACAAATGGCACAGGGTAATGCGCTGAAACAGGAGTATTGCTATGATTCCATTTCGAAAGCTCGTCTCGAATATTTCAATGATTCGATGGCCAATGTTAATGTTTACAACATCCTGATCAAAAAATATACTTTGAAAGATGTCAAAGAGCGGGAAATCAATCTGGGACTTGACCTGAAAGGCGGTATGAATGTTACGATGGCTGTTTCGGTTCCGGATGTTATCCGGGCACTTTCGGGAAACAATCAGGATCCTACTTTTAACAAGGCCTTACAAAAAGCCATTGAGAAAGAAAAGTCAAGTACACGCGATTTCGTTGATCTTTTCGCTGAATCATTTAAAGAAACCGATCCCAATGCAAAACTGGCAGCCATTTTCAATACCGTTGAGCTGAAAGATAAAATCAATTACAATACCACCAACGCCGAAGTAATCAAGGTAATCAGGGAAGAAAGTAATGCTGCCATTGACCGGACTTACAATATTCTTACCACTCGTATTGACCGTTTTGGTGTGGTTCAGCCCAACATTCAAAAATTACAGACAGCTGGTCGCATACTTATTGAACTTCCAGGTATCAAAGATCCCGAACGTGTTCGTAAACTCTTACAGGGAACAGCCCAGCTGGAATTCTGGGAAACTTACCAGTTTCCCGATCTTCAACCATTTTTTGGCGAAGCCAATAAAAAGCTTGTTTCAATTCTGACTGCTACCACCGACAGTATCAAAGCCGACAGTACCCTGAAGGCCGATACTGCCGCCGCCGCCAAAGCCATTGCTTCAAAACAATTACTTGCTGAGAAAAAAGAACCATCCAAGAAAGAGGAAATAAAGAAAACTGCAGAGAAAACCGTTGCCAAAAAAGACAGTACCAAAAGTGATACCTCCAAAGGGAACGCCTTACTGAAACAACTCGGAAAAGATACTTCAAAAACCAATGTGGCCAATAAGCGTAATGAATCATTTGAAGATTATGCCAAGAAAAATCCTTTGTTTGCATACTTGAATCCGGCAATTTATCAAAACAAAGACGGACAATATGTAGCGGGTCAAACGGCCATGGTTGGACGTGCTTTTATCAAGGATACCACCCGGGTAAACCAAATGCTTCGTCTTACAAAAAATCTTTTCCCTAGGGATTTGAAACTGGCTTGGACAGTGAAACCACGATCCGATTCAAAAGATGTACTTGAACTCGTTGCATTAAAAATCACTTCACGTGACGGTTCCCCGGCCTTGGGCGGAGATGTTATCACCAATGCCCGGCAAGATTACGACCAGAATGGCCGAGTTGAGGTATCTATGTCGATGAATTCTGAAGGAGCCCGTGTTTGGAAACGACTTACCGGTGATAATATCGGAAAACAGATTGCCATTTTACTTGACGGTTATGTATACAGTTACCCTAACGTAAATAGTGAAATTCCAAACGGGATGTCCTCCATTACCGGTGGTAACATGACAGTTGAAGAAGCATTGGACCTTGCCAACATCCTGAAAGCCGGGAAACTTCCGGCTCCTGCCCGCATCGTCGCTGAAGAGATTGTAGGCCCTTCACTCGGCCAGGAGTCAATCAATGCTGGATTGATATCCTTCATCATCGCTTTTATCGGGGTTCTTTTGTATATGTCACTCTATTACAATGGCGCCGGACATGTGGCTGATATCGCCCTCTTTGCCAACGTATTTTTCCTGTTTGGCGTGCTGGCATCGATCGGTGCCGTACTGACACTCCCCGGTATCGCCGGTATTGTACTGACTCTCGCTATGGCTGTCGACTCGAACGTTATCATTTATGAACGAATGCGGGAAGAAATCCGGGCAGGTAAAGGCCTGCGACTAGTTGTCAAGGACGGGTTCCATCATGCTTATTCCGCAATTATCGACGGTCACGTTACCACAATTCTTACTGGTGTTGTCCTATATATCTTTGGATCAGGTCCTATCCAGGGTTTTGCAACAACCCTTGTTATCGGTTTGTTACTCTCCCTGTTTTCCTCCATTTTTATTGCCCGTCTGGTCTTTGAATGGATGCTCGACCGTAACATGCATATCACTACAGGGAATAAATACACCATGAATCTTTTTCAAAACATCAATATCAATTTCATCGGATTACGTAAAAAAATGTATATCCTTTCTATCTGCATCATTATTCCCGGTATTATAAGCATCTTCGTCCGTGGTTTGGATCCTGGCCTCGATTTTACAGGCGGCCGTAGTTACATCGTACGTTTCGATCAGAATGTATCCACCAATGATGTTCGTGAATCATTACGGAAGGTTTTCGGCGAATCTCCTGAAGTCAAAACATTCGGTCCGAATAACCAGGTAAAGATCACCTCGAAATTCATGATCGATGACCGGAGTCAGAAATCAGACTCTATTGTAAACTCAAAATTATTTGAAGGGGTTAAAAGTTTTTATAAGACACCGATCACATTCACCGATTTCAAAGCTACAGATGCGAAAAAGATCATTGGCGAGTTAAGTTCACAACGGGTTGACCCGACAATTTCCTATACCTTGATTTGGAGAGCTTTTATGGCTGTATTCTTTTCCCTGATCATTATCTTTATTTACATTGCGATTCGATTTAAAAACTGGCAATTTGGAATTGGAGGTGTTGTCTCACTTTTCCATGATACATTGATTATTATCACCATGTTTACATTATTCCATGGGATTTTGCCGTTCGGGATGGAAATAGACCAAACTTTTATCGCTGCCATTCTTACCGTTATCGGTTATTCTATTATGGATACTGTAATCATTTTCGACCGGATCCGAGAGTACCGTGCATTATATCCGAAACGAGAACTGGCGAATAATATCAACGCCGCAATCAACAGTACGCTGGGACGAACGATCAACACTTCCGGGGTCACCCTGGTCGTACTGATCGTGATCTTCATCTTTGGTGGTGAAGTTCTCCGTGGATTCACCTTCGCCCTTATCATTGGAGTTATTTCCGGAACATACTCTTCAGTGTTCAATGCCACACCAATTGCCTATGATATCCTTCAGCTTCAAAAAAGAAGTAAGGAGAAGAAAGAACTGGCATTAAAAGGAAAGGGTAAATAAAACCATTCTACAGGAAAAAAAGGACCCTGACAGTGTAACACAAACTGACCAGGGTCCTTTTTTTTTGAGCTGAATTTACACTTTTAACTATCTTTGTACGTTAAACCAGCAATTTAAATTGCATCGTCATGCGATATCCTGTTGTCCTCCTTTTTATCATCCTTTTCCTTGTCTCTTCCGGGTCCATTCTTGCACAGAATAAATATTCTAAAGCTGCAGATGCGGCATATGCCGACCAGATGTTCCTTTTGGCATTACAGAAGTATCAAAAAGCATACTCAAAAGTAAAAAACAATAAAGGTGAACGGGATCGGATTTCCTTCCGTATGGCGGAATGTTACCGGATGATGAATAACACAAAAAAAGCAGAAGCAGCCTACAAACGATTGGTCAATAATCCAAAATATATAAAGGACGATCCGAAAGTACTGCTTCTTTATGCTGATATGCTTAAAGCTAATGGGAACTATGATGAAGCCATAAAACAATACGAAACCTATAAAGAAAAGGTACCCAATGAATCCAGGGCGGATATCGGAGTGGAAAGTTGCACTCAGGCGAAAGAATGGATAGCAAACCCCTCGAAATATGATGTTAAATGGGAAAAGGCGCTGAATTCAAAGGAAGATGATTTTGCTGCAGCTTATGCCGATAGAAAGCTCAATTCCATTATATTCACCTCCGATCGCAGTGGTGCAAAAGGAAAGGAAATTGATAACTGGACCGGATTGGGTTTTTCTGATTTTTTCTTTTCCCGGATTGACCGTAAAGGAGACTGGAGTAAACCGGTACTGGCTGATCCTTCGGGAATGATTAACTCAAAAGCCAATGATGGTGTCGGACAATTCAATCCCCGTTTTTCTTCATTTTATTTCACCCGCTGCTGGAATGATCCCAAAAGGAAAAACGGATGTGCCATATTCAAATCAAACCGCACGGGAAATACGGCCTGGGCAGAACCTGAAAAGGTTGAACTGGGAGGCGACTCCTCTACCATCATGGGTCATCCAAGCGTGGCTTCAGATGAAACCATCTATTTTTCAGCTGATCTCCCAGGTGGTTACGGGGGGAAAGATATCTGGATGGCAAAAAGGGATAAAAAGGGAGGAAAATACCTGAAAGAAAACCTTGGACCCGAGATCAATACACCCGGTGATGAACTTTTCCCTTTTATCCGGAATGACAGCATCCTCTATTTTGCCTCTAACGGATTGCCCGGCATGGGTGGATTGGACATCTTTAAAGCGACCCGCTCCAATGGGAAATGGAGTCGCCCTGAAAACATGAAATATCCGATTAATTCAGCAGCCGATGATTTTGCGATTGTTTTCAACCCGGACGAAGCAGAGCAGGGTTTCTTTACTTCAACCCGACCCGGGGGAAAAGGCCGTGACGATATTTACTTCTTCATTATCCCACCTGTCTATTTTACGCTCGAAGGCATTGTAACGGACGATCGTACTTTACAACCGGTAGCACAAGCGATTGTCAGGATTGTTGGTACAAACGGAAGGGCAATTGAAGATAAAACTGATGACAAGGGTCATTATGGATTCAATAAAATGCAGATTTCTGCCAACACGACCTACGAAATTTTTGTAACCAAAAAAGATTATTTCAATGAAAAGGGTAAGGAAACTACCGTAGGTCTTGAAAAAAGCAAAGATCTCAGCCGGAATTTTGTTCTCCGTCCTATTCCTAAAAAACCAGTGGTTCTTCCTGACATCCTTTATGATCTCGCTAAATGGGATTTAAAACCCCAATACCGGGATTCACTACAGGGGCTGATTGAAACCCTGGATGCCAATGAGACCATCGTGATCGAACTGGCTTCCCATACCGATACCCGCGACACCGACGAAAGGAATGACATCCTGTCGCAGAAACGCGCACAAAGTGTCGTTGATTACCTGATATCCAGGGGTATTGATCCCGACCGCCTGGTTGCAAAAGGATATGGCGAAAGGGTTCCCAGAGTCTTATCCAAAGATATAACCAGGGAGGGATACACATTTAAAGCGGGAACCGCAATTACTGATTCACTGATTAATCTGCTTCCAAGCATTGCCGTCAAAGAAGCAGCCCACCAGTTGAACCGTCGTACTGAATTCAGCATTCTGCGTAACGACTATGTTCCGAAAACCAAAGTGGACAAAACTGTCGCGGCAACTAAAGTCGAAGTTGTCGTAAATCCCGGAGAAAATAATGTGGCTATCACAAAAACCAAAGAGGGATATCTCCAAGGAACTTCCTATATCAATGGAATCACCACCGAATTTACCTATGACCCGAAGGAAAAAGAGGTATATATTTCACCGATCGTGACTTTGAAATTGTTGAAAGAAGGTGTAATTGACAAATCCAGTTTTGAAGGTGATCCGTCAAAAATCATTGGTGAAGGAGAAATTGCCGATAAAGCGATCCTTACCATCAAAGAAATCCGTATCGGTAAAAATACCGTGAAAGATTTGAAAGTAACGGTTAACAAGAAGATCCCTTCTTTCCATTTCGGTGAAAAAACCCTGAAGGCGTTTGGTAACTTCAGTATCGATCAAAGCAGCGGATTGATTATCTTTGAATAGGTCATCCTTTCATTAATATGCCATGTTCTCCAATGGCATTTCACAGGAGTAAAATTTCTGATGGCAAAACCTCAGATCAGAAGATATGAATAAATCCACCCGATATGAGCAACGTGGTGTATCTTCATCCAAAGAAGAAGTCCATGCTGCTTTAAGCAATCTCTCTAAAGGTCTTTTCCCAAAAGCTTTCTGTAAGATTACCCCCGACACACTGGCCGACGATCCTGAATGGTGCAACATCATGCATGCTGATGGCGCCGGCACGAAATCCGTTCTTGCATACCTTTACTGGAAAGAAACCGGTGATCTTTCTGTCTGGAGGGGCATTGCCCAGGATGCCATCGTAATGAACCTTGACGATCTGCTTTGTGTTGGCGCCACCAATAATATTCTTCTCTCTTCAACCATCGGACGAAATAAAAACCTGATTCCCGGTGAAGTGATTTCAGAGATTATCACCGGTACAGAAGCGTTTCTTGCAGAAATGAGAGAAAAGGGAATCGGGATTTGGTTAACAGGTGGTGAGACCGCCGATGTTGGCGATCTGGTAAGGTCTATCATCGTTGATTCGACAGTATGTTGCCGGATGAGACGGTCTGATGTGATTGACAATGCAAACATCGAACCTGGGGATGTAATCATAGGATTAGCATCCTCGGGGCAGGCCAGTTATGAAAAGGAATATAATGGTGGGATGGGAAGCAACGGGCTGACTTCAGCTCGCCATGATGTACTGAGCAAGCATTATTCACACCTTTTTCCCGAAAGTTTTGATGACAGCATTCCTCCGGAATTTATCTATTCGGGGACCCGCCGTCTTACCGAGCCATCTGATATTCCCGGTATTTCCATTGGAAAACTGATCCTCTCCCCTACCCGTACCTACGCACCGGTTATCGGAAAAATACTTGATCGCTACCGCAGTTCCATCCATGGATTGGTTCATTGCAGCGGTGGCGCTCAGACAAAGATCCTTCACTTCGTCGATCAGATGCATGTCATAAAAGATAATCTGTTCCCTGTTCCTCCTTTATTCAGGCTGATCCAACAGGAATCGGCAACGCCCTGGCAGGAGATGTATCAGGTTTTCAATATGGGCCACCGGATGGAATTGTATGTGCCGGAAAAGATCGTTCAAACGATCATCGGTATTGCGGGCGAATTCAAAATCGAAGCCAGGGTTATTGGTCATTGCGAATCAGATAAAGGATCCCGGCTGACCCTTAAATCACCCTTTGGGGAATTTCAATATTAACTCAAGTTGCAATACGATATACGATTTATCCAGCATCCAGTATCCAGTATCCTGCATTCAGCCTCGAATTTTTTCCTACCTTTGTACTTTCATTTGAGGGATAACAATGTTAGATAAATTAGAAGCCATTAAGCTCAAATATGAGGACCTGCAGGTACAAATGAATGACCCGTCGGTAATGGATGACATGAAGCGCTATATCAAGCTCAATAAGGATTACAAGGAGCTGGTCCCCATCATGGAAGCATTTGAGCGATATAAGCATATTCTTGCCAATATCGAAAATGCAAAGGACATCATTCACAACGAAAAGGATGAAGAGTTCCGCAGTATGGCAAAGGATGAGTTGAATACATTAACGGAAGAAAAAGATAAACTGGAGGAGGAGATCCGGATGATGCTTATACCTGCTGATCCGGAAGACGGTAAAAATGCCGTCGTTGAAATCCGGGCAGGAACAGGTGGTGATGAAGCCAGTATTTTTGCGGGTGACCTCTTCCGCATGTACAACAAATTTTGTGAGACAAAACGGTGGAAAGTAGATCTGGTTGATTTCACCGAAGGTACAATGGGTGGATTTAAGGAGATTATTTTTAATGTGACCGGTGAAAACGTCTATGGGCAACTGAAATATGAATCCGGTGTACATCGGGTTCAAAGAGTACCACAGACGGAAACGCAAGGACGGGTACATACTTCTGCGGCAACGGTGGCCATTTTACCAGAAGCGGATGAATTCGATGTTGAGGTAAAACCGGCCGATGTACGGAAAGATACATTTTGTTCTTCCGGACCGGGCGGACAATCAGTAAATACTACCTATTCGGCCATTCGCCTTACCCATATTCCTTCAGGGATTGTTGTTTCCTGCCAAGATGAAAAATCGCAGATCAAAAACTTTGAAAAAGCGATGAAGGTGTTACGCTCCAGGTTGTATGAACTGGAGCACCAAAAGTACCTCGATGAAATTTCCCGAAAACGTAAGACGATGGTTTCGACAGGTGACCGGTCGGCAAAAATCCGTACTTATAATTATCCGCAGAGCCGGGTGACCGATCATCGGATCAATATGACACTATATAATCTTCCTGTAGTACTCGATGGTGATGTACAACCCTTGATCGATGCCCTGCAGCTTGCCGAGAATGCCGAACGGTTAAAGGAGGCTGTTGTCTGATGATAAACCAGCATGTTGGAAAATCGGATGCCGGATACAAGATTCAGGATACAAGATAAATCGTAAATCTAAAATCGTAAATCACTGTGAAACGTCAGGAATTGATCCGCCTTATAAAAACCAAAAAGTCGTTTCTCTGCATCGGCCTGGACCCCGATCTTTCGAAAATCCCACAGCACCTGCTTAATGATGAGGACCCAATTTTCAGCTTCAACAAGCAGATCCTTGATGTAACTCACGATCTCGTAGTAGCATTTAAACCCAATTTTGCCTTTTACGAATGTTATGGTGTCAGGGGATGGAATAGTCTGGCGAAAACCATTCAGTATATCAATAAAACATACTCCGGAAAGGCTTTTACGATTGCTGATGCTAAACGGGGCGATATTGGGAACACGTCGCAACAATATGCCAGGGCTATGTTTGATCCATCGATGTCGGGAATGGATTTTGATGCTGTGACTGTTGCACCTTACATGGGAGAAGATTCAGTGAAGCCATTCCTTTCCCATCAAGGAAAGTGGATCATATTACTTGCATTGACATCAAACAAAGGAGCGGGAGACTTTCAGTTGCTCGATACAGGGGATAAAAAATTGTTTGAAGAGGTGCTTTGTAAATCAAGTCAATGGGGCTCCAATGAAAATATGATGTATGTTGTTGGCGCGACCAAAGCCGAAATGCTGACGAAAGTGAGGGAGATCATTCCTGATCATTTCCTTTTGGTTCCTGGTGTAGGTGCCCAAGGCGGTAGTTTAGCGGAAGTCGCCAAATATGGGCTCACCAGAGAGTGTGGCCTTTTGGTTAATTCTTCACGCAATATACTTTATGCTTCAAAGGAAAAGGATTTTGCGCAAAAAGCACGAGCCGAAGCATTGAAAATGCAGAAAGAAATGGAAGTAATCTTGGAAAAAGCCGGTATCACTGAACAACGGTAACCCATCCGTGGGTATCCGGCTCAAGCCCTTCCTGTATCCCTTTTAGTTTCAGATACAATTTTGTCGAAAGCGGACCTGGCTTTCCGTCCTTGCAATAGTTGTAAATTTTTCCGGTATCGCGGTCATGAATCTGGCAAATGGGTGAAATCACAGCTGCGGTGCCACAGGCGCCGACTTCATCAAATTCTGTCAGTTCTTCAACAGGCACATGACGGCGTTCCACCCTGAGACCCATTTCTTCTGCCAGAACACACAACGACATATTGGTAATTGAAGGGAGGATCGAAGATGAATCGGGGGTAATGTATGAATTGCCTTTAATTCCAAAAAAGTTAGCCGGGCCCGCTTCGTCGATATATTTTTTCTCGCGTGCATCCAGGAAAATACAGGAAGCAAATCCGTCTTCATGAGCACGTTCCCCAGCCCGAAGGCTGGCGGCATAATTACCCCCCACTTTAACATGCCCGGTACCCAGCGGTGCGGCTCGATCATAATCACGAACCACCTGCATTCTAACGGGATTAAATCCCTCTTTAAAATATGGGCCTACGGGACCGGCAAATACCATAAACATATACTCTTTGCCCGGTTTCACGCCAACTTCTGGCCCTGTCCCTATCAGAAGGGGCCGGATATAAAGGGAAGCGCCTTCACCATATGGAGGGACATATTTCAAATTAAGTTTGACTGCTTTGACCACTGATTCTTCAAAAACCGGAATCGGGACTTCAGCCATCAGAATTCCCCGTGCTGAACTTTGCATACGTTTTGCATTTTCCACCATCCTGAAGATACGGATCTTCCCATCAATTCCGGTGAATGCTTTCATACCTTCAAAAGCTTCCTGTCCATAATGTAAACAGGTAGCTGCCATGTGCATGGTGATCAATTCCGAGTCTGTAACTTCTGGTTCTCCCCACTTACCATCTTTGTAATAACAGCGAACGTTGTAGTCTGTCTTGAAGTAACCAAAGGGTAAGCTCTTCCAATCTATCGTATTCATATAGTCATGTTTTAGTTCATTTCAGGAAGAAATACATTGTAAAAATAGGAATTTTCTTTCATGGGAATGTGAATAATAAAAAAAAATGCAGTTCCCTTGTCATTTTGGCAGAACCTTACCGTTGGCACCTGGTTTGATAACCCAGTCGCAACCAAAATAAAACCCATTGATCATGCAAACAGGTAAAATTAACGTCCAAACCGAGAACATTTTTCCGATAATTAAAAAATTTCTTTATTCTGAACACGAAATATTCCTGCGTGAGTTAATTTCCAATGCAGTAGATGCTACTCAAAAACTAAAAACGCTCGCAGTTCTTGGCAAGTACAATGGCGACATGAGTGATCTGACCATAGAGGTAACACTCGATAAGAAGAAAAAAACAATCTCCGTTAAAGACAAAGGGATCGGAATGACCCTTGCAGAAGTGGATAAATACATAAACCAGATTGCCTTTTCCAGCGCCGAAGAATTCATCAAGAAATTTAAGACAAAAACCGAATCGGAGATGAATGCTATTATCGGTCATTTCGGGCTTGGATTTTATTCCAGTTTCATGGTCTCCAAAAAGGTGGAGATTCTTACCAAAACTTACCTGACCAAAGGCGATAAAGCAGCTGTACGGTGGGAATGTGACGGCAGTCCCGATTATACCATGGACGAATCAGACAAGACTGACCGCGGAACAGAAGTTATTCTTCATATTGCCGATGATTCAAAGGATTATCTTGAGGAATACAAACTGTTGGAGATCCTGAAAAAATATTGCAAATTCCTTCCTGTTCCAATTCATTTTGGTAACGAAAAGGTTTGGGAAAAAGTGGAAGGGGAAAAAGATAAAGATGGTAAAGATAAAGAGGTTGAAGTCGAGAAACCCAGGATTATCAACAATACTGATCCGGCTTGGAAGAAAAAGCCCGTAGATCTTAAGGACGAAGATTATAAAAAGTTTTATCACGAACTTTATCCCTATACATTTGAAGAGCCTTTATTCTGGATACACCTGAATGTGGATTATCCTTTCAATCTTACCGGCATCCTTTATTTCCCGAAGGTTAAAAGGAATCTTGAGGTTCAGAAAGACAAGATACAACTTTACAGTAACCAGGTTTTTGTAACCGATTCGGTTGAAGGTATCGTTCCTGATTTTCTGACACTTCTGCATGGAGTTCTTGATTCTCCCGATATTCCGCTCAATGTATCGAGAAGTTATTTGCAAAGTGACCCGAACGTGAAAAAGATTTCAAACCATATTACCAAAAAAGTGGCAGACAAATTAGAGTCGTTATTCAAAGATACCCGGCCCGATTTTGAAGCTAAATGGGATGATATCAAAGTATTTATCGAATACGGTATCATCTCCCAACCTGAATTTTTCGACCGGGCAAAGAAATTTTGTCTGTTAAAAAATGTTGACGGGAAATACTTCACCTTCGAAGAGTATGAAAATCATGTCAAGCCAACGCAAAAAGACAAAGATGGGCAACTGATATACCTCTATGCGACAAATCCTCAGGAGCAATATAGTTTCATTCAGCCTGTCAAAGAAAGAGGATATGATATATTGCTCATGGACGGGATACTCGAATCGCATTTCATCAACACCCTTGAACAGAAATTTGAGAAGACCCGTTTCACCCGGATCGATTCTGATACCCTTGATAAACTGGTCAAAAAAGAAGACACGTTGCCTTCCAAACTCAATGATGACCAGCAAAAATCTATCAGGGAAATGATCGAAAAGCAGATTGATTCAAAGAAATTCACACTTGCTTTTGAAAGTCTGAGCGAAAAGGAAGCTCCTTTCCTGATCACCCAGAACGAGTTTATGCGCAGGATGAAAGACATGTCGGCCCTTGGTGGTGGCGGGTATAGCTTCATGGGTGAAATGCCTGAAAACTATAACCTTGTGGTCAATTCCAACAATCCACTTATCGGCCGTCTTCTTATTGAGCCCGACGGTGGCAAGCAGAGTGATATAATCAAACAATTATTCGATCTGGCCCTTCTCGCACAAAATATGTTGAAGGGAAAAGAACTGGCGGAATTTATCAAACGTAGTACGGAACAGGTTGGATAAGAAAAAAGATGCTGGATGCTGAATAAATATTTTCACCGTAGTCCTAACGCACAGTCACGTGATTACATCTTTACCGGAGTTCTGAATTGGTTTTGAATTTTGAATGTTGTGTTATATTATAAATTAGTAATTTAGCAGAAAACAAACTTAAATCGTTGAATTATGAAAATCAGTAAAGGCTGGATCGTTCTGATCGTCATTGTCGTAGTAATATTTCTTCTTTTTTCCTGGGGAACAGGTATTTACAATAAACTAGTAAGTCAGGAGGAGGGAGTCAATCAGGCTTGGGCCAACGTAGAGAATGTTTATCAACGGAGACTCGACCTTATCCCGAATCTGGTAAATACCGTGAAGGGGGTTGCCAATTTTGAAAAAAGCACTTTGACTGCCGTGATTGAGGCCCGCGCTAAAGCCACTAGTGTTCAGATTAATCCAAAAAACCTCGATGAAGGTTCACTTCAAAAATTCCAGGAGGCACAGAACGGTGTTAGTTCTGCACTTGGCCGGCTAATGGTAGTAGTGGAACAGTATCCTCAGCTAAAAGCAACCCAGAATTTTGCGGAGCTTCAGGCACAGCTCGAAGGGACAGAAAACCGGATCACGGTTGAACGTATGAAATTCAATGAATCAGCTCAGGCTTTTAATACATACCTGCGTCGATTCCCGGCAAATATTTTTGCCGGTTTGTTAGGTTTCCAGAAAAAAGCTTATTTTGCTTCCGACAAAGGAGCTGAAAAAGCACCCCAGGTTCAATTCTAACCAAGGATAACGACATATACTGATGGGAACAAAAGCCAGAGATTTCTTTTCTCAGCAAGAGCAGAAGGAGATCAAGGAAGCTATCATGAGCGCAGAACTCGATACTTCCGGTGAGATCAGGGTACATATTGAAAACTCCTGTTCCGGTGATGTCATGGACAGGGCAGCTTTTGTATTCAGACAACTTGGCATGAACAAGACAGCCTTGCGGAATGGTGTATTGATCTATCTTGCCATTAAAAACAGACAGTTCGCCATCATTGGGGATAAAGGAATACATGCGGTGGTTCCGGAAAATTTCTGGGATAATATCAAGGCAGATATGCTGGAATATTTTCGTAATAACCATTTTACTGAGGGTTTGGTCAAAGCAATATTAAAGGCCGGGGAGCATCTGAAAAAACATTTTCCACGGGCGAAAAACGACATCAATGAATTATCGGATGATATTTCATTCGGTAAAGACTGATCAATTTGATGATTTGAAGATGTGAAAATTTGAAGATGATATATTGTGATGATTTGATGAGGAGGAAAAATGGCATGAGTACTATCAGAGGGTTTATTTCTTTTTTTTGGATATTTTTCCTGTGTGGATTATCTTCAGTCAACGGACAGAACATACCTGCCAGGCCCGATCCCCCAAGACTGGTCAATGATTTTGCCGGAATTCTTTCTGCAGATCAGATACAGCAGCTGGAGAACAAACTGGTTGCTTTCAACGATTCTACTTCCACCCAGCTTCTGGTTGTAATTGTGAAATCGTTGAATGGTTACGATAAAAACGATTTTGCCTATCGCATCGGACAGACCTGGGGTGTCGGACAAAAAGGCAAAAACAATGGCGCAGTCATACTCGTCAAACCAAAATACCAGAACGATCAGGGGGAAGCGAGCATTCAAACCGGTTATGGATTGGAAGGCGCCATCCCGGATGCGCTGGCAAAGCGCATCGTTGAAAACGAAATGATCCCAAACTTCAGGGAAGGGAATTATTATCAGGGGATTGATGCCGCAACCTCTACCATGATGTCGTTGGTGAAAGGTGAATATACTGCTGATCAATATACAAAGCGTACCAAAAATAAATCGACACCGCTCGGACTCATTATTCCCATAATTATCATGGTCGTAGTTTTTACCATGATCCGGGGAAGCCGCGGCAGGGCACATTCAGTCGGTAAACAACTCCCATTCTGGACTGCCCTCTGGATGCTCGGCTCCATGGGAGGAGGAGGCAGGGGAAGCTGGAACGATTTTTCATCGGGTTCCGGTGGATTTGGTGGAGGCGGAGGTGGTTTCGGCGGGTTTGGTGGCGGTAGTTTCGGAGGCGGCGGCGCGGGAGGAAGCTGGTAAACCGTTCATTTTACGATTTTTGATTTACGATTTCAGATTTTAGATTTGAATTTCATCAAACAAATCTGGTTATTTTATTATGATGGGTTCCGCAGTATGACTGTCGGGAAAAAGCTCTGGTTGATCATATTTATTAAACTTTTCGTCCTCTTTTTTATCCTTCGTCTCCTTTTCTTTCCAAATTTTCTCAGATCGAAGTTCGATAACGACAGAGACCGGGGTAATTATGTCAAAGAACAATTGATTCGTCGAAAATGACATTTCGGTAAAAAAATATTGATTTATTTTTACCATCAGAAAAACTTTTTTACATTTGACCTTTAAGTTTTCTGAAAGCATTCCTAAATTCATCTGCTATGCTTGAATCCATTGACTTTCGTAGCGTTGATTGGTCGAGGGCGCAGTTTGCTTTAACGGCCATTTATCATTGGTTATTTGTTCCGCTCACCCTAGGCTTGTCCTTTATCGTCGCCATCATGGAGTCGATTTATGTAAGAACCGGCAATCCGGAATGGAAACGAATCACCAAATTCTGGATGACCCTTTTTGGAATCAATTTTGCCATTGGTATCGCTACGGGAATTATCCTGGAGTTCCAATTCGGTACAAACTGGTCCAACTACTCCTGGTTTGTTGGTGATATTTTCGGAGCACCACTAGCGATTGAGGGGATCATGGCTTTTTTCCTGGAATCCACTTTTATTGCTATAATGTTCTTTGGATGGAATAAAGTAAGTAAGGGGTTTCACCTTACTGCATCCTGGCTCACCGCCATCGGAGCCAATCTCTCCGCTTTGTGGATCCTCGTAGCCAATTCCTGGATGCAATATCCTGCCGGTATGTCCTTCAATCCGGATACCGTTCGTAATGAAATGATAAATTTCTGGGAAGTTTTATTTTCCCCTGTTGCAGTCAATAAATTTCTGCATACGATCTCCTCAGGATATGTAACTGCCTCCATTTTTGTGATCGGTATCAGCGCCTGGTTCCTGTTAAAGAAAAGAAACGAAACCCTGGCAAAACGCAGTATCCTCATCGGAGCCATATTCGGATTGATCACCTCTGTTTTTCTGACAGTAACCGGAGATGGTTCCGCCTACCAGGTTACCCAGAAACAGCCCATGAAACTGGCTGCAATGGAAGGTCTTTACAATGGCCGGAAAGGCGCCGGATTGGTTGCATTTGGAATCCTGACTCCCGGGAAAAAAACAGGCGACGGGAAAGATGGATTTCTCGTAAAAGTTGAATTTCCCAAACTTCTTTCTTTTCTTGGATATCGTAATCCGGGTGCATTTGTTCCCGGGATTGAGGACTTGCTGAAAGGAGGATTCAAGCCTGAATTCGATCATGTCAATCATATTGAAAAAAATCAGACTGTATCTGTTGAAGAAAAAATTTATCGTGGAAAGATGGCTGTGGCTGCTTTAGGTTCATATAAAGAGGCAAAAGCAATTAACGATACAGCCAATATAAGAAGTTCGCTACAAATGCTTCGTCAGAATTTTCCTTTTTTTGGTTATGCTTACCTGAATTCTCCAAACAGCGTCATTCCCAACGTTCCGCTTACCTTTTACAGTTTTCATCTGATGGTATATCTTGGCCTCTATTTTATTATTCTTTTCATCCTGGTTCTTTACTTTATATATACGAATAAACTTGAAAAAAAACGATGGTTTTTATGGCTCTCTTTGTGGACAATACCACTGGTATATCTTGCTACTCAAGCGGGATGGGTGGTGGCCGAAGTGGGACGACAACCATGGGTTATTCAGGATCTTATGCCCACAATGGCCGCTATATCAAAAATCGACGCTTCGTCTGTGATGATCACTTTTTGGTTGTTCGCTGCTGTTTTTACCATTCTCCTGATTGCAGAGGTGATGATTATGGCACGGCAGATTAAAATCGGACCAAATGATGGAGGAACCAAGTGATGTTTGAGAACATGTCTATCGAAACACTACAGGCATATTGGTGGATTATCATATCCCTACTTGGCAGTCTTCTCGTCTTTCTGATGTTTGTTCAAGGTGGACAAACATTGATATATACTGTCGGAAAAAGTGAGGACGAACGAAAAATACTGGTCAACAGCCTTGGGCGCAAATGGGAATTTACATTTACGACGCTGGTGACTTTTGGCGGGGCGTTTTTTGCCTCCTTTCCCCTCTTTTATTCCACCAGTTTTGGCGGAGCATATTGGGTGTGGATGGCCATCCTTTTTCCATTCATCATCCAGGCTGTTGCCTATGAATTCAGGAGCAAACCCAATAATTTACTGGGACACAAAACCTATGAATGGTTCCTGATTATCAACGGATTACTCGGTACTATTCTCATCGGTGCAGCCGTATCGACTTTTTTTACCGGATCGGAGTTCTCCATCAACAAATTAAGCCTGACAAATCTCAGAGATTCTGCTATCTCCCGCTGGCAAGGCCCTGCCAATGGTCTTGAAGCTGTTCTGAACTGGCGTAATGTAGCGCTCGGACTGGCGGTATTTTTTCTGTCCAGAATTCTTGGAACCCTTTATTTTATGAATACCGTCGCTGAAAAAACCATTTTAACCCGCTGCAAAAAACAATTACTGATAAACACCATCCCATTCCTGGTTTTCTTCCTTGCCTATGTTTTTGCTTTACTGATTTATCCCGGTTTTTCGGTGGATCCAAATTCCGGGACCATTTTTATGGAGTCAAATAAGTATTTTCATAATCTCATCCAAATGCCATACGTGCTTCTGATCTTTGGCACCGGTGTGGTTTTGGTCCTTCTTGGAATCGCCTTACCCCTCTTCACCTTTGACAAGAATGCATCCAGAGGGATATGGTATTCAGGTCCGGGAACGATCCTTACTGTATTTGCCTTGTTTCTCCTTGCAGGATTCAACAATACAGCATATTACCCTTCAACATTTGAGTTGCAAAGTTCACTGACAATCCACAACAGCTCTTCAAGTCACAACACACTTACAGCCATGAGTTATGTGTCGTTGCTGGTTCCCTTCGTCATCGCTTATATCTGGTATGCCTGGAAATCGATCAACAACAAGAAAATCGATTCAGAAGAAATGAGGACTGAAGGACATACTTATTAATCTCTGTAAACTGCCAAATTAATTTCCAAATCCCGATTAATATCCAATTTTCATGTACATTACTTCTATTCTATGGTTCCTTTCCTGGCCCGTTTTAATATACCTTTCTTACCGGATCATTTACTGGGCTGTAAGAAGGTATGAGAAAAACACCTGATCAGGAACCTCTATGCAATTATTTTATATTTCCGATTTAACCGGCGACACCTGTCAACTGAGTGAAGAAGAATCCTGGCACTGCGTCAAAGCACTTCGTCTTAAACAAGGAGATCCTATTCAGCTTACTGATGGAAAGGGCAATTTTTATCAGGGAAGGTTGATAGAAATTCATCCCAAAGGTTCGGTAGTCAAGTTATTGACATCGACCCAGATGCCTCATATTCATTCCTGGAGGCTTCATATTGCGATAGCCCCTACCAAGAATATTGAACGCTTCGAGTGGTTTCTTGAAAAGGCTACCGAAATTGGCATCGACGAAATCACCCCGCTGATATGTGAACACTCGGAGCGGAATACATTAAAGATTTCAAGGCTTGAAAAAGTCTTGGTTTCCGCTATGAAACAATCACTTAAAACCTGGTTACCAATCCTGAACGAGCCACAAAATTTTAAACACTTTGTAAGCCAGGAATTTAAAGGACAAAAATTTATTGCATGGTGCGAAGCAGGTATTGAGTCAGAATTACAAAAGGTTTATCAACAAGGATCTGAGGTATTGATTCTAATTGGTCCCGAAGGCGATTTTTCACTCCTGGAAGTGGATCTGGCGAAAAAAGCCGGATTTGGTCCGGTCAGTCTGGGTTTTTCCCGATTCCGTACAGAAACAGCAGGAATCGTTGCTTGCCACACCATCGATTTACTAAACAAGATGAAATAACAGATCATGACAAAGCGTTAGTATTGCGCGAGAATGGGATAAATAATTTCAGGATGAAAAGAACATCATTACCGGATTCCAATTTTAAACTGATAAAGAAAGTTCGTTACTTACTTTTCCTTGTTTTATTTGCCGGGACAACCTCATTCACACCACCTTCATTTCAAATCGCGTTACTGAAATACAACGGCGGTGGCGATTGGTATGCGAATCCAACTTCGTTGCCTAATCTGGCTAAATTCTGCAACAGGAACCTGAATACCAACATCAATGAGGATATTGCCACAGTTGATGTGGGAAGCCTGGAAATAATTAACTATCCGTTCCTTCATATGACTGGTCATGGGAATGTGGTATTTTCGGATCAGGAGATGCAGAACCTTCGCAATTATCTTATTGCCGGTGGGTTTCTTCATATCGATGACAATTATGGAATGGATAAGTTTATTCGTCCCCAACTAAAAAAATTATTCCCCGAGCTTGATCTGATTGAACTTCCTTTTGACCATCCAATTTATCACCAGCATTTTGATTTTCTTAAAGGTCTTCCTAAAATTCATGAGCATGACGGGAAACCGCCACAAGGTTTTGGACTCATCTATGAAGGACGATTGATTGTCTTTTATACCTATGAATGCGATCTGGGTGATGGATGGGAGGATCCTGAAGTTCATGGAGATTCTGACGCCACCCGTCAGAAAGCGCTGCAAATGGGAGCAAATATCCTTCAGTATGTTTTCACAACTAAATGATTAATTTTGTTTACAGTTAAATCAGATCTCTTTCCGGACTGATTCATCTCGATAAACCCTGTACCTTGATCATCAACTCAACCGGATAATAGATAATTGATAAATATTATGAAAAAGAATTCTTTCCGCGTTGCCATAGGAGTCTTCTTTCTGGCAATTGCTTTGACTATCACGCTTTTGTCTTCCTGTGTGAAAAACGACAATACTCCAAGGCTTAAAGTTGGGTTGGTCTGTGGGGTGGGTACTTTTAATGACCGTGGATTTAATCAGCAGGCGCTCATAGGGCTGAACGCAGCCAGTTCCATTGTTCCAATAGACTGGGAGGCCAGGGAAAGCGGATCAGCTGCACTTATCGACAGCAATATCCGGTACTTCGTGAAAAATAATTTTGATCTGGTCATCACACTGGGATATGATGCGGCTCAGGCAACCATGAATGCAGTGACTTTGCATACCTCTGTTAAATTCCTTCTGCTGGATTACACATTTACAGTTTTACCCAAAAATCTTGAGTGTGTAAATTTCCAGGTGGATCAGGCATCTTTTCCATGTGGATTTCTGGCTGCATGGTGGGCTACACAAAAAAATCCGGTGAACCCTATAATTGCTTATGTTGCTGGCCCTAACATCCCTGAAATACAACAATTTACTGTCAGCTATTCTAAAGGGGTAGACTATTTCAATACCCAATATAGCAAGTCGGTTCTGGTATCAGGGGCCAATGCTACTGATTTTAATGACACCTTGCAGGGTGCAAGGTTGGCTGATAGTTTGATTAATCAGGGTGCAGATGTGGTTTTTGCCTGTGCCGGAAAAACCGGTAACGGAGCTTTGTATAAAGCGAAAGAAGCCTCAAAATACGGTATCGGAGTAGATGTTGACCAATATATCTCCATTCCGGAAGTAGGTCCTGTGTTGCTTACTTCGTGTATGAAACGTCTTGACAGGGTCATCAAATCGGAGGTCATAAACACTTTTTATGACCAGTTTCGTGGAGGCCAGATCATCCATTGTACCCTTGCCAACCAGGGAGTTGAAATGGCGCCCTATCACAATTTTGATTCCTTGATCCCTTCGGAAATAAAATCGGCTGTTAATGCGGTCAAAACAGGAATTATGAACGGGACGATCTCAACCGGATGGCCGCAATAAACGCAAAATGAGAATAAAATTTACAACTTATAGCTAAACTCCACTCTATTGCCTGACCGATGGGAAAGCTTTACGATAGATTATCAGAAGATGTCCGTTTCGTGGAAGGCTTGAAAGCCTGTTTGAATTGTGGCACCTGTACAGCTATTTGTCCGGCTGCTGAGTTTTACAATTACCAGCCACGTCAGCTGGTTGATATTCTCCAAACCCATGATGATGATGCGATCGAGGCATTGCTGAAAAGTGAAACCATCTGGTATTGCGGTGAATGCATGTCCTGTGTTACCCGTTGCCCACGGGGAAATGCACCGGGATTATTGATCACGGTGTTGCGCGCCACATCCCAGGATCTTGGATATTTTGTGGAATCTGAGAAAGGTCGTCAGCAACTGGCCATCAAACGCACTGTCGGTGAATGGATACTCAAATTTGGTTATTGTCTTTTCCCTTCCGAAATCTTACCTGAAATGCATCCTGAGCAAGGTCCGATATGGGAGTGGGAACATGAACACCTGGAGGAAGTAATGCAGCGTCTCGGCGCCAATTACAAAAAAGCCGGACCGGGGATCCTCCGGAAAATTCCGGATGAGGATCTTGCCGAAATCCGGAAAATCTTCGATGAAACCGGTGGCACCGAAAGATATCAAAAAATTGAAGATTACTCTAAGCAAAAGGCAGTGGAAATGGGGATCCATCTTGATAATGGTATGAATAACGACTATATTCATAAAATCTATACGACAAACAATAACAATCACGGCAGAAAAGAATGAATATTGAAGGAAAGCGGAGGGTCTGGAAAGATTATCAGAAAGAAATTGCAGGTGACAATTTTTTTTATGTACGAAGTTGTGTTCGTCAGAATTTTTTTCCAGGTTCCGAGAAAACCTTTCTCCGTATTTTGAAGGAGGAACTTCACAAAGATATTTTCGAAAATGCGGCTCATACCACCTGCTCCGGTATCGGATATCACAGCGATATAGTCCCATTCGAAACAACCATGACCATTGTGGCCCGGCAGTTTGCCCTGATGACCGAATCGGGATATGAAAATTTTGCGACATCATGCATTACATCGTTCGGATTATATACAGAGATACTTGAGACATGGCATCATTTTCCCGAGGTGGAAGAACGGATCAGAAAACACTTAAAAAATGCTACCGGCAGGGAATTCAGTAAGCCCAAGAATTTATCCCATGCCAGCGATATCATATTCAAATTCCGTAAAGAAATTGCGGCCGTTGGGAAATACAGGCTGATCAATCACTATACGGGAAAGCCTCTCAGGGCAGTAGAACATATCGGATGCCATTATTCAAGGATGTTTCCCAGCAAAGGGATAGGTGGCGCTGAGTACCCTTATGTTTTAATTGGTATGATTGAAGATTGGGGTGGTGAAGTGATCGACTACCCCGAACGTCGTCATTGCTGCGGATTTGGTTTCAGACAGTACCTGATTCAAGCCAACAGGGGTTATTCGCTTTCCTGTTCGAAAAAAAAATTCGACTCCATGGCGCCTTACAAACCTGATTTTATCCTCACCAACTGTCCGGGTTGTCCAATGTTTCTTGATCGCTGGCAATATACCATAAGTGAAATGGAAGGGATAACATATGGTGAAAACGGACATGGAATACCTGTTTTGACATACGAAGAGCTGGCCGGAATGATCCTGGGATATGATCCATGGGATCTTGGTTTACAGGTTCATCAGGTGCCGGTAGAACCCTTGCTTGATAAAATGGGGATTCCCTACAATGCTGACAGTAAATTCCTGAATAAGGAAGGCGCTTCAATGGGGAAACCAAAAGCCCCATCATTCCTTAAGTTTTATTAGGATGAAACAGCGAATTATTATCATCGGATCCGGAGTTGCTGGTCTGACAACTGCAGGAGTCTTAGCAGAAAACGGTTTCGAAGTTGTCGTTTTAGAAAAAGAGAGTCGTATCGGTGGACATGTCCGCAAATGGGATCGTCTTTTTCCTAACCGTCGCCCCGCTAATGAAGTGATGGAATTTATCGAAAAAGTATTGAACAGTTCGGTGGATCTACGTTGTGGAGTAACCGTAAATGGTGTGATCAGGCACGATGAAGAATTCATCGTTCTCCTGTCAAATAATGAAACCGTGACCGGCCATGCATTGGTTCTGGCGACCGGATTCCAATTATTTGATGCCCACAAAAAAGAGGAATACGGTTACGGTATCTACGACAATGTGATTACTTCGGCTGAGCTGGAAACTATTTTTAAGGAAGGTAAGCAACTCACTACGAATGAGGGGAAAACACCCCATCGTGTCGGGATAATTCATTGTGTCGGTTCCCGGGATGAAAAAGTGGGGAACCTATATTGTTCCAAGGTTTGCTGCGTGACTGGTGTAAAGCAGGCCATTGAGATCCGGGAGCAATTACCGGAATGCGAAGTTTTTTCATTTTATATGGATCTGCGGATGTACGACCGCCATTTTGAAGAGTTATACTACGAAGCGCAGCAGCAATGGGCTGTTAATTTTATCCGTGGAAGGCTTTCCGAATGTTCTGAAAACCCGGATCA
Source organism: Bacteroidales bacterium (assembly GCA_023229525.1). GTDB lineage: Bacteria > Bacteroidota > Bacteroidia > Bacteroidales > FEN-979 > CAIVAT01. The sequence continues at coordinate 34,617 of JALNZC010000015.1, forward strand.
TACACTGATCCTGAAAGCGGAAGATACCTTGACCGGTCGCCCACTTAAGATGACAGTCGATATAGTGATCTTATTGGTAGGAATTATTCCTGATCCTGAGACCGGAAAAATTGCCTCGATGCTTGGATTACCAATAGGAACCGACGGTTTTCTGATGTCCGGCGATGAGCATATTAAGGACAATACAACTACGATTCCGGGTATATATCTTACGGGCGCAGTGAAAGGACCAGCGAGTATTGTAAATACGATTGCAGATGCACGGGCGACTGCTCAACAAATAACTTCACGGTTCATGGCTGGATAAACAGATGAAAGACTTTGGTTATACGCTGCAACCTGATTTCTCGATCGATTTCGATCGCAACGATAAACGCATGATGCTTTACGTGGTAAACCACGAACCTTCCCTCAACCTGTGCATCGGCTGTGGCAGTTGTACCGCTACGTGCAGTACCGGGCATTTTACTTCTTTCAATATCCGGGCGATACATACCCTTTTGCGTCGGGGAGAGACCCATCAGTTGAAACAGGAGATAAGGAAGTGTATGTTTTGTGGAAAATGCCAGCTGGTGTGCCCACGAGGAGTAAACTTACGGAATGTCATTTTAAGGATAAACAGGGCAATTGAACAAATCGGATGATTAATTTTAATCTTTTCGTTCTTCCGTTTTTCTTCGGCCTGTTATACATGCTTCTCGCTATTGGGAAAAGCTGGTATCGATGGATCTCTGCTTTACCAGCCATCGATAAAGTCAAGGTGACTTCTGGAATACGCCATCCCGGCCAGGTTATTTCGGCATTGAAAGAAGTATTTCTTGAAGCATTTATCCACCGGCGAATGTGGAAACTGAACCCACTGCTCGGATATCTGCATATGAGCTTCGCTCTGGGATGGTTACTACTTATTGTACTTGGCAATATGGAAAGCCGGTTTTATAGTGGCACTCACCTGAATGCTCCCTATTATCCTATTTTTCTGAAATTTTTCATTCACGATAAGCTGGTATTGTTTTTCGAGGTCTATTCAGTCCCCGGGGTTTTCAGGTTCATCATGGACTTTGTATTGCTTTTCGTCCTTAGCGGACTCGTTCTTGCATTTATCAAACGGAAACATTCAAAATGGTTCGGGATGAAACAGACAACAACCCATCAACTTACTGATCGGGTTGCACTAACATGTCTTTGGTTGATCTTTCCAATGCGGTTGCTCGCGGAAAGTTACACAGCCGGATATTATGGAAATGGCGGTGGGTTTATGACACAACCGTTGGGGAATGCCTTGGTTTATATCACTCCCCTACCTTCCGAGTTTATCGCTTATACTATGTGGTGGGGATATTCCCTGGTACTCGGCATCTTTTTTGTCACACTGCCTTATTCCCGGTACATGCACATTCCAACAGAAGTATTGCTCATTTTTTTTCGTCACTTCGGGATCCAACCTAAAAAATGGTATTCCAGTTTCACAGAAACCGAAGTACACGCCTGTTCGCGTTGCGGGGTGTGTATTGATGTGTGTCCCCTTCGAGCGGCTGAAGTCATCGACTCGCAAGCGGTTTATTTCATCCGGGGGGTTCGTGATAATTATGTCCCTGAAGAAATTACCCAAAAATGTCTGATTTGTGGCCGTTGCCAGGAAGTCTGCCCTGTCGGGATCAAAACCGATGCGCTAAGGCTGATAAAACGCAGGGAACTCAATTCGGGGCAAGCAACAGAATTCAGGTATTTATCCAATGGTCATGCTAAACCGGCTGATGTGATCTATTTTTCAGGGTGTATGACCCATTTAACGCCTACAATTATCCGGGCCACCAAAGGGATTATGACAAAAGCCGGAGTGAATTATATTCATTTGGATGAGAACCAGACCATATGTTGTGGCCGCCCGCTGATGATTGCAGGTAAAGACAGGCAAGCTTCCGAATTGATCGAATTCAATAAATTACTTATTAAACAGACCCAGGCCAAACTGCTCGTGACTTCATGTCCCATCTGTTACCGTGTTTTCAGGGAAGAATACAATATCCCGATCAGGATACAGCACCATTCTCAGTATATTCTTGACCTTGTGAAAACGGGAAAAATTCCATTGCAGGGAAACTTCCGGAGGGTGGCTTACCACGATCCATGCGAACTGGGAAGGGGGACGAAAACGTTCGAAGCGCCACGCGAACTATTGGGAAAAGTTGCTGATTTGGTACCGGTTCGGGACCAGACTAACAATGCTCATTGTTGCGGGGGAAGCCTCGGAATTTTTGAAATATCATCACACCAACGCGATACGATGACCAAACAGGCATTGGAGATCCTTCTTGAACACGAACCTGAAACGCTCGCTACCGCCTGTCCGCTTTGCAAAAAAACATTTTCACCACATTCCCCGGTGAAAGTAATGGATATCGCCGAACTGGTTTACCAGGCGATACCGGAAAAAGAACTGCCCACTATTTCTCAACTCCCCCATTTGTCTTCCTGCTTCGTTTCCGCTCAATCTCGTCCAGAATAATCTTCCGGATTCGTATTGATTTGGGTGTTATTTCAACATATTCATCTCCTTTAATATATTCCATGGCTTCCTCCAGAGAAAATTTAATGGAGGGAATGATCATGGCCTTATCGTCTGATCCTGAAGCACGAACATTGGAAAGTTTTTTAGTCTTGTTTACATTGATCACGATATCATCGCTGCGGGTACTTTCCCCGATCACCTGTCCATAATATACTTCATCGAAAGGATCGATAAAGAATTTGCCCCGGTCCTGAAGTTTATCTATGGCATAGGTTATGGCCTTTCCGGTATACATAGAGATCAGCGAACCATTTATGCGTCCCTGCATATCTCCTTTCCATGGTTCATACGATTTAAAACGATGAGCCATGACTGCTTCACCTTCGGTAGCGGTAAGAACCGGGTTTCGTAAACCGATAAGTCCCCGTGCAGGAATATCGAACTCCAGAATCACCCGGTCGCGCTTGTGTTCCATATGTATCAAATCACCTTTGCGGCGACTTACCAGTTCAATCACTTTCCCGGCAAATAGTTCCGGAACCTGCACTTTAAGTAGTTCAACAGGTTCACATTTGTGACCGTTGATCTCTCTGGTTAATATTTGAGGTTGTCCTAATTGAAACTCATACCCTTCACGTCGCATTGTCTCCACAAGAATTGCAAGGTGCAAAATGCCTCTTCCGAAAACCTGGAACCGGTCAGGCGAATCCATCTCCTCTACCTTTAGCGCAAGATTTTTTTCGGTCTCATGGAAGAGCCTTTCCCGGATATGACGCGAGGTAACATAGGTACCCTCGGTTCCTGCAAAAGGGGAATTATTAATAGTAAAAAGCATGCTCATGGTAGGTTCATCAACACTGATTGGAGCCATACCTTCTGGGTTTTCATTGTCAGCAATGGTATCTCCGATATCAAAGTTTTCCGGTCCAAGCACAGCACATATTTCGCCGGCTCCAACTTCCCATTTGACCTTCTCCTTACCTAAACCCTCGAATAAATAAAGTTCTTTTACAACCGACTTACTTATTGAACGATCGTTTTTAACCAATGAAATCGGCATACCTGCTTTTAACGATCCGCGTGAAATCCTGCCTACGGCTATTCTTCCTACATACGATGAATAATCAAGGGAGCTGATTTGCATTTGCAGGGTTCCGGGAATCTGTTGCGGAGAAGGTATATGCTCAATAATCTGATCAAGCAAGTAGCTGACATCCTGACCAGGTTTACGCCAATCCTCCGACATCCAGCCTTGTTTCGAGGAACCGTAAACCGTTGGGAAATTCAACTGATCTTCACTGGCATCCAGACTGAACATCAGGTCAAACATCGCTTCATGGACTTCATCGGGTGAGCAGTTCGGTTTATCCACTTTATTGATGACCACGATGGGTTTCTTCCCCAACTCAAGCGCCTTTTGCAAAACAAAACGGGTTTGCGGCATCGGGCCTTCAAAAGCATCCACGAGAATTAAAACCCCATCAGCCATATTGAGGACACGTTCAACCTCACCTCCGAAATCAGCGTGACCAGGTGTGTCAATAATGTTGATCTTTACTCCTTTGTATCGAACCGAAACATTTTTCGATAAAATAGTAATTCCACGTTCGCGTTCAAGATCATTTGAATCAAGAATGAGTTCCCCCATTTCCTGATTGTCACGAAACAGGCGAACCTGGTATAAAATTCGGTCTACCAGGGTTGTCTTCCCGTGATCGACGTGTGCAATGATGGCTATATTTCTGATTTCTTGCATATTGATATATCTGGCAGGCCCTTTGAAATAGTTTGCAAAGGTATGCTAAATATCAACAAGCCAAAATAGTCGACAATCCATAATTTTCGCACGATTACTCTCCCTGAATTTGTATTTTTGATCAAATTTCGTCTATGAAAATTTCCATAATCGGGGCGGGGGTGGCAGGTCTGTCTGCCGGTTGTTACCTTCGGATGAATGACTTTGAAACAGAAATTTTTGAACGCCATTCTACTTTCGGAGGGCTATGTACCCATTGGCAACGAGATGGTTATAACTTTGAAAGCGGCCTTCAATGGGTTCTTGGCACCAATGAAAATAATCCATTTTACCATCTCTGGTCAGAACTGATCGATATGAGTGCCATTCGCTTTATCAATCATGATGTAAGAATGGAGATTGAAGTTAAAGAAACCCATGATAACACCGGGGACAATGTATTCCATCTCTATACCAACCTCAATAAACTGGAAACTTATATGCTTTCCATCGCTCCTGAAGATGGAAAGGTAATCCGGCGACTGATCCGGTCAATACGAAAGATACAAACCTTAGAAATTCCGCCAATGATTAAGGAAGTACCTAAAATCCTACCATGGTATAAAAAGATCGGCTACATTAAATATCTTCCCCTGCTCCTGTTCCTGCAAAAAGTCAAACCGGAAACCAATGTTACTTTTGCACGAAAATTAAAGAATCCTTTTTTGAAAGAAGCATTCAAGCTCTTATTCGACGGTGAGGAAATGTCCTTGTTGGTGATCACTCTCCCCCTTGCTTATAACGATCTTAAAAGTACGGGTTACCCGGTCGGAGGTTCTGCTGCGTTGGTCAGACCTATTCTGCATAAATACCTTGAACTGGGTGGAAAGATAAGATACGAAACAGAGGTAGTAAAAATTATAACAGAAAAAAAACATGCAACGGGAATCTTGTTGAAATCGGGAGAGTTAATTACCGCAGATATTGTTATTTCCGCGGCAGACTGGCATTTCACCCTGTTCAGTGCATTGGAGGGTAAATTTATTGATAGTACCATCAAAAAACTGAAAAATCAGGAGCAGCTTAAAGTTTATCCTTCGGTTTTCATGGTATCGCTTGGGGTTGCTCAGACGTTCCAAAATCATCCCCATTTTTTGCGGTTCCCCTTACTACGACCATTGGTTTCTCCTGATGGCTCGCGATATGACCGTATGGAGGTTCATATCAACAATTATGATCCTACCCATGCCCCTGTTGGAAAAACCGTGATCTCCGTAAGCTTTTACTCCCATTTCGCAGACTTTTGGATCACTCTCCGTAATTCCAATCAAGAACTTTACAGGGAAGAAAAAAAGAAATTTGCGGATGTTGTGATTGCCCTTCTTGATGAGAAACTGGGAAAACTGAAGAATAAAATTGAGGTCATTGACATTGCAACACCAGCCACTTTTCAACGATATACAAATAACTGGAAAGGGAGCGTTCAGGGGTGGTTTCCCGGGAAAAATATAATTGCAGTAACGCCGGTTAAGAATGAATTGCCCGGGTTAAAAGACTTTTATTTTATTGGTCACTGGACCCAACCTGGCGGAGGTTTACCAGTAGCTCTTAAATCGGCAAGGGATACAGCAAAGCTGATCTGTTACCGGAACGGCATCACATTTTCAGTTTGTTGATTTGTTCTGTCAGGACGCGTATCCGTGATTCTGCATCACTTTGCTTTTTCCGTTCAATTTCAATTACTTGTACAGGTGCATTATTAACAAAGTTATTGTTAGATAATTTTTGATTGACCTTATCAAGAAATCCCCGGGTATAATTCAATTCGTCTTCCAATTTTCTTAATTCTTCTTCCAAATCGATATGACTGGACATTGGTATAAAAAATTCCGTGGAGCCAACAACAAAGGAGACTCCGGCATCGTCGTTTTCCGAATTATAGCTCAATTCACTGATATTGCAAAGCTTGCACATTACCGGATCAAAAGTAGTATTAGGAATTTCATCGTTATTCTTGCGGATAACCAATTGTATCGGATCTTTCTGCAGTAAATTTTTATCTTTTCTGACACTGCGAATAGCGATAATCACATCTCTGGCAAAATTAAATTTGTCGATCATCTCCTGATTAAAAGAGCCTGCAAAGGGTTGTCTGCTGATCATAATGGAATCTTGTTCCTGTCGCTCTCTTAAAATCTGCCATATCTCTTCAGTAATAAAAGGCATGAAGGGATGCAATACCTGGATCAGTTTTTCGAAAAACGTGATTACTCCTTCGAAAGTGTCTTTGTCAATGGGTTGCTGGTATGCTGGCTTGATCATTTCGAGAAACCAGGAACAGAAATCATCCCAAGCCAGTTTATACGCAGCCATCAATGCTTCCGATAACCTGTACCCTGAATACTGGGAAAGAATGTTTTGTAAAGCAGCATTAAAAACCGAATCAAACCAAAGGATGGAAACCTTGTTAACCTCAGGCTGCTCAAGTCCGGGAGAAACTTGCCATCCTCTTACCAGGCGCATGGCATTCCACATCTTGTTACAGAAATTGCGTCCCTGTTCAATCAGTCCATCATCGTAGAGAAGATCATTCCCTGCTGGAGAACAGAGAAGCATTCCTACGCGCACAGCATCAGCTCCATATTGACTGATCAGATCAAGTGGCTCCGGGGAATTGCCCAGTGATTTTGACATTTTACGGCCTTGCTTATCCCGCACAATCCCGGTGAAATATACATTTTTAAAAGGAATAGCTTTCCTGTATTCCCATCCCGCCATGATCATCCGTGCCACCCAGAAAAAAATGATCTCAGGCGCGGTAACCAGATCGTTGGTCGGATAATAATAGTTGATATCACTATTGCCGGGATGGCGGATACCGTCGAAAACTGAGATGGGCCATAACCAGCTCGAAAACCACGTATCCAGTACATCCTCATCCTGTTTCAGGTCATCCGGCGTGAATTTTGAGTTTTGATCATTGAGATTTGAGTTTGCGAAAGCTACCGCTTCTTCTTTTGAGCGGGCCACGATAATTTTTCCATCAGGGAGATAATAAGCGGGAATTCGGTGTCCCCACCAGAGTTGACGCGAAATACACCAATCCGTCACATTTTCCATCCAATGCCGGTACATGTTTTTATACTTGGCAGGGTAAAACCGGATGGTATCGTTTTCGACCAGGTCAAGTGCCGGTTTTGCCAGCGTCTTCATCTTCAGAAACCATTGAATAGAGATGCGGGGTTCAATCACTTCATCTGTCCGTTCAGAATATCCGATCTTATTGGTATATTCATCAATTCTGACAATATGTCCCAGGCTTTGCAACTCTTTGGTGATCTTTTTCCGGACTACAAAACGGTCTTCTCCGACAAAAAGCTGTGCTGCCGGGCTCATGGTACCATTGGGATTAAATGTGTCGACCACCTCAAGCTGATATTTCAAACCCAGGTTATAGTCATTGATATCATGGGCCGGTGTAACTTTTAAAGCACCGGTACCAAATTCACGGTCGACATACTCATCAAAAATTACCGGGATGGAGCGGTTAATCAAAGGCACCAGGATGCGTTTCCCCCGAAAGTTCTTATACCTTTCATCATCGGGATGAACACAGATAGCAGTATCACCCAGTATCGTCTCCGGACGTGTAGTTGCGATCGTCAACCATTCATTTTCAGTTCCTTCGACCCGATAACGGACATAAAATAATTTTGAGCTAACCTCTTTATAAATCACCTCTTCATCCGAAACTGCCGTCAACGCTTTGGAATCCCAATTTACCATCCGGATTCCACGGTAAATCAATCCTTTTTGAAATAAATCGATAAAAACATCGATGACCGAACCATAGAGTGCTTCATCCATGGTAAAACAGGTCCGCTCCCAATCGCAGGAGGCGCCAAGCTTTTTCAATTGTTCAAGAATGATACCTCCGTGCTTTGCTTTCCATTGCCAGGCGTGTTCCAAAAACTGTTCGCGCGTTAGATTTGCTTTATCGATACCTTCATCACGAAGTTTCACAACAACTTTTGCTTCAGTAGCAATGGAAGCGTGATCGGTACCCGGTACCCAGCAAGCATTTTTCCCAAGCATACGTGCCCGGCGTACCAGAATATCCTGTATGGTGTTGTTCAACATATGACCCATATGCAGCACTCCGGTAACGTTGGGAGGCGGAATTACGATACAATATGGTTCCCTTTCATCCGGCACGGAATGAAAAAATCCCTGTTTCATCCAGTAATGATACCATTTATCCTCCACCTTCGAAGGATCGTACTTGGAAGCAATTTCCATCTTACATGAGATTTTATAGAAGGGGCAAAATTAGTAAAAAACGGGTTCACCGGTCTAAAATAACCGGTTTCGTTTGACCAGGTATGGTAAGAGAACATGTTCAAAACCGGCATGAATATCGGCTTCAATCATATCGATGTGATATTGTCCGCACCTCAAACGAAGTTCATTCCGGAATCTGGTTACCGCATCCACGTAATGCGCTTTCAATTTGGAGGGAACTACCCGGAGTTGTTCACCGCTTTCCAGATCGATAAATTTATAAGGACGGTCGTCAAAATCAAAGTCAAGTTCCTTGCTTTTATCTACCACATGAAAAAGAATCACTTCATGCTTATTGTGTTTCAGGTGTTGCAACGCCGAAAAAAGATCCTCGTGCCGGTCATTATTTTCAAACATATCGCTGAGAATAATGACTAACGACCGTTTATGAATCCGTTCCGAAAGTTCGTGAATGGTTTGTGCAACCATGGTTCCGCTGGGATTTTCAGGGCGCCCCAGAACCAGCAGTTTTTCCAGTTCAGAAAATAAATAGCGGTGATGGATGGCGTTAGATTTTGTCTGGGTATGCAACTCAACCTTATCGGAAAATATACTGATCCCGGCAGCATCGCGCTGTTTATGAAAAAGGTAGATCAAAGCGGCAGCAACATATACAGAAAATGTAATTTTGTTGGGGTGGTCAATATCGGGTTTGGAAAGAACAGGATAATACATTGATGACGAATTATCGATAAAAATCTGGCACCGGAGATTCGTCTCTTCCTCATAGCGCTTCGTATATAAACGGTCGGTTCTGCCGAAGAGTTTCCAATCAATGTCCCTCACCGATTCACCTGTATTATACAACCGGTGTTCGGCAAATTCCACACTGAACCCATGAAACGGGCTTTTATGCAAACCAGTTATAAACCCCTCTACAACCTGTCGGGCCAAAAACTCAAGAGAGGAAAATTGTTCTAACCTGTTCTGATCAATAGCTGACACGAAAATTATATGTATTTTTCTATCACGGCCTTATAGGAAGCTTTAGGGACTGCGCCTACCTGTTTGTCGACTACCTGCCCGTTCTTAATGAAAAGAACAGTCGGAATGTTCCTGACTTTATACAAAGCGGTCGTCGATGGGTTATCATCCACATTAAGTTCACCAAATACAACCCGTCCTTCGTATTCAGTAGCCAATTCATGGATAATGGGTGAAACGATCCGGCAGGGGCCGCACCATACTGCAGAAAGGTCAACAACTGCGAGCTTGTCGCTTTTTATTATCTTTTCCTCGAAATTTGTATCTGTAAGTGTTTCGAACATATCTTTCTTTTTATGATTTGTGTTATAGTAATTTACTTGCTAAATTAAAAAAAATCCGCATTCCCATGTCTTGCCGCAGTACCTTTTATTCTCCAATCAGCTTTATCTGGATTTCAGGTAATTTCGACAGTTCACGGATCATTTCTCCGGCATTCACCCGGTATTTTTTCGATGGCAGGTCAATACTCATATTTTCCGAATAATCCTGGATTCTCAGCCGCAGACTGCATCTTCCCTTGTACTGTTTAGCCAGTGTATTCAATTTATAAATCGTATCTACCGTGAGTTCATTAATTTCAAGGGTCAGGGAAAGCACCCTCGTATATTTTTCCATCACCTCCGATAACAATGTTATGTTATTCACCCTAAGTACCAATTGATCAGGGTTATCAAAACGGGGTTCGACCCTCGCTTTAATATACAGATACTGACCTTCATTCAGCAAATGTTTCCATTTCAGGTATTCTTCTGAAAAAACGGTGAGGGTGATGAAATTAAAATAATCTTCCAAAACGAACGATCCGAATTGTTTACCTGTTTTCCCGATTTTATGATTGGCTTCAATCACGATACCGGCAAAAGTTACTTCTTTCCCTTTAAGAGGTTTTAAATCCTGCTTCAGATCTTCGATTGTCACATTGCAGAATTGTTCCATTTCCATGTGGTAATCATCCAGGGGATGACCACTCATATAAAAACCTGTAACCTCCTTTTCATACTTTAATTGTTCCAGTTTGGTCCAGGGCCGGCAATCGGGCAAGGTAAATTCCTGGAAATGCACTTCTTCTGCTTCTCCGAAAAGTGACTGTTGCATCGAATCTTTCCGGGAATGGAAATCGATGGCATTTTTAATTATCTTTTCAAGAAACATCAGATCGTCACTGTTTTCCTGGAAAAAATATTGTGCCCGGTGCGTGCGTTCGAAACAATCGAATGCTCCGGCCTTCGCAAGTGATTCCATGCAACGTTTATTGACGGCATGGGCATTCACCCTTCGGGTAAGATCAAAAATACTCTGAAACGGTCCATTTTTTTCTCTTTCTTCAACGATGCTCTGAACGGCGCCTTCCCCGACATTTTTGATTCCGGCCATACCAAAGCGTATCTCCCCCTTTTTATTGGCAACAAACGCATGGGTGCTTTCGTTGACATCAGGTCCAAGGACTGGAATCCCCATTCGTTTACATTCATCAAGGAAAAGGGTGATTTCTTTCAGGTCAGTGAGGTTACGGCTTAAAACCGCTGCCATGAATTCGGCCGGATAGTGGGCCTTCAACCAGGCCATACGATAGGCAACATATGCATAACAGGTCGAATGCGACTTATTGAATGCATAATTTGCAAAAGCCTCCCAATCCTTCCAGATTTTATTGACCACCGCTTCATCATGACCATTGTTTTTACATCCTTCGATAAACTTTGGTTTAAGTTCGGTCATCACAGCCTCGATCTTTTTTCCCATGGCTTTGCGAAGTGAATCAGCCTGACCTTTGGTGAAACCTGCAAGTTGTTGAGAGAGCAACATGACCTGTTCCTGATAAACCGTTATACCGTATGTATCCTTCAAGTATTTTTCCATCACCGGGATATCATAAGTAATCTTTTCCCTACCATGTTTACGGTTTATGAAACTTGGGATATATTCCATCGGCCCCGGTCGATAAAGGGCATTCATGGCAATAAGGTCCTCAATCTTGTTTGGTTTCAGTTCACGGAGATATTTTTTCATACCATCCGATTCAAATTGGAAAATACCGGTGGTACGGCCCTGACTGAACAATTCGTAGGTCGGTTCGTCATCAAATGGGATATTCTCATTATCAATCTCAATCCTATGAGAAAGCTGAATGTTTTTCTCGGCATCCTTGATGATCGCCAGGGTTTTTAAACCAAGGAAGTCCATTTTTAACATGCCCACCTTTTCAATGTATTCGCCATCAAATTGGGTGACAAACAGGTCGGAATCCTTGGATATTGTAATCGGGATATATTCGGTCAGACTGTCACGGCTGATGATAATCCCGCATGCATGTAACCCGGTTTGCCTTACCGAGCCTTCAAGGCTTTCGGCATATTTCAGGGTTTCTGCTATCAGGATGTTGGAAGATAACCTTGCCGCCTTCAGTTCAGGGACTTCTTCATAAGCAGCTTTCAGTGTGATCCCAGGACGTCCCGGGACCAGTTTGGTCAGTTTATTTACTTCATCAAGCGGTAGCCGCTGAACACGACCCACATCGCGGATTGCACCCTTGGCCGCCATAGTGCCAAAAGTGATAACCTGGGCAACTTTATCGCGTCCGTATTTATTCACAACCCATTTCAAGACACGATCGCGGCCATCCTCATCAAAATCGATGTCGATATCGGGCATGGAAACCCGGTCGGGATTCAGAAAACGTTCGAAAAGTAAATCGTATCGGAGAGGATCCACATCTGTAATGCGGGTGCAATAAGCGACCACAGATCCTGCAGCGGATCCGCGACCAGGCCCGACCGAAACACCCATCGCACGTGCAGCATTCAGGAAATCCTGGACGATCAGGAAATAACCCGGATACCCCATAAACTTAATGGTGGCGAGTTCAAAATCAATACGTTCCCTGAGTTCCTCCGTAATATCCGGATACCGCTTCTCAGCACCCTCGTATGTTAGGTGACGCAGATAATCATCAGCATCTGGGAATTCCGGGGGCAATGGAAAATCGGGCATGATGGGATCGCGGTTCAGACTGTAAACATCCACCTTATCTACGACTTCTATCGTGTTTTCCAAGGCTTCAGGCACATCCGCGAAAAGCCGGTTCATCTCTTCCTTCGATTTAAACCACTCCTGTCCTGTATATCGCATCCGGTCAACATCATCAATAAACTTACCGGTATTAACACAAAGTAAACGATCATGTGCATCTGCGTCGGACTCATTCAGAAAATGAACATCATTGGTAGCCAGTAATTTTACATGGTGTTTCCGGCTCAGATCCATTAATATTTTACCCACCGCCATTTGTCGTTTGTATACCTCCATGTCTCGGCTGGGATCCGAAGCTGGGTGGCGCATAAGTTCCAGGTAGAAATCGTCACCAAAAAGTTCCTTATATTCAAGGATAGCCTGACTGGCTTTTGCTATATTTCCATTTTGAATGGCCCTGGGGATTTCACCCGCCAGGCATGCCGAAGATGCAATCAACCCTTCATGATATTCCTGCAATAATTCCTTGTCGATCCGGGGTTTGTAATAATGACCCTCAGTCCAGGAAAACGAAATCAATTTAAGTAGATTGCTGTAACCCTTGGCATCTTTCGCCAAAAGGATCAGGTGGTCACCTTTGCGGTCGATCACCTCAGTTTTATCTTTGCGTCCCCGCTTTGCAACATATGTTTCGCATCCAAAAATAGGCTTGAACCCTGTTTTCCTAGAGGCCGTCTCTGCAAATTCCTTGATGCCAAATAAATTCCCATGGTCGGTAACGGCCACCCCCTTCATTTCTAGAGTCGCTGCCTTGTCAACCATATCCCTGATGCGACAGGCGCCATCAAGGATGGAGTATTGCGTATGTACGTGTAAATGAATAAAATCAATCATGTTGTTGGGAAAATATTGATTCCGGAATCAGGGGTATAAAAGTACCGGAAATTTTATTTCCCTTGGTTTTTTCTTTTAATATTTCATATATTTGTTAAAAAAACAATATGTTTGCTTCGAGTCATTTTCATCCCATGATGGTTCATTTCCCGATAGCCATCATTACTATCGGTTTTATAGTTGACCTTGCAGGAGTCTTTATCAAAAAGGAACAATGCCTTTCGAAAATGGGATATTGGCTTGAGGTTATTGGGATGATCGCTGCTATTGGAGCTTTTGGAACCGGATATTTCTTTACCAGTACCATGGAAGGTGAAGCAGGTGTTATGCGTGAAAAGCATGAATTGTATGCAACATTCACCTTGGTAACCATCATTCTCGCAACGCTATTCAGGATCATCATCAATTACCTGAACAAAGAAAATACAAACCTGAAATATGTTTCCCTGGGCCTGTTTTTCCTGGCATTTGTTTTTGTATCTATAACGGGTTTTCTCGGCGGAACACTGGTGATCGAATATATGATTGGATTGTAATTGGATGCTGGATAAATTGTAAATCCCAAATCTAAAATCATAAATTATGAAAAACCTAATCTTTTCCCTCCTGGCACTGACGATAGTCGGCTGGGGCCAGGCATCTTCTGGGCAAACCAGTAAAACAGTCGAAAACCTGAAAGCCGCCTTCAATGGCGAATCCACCGCCTCCGCCAAATATGCCGCATTTGCAGAACAAGCAAAGAAAGAAGGACTGATGCAGATTGCGGTCATGTTCGAAGCCACTTCAAAAGCTGAAGCCATCCATGCAGCGAATCATAAAACAGTGATAGAGAAAATGGGTCAGAAAACAGATCCTGTTAAGCCGGACTATAAGATTAAATTAACATCTGAAAATCTGGCCGATGCCATCTCCGGAGAGAATTATGAAATGAGCACCATGTACCCCGGGTTTATTGCCACTGCAAAGGCCGAGAAGGCCGATGGCGCCTCCAAATCATTTCGCTGGGCAATGGAAACTGAGAAAAAACACCTGGTGATGTATCAAAATGCCCTGAACGCTTTGAACGGGAAAAAAGTTACAACACTCCCGAATATCTATTGGGTTTGTCCGAAATGTGGAAATACCTTTGATGTCGCCAAACCCGAAGCCACCTGTTCATTCTGCAGTACAAACAGTTCCAAATTTATTAAATTCGGAAAATAGCATTTGTCTTTTGCATCCTGCATCCTGCATCCTGTATCCTGCATCTTGCATCTTGCATCCTGCATCCCATCTCCTTTGACTAATCTTTTGGTTAATTCAAAAAAAATCCCGACATTTGTCGCCCTTTTAATCATTTAATCAATCATTCATTAAATCAATTAATTAACCAATGCCAACGAAAATCAGATTACAAAGAAGAGGTAAAAAAGGACAAGCTTTTTACCACATTGTTATTGCGGATGGTCGTGCACCACGTGACGGAAAGTTCATAGAACAAATTGGCATCTATAACCCCATCGCTATTCCTGCAGAAATTGAGCTCAATTTCGAAAAAGCCATTGAATGGCTGAAGAAAGGCGCTCAACCGACCGATACTGTAAAAACCATTCTAGCATTCAAAGGGGTTTTATTCAAAAACCACCTGCTCAAAGGTGTCGAGAAAGGCGCTTTGACTATAGAACAGGCTGAAGTAAAATTTCAGGCCTGGCTTGAAGAAAAGCAGCTTAAGCTTTCAAGCAAGAAAAAAGAACAGGAACTCAACATCAAAGATTCGTATAAAAAAGCCCTCGAAGAAGAGAGAAAAGTTAATGAAACCAAGGCTGAATCGATCGCTAAGAAATTAGCCAAAGCCAGGTTGGACGAAGCAGCCCAGGCAGCCGAAGCTGCTAAGGAAGAAGCACCTGCTGTCGAACCCACTCAGGCAACCGAAGCACCTGTACAGGAATAGTTTGTTAATTCCCTCTCCTTATGAATAAGGATGATTTTTATTACCTTGGGAAAGTCATAAAGACTTTTGGTAATAAAGGTCAGCTTTTGGTCTCCCTTGATGTGGATGACCCGCAAGTATATCGTAGACTCGAATCCGTTTTCCTTGATCTTCATGGGGAACGGATTCCGTTTTTCATCGACAGTATGGAACCGAAACAACACCGGAAAGCAGTGATCCATTTTAAGGATATTGATTCCATTGAAGATGCGGAAGCTTTTCCAGGACTGGAAATGTATTTACCGTTGAACCAGTTGCCCCTACTTAAAGGCAAAAAGTTTTATTTTCATGAAATCATCGGTTTTACTGTTGTCGATTTGAGACATGGAAACATCGGCAAAATAGAGAATATCCTCGAATTCCCTAATCAATCGTTATTTCAGATCAGGAGCGGCAAAAAAGAGATCCTTGTTCCTATAGTCGATGAAATTATTCAGCGTTTAGACCGTAAAAATAAAATCCTGGAGATCAATGCCCCTGACGGTTTGATCGAAATTTACAGTTGAATTAACCCCAATCTCATCCTTCAACCTGCTTCAGCCCATTGATGGATCGGGAGGTGTGAGCAAATATTATGGCATTCCGATTCAAACAATTCGATGTGGATGATATACAGAGTACGCAGCGAGTAGGAACCGATGCCATGATACTTGGATCGTGGGCGGAACCGGGACAATCGGTAAATATTCATGATATCGGAACCGGTTGTGGTGTCCTTGCATTGATGATGGCTCAGAAATCAAAGGCCAGTGTAGATGCTGTGGAAATTGATCAACGTTCTTGCCTGGAAGCTGAAAAAAATTTCCTCCGAAGTCCATGGGGAAAGCGACTCTGTATCATCAATGATTCGATACAGTCGTTTGCAAACACCACTTCAAGCAGTTACGATTATATCATTGCCAACCCGCCTTTTTTTTCCAACCAACTGAAATCCCCTTATGCACAGAAAAATAAAACCCGGCACGATCAGGAACTGACATTGACCGACCTCATCTTTCATATTCAATCCTTGTTGAAAGACCATGGTAGGTTTACCCTCATTCTCCCTCCCGATCGAGCAACTGAATTAGTGTTTCTGGCGCTAAATTATAATTTTAACATAGGAAGACAACTTACGGTCTACACGAAACCAGGTAAAAAGCCCAAGCGTATACTTCTTGAATTCGGGAGGACTATGGCTAAAAAACCCATCTTTTCCGAGCTTACTATTCTTGATGCGCAAGGGAAATTTACAGATGAATATTTGTTTCTGACAAATGGATTTCATAACTTTTAATGCTATTTTTGTTGGCCAAAATCTTTCAGGATGAAATTTTATGATTTGTATCTGCATGGGATTACTGTATTTATGGGCTTCTTTGCCATGCTCAATCCGATCGGCAATTTACCTGTGTTCCTTGGAATGGTTAAGGAATTTGATATAAAAACACAGAATAAAGTCGCTTTACGCGCTACCTTGGCTGCATTTATCATTATTTCCATCTTCACTATTTTTGGTCATATCATATTCCGGATGTTTGGAATTACCCTGCCAGCCTTCCAGATTGCGGGTGGGATTATTGTCTTTATCATCGGATTTCAGATGTTGAATGCAAGAGAAAATCCAATCCATGCACAATCTGAAGAGGAAAAAGCGCAGATGGAAACGATAGCGCACGACATGGCCATTTCTCCCCTTGGAATCCCGCTGCTGGCTGGCCCCGGTACCATATCAACAGCCATGAATTTTGTCGGTGTCGAAAAATCCATCTCAAATGTCCTACTGGTAATCGGGATATTCGGGATCATGTGCCTGATCACATATTTTTTATTTATTTCATCCCGGGTGATAGCAACTAAAATCAGCACCAGTATGCTCAAAGTTGTCTCCCGTATAATGGGTCTCATTCTTGCAGTCATTGCAGTCCAGATGCTAATCAACGGAATTGAAGGAACCATTGATCTCTTTAATCAGCATCAGCCATGAGGTTATATGTCATCATTCTTACGATTCTGCTGATTCTGACCACCTCCTGTACACATTCAAAAACAGAATATTGGCCAAACGGTAATAAAAAATCTAAAATCTTCCTGAAGGGAAAAAATTATGAAGGACAAGCTTTGTATTGGTATCAAAATGGAACCATCCAAATGGAATGTACTTATAAGAATAATATTCTCAACGGTATTTTGACTCGATTTTATACATCAGGCTTACGAAAAGAAGAACTAATATATTTGAATGGTGAACTTAATGGAATTATCAAAACTTGGGACCAGACAGGGAAAATTCAATCTGTAACCAACTATACGAATGGTCAACTTAACGGGCATTACATCGAATATTATCCGAATAGTTTGATAAAAACGGAAGGTCAATATGTTATAGGTGATTATGATGGATTATGGTTGTATTACGATGATGGAGGCACCGTTATCGGAGAAGGTCAGTTTGACAAGGGTAACGGTATACAAAGATCATTTTACGACAATGGAAAAATTCAAAAGGTTACGCATTATATAAAAAACCTGAAAGAAGGAGAAGAAATAATGTACCGCCCCGATGGTTCCGTTGATTATATCAGCCGCTATACCAAAGGAAAGTTGCTGGAGAAAATAAAAAAATGACGAGGTCAATTGATCATTATACCGTGAGGGGTTGGGAAAAAATTGTCTGTTTTTGCTTGGTTAATCTTTCAGAACTCCGTATTTTTGCAACTGTTATTTTTTTCACAACCACAATTTAACGGCCAATATTTACTGGTCAATAATCATCTAAAACTGAATCAAAATGAATTTAGAAAAAATCATGAACGACCTGGAGAAGAAGCATCCGGGCGAAAATGAGTACCTCCAGGCAGTTAGGGAAGTACTTGAATCGATCGAGGAGGTTTATAACGAGAACCCTCAATTCGAATCAGCCAATATCATTGACCGTCTGGTTGAACCGGACCGGATTTTAACTTTCAAGGTGTGTTGGGTGGATGATAGCGGAAAAGTACAGGTAAATCTTGGTTACAGGATTCAGTTCAACAATGCCATTGGCCCTTATAAAGGTGGTTTACGTTTCCACCCGAGTGTCAACCTGAGTATCCTTAAATTCCTTGGCTTCGAACAAATCTTTAAAAACAGTCTGACAACCTTACCGATGGGTGGAGCGAAAGGTGGTTCAGATTTTGATCCCAAAGGCAAATCCAATGCCGAAATCATGCGTTTCTGTCAGAGCTTTATGCTTGAACTGTGGAAACTCATCGGGCCCGAAAATGATGTTCCTGCCGGTGATATTGGTGTTGGCGGTCGTGAAATCGGTTTCCTTTATGGCATGTATCGTAAACTAGCCCGTGAAAATACAGGTGTTCTCACCGGGAAAGGGCTCAATTGGGGTGGTAGTCTTATCCGCCCTGAAGCTACCGGTTTTGGCGCAGTTTATTTTGCCAAAGAAATGCTGGCTACCAAAAAGGAAACCTTCCAGGGAAAAATTGTTGCCATCTCCGGATTTGGCAATGTTGCGTGGGGAGCCGTTATTAAAGCCACCGAACTCGGCGCTAAAGTTGTGACCATATCAGGTCCTGATGGTTATATATATGACCCGGATGGTATTTCAGGTGAAAAGATCGACTACCTTCTCGAACTCCGCGCTTCGAACCAGGATATCGTAAAACCCTATTCCTACGAATTCCCCAATGCACAATTCCACCAGGGAAAGCGCCCATGGGAAGTAAAATGTGATATTGCTCTCCCCTGTGCTACGCAGAATGAACTCGGTAAAGAGGATGCCGCAAACCTTATTAAAAATGGCGTGATCTGCGTGGCTGAAGGCGCCAATATGCCAAGTACTCCGGAAGCAATTGAATTATTCATCGAGAATAAAATTCTATTTGCTCCTGGTAAAGCAGTGAATGCCGGTGGTGTCGCTACCTCTGGACTGGAAATGTCGCAAAACGCCATGAAACTGAGTTGGCCGAAGAAAGAGGTCGATGAACGTCTCCACCACATCATGTGTAGCATTCACGAAGCATGCAAGAAATACGGAAAAGATAAAGATGGGTATGTAAATTATGTAAAAGGCGCAAATGTAGCCGGTTTTCTTAAAGTTGCGAATGCCATGCTTGATCAGGGTGTGGTTTAATAGATCGGAGCTGGTTTTAACTTGAAATTAAAATCCCGGCATCCCGCCGGGATTTTTTTTATATTTGCCCATGCAATTTGTCCATCCATTTTTTCTGATAGCTCTCTGCACATTAGCGATACCGGTAATCATCCATCTTTTCAATTTCCGCAAATACAAAAAAATTTATTTCACCAATGTCAGTTTTCTGCAGCAAATTCATCATGAGACAAAAAATCGATCTCAGCTGAAACAACTGCTTATTTTACTGGCAAGGTTACTCGCCTTCGCTGCCCTGGTTATCGCTTTTGCACAACCCTACATTTCGTTTTCATCAACCCGGAAAAAGGTTACCGGTCAACGATGTGTCAGCATTTACATCGACAATTCATTTTCGATGGAAGCTATTGCGACTACCGGAAAACTGATAGACCTTGCCAGGACCAGGGCGCTGGAGATTGCATCCGCTTATACCACCACAGACCTGTTTCAACTCCTGACCAACGACTTTGAAGGTCGTCATCAAAGATTAGTCAACCGGGAAGAATTTTGCAAACTGGTCGATGAAGTAAAATTGTCCCCAGTTCTTCGAACCCTACCCGAAGTGATCAGCCGTCAGAATGATTTGCTCCTGGAAAACCATAATATGAGCCGGGATGCTTACTTGATCTCTGATTTTCAAAAATCCACAATGTTTTTCACCGGTGCAAGACCAGATTCTTCCACAAGCTGGTTTTTAGTGCCAATCCTTGCCGAAAAACACAATAATCTTTACATCGATTCTGCATGGTTCCGCTCCCCGGTTCATCAACCCGGACAACCTGTTAAAATAAGCATACGCGTAAAAAATGACGCGAATGAAGAACTTGAAAAAATCCCCATTAAACTAACCATCAACAAGATCCAAAAAGCCATAGGAAGTTTCTCGGTTGGCTCCAATTCTACAGTTGACATTGTTCTTCCGTATACCGAAAACCCCGCCGGCATACAATATGGTAAAATTGAAATCAACGATTATCCAATAGTTTACGACGATCGTTATTATTTTTCTTATCCTCTCTTTCCTTCAATACCTTTGCTTTCTATTTTTGACAAAAGCGAAGACAAATACCTCAACGCCCTTTTCGGGAACGATTCAGCATTCCGGTTAACAAACAGCCAATCCCGGCAACTCGATTATTCGGCCATATCCAGCAATACCCTGATTATCTCAAATGGCCTCTCCGAACTCGCTTCAGGATTGGTGCAGGAATTAATCGGATTCGCACGGAACGGAGGTTCACTGGTTATTTTTCCTCCGGAAAAAGGAAACATTGAAAGTTACCGACCATTATTTAACCAGTTAAATACCAGGGGGTATTCAGTCATCGACACTTTACCACAGAGGGTCTCAAGTATCAACCTCGAAAATGAAGTATTTACTGATATTTTTGAGAAAAATGCCGATGGGAAAGTCGTACTTCCCGAAAATGTGGACCTGCCGCTGGTATTCCGTCATTATGTAATACCATCAGAAACACAAAGCAACCTCGAAGTGCTGATGCGTCTTCAAAATAATGACCCCTTTCTGGTCTATACGCACCTTGGGAAAGGAAAAGTATACCTCTTTTCAGCGCCTCTTCAGCAGAAATGGAGCAATTTTGCGCAACATCTGATATTTCTGCCAACCCTATATAAAATTGCCCTTCTTAGTAATCACATGGAACCTCTTTCATTTCCGGTTGGAGAAAATAATGTAATTGAGCTGTCACTGGATCCCGGTAGTGAAAAAAATATAGTAAAGATCAAAAAAAATGATAGTAACTTCGAAATGATTCCTGAGATCCGGAAACTGGCCTCTGGGATCTCACTTTATACTCATGGTCAGATCAGCGAAGATGGACTTTATTCAATAGTGAGTGGCCAAAAAACCATCTCCGGCCTCGGATTTAATTATGACAGGAAAGAATCGGAAATGAAATGTTATTCAGAAAACGAGCTGGAAAATCTGATAATAAAAATCCCTTCTCTTGATATCCGGTTGATCAAACTCAAGAAAAATTCCATTTCACAACAAATACAGCAAATAAGACAAGGGACTCCTGTCTGGAAAGTTTTTATTCTTCTCACCTTACTATTTATTGCCACCGAAATTGCCCTGCTCCGTTTTTTAAAATGATAAGCGTTCTCCGTAACAAATCGTTACACATTTTACAATAAGTGTAATAAAATGTTACACTGAAAAATCAATTTGCTATATTTATAGCATTGATATGCAATTATTTGTATATTTGGTATAAATATTGCATTGCTGTTTCCAACAAAAATGAAACAATAACAATTATTCCTAAAGCAATAGAATCATGAAAAAATTAAGTCTCGTAAACCTTTACAAAGCCGAAATCAAGAAGAACATGTTAGCCCAGATTAAAGGGGGTACGGATATAAAGTGTTTTTGCTCTGCAAGCAATCCCTATGTGACTTTAAAGATACAAGGTGGCCCCATTGGTGATCTTTGTCTTTGTCCTGTGGCGACTCCAAGTTCATCCGTCCAAGCCACCCCGGACTTATTTTAGCGATTGTCTGGCCTCTGGATTTTCCTTATTTTTGCCTGTTCTCATTCGGATATAAAATGCCATGAGAGAGGTGTGTGATGAAAAAAACGCTAAGCTTTAAAACTTCCAAGGGTAATAACTACCTTTACAATCCTGTCAGAAATCAATTTATTTTATGCCACCCCATTGTACTTCATCTCTTTGAATTTGAAACAGATGGTGATTCAAATGCCTGGTTGAAATCCATGCATGAGAAAAAAAGGTTCACTCTTCCTGGATATGGAACTTTCGGGTATTCTGAAATCCATTATCAATGGAAAAAATACCGGTTTCTGAAACGTAATCACTTTTTTGATTCATACAATAGCATAAACCTCAATGGACGTTTGTTTTCATCACGGATAAAAGAAAATATCACCACTATCCGACAGGTCATATTCGAGTCAACTGAGGATTGTAATCTTTCCTGCAGCTATTGCACTTACAGTAAATTTTACATCAACAAGGAGCGGGGTAAACGGAAATTCGATATTGAGAATGCGAAACGCGCCCTGACATATATACTGGAAAAGCGGAAACCGGAACACAAAGAATTGATGGTTAGCTTTTATGGTGGCGAACCTTTGAAAAACTTCCGCTTTATTAAAGATGTTGTCGAATTCCTTGAGACCGGCTACAACCATCAATTCTCATTCAAATTCAACCTGACTACGAACGGGTTGCTCCTGGACAGGTACGCAGAATTTTTATCCGGCTACTCTTTTGAAATATCCATCAGTCTTGACGGGGATGAAAATGCAAATATTTTTAGGGTTCATAAAAACAATAAACCGTCCTTTAACAGGGTAATCAGCAATACCGATTATCTAAGAGTAAATTATCCGGATTATTTTGATAAAAAAGTTTCTTTTATTTCTGTTTTGCATAATAAGAATCCCCAGACTGAAGTCTACGAATTCTTTAGATTAAGATACGGGAAAATTCCCATGGTTTCCGGCATCAATACCAGCAATATAAACGAAAACCACAAGGAGGAGTTCAGTAAAACATTCCTTGAAGGAACAGTACGAATTGGTCGTGAAACAGGCTCGATGCATGACTTGTTCCTCCGCCATCCTGGAGTGAAGGACATAGCAGACACGGTCGAAAAATATTCCGGATTTGTTTTTAAGAATCCCTTCCGGTTACTGACAAGGAACAACCAACGATATGATTCGAAAGCGTTTCTGCCATCAGCCACGTGTTTGCCCTTTTCCATCCGGGTATTTCTTGCTGCAGATGGAACAATTCTTCCCTGTGAACACATTAACCGGATTTTTGAAATCGGACAGTTGAAAAATCATGAAATCATGATTGATCCGGAAGCTATTGCAAAGGATTTCAATCGCTATTTCGATAAAATCCGCCCACTTTGTGATTGCTGTTATCTTGGCGATAATTGTAAAGAATGTATGTTCAATACCCGGATTGAAACCGGAGTACCTTCCTGCGATTTTTTTATGGATGAATCACGTTTTGCCTTTTACCTGTCATACCAATTCAGCCGGATTGAACAAGACTATTCACTCTATCTGCGAATCCTTAATGAAGCCTTTCATGAAAAGTAAAGAGGCTTTTTACCTTTCGCTCGAGCCTTATGTTCATGGGGTGGTCAAAGAAAACAAGGTTCTGCTTTACAACACGCTGAATAAAAAACATCTGATCTTTATCAACACCCGCGAGGTCGCAGGGCTTGTCAACCGACTCCTCCAGCCATCAAACGGTAGAGTAATTGAAATTACAGGGAAACAACTGCTTCAATCGCCTGTAAAAAAATTCGTCCAACAAATTCGTCGTAATTTCATGGGCGAATTGTTCCCCACCAGTTGGAGTGAAGTAAAACCCATCAATTTCCTCCCGATTCCGATTATCAATGAATCTCCTTTTACATTGGAAGATAACCTCTATGAAATCACAATACATCTCAACGATGGAGTTGAACCATCACTACTACCTTTCCGGAATGCCTTTTATCAATTCTTGTTTCCAATAATTACTTCAGAAAACACTCAGTCCTTAGACATCAGACTGGTCAGACATTTGATTGATGAAGTGAAATATTTGCCTTTATTGACGATAAATCTATTGGGTTCAAGAATTTTCGACCACCCGGATGTGGAAAGATTGATGAACCTGTTGCAGGTAAAGCAATTTCGAAAAAAAATATACATCCCGCTCTACCAATTTGAACCCGGATTTCTTTCCATGATCCGTAAGAATACCCGGATGGTTTTATTGATCGCTTTCCCCATAACCCATGCTGAAATCCGGAAACTTGCCGGGATTATTAAGGAAATTTCCCATAAAGATTGGGTGGAATTCAATTTTATTGTTCAGAATTCTGGAGAGGTAGAACAATCAGAACAGTTGATTGAGGATTTGGAATTACATAATGTATATTTCAAACCTTTTTTCAACGGAAGTAATATTTCTTTTTTTGAAACAACTGTGTTTATGACAGAATCAGATATCGTTGCTTCAAAACCCAACCAAAAGCAAATCCTATCCCGATATATACTGAATGAGAATGATTTCGGGAAAATCACGCTTCTACCGGACGGCACTGTTTATAGCAATGTGAATGAGGAAGCGCTTGGGAGTTTAAGGGAATTATCAATCATCGATTTAATAAAAAAGGAACAAAATAATGGACGCGCATGGAAACGGATCCGCATGGATGAGGAACCCTGTAAGCGATGTATATATCATTTTTTATGTCCACCTGTCAGTAATTACGAACTGCATCTGAAAAAGTTTAACCTTTGTCATATTGAAATTAACTGATGTTTACAGGAACCTTATTTAACCTGCAAATTACTTTCCGGGTTCTGGCTAGGGGGAAAGCCTATACCATTATCAATCTGACCGGTTTAGTGCTTGGCCTTACCGCAACTTTTTTTCTCTTTATCTTTGCCATCAATGAATTGAGTTATAATAAAAGTTATCCTAATTCCGGACGTATTTTTAGAGTAATTTGTAATGATAGCAAAGGTAATAAACAATCGCTGGGACCATTCCTTCTCAAACCGGATCTCAAAAAGAAATTTCCGGAAATTGAAGAAACATCAAGAATGGTCGATTTGAGTAACTTCACCGGTAAAGTAAGGATAAAATCCCAAAATACTTTCAGGGAAGCCCCCGATTTTGTGTGCGCAGATCCCGAGATATTAAAAATTTTTTCTATAAAAATTATTCGAAGAGGTACAACCGGTTTACTGGAAAAACCAAACCGGATCCTTATTTCGGAAAAAAAACAAAAAGAATTTTTTGGAAATGAAAATTCTATTGGTAAAATACTGATAATCAATACAAACGGTCAATATTTTTCCATGATTGTCGAAGGGGTTTTTCAAAATTTACCATGGAATTCAACATTTAAAGCAAGTATAATAACCACCATAGCCTTTTATACACATGTTCTTCAATCGCTTATGCCCTGGGCTGAAGAAGAATTAAAATCAGGAAATGATAATAGTGTAGAAACATATATCATGCTTAAACCCGGGGTCAGCATGTCAGGAATTGAACAGAAAATAAAATTATTACCCGGATCGTCAAACAAGGATCCGAGTAATCGTGGATTAAGTTTTCAGAACCTGAAAAACATATACCTGAATTCTACCGGCATATACAATGATTTTTCTGTGAAAAGCAGTAAAGAGAATCTGTTGATCTACCTTTCGCTGGCCTTTTTCATCCTGCTTCTGACAGGAATTAATTATTCCATATTGAGTACGGCACGGTCAGCGCTCCGTTTCAGGGAAATCGGGATGAGGAAAGTTCTTGGCGCAACAAAAAGGAATCTGCGTTCACAGTTACTTACGGAATCCCTTCTGCTTACATTGCTGGCGCTCCCATTTGTATTTATTCTGTTGGGACTTGTCAATCCTTTTATTGAATCCATTTACGGAAACAAAATCGCTATTCATACAGATTTGATGCTTGTTTATATTTGTGTGTTTTCATTCTTCACTTTATCCATTGGGGTCGTTTCCGGATTATATATTTCAATATACCTCGCTTCGCTTGATTTGATTACTTCTTTGAAATCAAATTACTATATACATAAACGCATTACCCTGGGAAAACTTCTCATCGTTTTTCAGTTTATAATCACCCTCAGTCTGGTTACCTGTTTGACTGTCATATTTCAACAGATCAATTTCTTTCTGAAACGCGATGTCGGTATTGAAAAGGAGAATCTGTTGATGATTTATCTTGATTCAAATGAAATCTCAAATATTCAACAATTTGAAAAGGAATTGAATAATTCATCGTTTATTAAAAGTTGTACAGGAATTTCAATAAAAATTCCTGACAGGAGTTCCCACATGACCACCATTAAAATTACGGGAAATCCTAAGAAAAAAGTTTCCTTTGAAGTTTTTTTCACAGATAAAGATTTTTTCAAAACATTGGGAATCAAAATATTGAGAGGCAGGGGATTTCTTGCATCGGATACCGCGGCTGACTTTAACCCGGTAATTATTAACGAGGAGGCCTGCAGATTGATTAATTTAAAGAATCCTATTCATTCAAAATTTGGGAAGTACACCATTGTCGGAATATCAAAGGATTTCAATGTTCATTCGTTGCACAGGAAGATTAATCCTGTCATTGTGGTTTACAATCCGGATTTTGTTCAGACTATAATCATCCGGTATCAGGCTGGGAATGAAAAACAGCTCCTTGAAACCGTAAAAAAGAGTTATCAGAAATTTGCCTCAGGTTTCCCCCTGGATTATAAATTTTTCGACCAGGAGTTAAACACGTTGTATATTGGAGAAAAAACCTTCGGTCGGGTTGTCGGTTCTTTTGCTCTTCTGGCTTTCGTTATCACAGGTATGGGGCTTTTCGGACTGGCTATGCTCATTGCAGAACGAAGGATGAAGGAAATGTCGATCAGGAAAGTATTTGGTGTATCAAGGGGCCGGATCATTTTTCTCATGCAAAAGGAGTTTTTGTGGTACGTCTTATTGGCTTCTGTGATTGCAGTTCCATTATCCTGGTACATTTTGTCACTCTGGCTAAATGAATTTTATTATACGATCAGTATACAATGGAATATCTTCGTATTTTCCATTTTAGCGGTAGGACTTTTTGTCGGACTCATCCTGTTTATTAAAACTCTCAGGATATTGCAGGAGAATCCTGCAAACGCACTTAAATACGAGTAATGGGATTTACCTTTTATCATCAGTACGATTCCGTGGATTGTGGTCCAGCCTGCCTTCAAATGATTTCCAGGCATTATGGGAAAAAATTCCGACTTACCCGTTTACGCGAGCTTTGTTATATCACACGCGATGGTGTTTCTTTACTTGGAATCAGCGATGCTGCTGAATCTCTTGGGTTTCGTGTTATGGGCGCAAAGCTTACCTTTGAACAACTGGTAAAGGAAGCGCCCCTCCCCTGCATTGTGCATTGGAATCAGCGTCATTTTGTTGTTGTGTATGCCATCCGCCAGAATCATGGAAATGAGATTATTTATATAGCCGATCCGGCGCATGGAAAAATTAAACTCCGGAAAGAGGTCTTTTTGCGTTCCTGGCTTTCCGGGAAAGATTTCAACGACAGCGGGATTTGCCTTTTATTGGAACCAACTTCCACATTCCATGAGTTACCTGAAATTGAATCCCAAACTTCCCGTTTCAGATTTCTTATCCCTTATTTGAAACCACGCAGGAAAGCTATATTCCAGTTAATTCTTGCCATGGTAATTGGGAGTGTTATTCAATTCGCTTTTCCCTTTTTGACACAAGCCATTGTCGACAAGGGTATTCACAACCATGACATAGGATTCATCATGTTGGTTCTGCTTGGCCAACTTGCACTTTTTTTAGGACTTACAACAGTCGAATTTGTGCGCGGGTGGATACTCCTTCATTTGAGTACCAGGATCAACATCTCCATGGTTTCCGGGTTTTTAGGAAAGATAATGAAGTTGCCAATCGGATTTTTTAATACAAAAATGGTTGGAGATCTGATGCAGCGTATTACCGATCACCAGCGTATCCAATCATTTATGACTGTCAGCACTTTGAATGTTCTGTTTTCAACCGTTACCTTTATCCTCTTCAGTGTTGTTTTATTGGTTTATAATGCTTTCATTTTTACAGTTTTCATTGCCGGTAGCGTCCTTTACGCAATCTGGGTATACCTGTTCATGAAAAGAAGAAGAGAATTGGATTACCATCGGTTTTCAAGGATGGTTGAAAATCAGAATACCCTGGTCCAACTTATCACGGGAATGCAGGAAATAAAACTTTATAATAGTGAAAACCACAAACGCAGGGAATGGGAAGAAATTCAGGAAAAACTTTATCATCTTAGCATCAAAAGCCTGACCCTGAATCAATACCAAAGTGCAGGAGCTTTGTTTTTTGCGCGCACAAAAGACATCCTGATCACTTTTCTTTCTGCTTCCCTGGTCATCAAAGGCGAATTGACCCTTGGTATGATGTTGGCAATCCAGTTCATATTAGGGCAATTAAACAATCCTGTTGAACAGATGATCAGTTTCCTGAGGGAGGCTCAGGACGCAGCAATAAGCATGGAGCGTCTGCAGGAGATCAATGATCAAAACGAGGAAGAAGATCCTCAGGTGCCAGGGTTAAAAAAACTCCCTGAAAACCGGGATATTGTTATCCGGGGACTCTCGTTTCAATATGAAGGGCCTCATTCACCCTTTGTTCTAAAGGATTTAAACCTGCATATACCGGCTCATAGAGTGACTGCTATTGTTGGATCGAGCGGTAGCGGTAAGACAACCCTCATAAAGTTGTTACTGGGTTTTTATAAACCGGTGAAAGGAATAATAAGTATTGGAGATATTCCGTTGAGGGATATATCCTGCCGTTTCTGGAGAAGTGGCTGCGGATCTGTAATGCAGGACGGTTATCTCTTTTCCGATACCATTGCCAACAATATTGCTTTAAGTGATGATAAACCCGATGAGGTAAAACTGAAACGTGCGATTTACATTTCCAATCTCGAGACGTTTATCGCCTCTTTACCTATGGGAATGGATACACGGATCGGTCAAGACGGATCGGGAATCAGCGAAGGACAAAAGCAACGAATCCTTATTGCCCGTGCAGTTTACCGTGATCCCGAGTATCTTTTTTTCGATGAAGCAACCAATTCACTTGATGCTGGGAATGAACGGACAATTATCAGGAATCTGGATACCTTTTTCAAGGGGAAAACAGCCATCATTGTGGCACATCGCCTCAGTACCGTCAGGAACGCAAACCAGATCATCGTTCTTGAAAAGGGATGCATTGTTGAACAAGGAACTCATGATGAATTAACCATCAAAAGAGGAGCCTATTGGGAACTGGTCAGAAATCAACTCGAATTAGGTTAGCACAAACCGGAGACTTATGTTAAGAATAGAATCACTGACAAAAATTTTTCACGCTGAAAATATGGAAACAAATGCCCTGAATCAGGTCAATTTCCATATCGGAGATGGTGAATTTGTTGCCATCATGGGCCCTTCCGGTTGTGGAAAAACTACATTGCTGAATATCCTTGGGATGCTCGATAATCCTACTTCCGGTCAATATTTTTTCAATAACGAGGATGTCTCACGGTACAGTGATAACCAGCGCACACGAATCAGGAGGAAAAAGTTTGGCTTTATTTTTCAAAATTATAACCTGCTTGAAGAGCTTACTGTTTTTGAAAATATTGAGCTTCCACTGGTCTATAATGGAATCGCCGGAAAAGAAAGAAAAATCATGGTTCAGACAGCGCTTGAAAGTATGGGATTGATCTACCGGAAAAATCATTTTCCGTCCCAACTTTCAGGTGGTCAACAACAGCGGGTTGCCGTTGCCCGGGCATTGGTCACAAAACCCTCTTTGATTTTAGCTGATGAACCGACAGGGAACCTTGATTCGTCCAAAGGAGAGGAAATCATGAATCTGCTTACCGGGCTGAATGAGACCGGGACCACGATTGTTATGGTCACACACTCAAGACACGATGCTGAGTATAGTAACCGAATAGTAAATTTGTTCGATGGTAAAATAGTCAGCGAAGAAAAAGACATTATAACCTGATTGTAAAAACAGTCTTTTTCCCGGGAACCGAATTAAAATCAAGGGTCCCTCCATGCATCCTGATAATTTGACGGGAAAGACTTAATCCAATCCCTGAACCTTTCTCTTTTGTCGTAAAAAAAGGAACAAAAATATTTTCCATTACCACCTTTGGTATGCCTCTTCCATTGTCCTCTATTTCGATAATTGTGCGGTCGTATTGAGAATGAGCAGAAAGTTTGATTATCGGAACCGGTGTTTCCGAACAAGCTTCTAAGGAATTCTTTACCAGATTGATGAGTACCTGTTCAAGGAGGTTTTGATCTGCATTGATTTGTATGGAAGGATGACATGATATTATTAATTGGATAGGTTTTACCGAATTTGGATCATCAAATAAAATCTGTATTTTCTGGAGAAGGTTCTGTATATTCACCTTCTGGAATTTCGGTTTAGGAAGTTTATTAACATCCGTGAAATTTCTTACAAATTCTGCCAGCCCCTCTGCCCTGCTTTCAAAGATGTCCATTGCGTTGACGGTCTTGTCAATGTCCGGGATTGTAACTTCCTTTGGTTGGATAATCCGGCCGCTCTCCTGGTCACGGTAGATTCGTGAAATGGTTTTGGCAAGAGAAGTTATGGGAGTCATGGAATTCATGATCTCATGGGTCAAAACACGAATC
>JALNZC010000015.1:65425-86499 GCA_023229525.1 Bacteroidales bacterium
CAATTCGGCCCTAATATTCTGTAAAGAAACAAGATACAGCAACCGTTCGCCTGTTTTGAACTGTGTTTTTTTAACCGAAAGCTGTATCAATTCACCGTGAATTACAAGGGAAACCAGTTCTGTCTTTCTCTGCTCAAGGGCAATAATATATTGACTGAATCCTTCTTTATATGTATCAAGTTTTCGAAGATTCCTGATCACATAGATTCCAAACATCTTTCTGGCAGCATCATTAATAAACTCAATCACTCCATCACCAGTATAAGAAATTAAACCTACTGTTGTTTGGTCCACAATAGTTTTAAAATAGTTATTCTGAATTTCATAGTTTACCCGAATTTTTTCGATATCCTTATTGACCTGGGCAAAATATTTGTAAAGCTTCGAGAATTCATCTTTCCGGGTTTTGATCGCAAAAGATGCAGGCGCCTCACCGCTAAGATGGGCAAGAAAAAAATTTTCAATAATCACATTGATCTTGTTTATATACCTGATCAGTGAAATTGTCTGAAAAATCAGGAAAAGGCCGATCAGGACAATCAACGAAATGTTCGGGAAATTTAAAAGAATAAAGAAAAATAGCAGGCTTGTCAGCGAAATGAGAACAACCCGTATCACAATCCGAGCATAATAGGTTCTACAAACCATACTGTTTCATCTTACGATACATGGTCGGTCTTGAAATTCCGAGCTCTTTAGCTGCATTGGAAAGATTCCCGTGATTCAGCAATAACGCCCTGTGTATGATTGTTTTCTCATAGTCCTCAAATGATTGCGTAGTATCCTGGGCGCTAGTCTGTTGACGTGGTGATACTTTCAGGAACAGATCATTCGTTTGGATTACCGAATGACCGGCAAGAATAACCGCCTTTTCAATTGTATGCTCCAGTTCACGGATATTTCCGGGCCAAGGATATTTTTTCAGGGATTGTAATGCTTGCCCGTCGAATGACATTTGTCCTTTACTATATTTCACTGAAAATTTATCAAGAAAATATCCGGCCATCAATTCGATATCGCGGGCACGTTCCCTTAAAGGTGGCAGATCGATCTGTATGGTATTGATCCGGAAGAGCAAATCCTGGCGGAATAATCCCTCCATGACCATTTTTTCTAAATTTCTATTGGTTGCGCAGATCAAGCGGACATCAATCGGTACAATTTTATTTGTGCCCAGCGGTATAATTTGCCTTTCCTGTAAAACATTCAAAATTTTGGTCTGCATGTTCAAGGAAAGGTTTCCGATTTCATCCAGGAATAAAGTGCTATGATTGGCTGTTTCAACGCGACCAATCCGGTCGGATTTGGCATCGGTAAATGCTCCTTTTTTATGACCGAATAATTCGCTTTCAAATAAGGAAACCGGTATTGAGGTCATGTCAACAGTCACCATTTTATTCTTTGCCCGGTTTGAACGCAGGTGAATTTCTTTAGCGATTAATCCTTTCCCCGTTCCATTCTCACCCGTTATAAGAATATTGGCGTCTGTTTCAGATACTTTATCAACAATATCCAACACTCTCCTTATGGAAGGGCATTCACCTATAAACTCGTGGAATTGTTGCTCGAGGTCTGCATTTATCTTTTTCTGATTTTCGCGATTTCTCTGAAGTTCCAGCGCAGATTTCTTTAATCTTAATCCGTTGTTAAGTGTTGCAAGTAATTTATCGTTATCCCATGGTTTTATAACAAAATCAGTTGCCCCATTTTTAATCGCTTTCACGGCAAGATCAATATTTCCATAGGCAGTCATCATGATCACACATAAACCCGGGTCGATCTTCAATATTTCTCCCAGCCAGAATAATCCTTCATTCCCGGTATTTATACCGGCAGTAAAGTTCATATCCAGTAAAACCAGGTTATACTCCGCAGATTGAAGGGTAGAGGGTATTAAATTGGGATTGGTAATGGATGTAATAAGGTTGAATTCATACTCCAGAAAAAATTGAAGCGCTTGCAGGATTGCAGGATTATCTTCAACGATCAGTAAATTACTTTTTTTTTGCATACTTTTTTACAAAGAAAGTGTAAACAAACTTACATAATAATCCCGATTCATATATATAACGCATATAAATCCATCAGATTTACAGAGGAAATGTAACAAAATATTACACTCATTGTAACGTTTTGTTACATATTTTACAGACATTTTAGGGGATATAATTCTATCTTATTGATTGGGTGTGTTTTAATTTTCGGGTCTGATTTTTGTTATATTCGATCAATGGGTTGATTTATTAAGCCATACCTATATTGGTTCAGCGTTTTCCCCAATTGGAAATCATTCAGGGCAGGACTGTTCAGCTATATCAAAGTCGTGACCTTAAAAATCAATCTTATTCCGTAAATTCGATCCGTTCGAATATTTTGACTTTAGCTCTTGCAGAAGTATATTGAGTTTTAGTGTCCGGGCCGGATGAATCTGTCTTGGACGAGAAAATAAAAGTCTGATGAACCCGTTTAAATGGTGAAATTATTCTATAAAATCCGCAATGTTTTGTTGATCTCATATGCACTATTCCTGATCTGGGAAACAGGATACAATTGTATTTCAAAAGGTAAAGCTCAAGAATGAAAAGGGATGTTCTTATATATTTTGCCGGAAAGATAATCCCTGCTCTGGTAAACCTGACCATTATCATTCTGGCTGTCCGGTTCCTTGGTAAAGCTGAATACGGTAAATACTCACTGGTCTTTTATGCCACAATGTTACTCAGCACACTCACCTTTGGCTGGATCCAACAAAGCATTCTTCGTTTTCTAAGCGCTTATCCCGAAGAACAGGTTTTGGTTGTAAACCGTTTCTATTTCCTTACCCTGGTGAGTACCCTGCTGGCCGTCATTCTCGGTTTTTTCCTTTCCATTTTCTACTTTCATCTTCGATGGTCAGATACTGCAGTAGTCATTATCTATATTTTCATGTACAATGTTTTTCTTTTTCACTTGACCTTAAATCAAACAAAAAGAAAATCAATACGTTACGCAATTCTTGAAGGATCATATTATCTTATTTTTCTCGTTTTTTTTCTCCTTTTGACATTGGTCTTCAATAAGCATCTTTTTATTGTTCTTTTCATAGCCATGGTTTTGGGTCTCGTTTTTACCGAAATTATCCGGATTGGGGTTCTTCCCGGAGGAAGGGTCGGGCTGGATCACTCCCATTTATACTTCCATCCCGATTTCAGCAAAAAAGTATTCGATTTTGGCTTCCCTATAACCATTTGGCTTTTCCTTTCATATTTTCTGAGTATTTCCGACCGTTTTATCATTAAGGAGTTTACCAGTTATGAGAATGTTGGAACCTATTCAGCCATCAAGGATTTTATTATTAAAATAGCTACTTTCACAACAATCCCGATCCTTTTAGCATACCACCCGATGATAGTCGAGAAATGGAACGATAACCGGAAAAAAGAGGCAATAAAATTGATTCGTGAAGGGTTGAATTATTGTTTTCTGATCGCGGTTCTTGTGTTCATTTTTTTTATTTTTTTTCAAAATCTTTTTTACACCAATCTATTGCACCTGCAGGTAATGCGGCAATTCCTTGTATCGGGAGCGTTGATCGGTTCAGCTTTCTTATGGCAGGCTGCCATGTTGCTGCATAAACCCCTGGAATTATTATTGAAGCCCCGGCTGATGCTGTTTGCCATTATTGCTGCCCTGACTGTAAATGCATTGGCAAACCTGATCTTTGTGCCCGTTTACGGGTATCCGGCATCTGCTGTCATATCGCTGGTCTCGGTTATTACTTATATTATCGTTATTTTCGCTTTTTTAATCCGGTTCCGTAAACAGGGTTTGCTTAAATAAATGCAATGAATAAACTGGAGGTGTTGGTTTATCAGGCACTTTTTTCTCTTATTCCGATTCCCAATGAACAATCTGTATATTCTGTCATTGTAAGGGAAGGATATTTCTTCGGGTTCCATACTAAAGAATTATGAATAAAGCCGATATACTGATCATTGGTGTTATTTATAATACCTATCCTGAAACACTCCGCTACCTGGATAGTCTTGCACCTGTGATTACCAATAATATTTCCCTTATTCTGGTAGATAACAGTGACAAGCTGAAGCCTACTGATTTCCTGAAAAAAATTAAAATTTATCCTTTTCTTCAATATATTGAGACCGGGA
The DNA here is from genome assembly GCA_023229525.1 of Bacteroidales bacterium. Classification (GTDB taxonomy): domain Bacteria; phylum Bacteroidota; class Bacteroidia; order Bacteroidales; family FEN-979; genus CAIVAT01. Next base: position 69,574 of record JALNZC010000015.1, read on the forward strand.
AAAATCTCGGTTATTTTCGTGGCGCTCAGGAGGGTTTGACATACTATTTACAGGAACATTCAAACTTTCCGTTGTGGATTATTATAACCAATGTCGACATCGTTTTTACACCGCAATTCTTTGATCGGTTAATCGAATTAAACGATCAAATGAATCTTGGTCTTGTTGCACCATCAATAATTTCCCAAAAATGGAACACGGACTATAATCCGGAAATTTTGGTGCGATATTCCAAAGGACGGATACAATTTTACCGATTCCTTTACTCAAGTTTTCTTATCCATAATTTATTTCTCATCGCTGCATATACTAAAAAGTGGGTTGATGGTCTGGGCAAAAGGAAAAATTGGATTACGGGATCTCCAGTACAAAAAAAGGAAAAAATATATGCTCCCCATGGTTCCTGTTTGGTTTTTAAGAACGACTACTTTTCTCGCGGGGGTACATTAAATTTATCTAATTTTTTATTCGGAGAAGAGATTCTGGTTGCCGAGACTGCATTACAATTAGGTCTTGACATTGAATATCATCCGGAAATGGTCATATATGATTATGAACATGCATCGACAGGTTTTTTTGTAACGCCAAAAACGAACGGTTATAACCGGCAGGCAATCCGGGCGATTCTTGATCGTTATTATCCTTGAATCGAAATTCATGTTTGGTAGTTTTCATGAAGGAAGCAGAGAAATGAAACCAGCGTTCACTTTAGCCGGAGGAAAAATGGATCCTTTTGTCACTATTATTGTTCCCTGCTTCAATGAGGAGAAGTACATTCGTTCATTGCTTGATAACATTCTGGAACAGGATTATCCGAGTGACCGGTATGAGGTTTTCGTTATCGATGGGATGAGTATTGACCATACGCGTGAAATCATTGAAGAGTATTCCATGCGACAATCCGCAATCCGATTATTATTGAACGAAAAGCGCTTTGTCCCCTTTGCCCTGAACCTAGGGATCAGGCAATCAAAAGGAGAAGTCATCATCAGGTTGGATGCACATTCCCGGTATCCGGCAAATTATATCAGCCGACTTGTTGGTTACCTATTTGAGCTCAATGCCGACAATGTAGGTGGCGTTTGGGATACCAAACCGGCTAACGATTCACCTAAAGCTACATCCATTGCCATTGCTTTATCTTCGGTTTTCGGGGTTGGAGATTCGCATTACCGTTTGGGTGTTAAGGAGGTTCGGAAGGTCGACACAGTTCCTTTCGGATGTTTTCGAAAAGATTTGTTTGACCGGATTGGTTTGTTTGATGAAGAGCTACTCCGTAACCAGGATGACGAATTAAATGCAAGAATCATCGAAAACGGGGGCACTATTTACCTGATTCCAGACATCATTATCACCTATTATGCACGGCCCGATATTGGCGCTTTGACGCGGATGTTTTATCAATACGCTTTTTTTAAACCACTGGTTAACAGGAAATTAAAAAAACCAGCAACCGTACGTCAATTTATACCGCCACTGTTTGTCTTATTTTTATTTTTTGGGTGGATGGTCATTTTCATTTCACCCGGTTTTTTAACTTTTTTTCTAATCGGAATCGGATTGTATCTTCTTTTCAATATCTTTTTTACTTTTAAAAGTATATGGGAAAATGGGAAGAAGTATCTTCTTTTATATTTACCCTGGATATTTTTCTTTCAGCATATGGCGTATGGATTAGGATACATCGTCGGGATCATTAACTTTGTTTTTATAAAAAAATCACAGACCACAATCACCACCTCACGGTAATTTATTTCAGCCATATGCGACATCGCATTCATCAGCATATATTTTTCATTTTGTGTCTCCTGCTGGCATTTCTTCTTCCGGTTTTTCCGAAACTTCTGCCTGCTGTTATCTTTTTACTGATGGTCAATTGGGTAGTAAGTGGAATATATGTGACGACTATTCCTAAATTATTTCGAGAAAAGTGGCGGATTCTGACATTATCTTTTGCTTCATTATATATTCTCTATGTGATTGGGATGTTGTATTCAACCGATTATGTCTATGGTTGGTTTGATCTGGAGGTGAAGTTGTCACTTTTGGTTTTCCCTCTGATTTTTGCTACAAGCGATCCAGGCATTTTCAACCATTTCAGGACCAAGCTCTTTTTCGGTTTTTTTATTGGCGGCTGTATGACCGGTTCACTGGTATTATTTGGTCACTCCTTGATAGTAAACGAAAGATGGGGTGTGCCAGACGCTTTTTATTATACCAATCTTTCCTGGTATTTTCATTCCAGCTATCTGGCAATGTATTACACTTTTGGTGTCGGAATAACGCTTTATTACCTGGCTAATGATTTCTTTAAGAAATCGATTTATAAATCAATTACTTTGTCCATCGTCATTCTGTATCTTGAAGCCTTAATTTTTCTCCTTAGTTCAAAAGCTGGTCTGATCATGCTGGTCACAACAGAGATTTTATTTATTATATTATTAATATTCAGGAAGGAAGGGTATTTACAAATCATCTTTTTTACAATGATGATGGGGATTGTGTTTATCGGATTTTCCAGGATTTTTCCGTATGCCTTTAAACGAATTTCAAAAGCGGATTCAATGGTGTCTTCTTTACATTCCATTCAAACGAATCCCAACGATGGAACCGTTGCACGGATGGAAATATGGAAAGTATCCATTGGCCTGGTCGGGCAACATTTTATTTTCGGAGTAGGGACTGGCGACGTGAAAGATGCTTTGATGGACGCTTACCGGCAACAAAACTTATATCCTGTTTTTAAGAAAAATCTGAATGCTCATAATCAATACCTTCAGACATTCATCACTCTAGGAGTAATCGGACTTGGTTTACTGGTCGCGTTATTGTGGATTCCAGTCTACCGGTCGCTACGGAAAGGATCTTACATCTATACGTTATTACTTTTGATCTTCAGTATCAATATCCTTTTTGAATCCATGCTGGAAACACAGGCAGGTGTTGTTTTCTATGCCTTTTTTAATGCTTTCTTTTTTTCACAATGTACATACGCTAATGATCATACACATTTGGCAGAATAAAATTTGTATTTGGAACCCGAAATCGGGTAATGAAACAGATTGAATCCGAAAGGTTCAGGATCACTGATCTTTAACACAGCGGACTGAAAATCCCTTGGTTTTCTCATAATTTGCATCACGCCATAAATTCCCGGCGATATACCCTATGGCGCGACTCCAGGCATAAACATTTGAATATTCTGTTGAAGACCAAAAATTGATATATTGCAAATAGCTTATAAAAATGCCGGTTTCACGATGACCCGCCCCCAATGCTGTAAATCCGCTTGAATTGCTGGCGTCGGTATTGGGACTTTGCCAGTGTGAGTAACCGGTTTCCTTCATTTTTCCGCCTACAATGGATTCGCCACCAAGAAATGTAGCCACTTGCGTCCATTCCGCATCCGTAGGAATATGCCATCCTGAAGGACACAATCCCGGAATATTCCCGGTTGGAACAGGATTCCAGGAGGTGAAATTGGTTGCCCCGTTTAAATATTGAACCAGTTCTCCCCATTGATATAACCCTCCATAAATATCGCAATTTGATTCGAGATCATTATAACAATATTTTTGAATGACTCCGTTATCCGTTTGTTCCTGCGCTCCAAGGACCATTAATCCGATATTCAGATTTTCTTTCATCCAGCATTGGGAGCCAATCAATACAGTATTATAAGTCTTATTATTTCTTGAATCTGTGATTGATTGTCCGCAACTCCAGCAGGCGGAGGTAATCTGTGTCAAGGTGGTCGGGTTTGAGACGCCGCAACTAGCGTAAGCCCACACATACCTGGTACATCCTGTATTGCAGGTTAATCCTGTTTCTGTCTTTGAAGTATTTGTTCCCATATCAGTAGCCAAAGCATAATTATTCGTGGCACTCCATTTATATCCTGTTGCACCTGAGACTGTATTCCAGTTCCAGACAATCTGAGTAGGTAAAGGTACATGCACGCCCTGTCCCGGGGCAGCAGGAGAATCTGTCAGCGTGGTTTGTGTTAACGTTGATGGAGCAGAAATTCCGCAGGTGTTATATGCCCATACATAACGGGTATAGGATGTGTTACAGGTAAGTCCGGTTTCCGTTTTCGAAGTATTGGCTGCATTGTCAATGGCAGATGAAAAATCATTTAAAGTATTCCACCTGTATCCGGAAGCATCCGGAACCGATTCCCATTTCCAGATGATCTGGTTTATTGATGGTAAATGAATCCCGGCTACCGGGGTGGAGGACGGATTACAGGTAACCACGGAACTCCAGGCACCAGATATCCGTATAAAAAATGCACCGGTTGCAGCAGGTCCACAATCAGTGCAATATACAATAAGTCCATCTGCTGCATTGGAGATGGCATTGAGTTCCGAATGGGTCATGCGTGGCGGGAGCATCCCTTTAAGATTCGATTTCACATCAAGCATGGCTGATGGGTCAGGCTGGCTTCCATCAGTATTTATGCCGATCTGTGCAAAGGTTGACATTACCTGAAAAAGGATGATAGACACCAGGGTAAACAGCTTTCTCATAGTCCAGGAAAATTTGTAGTTATGGTTTGGTTATCAAAAGTACGATAAAACTTTTTTGAATCTCAAATTTTATTACTTTGCTAAATCCACTTATATATCATATATTGATTACAACGTGAATCCCTGTATTGAAGCAAGATCAATGAATCCAATCAGACAGTTCTCCGGATCAAATATCCCTGATCCTGTTCTGATACATAAGATAAACTTCTTTCAATGGGATATGGATTTGAGTAATATTTAATTGGTACTTTTGTATACAATACAACATCTTGCCATTTTGACTGTGTTATTTTGAAAGAATTCACGCTAAAATTTTTTTCATGAACCATCCTATATCACTCTATGCTCTTTTTATTGTCCTGTTTTTCGTCTCCGTTCCGGGACAGTCACAAAATGTGAATGAACGGAGGTTTACCCCGGTATATCCTAATTCCGCGAGGTTTTACGATTCGGTAATGGCATCCCGGATACCGGTACTCGAGGTTCCCGCTTCACATCTTAAAACGACACTTCCTTCGGAGATTGATAATACACAAAATGAATTTTGGCCTGGATTGCTCGATCAATTACAGTTTTACAGTTGTCAGCAATATGCAGGAGTTGCATACACTTTCGGTTATGAATTCAACCGTCTCAGAAATACACCAGGTTGGTATTGGGAGAATCGCTTCGGAGCTCATTACACCTGGAATTTCCTTAACGAAGGCGAACGCTATACAGGTGTTAACTACTTGCATAGTTTTGATGTGATCCGGCAACAGGGACACATGACAAATGACTATTTTGGATCGGATACTGCCGGTTCTTACCTGGGATGGCCTTCAGGTTACGACAAGTATTATAACGGGATGTATAACCGGTTAAAAAAGGTATATGCTATTCCCATCAACAGTACTAATGGAGTTAATACCCTCAGGAATTATCTTTATGACCATCTCGATGGATCACCCACCGGAGGAATTGCCTGTTTTACTACCGAAAGTTGGTTTGAGATGGGCTTATTGCCTCCTGGAACACCCGAAGCAGGAAAATCAGCCGAGCTATTCTGGTGGCCCTTACCTGACCATGGATTATGTATTGTCGGGTACAATGATTCAATACGTTACGATCTGAATGGCGATGGACAGTATACGAATAATATCGATATCAATGGCGATGGCATTGTGGATGCAAAGGATTGGGAAATCGGTGGATTTAAATTTGCAAACTCCTGGGGATATTGGTGGTGTGATAACGGCCTTGCGTATGTACTCTACAGCGCAATGGCCAGTAATTATGAAAATCGCGGAGTCTGGAATAACAGTGTATATGTCGTTGAGGCCGATACCGGGTATCATCCCTTGCTGACCATGAAAGTCAAAATAGATTACAACAAGCGTCAGCGCATTCGCCTTGTTGCAGGGATTAGTTCAGATACCCTGGCTGCTTTTCCGGAACACACGATTTCTTTTCCTATTGTTAATTTTCAGGGTGGCGATCATGTGATGAATGGATTTGATGATGGTCCGGGCTCAAAAGCCGTTGAACTGGGACTCGATATTACCCCTTTGATCAATTGGTTTCCGGCAAATGGCGCTGCCCGGTTATTTATTGGGGTGGAAGAACGAGACCCTGATCATTCCGGTTCCGGCATAATCCAGGAGGCCTCGTTCCTGAACTATACCCAGGGTCAACAGGAATTCACGGCGACAACCACACCTGTGAATATCCTGGATAATGACCTGACCTTGGTTTCTGCAGTGGCCACGGTTAACACTTCCAAAGTTCAGATCACAACAACCGAGTTACCACCCTTTCATCCAGGCAAGCCATATGAAGTTCAACTTGAGGCTTCGGGTGGAACAGCGCCCTATACGTGGTCGCTTCACCAAAACTATTCAAAACAACCTTTTCCCGCTTACCCTCCTGTAAATACCGGAACACCACTGACAAAAATCAGTGACCTGAGACCTTATACAGCCAAGGCTCTTCCTTTTCCTTTTCCCTATTACGGAGCAATGTACGACAGCATCTATATCAATTTCTATGGGTTCATTTCCTTTGAACCACAGTCTTTGCCTGCTCCTTACATCACCGACGAGCTTGCGATGCTTCAGATGTTCCCATTGATCAGTCCGGCATTTTCACAAATGTATACTTACATCCCGTCAAAAAATGATGGCGTGTATTACCAAGCCGATGCCAGCGCGGCAGTCATCTGGTGGAAAGCTTCTGTATCCGGCCATGAAAGCAATTCAAACAACAATTTCGCGGTTATCCTATATCCGGACGGGCGTTTCGAATTCAGGTACGGGATTATGAACGGAGGTCCGATATTACCAACCATCTACACAGGAATGTCCAAAGGGGATTCTCAGGATTTCGATATCGAAGCCCAATGGAATGCCGATACCCTGGCTGGGAATGCAACAAGATTCCTTTCATCGCCGAGTCCTTCCGATATCAGCCTTAAACCAAATGGTATGCTCTCTGTTAAGGATGCCGATTCAACCCAAATTTATGCAATTCCGGTCATGGTTACAGATGAAGAAAACCTCTCTGATTCACGATTGTTAATGTTATCTACCGGTTTGAGTATGACTCATGAGGTGTTGTGCGGAGTTGATGGTCAGTTAAAATTTGGTGTACCAGCCCAACTGAAATTAACACTGGTGAACACCGGGCAAATTGTCATTCAGGATTTAGTGATTCATCTGAAATCTATGGATACATCTTGTTTGGTCACCGATAGCCTTGTCTCTGTTCCAATTTTGAATCCGGGGGAACCAGTTGTATTGAATTCGGTTTTTAATTTCTCATTGATCCACAATCTTCCGGGAGGTTACCCTGTCAGGCTTGCCTTATTCGTGGAAAACAACGTGCGATCCTGGCATGAAATACTGGATATTCCCGTGTTTATACCAGCCCATCAACCGGGGGTGGGATTTCAATCTTACCAAATTAATGACCCCGATGGCAAGTTATCCACTGGTGAATCCGTTGGCCTTAATATGACAATGGTCAACTTTGGAGACCAGCCTGCTACGAATGTAAACGTTACTTTATCCTGTGGTTCGCCCTATATCAATCTGATTGATACGGTAGCATTTTTTAGCGATTTCAACGCAGGTGATACAAAGACGGTTGATAATGCTTTTACTATTCAGGCTACGAACGATATTCCAAATGGAACGACTATTCTTTTCACACTTACGGCCACCGACGGAAGCAGCACATGGACGAGCATCTTCACAATAAGTCCTTATGCACCAACATTTTCTATAGGTGGAATGGTTGTTATGGAAATTCCACCACCTTCTGCTCCCGGAAATACCAATGGTGTCCTGGATCCCGGCGATATCGCCGACCTCTTGATTACCACTTCCAATTCGGGCGGATATTTAGCCGCGAGTACCGTAGGTGTCCTAACCTGTTCCAGTCCATACATTACTATAAACGTTGGATCCTGTAATATGGGAAATATGGCAGTTGGTGATACACTGGATGCGGTATTCAATGTTTCGGTAAGCCCGGATGCACCCTTCAATACATCAGTTACATTTACATATAATGTAACATCCGGAATGTATTCTGCTCAGAAACAATTTACTCAGAAAATCGGATTGATAGTCGAGGATTTTGAGACGGACGACTTTTCACGTTTTCCATGGAACTCCGGGGGTAATCAACCTTGGGTAATCACAAATATTGATCCTTTCGAAGGAATGTATTCTGCCAAATCCGGCGCCATAACAGATAACCAAACCAGTGACCTTAGTCTGCAAAGAGATGTAATCAGCCCCGACAGTATTTCATTTTACTTCAAGACTTCATCGGAAGCAGATTATGATTATCTTAAATTTTTCATTGACGGAACCAATTCAGGGCAATGGGCAGGCGAAACACCATGGACAAGAGCTGTCTTCCCTGTTGCTGTTGGAAATCATACTTTTAAATGGCAATATTTTAAGGATGGCTACGTATCAAATGGAAGCGATTGTGTCTGGATCGATTATATCCAACTCCCGGCAACTGTTGAATCCGGAGTCCATGTATCGGGTTCTATAACCTATGCCAATCCGATAAATACGCCGCTCACAGGATTGACCGTTAAATTGAAGAACAGCGAAGGTACAGTGATTAAAACCACCAACACCAATGCTTCCGGAGGCTATACCTTTACGGTAATTCCTCCGGGTAATTATACTTTTGAAGTCACAACAACAAAACCATGGGGTGGGGTTACTGCAGCCGATGCACTGCTTTACCGTAAACACATTGCTAACATTTCATTACTAACGGGTATTTACCTTGTATCGGGGGATGTTAATAGTTCAGGAATGTTAACGGCTTCCGATGTATTGCAGATCCAGAAGCGGATTGCCTTTATTACCAATTCTTTTCCGTCGGGCGATTGGCATTTCAACCAACTACCTTTTACGGTAGGAACAAACAACGTCACACAGAATTTCAATGGCATAACTTACGGTGATGCCAATGGATCTTATGTACCCATCGGAAATAAAACAGATATTGTTCATAAAGGTACCGTCGCACTCGGTACGGTCAAGGGTGGGATAGATGAAATTATCATTCCCGTTCTTATGACCGATATTGAAAACATGGGCGCATTCCAATTCACGGTTCATTACGATTCAAATAAATTGAAAATCAAGAATATTACCGATTGGATATCAGGAATAGAAGACGTTACTGTGGGAATTCCGGCACCTGGTGCTATAACATTCGTATGGGCCGCCGATGTAAATGGTGTTTCCATCAGCGAAGGTGTTTTGTGTAACCTTCATTTCCTGTCCAATTCAACAGACGAGTCAGTTCTGTCATTTGAAGATGATCCTACGGTGAAAGAATTAACTGATTATGATGGGAACAGTTTTATGCCTGATCTTATCAGTGGCCTTGTCAAATCGTACACCGGAAGCGGAACATCAAATTCGTTAGGCTTTACCATCTATCCGAATCCGAATAACGGAAAATTTTACCTGCAGTTTGACTCAGACAAATCTTCGGTCTGCATTAAGGTCATGAATGCGATTGGGTTGACTGTTTTTGAGGAAAAAAATATCAACGTCGCAATATCCCGTATCAGGTTATTGAACCTGAGTGATCAGCCTGACGGGGTCTATATTTTGACCATTTACGACAAACTCCAAGTGACTTCCCAAAAAATTGTAATCCGAAAATAGTCTTGACAACGATTTTTTTTGTGGGTCCTAACCCTTATCGGAAGTCCGATACATGGAAAAGTAAAATACTTTCAATGTATTGATCTTATCTTTTATCTTCAATTTTGTGCGAATTGGTGCAAATAAATAAAGGGTTCCAAACAGAAATTGTTTAGAACCCTTTATTTCACTGGTCGGGGTAGCAGGATTCGAACCTGCGACCTCCTGCTCCCAAAGCAGGCGCGATGAACCGGGCTACGCTATACCCCGGAGCGGAGAAGGGGGGATTCGAACCCCCGGTACAGTTTCCCGTACGACAGTTTAGCAAACTGTTGGTTTCAGCCACTCACCCACCTCTCCGTTTGCCGGTATGAATTATGGCCGAAATGTTTTAGAATCGGGGCTGCAAAATTAGAAATTCCCACGGGTTAAACAAAATTATTTTCATCGGCTTTAAAATGCAGGGTTAACGGGAGATTTTCATAAATTTGAACACTGAATATAAAACAAGGTGCCACTAATAATCTTATATTATGATCGGTAAAACATTTGCAGAAAAAATATTCGGAGCCGTAAAGGGAAGTATTGTCTTTGCCCGGCCTGAACTCATTTTATCGCATGATAACACATCCAGTATCTATAGCACCTTTAAAAAAATGGGTGGGACTACCATTGCCAATCCGGATACTTTGGTCATTACCCTCGATCACAATGCACCACCTACCAATTCCAAACTTGCCAACGATTATCAAACGATAAGGGATTTTGTGGAAAAATTTGGAATTAAAAAATTTCATGATGTAGGTGATGGTATCTGTCATCAATTGATGTCATACTATGCCAAGCCCAAAATGATTATTGTGGGAAGTGACAGCCATACAAGTACTGCCGGTGCATTTAATGCTTTTGCTGCAGGGATTGACCGTACGGAAACAGCCGGTTTGTGGAAACAGGGCGAAACATGGTTCCGGGTTCCCGAATCGATAAAGATCACCCTGAAGGGTCGTTTGCAAACCGGTGTGTATGCCAAAGATCTGGCGCTTTGGATAATTGGTATGATCGGTTCCAGTGGTGCCGATTACATGTCAATCGAGTATCATGGTGATGGCGTTAAAACCCTGACCATTTCCGACAGAATGGTATTATCAAATCTGGCATCCGAAATGGGCGCTAAAAATGCTGTTTTCCCTGCTGATGAAGTACTCGAAGCTTATTTTAACACCAAGATCGATGGGCTTTGGGCCGATGCGGACGCATCTTATCTGAAAGAAATCACTATCCATCTGGAAGAGGTTTTTCCTGTTGTTGCAGCCCCGCACCATGTTGATAATATTAAGGCTGTATCAGAAGTACAAGGAACAAAGATCCAGCAAGCGCTCATCGGGACATGCACCAACGGGCGGATGGAAGATCTCCGTGAAGCAGCCTTAGTACTGAGAGGCTATAAAATTCCAAAATATATGCAGTTGCAGATCATTCCTGCTTCCAAAGAAATTTATTCTAAAGCATTAAAGGAGGGTTTGATTGAGATCTTCCTTGATGCCGGCGCCAACGTTTTATCTGCTTCTTGCGGCCCATGCCTTGGCACAGGTCAAGGGATTCCAGCTGACAACGTTAATGTAATTTCTACTGCTAACCGTAATTTCAAAGGACGAATGGGCAACAATGCCGCCAATGTTTACCTTGCTTCACCTACCACCGTTGCCCTTTCGGCGCTCCGGGGTGAAATTTCAGATCCCCGCGGGATACAGTCAAAGGACCGGTTTCCTTATCACCCTCTGCAAAGTTCCACAATCGATATCAAAGAGGGTGAGGACCGCTATAGCCAGGGAACCTGGAATTATGCCGATGTATCTAATCTCAACACCGACCAAATGTTTGCAGGGAATCTGACCTACAATGTACAAAGTTCGGAACCAGAAAAAATTATGCCCTACCTTTTTAAGGGTTTTGATAACAGTTTTGCCGATCGGGTAAAGGAGGGTGATATCATTATGGCTGGAGCAAATTTTGGATGCGGAAGCTCGCGCGAACATCCTTCCGTCGGACTGGCTTTTGCCGGGATAAAAGCGGTCATCTGTAAATCGGTCAACCGGATTTTCTACCGGTCCTCAGTTAACCAGGGATTACCGATTATCCTGGTGTCTGAAGCAGTTGATGCATATAAACAAGGAGATAAGGTTGATGTTGATTTTGAGAATGGGTTCGTCATAATCGGGGACCGCAAATTCTCTTTTGCCCCTTTGCCTTCGAAGCTCATGAAAATATTTAAGGCTAAAGGATTGGTTAATTATGTGAAAAACAAATGAAGAAGTTTTTTTTCCCCATCCTTTTTTCTCTTTTTACTCTGATCCTTATATTGATTTTAACTTCTGCCTTCCCGAAAAATGCGGGTTTTCTTAAAATTTTCTTTTTCCTGCTCCTTTTTGATGCTTATTTGTGGTTCTCCATCCGTCCCGGGATATTGAGAATGAAGCCAGTCAAGCGATTAACCTTTTACCTGGCGTATTGGTTTCCACTTGCATTGATCCTTGGTTTAACACTTTACGGTTTTCTGGTTCCATTTATTACATGGTATCAGCCCATACGCACCCATATCACCAGTTTTATACTTATTATCTATGTTGCAAAACTCTTCCCAATCCTTGGATTGATCATCGCAGACTTGGTTAGATTGAGTCGTCTGATTTATTTGTATTTACGCTTTGGAAAGACTAAAATATCCTGGCCGGCCAATCGAAAAAAATCGCTGTTACTTACCGGGTGGGTGCTTGGAGTGGCATTTTTCCTTCTTTTGCTTTCAGGAACTGTGTTCGGCTTATACAATTTTCAGGTCAGGGAGCAAACCATTCCTGTCAGCGATCTCCCACCTGCATTTGATGGATTCAGAATTGTTCAGTTCTCTGACGTCCATCTTGGGAGCTGGCCATCCATGCAAAAACTTAATGAATCTGTTTCAATCATCAATGACCTTCGTCCGGATGTGATTTTTTTTACTGGTGATATGTTCAATTATTGTACTGCAGATGGGAAGGGTTATGAACCCATCCTGGCAAATCTCAGGGCCCCGTTTGGGATCTATGCTATTCTGGGAAATCACGATTATGGAGATTACATGAAATGGTCATCGACAGCAGCAAAAGTGCAGAATATGGAAGATTTAAAAACTTTTTACAAAAAACTTGGGTGGAAATTATTACTCAATACGCATGATCTGATAAAAAAAGGATCAGACAGTATAGCCATCATTGGTGTTGAAAACTGGGGCGCTCTTCGGCGTTTCCAGCGCAATGGAGATATTGATCGGGCACAGAAAGGAATTGAAAAAATGGCTGTTCAACTTTTGCTGTCACACGATCCAAGTCATTGGGATAGTATTATCAGCCGGAAGTATCCAAACATCGATATCACTTTCTCAGGTCATACGCATGGGGGGCAATTTGGAATTGATGGTTGGGGTATCCATTGGAGTCCGGCACAATGGTTATTCAAGCAATGGTGCGGATTGTACGCAAAGACTACCGCCGGAGGGTCCCAGTTTCTTTATGTTAACCAGGGACTGGGAAGCATCGGTTACACCGGCAGAGTTGGTATTAATCCCGAAATCACATTGATAACGCTAAAAAATAAATGATGCCGGGAAATTTACTTAGGATCATAACAAAAAGATTTGTAGAAAACCCAGGAAACAAAAACCCTTCAATAGATTAACCGTGATAAATTGTTCCCCTCCCAAGGTATAAAAAACTGATCCTGATTCAGAATACACACAATTTTGTCCTGGAAACCATCACTCAATCACTCAATCACTCAATCACTCATTCCTTCAATCACTCAATCACTCATTTACGCAAGATGCAGAAGATACACTATTTTGCCCGGGATACTTGGATGAAAGAGACTTCAATATCACCCCCCTGAGGATAAAGACTGATCCAATTATTGTCAGCCCGGTACCAGAGGTCCTGGTCCTTTACACTCACCAGGCGTTCATTCACTTTCCCATCTGTGCTAAGATTGCGGATAACTACACCACCGTTGGGTTGTTTATCTTTACCATAGCGCATAAGAATATTAAAAGGTTTGTTGGATAAGTTTTTCATTTTCAGGTAAACAAAGTTATTTTTACGGGCGGCTATGTTTACCGGAGAAAAAGAAAATTGTTTTTCATCCCCTGCCACAATAGTTACAGGTGAATTAAGGACATCGGCAATGGCGTTTTCAGCGATGGTCCGTCGGATTTTTACAATCATTTCACGTGGATAATTTTCCATCGGAAGAAAATTCATTGCCTGGGTAAAGGCATCCACAGCTTTATCAAATTCAAATGAATTGAAAAATTTATCACCTTCTGCAACCGCTTTGTCATAAAGCGCCTTATTTGCACGATATAGGCTATCCATCCTCGCAGTGATCAGGTTCAATCTGTCTTTTGGATAGGATTCTTGCGGAAAGAGGGACAAAGCTTGTTGAAAATTATCTTTAGCCATCACGTAATCCTTGTCCTTCAAAGAATTATCTCCACTCGCCAATAGATTTTCGTAGAGTTTTTGCTTACCCAGCAATTCCTCAAGTGCCTTAATAATGGCCTCCAATCTTTCTTTCGGATAAGTTGCTTCCGGTTTTACAACCAGTGCATTCTGATATTCGGTACGGGCATCTTCATATTTTTTTTGCGTAAACAATTGATCCGCACGGGTAATGGTGTTTTTGTAATTGTCTTCCACTGCCTTTATTTCTGCTACTATTCCGTCAATTTCCAGAATTTTATCTGCCGGATATTGTTCTGTTGGCTTTAATTTCCTGGCATTCCCGTATTCCTGCTTGGCCATATCCCAATTCTTTGAGGTGAAAAATTGATCGGCACGGTCAATGACACCCTTATATTTTTCATCCAACGATTTTTTTTGAGCAAGATCAAGGAGTATCGCAGTGATTTCGGATACTTTGTCTTTAGGATACTGTTCACCGGGTTTGATTTTCCCAGCATCAATATATGCAGTTTTTGCCTGTTCATACGATTTTTCATTCAACAATTTATCGGCAGTACCCAACGCTGCAGTATACTGAGCGTCGATTGCCTTAAGCCTTGCTGCGTCAGTCAATGCCTTATCGGTTTCTGCAATCCTGTCTTCAGGGTATTGTTCACCCGGTTTTAATGCCAAAGCTTTGAGATATCCGGTTTTGGCCAGTTCAAAAGATTTTGAGGAAAACTTTGTGTCTGCATCAGTAATAACAGCGGAATATTCTTCATCCAACGCTTTTTGCCTGGCCATTGAGGCAAGTACTGAATCAATCTGGTTTATTTTTTCTTTCGGATATTTTTCTTCCGGTTTCATTGCCGAAGCGTTTCCGTATTCTGATTTTGCCTGATCAAAAGTTTTGGATGTGAGCAATTGATCCGCTTTTGCAATCGTTACTGCATATTTTTCATTTAAAGATTTCAGTGCTGCCTGATTCGCCAATATTTTATCTATCTCCCCGATCTTGGTTTTCGGATATTGTTCATCCGGTTTAATGTCTCCTGCTTTTACGTATTCTATCCTGGCTTGATCGTATGTTTTAGCCAACATCAGTTTATCCGCATTCGCCACCACAGCCTGATATTTTTCATCCGTCGCTTTTTGAGCTGCAATACCTGCCAGCAGATTGTCGATCACGGTGATCCTTTCCTTAGGATAACTCTCGGTCGGTTTCAGGGCCGACGCATTTGAATACTCCGTCCTTGCAAGGGTATATGATTTATCGGTAAACAGTTTGTCTGCGTTGGCAATGATTGTTTGGTACTCGTTATCCAGTTTAGCCTTTCGGGCCATTTCTTCCAGTGCCTGGGAAATTTCAGCGATCTTTTCTTTTGGATAGCTTTCCTCAGGTCTTATTTTCAATGCATCCTGGTAAGCTGACCGGGATGTTTCATAAACTTTCAGAGCAAGCAAGCTGTCCCCTTTCCTGATCTTTGTGGCATACTGCTCATCCAAGGCTTTTTGAGTGGCCAAACTCTGTAAAATACGGTCAATCTCCGCTAGTTTTGTTTTTGGATAGATCTCTGATGGTTTCAGTTTACCGGCGTCCTCGTATGCTGTTCTTGCCTTTTCGTAAGTCTTATCCAGCATCAACTGATCCGCTCCTGCTATCGCGGCGCTATATTTCTCATCCAGTGATTTCAGTGCTGCCAGATCCGCTAATATTTTATCTATCTCCCCGATCTTGGTTTTGGGATATTGTTCATCGGGTTTAATGTCTCCTGCTTTGATATATTCTGCCCTGGCCTGATCGTATGTTTTAGCCAGCATCAACTTATCTGCATTCGCCACCGCAGTCTGATATTTTTCATCCGTTGCTTTTTGAGCGGCAATACCAGCCAGAAGATTGTCGATCACGGTGATCTTTTCCTTCGGATAACTCTCTGCCGGTTTCAGGGCCAATGCATTTGAATACTCTGTCCTTGCAAGGGTATATGATTTATCGGTAAACAGCTTGTCTGCGTTGGCAATGATTGTTTGGTACTCGTTATCCAGTTTAGCCTTTCGGGCCATTTCTTCCAAAGCCAGTGAAATTTCAGCGATCTTTTCTTTCGGATAGCTTTCCTCAGGTCTTATTTTCAATGCATCCCGGTATGCTGACCGGGATGTTTCATAAACTTTCAGAGCAAGCAGGCTATCCCCTTTCCTGATCGCTGTGGTATACTGCTCATCCAAGGCTTTTTGAGTGGCCATACTCTGTAAAATATGGTCAATCTCCGCTATTTTTGTTTTTGGATAGTTATCCGAGGGTTTTAGTTTGCCGGCATCCTCGTATGCTGTTCTTGCCTTTTCGTAAGTCTTATCCAGCATCAACTGATCCGCTCCTGCTATCGCGGCGCTATATTTCTCATCAAGTGATTTCAGCGCTGCCAGATCCGCCAATATTTTATCTATCTCCCCGATCTTGGTTTTGGGATATTGCTCATCCGGTTTAATTTCACCTGCTTTTACGTATTCTATCCTGGCTTGATCGTATGTTTTAGCCAACATCAGTTTATCCGCATTCGCCACCGCAGTTTGATATTTTTCATCCGTCGCTTTTTGAGCGGCAATACCAGCCAGAAGATTGTCGATTAGGGTAATTTTTTCCTTCGGATAACTCTCGGCCGGTTTCAGGGCCGACGCATTTGAATACTCCGTCCTTGCAAGGGTATATGATTTATCGGTAAACAGTTTGTCTGCGTTGGCAATGATTGTTTGGTACTC
>JALNZC010000070.1 GCA_023229525.1 Bacteroidales bacterium
ACGAGAATTTATTATTTCGAATACAACTCGACGATAAGCTGTTCCTTAATATTTTCCGGTATCTGATCACGTTCCGGGTAACTCATGAATTTTCCTGTCATCATATTTCCATCCCATTCCATCCAGGGATACTGATTGCCGCGACCTGCAAGCGCATTTGTAATAATTTCCAAAGATTTGGAACGCTCGCGAACGGCTACGATATCACCGGGGCGAATTTCAAATGATGGGATATTGACCACTTTACCATTCACCAGAATATGCCGGTGACCGATAAGCTGACGGGCGCCATCGCGTGTTGGTGAGATACCCAGACGGTATACCACATTATCAAGGCGTGATTCGATCAGTTGTAATAAAACGACACCGGTGATGCCCCCTTTACGGGCGGCTTTTAGAAATGTATTTTTGAACTGACGTTCAAGAATACCATAAGTATATTTAGCCTTTTGTTTTTCGGTCAACTGTGTACCGTATTCTGAGGTCTTGGCACGACGCTTTGTCTGGCCATGCATTCCCGGAGGATAATTTTTTTTCTCGTAACTTTTATCAGGTCCGTAAATAGGGTCCCTGAATCTTCTTGCAATCTTGGATTTCGGACCAATGTATCTTGCCATGGTAATTGATATATTTTTTCGGTTATTTAATTCTTATTCCAATGTTGCGGTTTTTCACCATTAAACTCTGCGGCGTTTAGGCGGGCGGCATCCGTTATGAGGCAATGGAGTGATATCAACAATTTCCATTACTTCAATGCCGGCCGTATGCAGGGTACGAATGGCCGATTCACGTCCTGCTCCAGGTCCCTTAATATAGACCTTAACCTTCCGAAGGCCAAGATCATAGGCAACCTTTGAAGCATCCTGAGCAGCCATCTGGGCTGCATAAGGGGTATTTTTCTTGGAACCCTTGAACCCCATTTTTCCTGCGGATGACCAACTGATAACCTGACCACCGTTGTTTGTTAATGTGATGATGAGATTGTTAAATGAGGCGTTGACATAAGCTTTTCCAATCGCATCAACTTTAACGACCCTTTTCTTTGAACTTTTTTCAGTCTTTGCCATATACTATATTACTACGTTCATTAACGATTAACCTTTGGTTGCTTTTTTCTTATTGGCAACCGTTTTTTTCCTGCCTTTTCTTGTGCGGGCATTATTTTTCGTACTCTGTCCGCGTGTGGGTAAGCCCAAACGATGGCGGATTCCACGGTAACAACCGATATCCATCAATCGTTTGATGTTCATCTGGACTTCCGAACGCAAAGCACCCTCGATCTTAAAATTGTCGTTGATGAGGGTACGGATTTTATTCTGTTCTTCATCATTCCAATCCTGCACCTTTTTATTCCAATCAACTCCAGCCAACGTCAGAATTTTCTGAGCTGTACTCCTGCCGATTCCGAAAATATAGGTCAGCCCAATTTCACCGCGTTTATTTTTAGGTAGGTCAATACCTGCAATTCTGGCCATAATATCCTATTTTTATGTTTATGAAATTTTAACCTTGTCTTTGTTTGAATTTCGGGTTCTTTTTATTAATGACAAACAATTTGCCTTTTCTGCGTACGATTTTACAATCTGCAGATCTTTTCTTTATGGATGCTCTAACTTTCATTTTACGTTTACTTTAGTACTATTGATATCTGAACGTAATCCTTCCTTTTGTCAAGTCATAAGGCGACATTTCGATCCTTACTTTATCCCCGGGTAATATTTTAATGTAATGCATCCGCATTTTTCCCGAGATATGTGCGGTAATCACGTGTCCGTTTTCCAATTCCACACGGAACATCGCATTGCCGAGGGATTCGATTACGGTGCCATCCTGTTGTATTGAAGATTGTTTTGCCATTTTATATACTGCTTGGTCCGAGTATTTCTTCAATATACCGAAAAGTTGAGAGCACATCCGTTTTGTCTTTCTGCACCGCAACCGTCAATTCAAAATGTGCTGAAGGCATCCGGTCAGCAGTTCGGATAGTCCATCCATCCTGAGCTTGAACAACCGTTTTGGTACCCATGTTGATCATGGGTTCAATACAGATCGTCAAACCCGTTGGTAATTTTGCTCCCGAACCTCGTTTCCCATAATTCGGGATATCCGGTTTCTCATGCAACTGCTTTCCGATCCCATGTCCAACAAGCTCTCTAACTACTGAATAGCCAAATGATTCCACGTAATTCTGTATTGCTGAACTGATATCCCCGACACGTTTTCCTGAAATCGCCCAATCAAGGGCAAGAAAAAGCGAATCTTTGGTACGTTTCAGTAAATCCATCACATCGGCATTCACTTCACCTATTGCGAAAGTGTATGCTGAATCACCGTAAAAACCATTTTTCTGGCATCCGCAGTCGATCGAAACTATATCACCATTTTTAAGAACTCTTTCACTTGGTATTCCATGAACGACTTCTTCGTTCACCGAGATACACAGGGTCGCCGGGAATCCCCTATAACCTTTAAATCCGGGTATCGCCCCTTCCTTCCGGATAAATTCTTCAGCTATTTTATCCAGTGTAATTGTTGTAACACCGGGTTTTATAAATTTTGCAACTTCGGCGAGGGTTTTACTTACAATTATCGCATTTTCCCTCAGTATTTCAATCTCGTCAGCCGATTTTACAACCACTTGTTGTTCATTAAACATTAGTCATCATCCGGTTACGGAATAAGATGAACGTCCCTTGATCCTTCCCGATTTAGTCAGCCCGTCGTAATGGCGCATTAATAAATGACTTTCAACCTGCTGTAATGTATCCAGCACAACTCCAACTAAAATCAGCAAGGAGGTACCTCCATAAAATTGTGCAAATTGGGAAGTGATACCCACCATCCGGACGAGCGCCGGCATGATGGCGACAAATCCCAGGAAAATGGAACCTGGCAAGGTAATGCGTGACATTACATCATCAATAAATTCCGACGTCTTTTTTCCCGGTTTTACCCCAGGAATAAATCCCCCGTTTTTCTTCATGTCTTCCGCCATTTGATTGGGGTTGACCGTTATTGCAGTGTAAAAGTAAGTAAATAAAATAATCAGAATGAAGAAAACAAAATTATACCAGAAACCATTGATATCTGTAAAAACCCTGGCAAAACCTGTCAATGTTTCATTGCTTGCAAAGCCCGCAATGGTCAGCGGCAGGAACATGATGGCCTGGGCAAAAATGATGGGCATTACACCGGCGGCATTTACCTTTAGTGGAATGTACTGGCGAACCCCTCCATACTGCTTGTTCCCGACAATCCGCTTTGCATATTGTACAGGAATTTTACGGGTTCCCTGAACCAATAGGATGGTAACAAGGATTACCAGAACAAGGAAAGCTATTTCAACGACAAAAAATACAAGTCCGCCACCTTTCTGTTCCATTCTCGAAACAAGTTCACCAAACAATGCGAATGGTAAGCGGGCCATGATCCCAATCATAATAATAAGTGATATACCATTCCCGATCCCCTTATCCGTGATTCTTTCGCCAAGCCACATGACAAACATGGAGCCTGCTGTAAGGTAAACGATGGATGATAACCCGAAAAATGAAAATACGGTGTGGAGTGTTGTATTTGGATTAAATGGGTAGATTGCTTCAGCAGGAAGCTGGGACGCGAGATTTGCAATGTATGCAGGTGACTGGAAGATCAGAATAATCACAGTGAGATAACGGGTCATCTGATTGATCTTTTTTCGTCCACTCTCACCCTCCTTCTGCAATTTCTGGAAATATGGAATTGCCATTCCAAGAAGTTGCATCACAATAGATGCCGAAATATATGGCATAATCCCAAGAGCAAAAATGGAAGCATTGGAAAAAGCCCCTCCAGAAAACATGTTGAGTAGTCCAAGTAAACCTGATTGAGTCTGATTCTGCAGACTGGCTAGCATGCCCGGATCAACACCGGGAAGTACAACATACGATCCCAAGCGGTATATCATGATGATCCCGATAGTATAAAGGATCCGCTTGCGTAGGTCTTCAATCTTCCAAATGTTCCGTAAGGTTTGGATCAGTTTTTTCATTCAACCGAGTTTAAATTGTGTTAGCGATTCCACCCAATTCTTCAATTGCTTTCTTTGCAGTGGCCGAGAAACCATGGGCAGAGATTTCGAGTTTTACTTTAAGCTCTCCCCGGCCCAGAATTTTGATCCGGTCATTTTTGGAAACATACCCGCTTTCAATCAGGACTTCAGGACTAATCACAGTAAGATTCTTTTTTTCAGAAATTTGTTGCAGGACATCCAGGTTAATACCCTTATATTCCACACGGTTAAAGTTCTTAAAACCAAACTTTGGAACCCGGCGTACCAGTGACATCTGTCCTCCTTCATAACCAAGTTTTTTGGAATATCCGGAACGCGATTGTGCGCCTTTATTACCGCGGGTTGATGTTCCTCCGTGACCTGAACCTTGTCCCCTACCAATACGCTTTACTTTTTTAGTTGAACCTTTTGCAGGTTTTAGATTGCTTAAATCCATTTCAGTATCATTTATCTTATTAAACTTCTTCTTCCACCTTCACCAGGTGGATCACTTTGTGCACCATCCCAAGAATCTGAGGTGTTGCTTCATGTTCAACCGTATGACGGATCCTCTTGAGCCCCAAAGCTTCGAGGGTGCGTTTCTGGCGCAACGGTCTTCCGATGCCACTGCGAACCTGCGTTATTTTAATCTTTTTCATCGCTTAATAGAGCCTTTAAAGTGTGAACTTAACCATTAAATACCTGATTGAGCTCAATTCCCCTGAGCTGCGCAATCGTATAGGGATCCCTTAATTTGATAAGGGCATTGATGGTAGCTTTAACTACACTATGTGGGTTGGAAGAACCTTTTGACTTGGCCAGGACATCCTTTACACCCACGCTCTCCAGAACTGCACGCATAGCGCCTCCTGCGATTACACCTGTACCAGGAGCGGCAGGTTTCAGATAAACGAGTGCACCGCTGTATTTTCCAAGCTGATCGTGAGGAATTGTTCCCCTGAGAATGGGCACTTTGATGAGGTTTTTCTTGGCATCATCTATTCCTTTGGCAATTGCCGCGGTTACTTCCTTGGCTTTTCCAAGGCCATAGCCAACTACGCCATTTTCATTTCCAACTACAACAATCGCGGAAAAACTGAAAGTACGGCCGCCCTTGGTAACTTTGGTTACGCGTTGAATGCTGACCAGACGATCCTTGAATTCGATTTCACTCGATTTAACTCTTTTTACATTAACGTTTGTCATATCTTCCTTAGAATTTTAGGCCGCCTTCCCTGGCTGCATCCGCCAAAGATTTAACCCTGCCATGATATAAATAACCATTACGATCAAAAACAACCCGGTCGATTCCTGCCTGCAGTGCCTTTTCAGCAATGGCTTTCCCGACCATTTTGGCGATATCCGATTTGGTCCCTGTCTGGTCATCCATCACCTTCTCCATTGACGATGCAGCAACCAGTGTTTTACCAGCCTGATCATCAATCAGTTGTACATAAATTGCTTTATTGCTGCGGAATACCGTCATGCGAGGCCTGTCAGGAGTCCCTTGTACGATTTTACGTATCCTTTTTTTGATCCTGAACCTGCGAAATTCTTTTCTACTCTTGATTGCCATTTCTTTCTCTTTTTATTAAGATGCACTGCAGTGCTATCACGATACATTGCGATGTGCCGCAACTAATATTTATTGACCTGCGGCTGATTTGCCGGCTTTTTTCTTGATTTCCTCTCCTTGGAACCGGATACCCTTGCCCTTGTATGGCTCAGGTCGTCTGAACGATCTGATTTTAGCTGCAACCTGTCCGATTAGCTGTTTATCTACAGAATTTAGGATAATTGTATTATTTTTACCTTTATCTGCGTTGGTCTTGACTTTAATCGCGTCCGGCAGTTCCATCAGGATATTGTGGGAATATCCTAGTGAAAGCTCTAGGAGCTGACCATTTCCGGAAGCCTTATAACCAACCCCGACAAGTTCCTGTACCAGGGTATATCCCTCAGAAACGCCTTTAACCATATTATTTATAAGTGAACGGTACAACCCGTGTTTTGCACGGTCATCGCGCTCTTCGGAATGACGTTCGACGGTCACGATATTGTTTTCTACTTTTACAGAAATCTTGGGATCGACTTGCTGTTGCAATTGACCCAGTTTCCCTTTAACAGTTACCAAATTTGTATCGGAGATAGTAACCTGTACGCCATCGGGCAATGTAATTGGTAGTTTTCCTATTCTTGACATGATTAAGCTCTCCTAATTAACTGATATAACATAATACCTCACCGCCAACTTTCTTTACCTTAGCTTCTTTGTCGGTCATTAAACCCTGTGAAGTTGAAAGGATGGCTATTCCAAGTCCGTTCAATACACGGGGCAGATGATCGTTGTCAACATACTTCCGTAAGCCGGGTTTGGAAACCCGGAGGAGGGCATTGATGGCCGAAAGTTTAGAAACCGGATGATACTTCAGGGCGATCTTTATGATTCCCGG
Organism: Bacteroidales bacterium; assembly: GCA_023229525.1. GTDB lineage: Bacteria > Bacteroidota > Bacteroidia > Bacteroidales > FEN-979 > CAIVAT01. The sequence goes on from JALNZC010000070.1 coordinate 6,484, forward strand.
GTGCGGTTCATTTTCCACTTTGTAGTTAAGGATATATCCTTTTTCAAAGAGGATCCGGGTGATATCTTCTTTGATCTTCGATTTTGGAATTTCAACAACCCGGTGATTGGCCATTACGGCATTCCTGATTCTTGTCAAATAATCTGCAATGGGGTCCGTAACCATTATTCTTTTTTTTAATTGTTTATTATATCTTTTTTCTGTCAGGATGCATTGATATACTTCCCGAAAATATCTTTTCGTATTACCAGCTGGCTTTTTTTACACCCGGGATCAGTCCCTTATTGGCCATTTCTCTGAAATTAATACGGGAAATACCAAAAAGGCGCATATATCCTTTCGGACGCCCTGTGAGTTTGCAACGGTTGTGTAACCTCACTGGGGACGCATTTTTAGGTAGCTTCTGAAGGGCAATATAATCACCGGCTTCTTTCAGTGCCTTACGCTTGGCGGCAAATTGCTCAACCATCTTTTCGCGTTTATGCTCTCTGGCTTTTATGGATTCTTTTGCCATATTTTACTTTGTTTTAAAAGGAATTCCAAATTCTTTTAACAGGGCATGGGCTTCACGATCGTTGCGGGCAGAGGTCACAAACGTGATATCCAGTCCGTTAATACGGGTTACCTTATCAATATCGATTTCGGGAAAGATGATCTGTTCCGAAATACCAAGGGTATAGTTCCCGCGTCCGTCAAAACCTTTATCATTTACGCCGCGGAAATCACGTACACGGGGTATCGCAACGGAAATCAAACGGTCAAGGAAATCATACATGCGTTCACCACGGAGTGTAACCCGTACGCCAATGGGATTTCCTTTTCTCAGTTTGAAGTTTGAGATGTCTTTTCTCGATTTGGTCGACACCGCTTTCTGACCTGTGATCATCGTCATTTCTGCAATGCCGTTATCGATAAATTTCCGGTCGGTATTGGCAATGCCCAGTCCCTGATTGAGGCAAATTTTATTGATGCGCGGAACCTGCATGGAGCTTTTGTAGTTGAATTGCTGCATTAAAGCAGGAACAACTTCCTTCAGATACTTTTCTTTTAATCTCGGTTTATATGCCATTACTTGATAACCTCCCCTGATTTTTTAGAATAACGAACCAATTTTTCAGTTTTTGGATCCAGTTTCCTGCCGATGCGTGTCGGTTTCCCGGAATTATCAACCAGCTTCAGATTTGAAAGATTCACGGGTGCCTCTTTCTTAACGATACCGCCCTGAGGGCTTTTGGCATTGGGTTTGGTATGTTTCGATACCATGTTTACCCCTTCCACAATGGCCATATATTTATCGGTATCTACACGTAACACTTTGCCTTGCTGGCCTCTTGAATCACCGGCAATGATCATTACCGTGTCGCCTTTTTTGATATGTAACTTCTTTTGCATATTCGTTTAGTATGTGCTTACAGCACTTCAGGTGCTAAAGAAACGATTTTCATAAATTGTTTTTCACGTAGTTCCCGGGCAACCGGACCAAAAATACGGGTACCGATCAATTCGCCTGCACTGTTGAGCAGCACAACAGCATTGTCATCGAAGCGAATGTAAGAACCGTCGGCACGACGGATCTCTTTTTTGGTTCTTACTACCACCGCTGTGGAAACTGTTCCTTTTTTAATATTGCCTGAAGGAAGTGCATTTTTTACGGTCACAATGATGCGATCGCCGACGCGGGCATAGCGTTTACGTGTTCCGCCAAGGACCTTGATACAAAGAACTTCCTTGGCTCCACTGTTATCTGCTACTGTTAATCTTGACTCCTGTTGTATCATGGTTATTTAACCTTTTCAATGATTTCTACAAGTCTCCAACACTTATTTTTACTGAGTGGTCTGGTTTCAGCGATACGAACCTTATCCCCTTCGCTGCATTCATTTTTTTCATCGTGGGCCATAAAGCGCGAGGATTTCTTTACAAACTTACCGTATTTCGGATGCTTTACTTTTCTTTCGACTTCAATGACGACAGATTTCTCCATCTTATTGCTAACGACGATGCCGGTTTTTTCTTTTCTTAAATTTCTCGTTTCCATATTGTCTCTTTTGTTGAGTCACATTAGGCGTGACTTTACAATCCTTTTTTGCCTGCTGTGATGATTTGTTCACCGTTTAGAGAACGGTGACGCAATTCGGTTTGAAGGCGGGCAATGGTCTTGCGGTAAGCCTTGATTTTATTTGGGTTTTCAAGCGGAGAAACGGCATGGTTCAGTTTGAGCTTTGTCAATTGCCGCTTTTCTTCATCCAGTCTCTCCTGGATTTCACCTGTTGTTAATTCTCTTACGACTTTCTGTTCCATTTTCTTGTTATATATTGTTGAACCGTATCGGGTTGCGGGTCACCATAGTTATACTGCTTCTTCTGTATAATCTTTACGAACTACTGTTCGGGTCTGTACCGGAAGTTTTTGCGCTCCAAGCCGCAATGCTTCTTTGGCAGTGATCGCGGGAACACCATCGATTTCAAAAAGAATACGGCCTGGGGTAACGCGAGCTACGAAATATTCAGGGGCGCCTTTTCCTTTACCCATACGAACTTCTGCAGGTTTCTTGGTGACTGGTTTATCCGGAAAAATCCGGATCCAGATCTGACCTTCACGTTTCATATGACGGGTAATGGCTTGACGGGCAGCTTCAATCTGACGGCCTGTAATCCATGCTTCCTCTAGTGTCTTTATACCAAACGAGCCAAAGGCTAACTGGTGTCCGCGACCGGCATTGCCTTTCATTTTACCTTTTTGCTGTTTCCTGTACTTGGTTTTCTTTGGCTGTAACATTATTCAATTATGTATTATGATTACCTCTTTCTTTTGATGGTTGACCGGTTGAAGTGCGGTCATATACTTTGTTACTTCCTGGGCCCATGCGATTTTCCATGATCATTCCGCGGTCCTCTGTCCCTACCGCCGCGATCATGGTCACGATCCCGATCACGATCGCCTTTGGGGCCACCACCCCGGTGCATCGAAGGTTTCATTTTGGCAACCGGAGCTTCCGGTACCAAATCAGGTCGGCCATACACATCACCTTTGCATATCCAGACTTTGATCCCGATACGTCCGTATGTGGTATGCGCTTCTGCTGTAGCATAGTCAATGTCAGCCCGGAAAGTGTGTAAAGGAATACGCCCTTCTTTGTACTGTTCCCGACGTGCCATTTCAGCGCCACCCAACCGGCCGGAGATTATGATTTTAATTCCTTCAGCACCGATACGCATGGCTGAGGCTATGGAAGTTTTGATCGCCCGGCGATATGAAATACGGCCTTCAATCTGGCTTGCCACAGTATTTGCCACAATAACTGAATCAAGTTCCGGACGTTTGATTTCAGAAATATTGATCTGAATTTCCTTCTTGGTGATTTTTTTCAACTCTTCCTTGAGCTTGTCTACTTCCTGACCACCCTTACCAATGATGATTCCCGGTCGGGCGGTGTGAATAGTTACAGTTACAAGCTTCAATGTCCGTTCGATCACGATTTTTGAAATACCGGCCTTTGAAAGACGGGCATTTAAATATTTACGGATTTTGTCGTCCTCAACCAGCTTGGGCTCAAAATTATTTCCACCGAACCAGTTTGAGTCCCAGCCGCGGATGATGCCTAACCTGTTAGCAATCGGATTGGTCTTTTGTCCCATTAAAACTTACTTTTAATTTTATCCATAATGATTTTGTTATTCCTTATTTTCTTCTGTTTCAACTTCCGGGTTGCTCCGGCTATCGAGCAGGATAGTAACATGATTTGAACGTTTACGAATGCGGTGTGCCCTTCCCTGGGGTGCAGTCTGAAGGCGTTTCAGCTGGCGGCCGCTATCCACGAAAATAGCCTTGATGAAAAGATCACTCTCTTCGATCCGCTTCCCCTCATTTTTAGCTTGCCAGTTAGCAATAGCAGATAGCAAGAGTTTACGGATTCGTTCAGATGGTTGTTTGGCATTATTTTTCAGAATATGCAGCGCCAGTTCAACCCGTTGCCCACGGATCAGGTCAACGATCAACCGCATTTTACGTGGCGAGGTGGGACAATTATTCAGTTTGGCAGAAACTACCGCCTTTTTGGTTTCTTTCCGGTTCTCGGCTCTTGTACGCGTTCTAACTCCCATTTGTCTTTTGTATTAGGTCGTTATTTCTTTGCTTTATCTCTGTTTCCTGCGTGACCGCGGAAAATCCGGGTCGGGGCAAATTCACCCAATTTATGACCAACCATATTCTCGGTAACATACACTGGAATAAATTTATTGCCATTGTGCACAGCGATGGTCTGACCAACGAAATCAGGAGAGATCATGGAACCGCGTGACCAGGTTTTTACGACGGTCTTCTTTTTGGATTCCACAAGTTCCGCTATTTTTTTATCCAGTTTATAATGGATGTACGGACCTTTTTTAAGTGATCGGCTCATAATATATTATTATTGTAATATTGTAATATTGAAATTATTATCGTTTACTTTTTCCTCCGTTCAACAATATACTTATTCGATTGTTTTTTCCGGGCACGGGTCTTATATCCCTTAGCAGGAGTACCTTTCCTCGATCTCGGATGGCCACCGGAAGCTTTCCCTTCACCACCACCCATCGGATGATCAACAGGGTTCATGGCAACCCCGCGATTACGCGGACGACGTCCTAACCAGCGGGTACGACCGGCTTTGCCAAATGATTCAAGATTATGGTCAAGGTTTGAAACCATACCAACAGTAGCTTTGCAAGTCTGCAAAATCATTCGCGTTTCGCCCGAAGGCATCTTAATGATTGCAAACTTACCATCGCGCGACATGAGTTGGGCGTGGGAACCGGCGCTACGCACCAATTTTGCACCTTGTCCCGGACGTAATTCCACATTGTGAACGACAGTTCCGAACGGAATCTCGCTTAAATAAAGGGTATTTCCAATCTCGGGTGGAACCCCTTTCCCCGATATAATTGTTTGTCCCACTTTTAATCCATGTGGAGCAACAATATATCGCTTCTCACCGTCTTTGTATACAACCAGGGCAATACGTGAAGTCCTGTTCGGATCGTACTCTATGGTTTTTACCAAAGCCGGGATGTCTTCCTTATCCCGTTTAAAATCAATGATGCGGTACATTTGTTTATGACCACCGCCAAGATAACGCATGGTCATTTTCCCTTCGTTGTTTCTTCCACCAGATTTCCTTGATGGAGCCAGCAGGCTCTTTTCGGGAACATCAGCGGTAATTTCACCATAATTACTGATTACTTTAAACCGTTGACCGGGTGTTGTCGGTTTGTATTTCTTAAGCGCCATTTATTTAAATATTGCTGTAAAAATCAATAGTTTCACCTTTAGCCAGCGTGATGATGGCTTTCTTATATGTACTTGTCCTGCCTGAAATGACACCGCTTTTAGTAAAGCGTGACTTGTTTTTGCCAGAGAAAACCATGGTATTGACAGAAGTTACATCAACTCCATAGAGTTCCTTAATGGCTTGTATGATCTGGAGTTTGTTTGCCCTCCGGTCAACCATAAACCCATAGCGATTGAGTTTCTCGCCCAGGTGAGTCATCTTCTCGGTTATGATCGGTTTTAAAATAACTGTCATTGTCGTATCGAATTAATCGGTTTAATTCTGGTAGATTTTTTCAATTTCCTTAATAGAACCCTCGGTCATCAGGAGCTGAGTCGCATCCAGGATTTCATATGTATTTAGTTCGGTGGCATTAATTACCTTGACCCGCTTGAGATTACGAGAAGACAACACGACATTCTCCTCAATTTTAGCAACAACTACAAGGGTTTTCTTTCTGGTAAGCTGGAAGTTTTTCAACAATTCACTGAAGTTCTTTGTCTTCGGGTTCTCGAAATTGAAATCTTCGACGATAGTAATGTTATTATCTTTAACTTTATAACTTAGCGCCGATTTGCGGGCCAGCTTCTTGAGTTTTTTGTTAAGCTTGAAACTGTAATCCCGCGGATGAGGTCCAAAGATCCGGGCTCCGCCACGGAAGAGTGGATTTTTAATACTTCCTTTGCGGGATCCTCCGGTTCCTTTCTGTTTATGTAATTTTTTCGTACTTCCAGAAAGAACAGACTTTTCCTTCGAGCTGTGGGTTCCCTGCCGTTGATTTGCCAGATACTGCTTGACATCCAAGTAGATGGCATGATCATTGGGCTCAATCGCAAAAATCGAGTCGTCGAGCATAGCCTTGCGAGGGGTCGTAGTGCCCTTTATGTTAAAAACTGTTACTTCCATCTTTCAATAATTACATATGATCCACTATGTCCCGGAACCGCACCTTTTACAAGGATCAGGTTTTTATCCAGGATAATTTTTAACACCTGCAGATTGATCACTTTTACGCGATCACCACCCATACGTCCCGCCATACGTATCCCTTTCATGACCCTTGAAGGCCATGAGGAAGCGCCAACGGAACCAGGAGCTCTAAGGCGGTTGTGCTGTCCGTGAGTAGCCTCACCAACACCAGCGAAGTGGTGACGACGAACAACACCCTGGAAACCTTTACCTTTGGAAATACCAACAACGTCGATATATTCACCTTCCGTGAAGATATCCACCTGCAGGATATCTCCGAATTGTTTCTGGTGACCGGGTTCAAAACGGGTAAATTCAGCCACAACTTTTTTCGGGGTAATGCCGGCTTTGGCAAAATGTCCCTTCTCTGCTTTTGTCGTATGCTTCTCTTTTTTGTCTTCAAAAGCAAGCTGGATGGCATCGTATCCCTCTTTTTCCTTGGATCGGACCTGTGTTACCACACAAGGACCAGCTTCAATCACGGTGCATGGAATGTTTTTCCCGTTGGCATCGTAGATACTGGTCATCCCGACTTTTTTTCCAATTAATCCAGACATTTTTTTATTTCTTGCGTTATTAACTTAATAGTGTCTAATTACGATCAAACCTTGATTTCAACCTCCACTCCACTGGGAAGCTCCAATTTCATCAGTGCATCGATGGTTTTCGATGTGGTACTGTAA
>JALNZC010000016.1 GCA_023229525.1 Bacteroidales bacterium
CTGGTAACCAAATACACTGATTGTCCCGGTACCGGTACGGTCTTTTTTATGAACCCCATTTTTCAAAACAAAATCAAGCAGGTCAAGATATTGTCTCATACTTTAGATGGTGAGATGGTGAAATGGAGAGATGGTGAAATGGTGAAATGAGGAAGTGGTGAGATGGTGAAATGGAGAAATGGTGAAAACATGGGATTAGTGAATGAGTGCGGATGAAAAGGATTTCGGATCGTGTTTATGCCGGAAAAGCAAGGCGAATAAGACAGCAACAACCAGGGAATAGGCAGCAAAAGTGAGCCAAATTCCTTTCCAGTCGAAAGTCTGATCTCCCCTGGTAAAAAAGGTATCAATAACGATTCCACTGATACGGCTTCCCAGGAATGCGCCGAAGCCATTGGTCATCATCATGAAGAGCCCCTGGGCGCTTGCCCGGATACCGGGCTCACTTTGGGTTTCAACATAAAGGGATCCGGAGATATTAAAGAAATCAAAGGCCATTCCGTAAATGATACAGGAAAGAATGATCATCCAAAGACCTTCGGCAGGGTTGCCGAATCCGAAAAGTCCGAACCTCAGTACCCAGGCAATCATGCTGAACAGCATCACTTTCTTTATTCCGAATCTCTTCAGAAAAAACGGGATGGTGAGGATGAACAATGTCTCGGAAATCTGGGATATCGACATAATAATCGCCGGAAATTTAACGGCGATCAGATCGTGATAATCCGGAATTTTTGCAAAATCATGTAAAAAAGTATCTCCATAGGCATTGGTCAATTGCAAGGAGGCACCAAGTAACATGGCAAAAATAAAGAAGACCGCCATTTTTGTATTTTTAAAAAGGGCGAATGCGTTTAATCCAAGCTCATCGATGAACGATTTTTTATGTCCCCGGCCTAATGGGGGACACTTTGGCAATGTGAAAGAATAAATTCCCAGAAAAAACGAAGCAGCCGAAGCAACATAGAATTGCGCTCCGGATTTTTCAAGACCGGTAAGGCTTATGACCCAAAGCGCAACAATAAATCCGACGGTACCCCAAACCCTGATTGGCGGATATTCTTTCACAATATCTCGTCCTTTGTTCTTTAATGATGAATATGCCACTGTGATGGACAGTGCAATAGTTGGCATATAGAATATCATATTTATCAGCATAATCCAAAACATTGTCGAGGGATCATTCACTTTAGGCACCATAAAAAGGATCCCGGCTGCAATGAGGTGAAATATACCATAAAGTTTTTCAGCATTCAGCCACCTGTCGGCAATAATACCGGCAATAGCAGGCATAAACAGGGAAGCTATTCCCATGGTTGAGAATATCGCGCCAAACTCAGTGCCGGTCCAATGTTTGGTTTGAAACCAATAGGCCCCGATTGTAAGGAGCCATGAGCCCCAGATAAAAAATTGCAAAAAATTAAGCAGGATAAGCCGAGCTTTTAGTGCCATAGTTGGTCGTTTAGGATTAGGTCAGTTCGATTCAGGGTAATTACGGAATGAATTATTTCCGCTTGTTTATCTCGTCGCGTATCCGGGAAGCTTTTTCATATTCCTCATTGATGACTGCATTTCTGAGTATTTCGTTCAACTCCTCCAAAGATAAATCCGAGTAATTTTCCTTTTTATCTATTACCGGTTCATCCGGTTGTTCCTCCGGTTTTGCTATTTCATTTTCTTCTTCCATTAATATACCTGCGGCTGTCATGATACTTTCATAAGTATAAACCGGACAATTAAACCGCAGGGCCAGGGCAATAGCATCCGAGGTACGGGAATCAATTTCCTTTTCATCTTTCCCATCGGAACAGACCAATTTGGCATAGAAAACACCTTCACTGAACTTATTGATCACCACTTCAGTCAGCGATATTGTAAAAGCCTCGGATAACGATTTAAAAAGGTCATGGGTCAATGGCCGGGGTGTCTTAATTTTTTCCAATTCTATAGCTATTGCTTGTGCTTCAAATCCCCCGATGATGATAGGGAGTCTTCGCTTGCCATCCCGTTCTCCCAGAATCAAGGCATAGGCTCCGCTTTGCGACTGGCTGTAAGACATACCGATGATTTCCAACCTGATTTTCTCCATCCTGAAATGCCGGTTTTTACCCATTACAAACCTACGGGAATTTTCCCAAACAGACAAAACATATGGAAAAAAACTGTTATATGTAAAAAAACTTTTTACTTTTGTAATCTTTCCAAATACATAAATTCGTAAATATGAAAAGACTGAGTACCCTTTTGGTAGCTCTGTTGCTGCCTTTTGTGACATTAGCCAGCGAGGCTGATTTAGCGATCCCTAATCTGGGGACGAATCAGAACAACTTATTGCTCTTCGGTTTCCTGGTTTGTTTTTTGGGCATGCTTTTCGGGTTATATCAATTCCGGAAAGTTAGAAAACTTGGTGCACACCAATCCATGCTCGATGTTTCAAAAATTATTTTCGAAACCTGTAAAACCTATCTCATTCAACAGGGAAAATTTTTGGTCATTCTTTTTGTGATCATCGGATTATGCATTGCTTTTTATTTTGGCTTTTTACAAGCGATGCCGGCAGGCGGTGTATTTCTGATCCTCGGGTGGACTGTGATCGGTATTCTCGGATCTTACAGTGTAGCCTGGTTTGGCATCCGGATGAATACACTTGCCAACAGCAGGATGGCATTTGCTTCGCTGGAGAGAAAACCGATCAAACTGTTAAGTATTCCGTTGGATGCAGGGATGAGCATTGGGGTAATGCTGATCTGTGTTGAACTCATCATGATGCTGATCATCCTGTTGTTTGTTCCAAGAGATTATGCCGGAGCCAGTTTTATCGGCTTTGCGATAGGTGAATCCCTTGGCGCTTCTGCATTACGTATTGCGGGTGGAATTTTTACCAAAATCGCTGATATCGGATCTGATCTGATGAAAGTAGTTTTTAAAATAAAGGAAGATGATCCCAGGAATCCCGGTGTTATTGCTGATTGTACGGGCGACAATGCCGGTGACAGCGTGGGCCCGACCGCAGATGGATTTGAAACCTACGGAGTTACCGGGGTTGCTCTTATTTCCTTTATCGTCCTTGCGGTTGCGGATGTTGAGAACCAGAAACAATTGCTCACCTGGATCTTTGTTATGAGGGTTTTAATGGTATTGACTTCAATTGCAGCTTTTTACATTAATAAAGTATTTTCACAGGCCATTTATGGGAAAAAAGATGATATTGATTTTGAACGTCCTCTGACCAATCTGGTTTGGATAACTTCCGTGTTATCAATACTTGTAACCTTTGCAGCCAGTTATTTCATGATCGGGGACCTCAGTAACAATCTTTGGTTCACACTTTCCATTATCATAAACTGTGGAACACTTGGCGCTGCGCTGATTCCGGAATTCACCAAGATTTTTACCAGTCCGAAATCGCGACACGTAAATGAAGTGGTTACTGCTTCGCGTGAAGGAGGAGCTTCCCTGAACATCCTTTCGGGATTGGTTGCCGGAAATTTCAGTGCATTCTGGCAAGGAATGGTGTTTCTCGTTTTAATGTTCATTGCCTACTTTACAAGTACCTATGGACTCAGCGCTATCATGATCTATCCTGCAATTTTCTCCTTTGGTTTGGTCGCCTTCGGATTCCTGGGCATGGGCCCTGTTACGATCGCTGTTGACAGTTACGGTCCGGTGACTGACAATGCGCAATCGGTATATGAGCTTTCACTTATTGAGGAAGATAAAGCACAAGCAACAATTGATATTGAGAAGGACTTCGGATTCAAACCTGATTTTGAAAAGGCAAAACATTATCTTGAAGCAAACGACGGTGCAGGCAATACTTTCAAGGCAACGGCAAAGCCGGTTTTGATCGGAACAGCAGTAGTTGGGGCGACCACCATGATCTTTTCACTCATCCTGCTTATCAAGAACAAATTCGGGATCAATCCGGAGGAAATATTGAATATCCTGAATCCATACACAATTCTGGGTTTTCTGACAGGTGGAGCAGTTATCTACTGGTTTACCGGGGCATCTATTCAGGCAGTCACAACCGGGGCTTATCGTGCAGTGGAATATATAAAAAAGAACATCAAACTGGACGAGAATGCTGATAAAAAAGCTTCGGTTGAAACATCCAAAGAGGTGGTTAAAATCTGTACGCAATATGCCCAGACCGGTATGTTCAATATTTTTATCGCTATATTCTCATTTGCCCTTGCCATTGCCTTCCTTTCAGGTTATCAAAACGAAGACTTCCTGGCAGGAAATCCATTGAGGTACCATGCCGCTTCATTTTTTATAAGTTATCTTATCTCTATTGCTTTCTTTGGTCTTTTCCAGGCAATTTTCATGGCAAATGCCGGTGGGGCCTGGGATAATGCCAAAAAGGTAGTCGAAGTAGATCTGAAAGAAAAAGGGACTCCCCTGCATGATGCTTCCATCGTAGGCGACACTGTCGGCGATCCTTTTAAAGATACTTCTTCCGTCGCCTTAAACCCGATCATTAAATTCACTACCCTTTTCGGACTGCTGGCAATGGAAATTGCTATTTCAGAAAGTTTCTATGCGATGGCGCCTTATATCGGAGTAGTTTTCTTTGCCATTGCTCTTTATTTTGTATACCGATCATTCTACAAGATGCGCATCAGAAAAAGCGAATAACTTCCGTATCTAATGGAATTTATACCATTTCAGAGGCTGTCTCAATCATCAGGGACAGCCTCTTTGCTTTTCCATTTCCATGTTGACGTATTTTGCCAAACAGTGGTCCGGCTCTATGTAGATAAAAATCTTCTTGATGCCCGGGCAACCATTTAACTTATTTGTGTTACTTTATTGAGTGATAATGGATGATATTGGAAGAAGAACTCATTAAAAAAGCTATTGCCCGTGATCCCAGCGCCATTGAAGCGCTTTATGACCATTATGCCCCTTTGCTTCTTGGGGTCTGTTACCGTTACTGCGGAAACCGTGAAGATGCTGAGGACATACTTCATGATGGATTTATAAAGATCATCGGGAGCATTCACACCTTTGAATTTCGCAGCAATGGTTCATTTCACGGGTGGATTAAGCGAATCATGGTCAATACGGCCCTGAACTATCTTCGTACCCGGAAAAATAAACATCACCTGGCCGATTTCGATTCAATCCAGGAGATAGCCGATCTCAGTGATGATGAGGGATACCATGATGAGGAGAGGTGCCTCCGCCTGGGACAAGAGAAAATCCTTGAACTGATCTGCGAACTTCCAGTGGGGTACCGGACTGTGTTTAATATGTACGTTTTTGAACAATATGGACATAAGGAGATCGCCGGTATTCTTAAATGCTCTGAAAACACATCAAAATCACAACTCCTGAAAGCGCGTGCACTTTTAAGAAAAAAAATGAATCACCTGGTCAATATAAAATTACCTCAGACCTATGAAAAAGTATAACCATTCGAGCGATGACTTCTTCAGGGAGCTCCTTGGTAACCATAAGATGATTCCTTCGGATGCAGCAAAAAAGGCATTCCTGAAAGATGTCATGGAGTTATCAACAGAAAAAAGGAAAAATACCAAAAGGTTGATTATTTTCTCTGTTCTTGGCTTTTTATCCGTATTAGGAATTCTTTACTTGTTTCTCTTCAATTCTGAAGAAATCAATGGTTACATGAGGACACAGAATCAACCCCGATTTTCCTCTTCCATCATTAATCAAGCAATTAACACTGAAAAACAAAAGATTACAGTTGTAAATGAGGTTAAAACCATTAATCCGGCACAATCGCGATTAAAAGAAGGGCAAGAATTACCCCTTGCAAATCCAGGAATAAAAAAACAGGATAAGCAGGTCACGGGGATACTGGGAATGAATAAGGGTAATAAAAATTCGATGTTAAATGCGAATGATCTTGTTACAGAAGAATGCTGGTCCTTACCTTTAGCGGGAGACAAAAATATTGAGGAAAAACCTGTTGTCAATTCAAGTAGCGAGGCTCTATCCACCAGTTATACAACTACCACGACTTCTGGAATCATAACATATAACGAAAAAACCGGCGTGACTGCCATGGAATCCAAAGAATATATTCCGGGATCTGATTCAAATATTACTAAATCCCATCAAGAGAACTCTGAACGGGCATCTGTGATTGAAAAACCTGTTCGTGATGGAACCAGTCAGGATGTTTACATAAATAACCGAAAATGCAAACCTTCTATTGGGGTCAACTATACACCTGAAATGATGTTCAATACGTTGGAAGGGGAAAAATTCATCCATAATTTTGCTGTTGAAGGTACTTTTGCTTTCGGCCCGTTTTCCATCAGAACTGGTGCAGGCTTATCTCTTTCCAAAGGCACAAATGAATTGACCGTTGCTTATAATGATTTCCTGGGATATTTTAACAAATTGGATTCCATAGATTTTACCTGGAACGAACCCAAAAAGGATTTTATACCGACTTTTTATATGAGTCGACGGGATGTTTGGGACAGCCTGTTAAAACTTGATTATCCCAAAGTTGTAAAGCAGTATGTTTACCTTCAGATCCCATTGATATTGGGTTATGATTTTTTTCAATCAGGCCGTTACTCGGTTGGGATACGTGTTGGTCCGTTAATGTCAGTATTACTCGCATCAAAACAATTGTCAACTGAATATGATCCCGGGAAAAAGCGGGTCGTAAGTATCAACAAAATATCGCCGGAACAGGTGGATCTTAACTGGCAATTCATGGCCGGACTGGATGTCTCCTACAATCTGACAAAATCCCTGAGGATAGAAGTCGAACCCATGGTGAAATATTATTTCAATTCCGTTTACGAGAAGCCGCAGACTTCGTGGAAGCCTTGGTCTGTGGGCGTCAGGGTGGGGTTCAATGTTAAATTTTAATTTTGCACTGAATTACAGGCAACCATTTCATATCTTCGGGTTATCATTACAGAAATCATTACGGATCCGGTTTCTTCAGAAAACAAAAGAATTTATACATTCCTAAAACCATTGAATATGAAAAAGCTGCTTCTCCCTGTTATATTCCTTTTAATTGTTGCGCCATCTATCGCCAGGGGAGTTATAACCATCGAGGGTACCATTACAGATACTATTTCAGGATTACCCATATCAAACCATTTGGTGGTAGTCCAGATTGATTCCCTCAACGGATTCTTCCATTATTCCACCGTTTATACCAATGCAAATGGGTTTTACCAGGACTCGGTTTTTATTGACGATCCCACGGGGATTCTGATGTATGTAAGGACCTGGGATTGTAACCAACAGATGCACCAGCAAATGGTACAGCTTGATCCTAATGTAGGTAGCTATATCAGGAATTTTCAGATCTGCAATACCCATGTCATATGCCAAGCCGCATTCACAGTTTATCCTGATTCGAGTGCGCTCTATAGCTATCATTTTGTCGATCAGTCTTCAGGTAACATAAGTAGCTGGTACTGGAGTTTCGGTGATGGTCAGTCCTCTAACCTGCAAAATCCATCCCATATCTATTCACAACCAGGTATTTATATGGTCTGCCTGAATATCCAAGGGGAAGACAGCACCTGTTTCGCTCTAACCTGCGATACGATCTTAGTGGGCAATCCTTCAACATGTTATGCCGAGTTCTCCCATGTTCAACCAGCTCCATTGATGGTATATTTCAATAATAGCTCTGTTGGTGGTAACGGAATCTACTTGTGGAATTTCGGAGATGGAACTTTCTCTACGGAAATGAGTCCTGTTCATATCTTCCCATCCAGCGGACCTTATATCGTTGGATTAAGCATCGGAGACAGTACTTCTTTCTGTTTTGATTTCACATCCACTCTGGTAAATGTTTGGGATTCGACCGGTGGAGGCGGATGCCATGCAGCATTCAGGATCGATTTCGACAGCATTAACCCTACCTACACCTTTCATTTCATTGACGAGTCTACAGGTAATATTATTTATTGGAACTGGAATTTTGGTGATGGTACAAATTCCAGTGAACAAAATCCGACCCACACCTATTCACAAAATGGTATCTATAACGCCTGCCTAACTATCCAGGGAGCCGATAGTACCTGTTCTGACATTACCTGTAAAATCCTTGCCATCGGAACTTCACCGGCCTGCCATGCAGAGTTCACCTACTATAACGATTCGCTAAATACAGAACTTATCATTCAATTTGTCGACCAATCTACAGCAGGCACCGGGTATATTTCATCCTGGTACTGGCAATTCGGTGACGGGACAACATCATACGCGCAAAATCCCGTACATACTTATCCATCCACCGGCGTGTATGTGGCTACATTGACCATCCATGGGGCCGACAGCACCTGTTTTGATTATACCTCTGATTCGGTGTTTGTAGGAACCGGCCCTGGTTGTCATGCTTATTTCTCCTATACAACCGATCCGGTCCTTGGAAATCTCACCCTGGATTTCACAGATCTTTCTCTCGGTAATCCGGAATCATGGCTCTGGTATTTCGGTGATGGTACCGTAGGAAATGTTCAGAACCCGGTACATACTTATACTGTGACAGGCACCTATTCAGTATGTCTCACCATTGAAGAGAATAACTGCGGTACTACTTTATGTCAGGATATTGTGATTTGGGACAGTATAAATTACCACCAGATCTTCGGGCAGGTGTTTGAAGGCAATTTCCCTCTTCCAGCTGGAATGGTTGTGATCATGTCCTTTGATACCCTGGGTAATCATTTACCATTTGTTGATGTATTCCCTATCGATTCCAATGGTATATATTATTTCACCAAGGTTCCTGACGGCAATTATTATATCATGGCTATCCCATTCGATTCCATCGGATATCTTCCGACCTATTACGGCAATGTAATCCACTGGGAACAAGCCACCCTGATTTCGCTTGGTACTCCGGAGAATCCATATAATATCAACCTGGTTCCATCGGATCAGATGACTCCCGGACCGGGATCAGCTTCAGGAATGATAAACATGGGTGGATTAAAAAGTTCTCTTATGGATAAGATCAACATGTTATTGAAAGATGAACAGGGAAAGACCATCGGATTCGCACGGGTTTTAACGGACGGAACATTTGATTTTTCCTCACTGGCCTATGGAATTTATTACCTCCAACCGGAGATGCCCGGGATCAGGAGTGATCAGGTTATGATCACCATTACGGCTGAAAGACCACATGCAGAGGTGATCATGACCTTTACCGGTAATAGTATTTTAGGAATTAGAGATCCAGGCAGTATTGTATCCAATTGGTCGGTATACCCAAATCCTGTGACTGATCATCTGTTTGTCTCCCTGGATATAAAAAACGGGACACAGGCAACAATTGGTTTATTCAACATGACCGGTCAAATGGTTGCTGTCAATTCAGTCGCACTGAACAAAGGGATTAACCAAGTCAGGATGTCCACTTCATCCTTGCCAACCGGCATATACATGCTGAGGCTGTTTTCAAATGGATGGATTGATATTCGTACAAAAGTGATAAAAACAAGATAAGTTTATATTCGGATCTTCTGAAAGCCATTCCCTGGCCGGGAATGGCTTTTTGCTTTTTATTAGTTTAATTTTTCACAAAGATTTGATACTTTTGCTACACAATCGACAATCCTCAAAAATACTTCCATATGATCAACAACAACTTTGCACGAAGACACAACGGGCCATTCGGTGATGAGATCAACACCATGCTTGAAAAGATCGGTGTAAGTTCTCTAGACCAGCTTATTGATCAGACCGTTCCATCCTCCATCCGGATAAAAGAAGCGCTGAATTTGCCCAAAGGTATGAATGAGTACCAATACCTTAACCATATTAAAAGTATCGGTTCCAAAAACAAGCTTTTCAGGACCTTTATCGGAATGGGCTATTATAACACGATAACCCCCGGAGTAATTCTGCGGAACATCCTTGAAAATCCGGGATGGTACACTTCATATACTCCTTACCAGGCTGAAATATCCCAGGGACGACTTGAGGCTTTGCTCAATTATCAAACCATGGTTTCCGACCTTACCGGTATGCCCATTTCCAATGCTTCTCTTCTGGATGAAGGAACTGCCGCTGCCGAGGCCATGATCATGTTGTTCAACAGCCGGTCGCGGGATGCCGTTAAAAGAAATGCAAACCAATTTTTTGTTTCTACTGATCTTTTCCCACAGAGTATAGAGGTAATCAAAACACGGTCAACGCCATTGGGGATAGAGCTTGTAATTGGAAACCATAATGAGTTTACATTTACCGACAACGTCTTCGGCGTAGTTATTCAATATCCCAACCAATATGGTGAGGTGGTTGATTATAAAAAATTTGTGGAAAAAGCACATGGTTCCGGTGCTTTTGTTGCGGTTGCTGCCGATCTCCTCAGCCTGACCTTGCTCACCCCTCCCGGTGAATGGGGAGCAGATGTTGTTTTTGGTTCTACCCAACGGTTTGGGATTCCAATGGGTTATGGTGGACCACACGCCGCATTTTTTGCTGTCAGAGAAGAATTTAAACGCCAGATGCCCGGGCGTATCATCGGGGTTTCTGTAGACGCAAACGGTAACCGTGCATTGCGTATGGCGCTCCAAACTCGAGAACAACACATTAAAAGAGAACGGGCCACCTCAAATATCTGTACATCGCAGGTTCTGTTGGCTGTAATGGCCGGCATGTATGCCGTTTACCACGGGCCCAAAGGAATCCGCCAGATTGCCCGCCATATCAACATTCTTACAGGTGTTCTGGCCCAGGAAGTAGAAAAATACGGCTATTCCCAGTTAAACGGTCATTTCTTCGATACAATTAATATCAAATTACCCGATTGGGTTTCTGCAGAAGAAATAAGAACGATGGCCCTTGCCGGAGAAATGAATTTCCGGTATATCGATGATAAACATGTTGGGATCAGCGTGGATGAGACCACTGAACTTTCGGATATAAACGCAATAGTCGGGATCTTAGCTAAAGTCAACGGGAAAACCTATCATGAATTTGTTTGCGATCCAAAGGTTTGTGAACAGATAAAGACCATCCCGGATGGATTAAGCCGACAATCTTCTTTTCTTACCCATAAAATCTTCAACAGTTATCATTCCGAAACGGAAATGATGCGTTATCTCAAGAAACTGGAGAACAAAGATTTATCTCTGAACCGTTCCATGATTCCCCTGGGTTCCTGCACCATGAAGCTGAATGCGGCATCGGAACTGTTCGCCCTGAGTTATCCGGAATTCGGCGGTATTCATCCATTTGTACCAAAGGACCAGGCCGGTGGATTCCAGTTTCTGATTGATGAGCTAGCCAAAGATCTTTGTATAATTACCGGTTTTGATTCCATTTCATTCATGCCAAATTCGGGTGCGGCCGGGGAATATACCGGATTGATGGTAATCCGTCAATACCACAAATCGAGGGGTGATATTCACCGTGATGTTTGCCTGATTCCTTCTTCTGCCCATGGTACAAACCCTGCCAGCGCGGCTATGGCAGGAATGAAAGTCGTAGTAGTAAAATGCGATGATAAAGGAAATATCGATGTCAATGACCTTCGCGAAAAAGCACAACAATACAAAGATACGCTCGGTGCATTGATGGTTACATATCCTTCGACCCACGGAGTTTTTGAAGAAGAAATCCTGGAGATCATCCATATCATTCATGAAAATGGTGGACAAGTCTACATGGACGGTGCAAATATGAACGCCCAGGTAGGATTGACAAGCCCCGGCATCATAGGCGCCGATATTTGTCATCTGAATCTCCATAAGACTTTTGCCATTCCTCACGGAGGAGGAGGTCCAGGTGCAGGGCCCATAGCCACAGTCAGGCATTTGTCCCCGTTCCTGCCAACGCATGTTTGTGTTGAAACCGGTGGAAAAAATGGAATAACTGCCGTTGCTTCAGCAGCATATGGAAGTGCACTGATCCTTACCATTTCCTATGCTTACATCAAACTGATGGGAGGTGAAGGACTTACTGAAGCGACCAAAATGGCCATTCTGAATGCCAACTATCTCAAGTCTTGTCTGGAACCCTATTACCCCATTCTTTATTCGGGAAAGAATGGTCGTTGTGCACATGAAATGATTGTTGATTGCAACGGGATTACAAGACAGACCAACATCGGGGCCATTGATATTGCGAAAAGATTGATGGACTATGGATTTCACGCACCTACCGTTGCTTTCCCGGTTCATGGAACACTGATGGTCGAACCTACTGAAAGTGAACCTTTTTATGAACTCAATCGTTTCATTGAGGCCATGGTCGCCATCAAAGCTGAAATTGATGAGATAGCTTCCGGTGTTGCTGATAAAGCGGTAAATGTGATCATGAAAGCACCGCATACGGCCCGGATGATCTCAGCCGATGAGTGGACACTACCCTATTCACGGCAAAAGGCTGCTTTCCCGGTAGATTCACTGAAAGAGGACAAATATTGGCCCACTGTAACCAGGATTGATGATGCCTTTGGAGATCGGAACCTGGTGTGTATCTCCTGATAAAACAAAAGAGGGCGCTACCGGCGCCCTCTTTTGTTTCCGGATCATTTTTTACGAAGGGGTTACATTTGATCGAGGCAGGATTTAATTTTCTGCCAGGTGTTTTCAATATCGTGATCAAGACCAACTGAAAAACGTATCAATCCTTCAGAAAGGCCCATTTCACGTTGTATATCTTCAGGAACTTCCGATGAAGTGCTTTTCCCGGAATTGCTAAAGAGTGTTTTGAAATAACCTAAACTTACAGCTAAGTAACCAACGCCCGATTTCTCCATCATTTCCATGAGTTTGGCTGCCTGTACAGCATTGTCCATATCGATTGCCATCAACCCACCAAATCCAAAATCAGGATTCATCATCTCTTTCAAAATTTTATGACCCTTGTTTTCAGGAAGTCCGGGATAATTGATCTTTACCCCGTGTTCTTTGAATTTTTCAGCCAGGTACATGGCATTTTTGCTATGCTGCTTCATGCGAATATGAAGTGTATGAAGATTTTTCAGGATGCTTGAAGATCGCAAAGGATCAAGCGCCGGGCCAAGCAGCATGGCCGTACCGGCATTGACATCACACAAAGAATCGATAAACTCCTTTGATGCACAAATAGCGCCTGCGACACAATCGTTTTTACCATTGATGAACTTGGTCATGCTGTAAACAACTACATGAGCGCCCAATTGATAAGGGGCAACAATCATCGGTGTAAATGTATTGTCGACCACCAGTTTGATCCTGTTGTCATCAGCGATCTTTGCCAGGGCAGGGATATCGGATATCTGCAATAAAGGATTGGTCACTGTTTCGGTATAGATCATCTTCGTATTGGACCGAATGGCCTTTTTTACCAGATCAAGGTTGGTGATATCCACGAAGGTGACATCGATGTTAAATTTCTTCACATAGTTGAAAAGGAAAGTAAAGGTTCCACCGTAGATAGTCAGACTGCAAACAATGTGGTCACCACTGTTGCAGATCTGAAGGATGGAACAGGTGATTGCAGCCATCCCGGAGGCCGTAACCCAGGCCGATTCCGTATTTTCCATTGCCGCAAGTGCATCAGCGAGGTACTTGTTACTCGGATTCCAGTGACGCGAATAGAGGAAACATCCTTCAGCTTCACCCTGGAAAGTATCCATCATTGTTTTAGCCTGCATAAAAGTAAAGGTAGCCGAGTCGCAAACAGATGGATTGACATCCCCATATTCGCCGAATTGAAGTAAATCAAAAATTTTTGTTGATGGATCAGTTTTCATGAGCAAATGATTGGTTGGTTTAGGCAGCAAAATTACAATATTGTTGCATCTTTCCGGTATTTCCCTGATGCCGGGAAAATAAAGTCTATAACATAGAGGAATAGAGGAAAGAAGGGAGATGGAATGCCAGGGTGCAACTGAAACCTCTGCAGAGAATATTTTAAATGTATTCGGTTAAAATCTTCTTCAACTCTTCATAATCAGTAACCACAGGGAATTCAGGATAATCCTTTACTACATTCTGCGGAGGACGAAATAGAATACCGGCATCCGCCTGTTTAAGCATATTGATGTCGTTATACGAATCTCCCATCGCGATTACCTGGTATTTTAGTTCCTGAAGCGCTTCCACAGTTTTTCGTTTCGGGTCGGGCTGTCGGAGTTTATAATCGATGATCCGGTTTGTTTCATCCATGATCAATGAATGACAAAACAGGGTAGGACGTCCCAGTTGTTTCATCAAAGGATCGGCAAATTGAATGAACGTATCGGAAACGACAATCAATTGGGTACGTTCTTTTATCCACTCAATGAATTCAATGGCGCCGGGTAATGGTTTGATTTGTGCGATAACCTTCTGAATGTCGTGCAGTTTCAGACCATGCTGATCGAGGATCTTCATACGGCTATGCATCAGTAAATTGTAATCGGGTTCATCGCGGGTGGTTCGCCGGAGTTCGTTAATCCCGGTTTTGTCAGCAACATTTATCCATACTTCAGGAACAAATACGCCTTCGAGGTCGGAGCAGACTATATACATGCTTAATTTGGTTTTGTTTCTTTTCTGCAAACTAAAAGATCAAAAATCAAAAATCAAAACCATAACTTATAACTCAAACCCGGTCGGCCATATGTTGAGGTAGATACTGATAAGACTAAGTTTTCAGTTTTGAATTGTAATTTTGAGTTTTGATCTTTGAGTTTTGAGTTAAAAATGTGCCATTAAATATTCCTTAAAATCCTGGTAGTTATTTGGTAGATCTTCATAAAATTCATGTTTATCATCGAGTCCTTCCAGACTTTTCGGCAATGGGGGTTCGATTCCGATCAGTTTCTGTATCTCCTCGGGAAATTTTGCAGGATGTGCGGTTTCAAGGGAGATGCACAATTGATCTTTGAGATTCAATTCAGGGTTTTTCTCAAGATACTCCATCAATCCTGCCCACCCAACGGCTCCATGTGGCTCCAGTACAAGTTTATAGTTCTGATAAGCCTTCCGGATGGTCTCCCTGGTACGGATATCGGAAATGCTCACAGAATAAAGCTCATTTCTCATCAACTCCATATCAGCCGGTTTATGAATCTCACCTTTTTCGTCCATCATTCCTCCAAATAAGGCGACGAGCCTGGCCAGATTGCTCGGATGACCCACATTCATTGCGCTGGAGATGCAGTTTCGCGATGGTTCTATTTTTTTATATTCTCCTGAATAAAGATATTTCGGGAATTCGTCATTCTCATTGGTCGCGATGATCAGTTTCCGGACTGGCAGGCCCATTTTCATGGCCAGCACTCCGCCCATCATGTCGCCGAAATTCCCTGATGGGACAGCGATAATGGCTTCTTCCTGATGATTTTCCAGGCGAAGCCGGGAGAAGGCATAGAAATAATAAACGATTTGTGGTACAAGCCGGCCGATGTTGATCGAGTTTGCCGATGAAAGGTCCAGGTAATCCAGATCTGGATCAGCAAAAGCCTGTTTTACGAGGGACTGGCAATCATCAAATTTGGCATCCAGCGCCAATATTCGGACATTTTTGCCCAAGGTAGTCATCTGTTTTCGTTGTCGTTCCGTCACCTCTGAACGCGGAAAAAGTACCAGAATCTGAATATTATCTAGTCCGTAAAAAGCGTTGGCCACTGCACTGCCGGTATCACCGGAAGTAGCCGTGAGAATCAACAACTTTTTATTCTCTTTTTTCAGGTAGTATTGCATCAAACGCCCCATCATCCGGGCGGCAAAATCCTTGAAAGAGGCGGTAGGCCCCTGATCGAGGCGCATGACGTATTTGCGGTCGAATACTTTTTCCAGGGGAATAAGGAAATCATAGGCATCCTTAATGAGGCCGATCAGATCTTCATCGTCGATTTCGCCGATTAAAAAGCGGCGGATGATATCAAAAGCGATTTCATAATAGTGCAATTTAGAATAATGGCTGATATCGGCAGGCGATATCAAAGGTATTGATTCCGGCAGATAAAGCCCCTTATCCGGAGCCAATCCTTTTAACAAAGCTTGGCTAAAGGTAACTTTATCTGCCTTCAGGTTTGTTGAGTAATAAAGCAGGGACCGCTCCATCAGAAAAAATGAGTTTATAAGTTATGTTTTGAAGATGAGAAATTAATAAGCCTGAGGATATCTACCAGTCAAAAAATCTTCTTTCACCATTTCATTGCTGTCGATTTTATCAAAAGCCTGGGCCAGATCATTGATCAGGTCTGCTTCATCCTCGATCCCAATGGAGAACCGGATCATGGACGGTGATATTCCCGCTTTTCGCATCTCTTTTTCACCCATGGCCGAATGCGTTGTAGATGCAGGATGGGTAACGATTGACCTGCATGTGCCAAGATGTGTGGCATGGGTCAGGATTCTCAGGGAATCAATAAACTGTGTGGCTTGTTTATAGTTACCTTTCAATTCAAACGACATCAGGGAACTGCATCCTTTCATCTGCGATTTGATCATTTTATAGTATGGATTGGATATAAGGCCGGGATAATTTACAAAACTCACCTTTGGATGCGATTCAAGGTATGTCGCCACAGCCATGGCGTTTTGACAATGCCGTTCCATCCTCAGGGAGAGTGTTTCAAGGCCAATCAGGTTAAGCCATGCATTGAAAGGCGCCATGGCCGGACCCAGATAACGAATACCGGCTTGCCGGATTCCTTCAACAAGTTGTTTCGACCCGCAGATTATTCCACCCAGGCTGGTTGCATTTCCACAGATATACTTTGTTGTAGAGTGCACAACAATATCGGCGCCCAGCAAAATCGGTTGTTGCAAAGCCGGGGTGGTGATGGTATTATCTACCACCAATGGCAGGTTCTTTGATTTTGCCAAAGCCGCAAGGGCCGGAATATCGGCAATGAACAAGGATGGATTGCTTGGACTTTCTACAAACAAGAACTTCGTTTTGGGTGTGATGGCAGCAGCCCAGGCATCAATTGATTCAGGGTTTGTTACCCAGTTTGTTTTCGAACCCATCTTTGCTAAACCTACATTAAACAAGCCGAAAGTACCACCATAAACCCTGTTTGAGGAGACCACTTCATCTCCGGGTTCAAGCAAATGATGGGCTAACAGGAAAATGGCTGACATTCCGGAAGCCGCAGCAATAGCGCCTTCAGTGTTTTCCAGTGCAGCCATCCTGTTCTCAAAAACCTGGACGGTTGGGTTATCCCAGCGGCCATACGTAAAACCGGGTTTCTCGCCGGTAAAAATGGCAGCGGCCTCCTGAGCATCAAGATATGGGTAGGCTACAGACTGATAAATAGGAACTGACATGGAGTCAGGATTGAATTCCGACTTCCCGGCATGAATGGCTTTGGTATTAAATCCGCGGTTTGGCATTGGGTCCTCCTTTAATTTTATTTTATGATTTATTTATATATGAAGTTATAGCACAAATTTACACGACATTTTTTAACATTTACACAGACAGTTAAAAATTGAAAGATGCCGCTTTGCCTATTCAATCCTCAAACGTGCAGAAGAGGCGCCCCCTGCAGAGTATTCCGGCGCTGATACTTTAACCGTTTTCCCTTCCAATACCGATAATGCCTGGCTGAGATCCGCGATAATATCATCGGGATGTTCAACTCCAACACAAAGCCGGATTGTATTCGCCTCAATACATGCCAGTTTCCGCCCCTCTTCACCTTGTTGAGAATGGGTAGAAATGGCAGGTATCGTGGCAACCGATTTTATCCTTCCCAGGTCGGTTGCACGCCAGATACGTGTAAATGCATCAAACACATCACGCGTTTGTTTTGCATTTCCGTTGATATTGAAAGATAAAAGATGCCCATAACGGTTTACCCTTTCGCCATATTGATCATCATATTCGGAATCGACAAGAAACATATAATCTGAAGCCAGTTGGTGAAGAGGATGATTTTTCAATCCGAGGTAATCGACCTTTTCAATATGTTTATGCTGCATAAGGAATTGGGCGACTTTCATCGTACTTCTACTCACATTGTCAATTCTCATGCGAATGGTACGGATATCATTCAAAGCAAGGATTGCATTCATCGGCGAAATGTTCGGACCATTATCCCTGTTTGGTAACAATTTGAGGTAGGTTGCAAAATCAGCTTTCATCTCGGGGTTATCGATTTTAGAGACGATATTCTTCCTGGATATGATAGCGCCGGCAATGCCAAATCCACTGGTAGATAACGTTTTTGTAACTGACTGGACAACAATGTCGGCTCCATGTTCAATGGGTCGTAGCAAAGCCGGTGTGGCCACCGTTGAGTCAATGATCAGCGGAATGCCATATTTATGCGCCAATCTGGCAACTTTTTTAATATCAAAGAAAGCCAGACATGGATTGCTGGGAATTTCGCCATAAAGGAAACGGGTGTTGTCATCAATCAAAGATTCCCACTCAGACAAATCTGTTGAGTGTACGACTTTTCTCCATTCTACATTCCTTTCACAACTTTTCCTGATAGAAAACTGCTGAAATGTGCCACCATATACCTGCGTTGTTGCCACAAAGTTCATGGGTGCCTGTGGTTGTTTTTGGTCAACCAGCAGGAAGGGATCTATTGCACTTTGAATAGCAGCCATGCCGGAAGAGGTAGCGATACAGGATGTTTCCGCTTCAGAGCCATATCCTTCCAACAGCGCCAGTACACCTTCGAGGTAATAAATACTTGGATTTGCAATCCGGGAATAGCACCAAGTTGGAATCTTATATGAAAGAGCAGCCTCCATCTCATCGGAATCCCGGTATGCCTGAGAAGTTGACAAATAGGTGGGTTCAATGATGGAACCCTGATTAAAATCGAGCGCTTCCTGCATAGAGTAGATGCCGTGCGTGGCGATTGTGTCGAAGCGGCATTTTTTCATCTGTTTCCTATAATCCTGATGCCATTGGTTGGCTCTCGCTGCTGCCATGAGATAGCGATTCATTCCATTGTGGTTCATAGTAAGAGTAGGTTAAGAAGTTTTTACGTGAGACTGATACCAAATTTAAATAAAATTAATACAGCTCAATTGAGGTTAAAGAAATTTCTTTTGTTCATAAAAACCCTCTGACTCTGATTAAATTGCCTATTAACGCTACCTTGTAACAACATGAGATTTTATTATCTTTGCGAATTCCAAAAATTCAGAACAAAATGAATTACGATATCATCGTTATAGGTAGTGGCCCTGGCGGTTATGTCGCCGCGATCCGTGCGGCTCAGCTGGGTTACAATGTCGCTGTTGTGGAAAGGGCAGAACTGGGAGGCATTTGTCTTAATTGGGGATGTATACCAACGAAAGCCTTACTGAAAAGTGCCAGCGATTTCCAATATTTCCAACACGCCTCAGAATATGGAATCACAGCAGGGGATGCAAAGCCCGATTTCAATGCCATCATCCGAAGGAGTCGTGGAGTTGCAGATACCATGAGTAAAGGTATCCAGTTTTTATTCAAGAAAAATAAAATTGAACATATCAGTGGGACCGGGAAAGTGATGAAGGGTAAAAAAGTTCAAATTACTGATGGCGGGGGAAAGGTTACTACACTGGAAGCTGGTCATATCATCCTGGCCACGGGAGCACGTTCACGCGAGCTGCCCAACTTAAAACAGGATGGCAAAAAGATCATAGGATACAGGGAAGCGATGAACCTGGAGGAACAACCCAAAACTATGGTGGTTGTCGGTTCAGGAGCGATTGGTTCCGAGTTTGCCTGGTTCTACCAGTCGATCGGCACCAAAGTTACGCTGATCGAAGTCCTTCCGAATGTCGTTCCCGTGGAAGATGAGGAAGTATCAAAAGCCTTGGAACGCTCCTTTAAAAAAGCAGGCATTAAAGTAATGACAAGCATTTCCGTAGAGTCAGCCGATACTTCAGGAGAAGGTTGTAAAGTAATCGTTAAAACAAAGAAAGGCGAAGAGGTGATCGAATGCGATGTGGTGCTTTCTGCAGTGGGAGTTAGCGCAAACATCGAGAGTATAGGACTCGAAGAAACCGGTATTGCTACAGACCGTGGAAAAGTGGTCGTCGACGATTTTTACAAAACAAATATTGAAGGATATTATGCTATCGGTGATATTGTGAAAGGGCCGGCCCTGGCGCACGTGGCTTCCCATGAAGGAATAATCTGCGTGGAAAAAATCGCTGGAAAAAATGTCGAACCTCTCGATTATGGAAATATTCCCGGATGTACTTATACCCACCCCGAAATTGCATCCGTAGGATTGACTGAAAAGGCAGCACGCGAAGCCGGATATGACATCAAAGTTGGAAAATTTCCTTTTACGGCATCCGGAAAAGCTACAGCAGCAGGTTCCAGAGATGGGTTTGTTAAGGTCATTTTTGATGCCAGATACGGAGAATGGCTGGGCGCTCACATGATCGGTGAAAATGTAACAGAGATGATCGCTGAAGTAGTCGTAGCCAGAAAACTGGAAACCACAGGTAAAGAAATCATGGAAGCAGTTCATCCTCATCCTACACTTAGTGAAGCCATTATGGAAGCGGTAGCCCAGGCATATGGGGAGTGTATCCATCTATAGCTGGTGAGATGGTGAGCTGGTGAGCTGGTGAGATGGTGAAATGGTGAGATGGTGAGATGGTGAAATGGTGAAATGGTAAAATGGCGAGGTGGTGAGGTGGTGAGGTGGTGAGTTAATTGAATAAAATTCTTTTTATGGAAATGATAAAAACCCCGCTGGAAGGGCTGTTGATAATCAAACCGGATGTATTTGAAGATGAACGGGGTTACTTTTATGAATCGTTCAATTACGAAAAATTTCTTCAGGTCGGACTCGATCTGAAATTTGTGCAGGACAATGAATCCAAATCGAAGAAAGGGGTTCTCCGCGGACTTCATTTTCAGGCTCCGCCTTTTGCACAGGGCAAGTTGGTCCGTGTCATGAGGGGATCTGTCCTTGATGTAGCTGTGGATATCCGGAAAAATTCACAGACTTCAGGGAAATGGGAATCAATTGTACTTTCGGGAACGAATAAGCTGATGTACTGGATACCTGAAGGTTTCGCCCACGGTTTCGTCACCCTTGAAGACAATACCGTCTTTTTTTATAAGTGCACTAAGATTTACAATAAAACTTCAGAAGGAAGCATCCTCTGGTGCGATGAAGATCTGAAAATCGATTGGGGAATAAAAGATCCGGTGATTTCGGATAAAGATAAAGTGTCTCAACGGTTCAAGAACTTTATCAGTCCGTTTTAAATTGAGAGATAGTCGTGATCTGCCGACGTGAATTTAAAAACCTAAACGGGATGAAGAAGGGATTATTTTTTTCAGCGGGGATTGTAGTTGGAATCCTTTGCATGATATCTATTTTTGCTGTTGTTGATATCAACACACCAGATCAGGATTACAAGACCATGTTTTATAGAAATACAAAAGTACTGGCGCCAGAGTTACCAATGACAGCGGATTTTTCCGGTGAAGAAGTTCCCTTGAATTTATATTATGTCAGGGAAGCTTTTGACCGTGAAATTATGGCTTCAACTTTCATGCATTCCTCATCGATCATGATGTTCAAACGGGCCAACCGGTGGTTTCCTGTAATTGAACCCATACTGAAGAAAAATGGTATTCCGGATGATTTCAAATTCCTTGTCCTTGCTGAAAGCAATCTTTCCAATGTTGTATCGCCGGCAGGCGCCGAAGGTTACTGGCAGTTTATGAAAGTCACCGGACAGAAGTACGGACTTGAGATCAACGAATTTGTCGATGAACGCTATAACATGCAAAAAGCCACTGAAGCCGCATGTACCTATTTCAAAGATGCATATCATACTTTTAAAAACTATACAGTGACTGCAGCATCATATAACCGCGGGATGGACGGTGTAGGCAAAGCCATCGAAAAGCAATACGCGCACGGTTTTTATGATCTCTTCCTGAACGAAGAGACATCCCGCTACATTTACCGGATTCTGGCCATCAAGGAAGTTTATAATCATCCGGTCAGATATGGATTTTATTTGCGCGAACGCGACTTTTATCCCCCGATACCTACGCGGAATATGACAATTGACAGCGCCATAACCAACCTCCCAACATTTGCTCAAAAGATATCGGTCAGTTACCGTGTTTTACGTGAGTTGAATCCCTGGATCCAAAATTATTCCCTTCCCAATAAATCCAGAAAAACCTATACTTTTATTGTCCCCATGGAGGGCGCTCTGAATACTGATATGTTACTGAAAAAAATCCCCGCCAGCAAGACTTTTTTTCATGACACCCTGAAATTGAATGAAATTAACTAAAATCACCGATTTTCACTACGACTGTGGAAGAGAATTTGGAAGTCTTTGGAGCCAGGGTACATAACCTGAAAAATATTGATGTTGTTATCCCGCGTAACAAACTGGTGGTTTTTACCGGTTTGAGCGGAAGTGGCAAATCATCCCTGGCTTTTGATACGATTTATGCCGAAGGACAGCGTAGGTATATGGAGACGTTTTCTGCTTACGCGCGTCAGTTTATTGGTAACCTTGAACGACCAGATGTTGATAAAATAAATGGTCTGAGCCCGGTAATAGCGATTGAACAGAAATCGACCAACCGAAATCCGCGTTCCACGGTCGGGACAATCACGGAGATATATGATTTTATGAGATTGCTCTATGCCCGGGTCGCCGATGCTTTTTCATACACGACTGGCGAAAGGATGGTAAGGTACAGCGAGCAGCAGATCGTGGAACTTATCCTCACGGGTTATACGGATAGAACAATTCTGGTGCTTGCACCTGTAGTAAAAGGAAGAAAAGGACATTACCGGGAACTCTTTGAGCAAATCCGGAAACAAGGATTCCTCCGTGTCAGGATAGATGGTGAAGTAAGGGAAATCGCGCATGGGTTACAGGTAGACCGATATAAGATCCATGACATTGAAATCATTATCGACCAGATTAACGTAGGTGAGACATCGAAAAACCGTTTGGTCAACTCTATCAACCTTGCCATGCGACAAGGTAAAGATGTATTAATGGTACTGGATGTGGGTTCGGGTTCTGTCAGGCATTTCAGCCGCAAACTTATGTGTCCGACCTCCGGAATTTCTTATGATGAACCGGAACCCAATACCTTTTCATTCAATTCACCATATGGTGCCTGTCCGAAATGCAATGGTCTGGGTACTATCTCGGAAATCGATATCAACAAGATCATTCCTGACCGCACAAAGACAATTAAAAAGGGAGGTATTGTCCCGGTCGGTGAGTATAAAAACTCCTGGATCTTCAAGCAGATAGAAGCGATCGGCGAGAAATACGGATTTGATCTGAATACACCGATCGGGGAGATTCCGGAGCAAGCGATCAATATGATATTATATGGTTCCGACGAAGTTTTCAGGGTGAAAAACGATTATCTCGGAGTTACATCCTCCTATTCGCTAAACTTTGAAGGAATAATCAGTTTTATTAATTCACAACATGCCGAATCGGCGCCTGCCGGAATTATGAAGTGGGTGAGCAGTTTCATGAATAAAATGCCGTGTCCCGAATGTGATGGGGCACGGTTGAAAAAAGAATCGTTGTACTTCCGTATAGATGGGAAAAATATATCAGAACTGGCGGAAATTGACCTGATAAACCTTTCCGTGTGGTTTGACCGGTTGGATAAAACGTTGGACGACCGTAAACGGATTGTTGCATATGAGATTATCCGGGAGATACGCAACCGTATCCAGTTTTTACTGGATGTCGGCATTGGTTATCTTACGTTAAACCGGCCTGCAAGAAGCCTTTCGGGAGGGGAAAGCCAGCGTATCCGTCTTGCGACCCAGATCGGATCTCAGCTGGTTGGCGTGCTTTATATCCTGGATGAACCGAGTATCGGATTGCATCAACATGACAACCTTCGTCTTATCAATGCATTAAAACGTCTGCGGGATACCGGAAATTCAGTCATCGTGGTTGAACATGACCAGGAGACCATTCTTGCTGCCGATTACGTGATCGATATAGGACCTGGCGCAGGATTACACGGCGGACGCATCGTCGCTCATGGAACACCTGCTGAAATCATGCAAAATGGTCATTTGACCGGACTTTATCTGAGTGGAAAACGGAAAATCAAAATCCCATCGGAACGACGCAAAGGCAACGGAAAATATTTGACCTTGAAAGGTGCAACAGGCAATAATCTCAAGCATGTAGACCTGCATCTCCCGCTTGGAAATCTGATTTGTATCACCGGATTATCCGGAAGTGGAAAATCATCATTGATCAATGAGACGCTTTATCCGATTCTCAGTCAGCACTTTTATAGATCGGATAAAAAACCACTCCCTTATGTTTCATTGGATGGAATCCGGAATATCGATAAGGTAATCGAAATTGACCAATCCCCTATTGGACGGACTCCCCGATCCAACCCCGGCACTTATACGAAGGTCTTTGATGAAATCAGGAAACTCTTCGCCGGACTGCCGGAATCAAAAATACGCGGTTATCTTCCAGGCCGGTTTTCATTTAATGTAAAGGGAGGCCGATGCGAAACATGTAAAGGCGCTGGTTTAAGGGTGATTGAAATGAATTTCTTGCCCGATGTCTATGTGCTCTGTGAGAATTGTCACGGAAACCGTTACAATCGTGAAACCCTGGAGGTCCGGTACAAGGGTAAATCAATAAATGACATACTTAATTTGACCATTGAGCAGGCGGTTGATTTTTTTGAAAATATTCCGTTCATCATCCATAAAATTGCTACACTCCATGAAGTTGGTCTGGGTTATATTACCCTGGGACAGCAATCAACGACACTGTCGGGAGGAGAGGCCCAGCGGGTGAAACTGGCTGCTGAATTATCGAAAACCGATACCGGAAATACCTTGTATATTCTTGATGAACCCACAACCGGCCTGCATTTTGAGGATGTGAAGGTATTGCTTTGTGTACTGAATAAACTGGTCGGTAAGGGAAATACAGTCCTGGTGATTGAACACAATCTGGAAGTAATCAAAGTGGCGGATTTTATTATTGACCTCGGCCCGGAAGGTGGACAGGCAGGAGGGGAAATTATTGTCCAGGGAACGCCGGAAAAAGTTGCAAAGCATCCGACCAGTTTTACTGCACAGCACCTTCGAACCATGTTGCAATGATCACCGGATACGAAAATGAAGTGCGATGTTAAATTAAAACGTTGACCTGTCTTCTCTTTTCCCTATTTTTGATCCTTATTTGTTTGTGTTTGTGTTTATGATGTTTGATTTGTTATCCCCACATTCGGAAACTTAACTTAAACGCTCAGCTTTTATTATGGAACCATCAGATTTTGGCTACATTAAGGAATCCATTCAACCGAAAACCTGGTCGGAAACAATCAGTTTTGACACTTGGGAAATTTTCAAGGTAATGTCAGAAATGGTGGAAGGTTTCGAAAAACTCGGCAAGATCGGGCCATGTGTTTCCGTTTTCGGGTCAGCACGCACTAAAGAGAGCTCACGATATTATAAACTAACCGAGGAGATTGCCTATCTCCTGACCAAAGCAGGATTCGGCATCATCACGGGCGGTGGTCCTGGAATCATGGAAGCTGGCAATAAAGGCGCACATTTTGCGGGTGGAAAATCGGTCGGATTAAACATAAACCTTCCCTTTGAACAAAACCCAAATCCGTTTATCGACCGGACAAAACTTCTCAACTTTAATTTTTTCTATGTTCGTAAGACCATGTTCATGCGATATTCGATGGGATTCGTGGCTATGCCCGGTGGGTTTGGCACCCTCGATGAACTCACCGAGGCCATTACCTTGATTCAAACCCATAAACTGGTGAGATTCCCCATTGTTTTAGTGGTAAAAGAATATTGGGAAGGACTAATAAACTGGCTCAAAAACACAGTAATTGTAGAGCAAAACATTAAAGCTGAAGACCTGGAAATATTCAAAGTGGTGGATACTGCTGAAGAAGTTGTAAAAGTGATCACCGAGTTTTACAAAACATATGCCCTGAAACCCAACTTCTGAAAGAAAGGTTTAATTGATTATTTTTGTATCCAAATCTCCCTGAATGCCAAAGAGAAAGACAAAAAGTCCGCAAGAGATTCTTATTGAATCAATTGTTGATGCCATGACCAACAAAAGAGCAAAACAGCCTGTCATTCTTGATCTTTCGACATTCAATGGGACAGTTTGTGATGCATTCGTCATCTGTCATGGGACTTCCCGGACACAGGTTGAAGCAATTGCAGATCATGTAATGGAAGAAGTGAAGAAAAAAACCGGATTGAATTTCTGGCACAAGGAAGGGTTTGAAAATGCGGAATGGATTTTGATCGACTATGGCGACGTCGTCGTCCACATTTTTCAGGAAGATAAGCGTAAATTCTATAATCTGGAGCAGTTATGGGCCGATGCAAAGATCACCCGGTTTGACTCACCGGATTAGACACACTTAACGTATTAATCGGAATCAGACAGAATGGCAGAAAAAGGAAAGAATTTCATACCTCCGAAAGGCAAAAGGCCTAAATTTAGTTTTTACTGGATTTATGCCATTTTAGCCATTGTTTTCATAGCGATCCAGTACTTTAATTATACCAACCCTGTTAAAGAAGTTACCTGGCCACGACTTGAAGAGATGTTGCTAAAACAGGATGTTGACAAGATTGTTATTGTAAATAAGGAAAAAGCAGAAGTATATATCAAGAAAACAAAGCTGTTGAGTGATACTGCTTATAAGGATTTTACAAAACGCAGTTTTGGTTCATCCGCCATCGGTAATAATCCTCAATTTTTTTATCAGATCGGCTCAGAGGAAATTTTTCATGGATTACTCAAGGATACCCGCGATTCTGCGGTGACAAAGATGAGGCGCGACAGTGTCCCTGCTTCAAAAATAATGGAATTCCAGAAACAATATCCCTATCCACCGGGAAGTGAGACCCGGAAAGATCTTTTTGGAGACATCTTTGGATACTTGTTGCCAATTATCATACTTATTGGCGCCTGGTTCCTTATCATGCGGTTCATGAGTAAAGGGGGCGGAGGAGGTGGCCAGATATTCAACATCGGCAAATCCAAGGCCCAGCTTTTTGATAAAGATACCAGTGTTAGCGTCACCTTTAACGACGTTGCCGGCTTGGAAGAAGCTAAAGTTGAAATCATGGAAATCGTTGATTTCCTGAAAAATCCATCGAAATATACAAACCTGGGTGGAAAAATCCCAAAAGGTGCATTGTTGGTTGGCCCTCCTGGAACGGGGAAAACATTGCTGGCCAAAGCAGTTGCCGGAGAAGCAAAAGTGCCCTTCTTTTCAATTTCGGGATCCGATTTTGTTGAGATGTTTGTCGGAGTGGGCGCTTCACGTGTACGTGACCTTTTCCGTCAGGCTAAAGAAAAAGCACCCTGTATTATCTTCATCGATGAAATTGATGCTATTGGCCGTGCCAGGGGGCGCAATGCCATCACCGGAGCAAACGATGAGCGTGAAAATACATTGAATCAGTTACTTACCGAAATGGACGGCTTTGGTACAAATGCGGGAGTCATCATTCTGGCTGCCACAAACCGTGCCGATATCCTCGACCGGGCATTAATGCGTGCGGGCCGGTTTGACCGACAGATTCATGTGGAACTCCCGGACCTGGAAGAGCGTAAAGCGATTTTCAAGGTTCACCTGAAACCACTAAAGCTTGATTCCGGGCTCGACGTTGATTTTCTGGCTAAACAGACACCTGGATTTTCCGGCGCCGATATTGCAAACGTTTGTAACGAGTCGGCACTGATCGCTGCCCGTAAAAATAAAATCATCATTGAAAAACAGGATTTTCTTGATGCCATTGATCGTATCATCGGCGGGTTGGAAAAGCGGAATAAAATCATCTCGATTCACGAAAAGAAAGTGATTGCTTACCATGAATCAGGACATGCTTCGGTGAGCTGGTTACTCCAATATGCACATCCATTGGTAAAAGTAACCATCGTCCCCCGTGGAAAAGCATTGGGCGCTGCATGGTACCTTCCCGAAGAAAGACAAATCACGACCTACGAACAAATGTTTGATGAGATTACTTCTGCGGTCGGAGGCCGGGCATCCGAGGAGATTTTCTTTGGGAAAGTCTCGACCGGAGCGCTTAACGATCTCGAAAAGGTTACTAAACAAGCCTATGCAATGGTTGTTTATTTTGGTCTGAATAAAGCCATCGGTAATATCAGTTATTATGATTCTACCGGACAAAATGAATATGCATTCCAGAAGCCCTATAGTGAAAAAACTGCGGAAACTATCGATCACGAAGTGCGGGCCATTGTGGAAGAAGCCTATGAACGCGCCAAGAAATTACTCACTGAGAACAAGGAAAAACTTGAACGGTTAGCCAGTCTGTTACTCGAGCGGGAAGTTATATTCCGCGAAGATCTTGAAGAGATTTTCGGCAAACGGCCTTGGGAAACTGAGGAAGAAAAAAAATTGTTTTCGGTAACGGTTGAAGAGCCTAAAATCCTGCCTGGAACAAATCCTGATGGGCCAGCTAATCCTGATCCCACTCAAAAAAAATTAAGCTGACCCCACACCATGGAAGAAAGCACCGCCAGGGAGAAAATTCTTAAAAAAGTCAGGGATGCCCTGATAGAAAAAACGGAAGCCCCCTACCCCATTGTCGATCAGGAAATTTCTGTGTATAAAGAGCTCACGGAACCCCTGGATATCACTTTTGCAGAAGCTTTGGTCAAAGCTGCGGGAAAGTTTGTTTATTGTGAAAGTGAAGATGAGTTCATTGGGAACCTGAAATCGTTTATCCTTGAAAAAGACTGGGGTGTCCTTTTCTGCAAAGACCCGAAAATCCAACATTTACTCAAGCAAGGTGGTGTTCCTTATGAATCCCACAATGAAACTTTTCTGGAAGCTCGTATTGGAATAACCCGTTGCGAATACCTCATCGCAAGGTTAGGGACAGTGATGGTTTCTACCCGATTAAGTCCGGGACGAAAAATAACAGTCTATCCTGAGATCCATTTGATCCTGGGATATACCTGTCAGCTGGTTCCTGATCTGAAACAGGCCTTGGTTAACATCAAGAAAAAGTATAAAGATCATTACCCATCCATGGTTTCACTAATCACTGGTCCGAGTAGAACGGCCGATATCGAGAAAACTCTGGTGATGGGAGCTCATGGTCCCAAAGAATTTTATGTTTTTTTAATTGATGACGCCCGGTCCGTCAATCTATAATATTTCCGATGAGTAATTTCTGGATGCGTACGATTACTGGATTATCTATGGTATTTATCCTTCTTGCTTCTCTGTATTTCAGTGGATGGATTTTTGCCGGGATATTTCTTTTTATTGTAATCCTTGGTCTTTGGGAATTCTATGGACTTATTACCAGCGAAACATGTCAACCTCAGAAATATTATGGCACTTTAGCCGGAACAATTTTGTACATCGTAAGTACTTTGGTGTATTTCAGGCTATACGGTCTTATTGACAAATTATGGATTATCTTCATCCCATTTCTTCTCCTGATCCCATTATTCTTTCTCACCTTCATCAGTGAGATATACCGGAAAAAATCCAATCCGCTGATAAACATTGCCACAACCGCACTTGGTTTTTTATACATCGCGTTGCCCCTCTCATTCCTCAATGCATTCAGTGGCCCGGATGTCATTCGGATTCACGGGTTACCCGTTATTTTGGTCGGATATTTTTCCCTCACCTGGATTTATGATACAGGCGCCTATTTATATGGGAAACAGTTCGGAAAACATAAATTTTTTGAACGGATTTCACCTAAAAAAACCTGGGAAGGTACAATTGCCGGAGTAGCCATAACCTATCTTGCAGCTTCAGGGTTTTTATTCCTGGTCAAGGGGATCATTGCTGTTGACTGGTTGGTATTGGCTACATTGGTTATAATTTTCGGTACCCATGGCGATCTGGTCGAATCACTAATAAAACGCAGTTTGAATATCAAGGATTCGGGAAAGATACTTCCCGGTCATGGAGGTATATTAGATCGATTTGATACTATTTTACTTTCAGCTCCTTTTGTATTTTTGTATTTTTTTTTACGAAACACCTTTTAACGGATGACCATTCACAAAGAAGGATATAAGACAATCATTATCGTCTTTCTATTCGTTACTGCAGTATTATTGGCATTCAATCATATCTTTCCTTTGCAAACATGGCTCCACTGGGTGCTTTACGCATCAGGACTCTGGTTTTTCATTATGATTGTTCGCTTTTTCCGTTCCCCGATCCGGACCACCAATACCGGTGAGAACGTCATTTTATGTCCTGCAGATGGGAAAATAGTAGTAATAGAGCGGACCATCGAACCCGAGTATCTAAAAGATGAGCGAATACAGGTCTCCATTTTCATGTCGGCTACCAACGTTCATGTTAACTGGTTTCCTATTGGCGGAGAAATAGTTTATTATTATTACCATCCGGGATTGCATATGGTGGCATTTAATCCCAAAGCCTCACTGGAGAATGAAAGAGCCACCACAGTAATTGAAACATCCGACAAAAGGAAAATCCTGGTACGCCAGATCGCAGGGGCCATGGCCCGGAGAATTAAATGTTATCCAAAGGTTGGCGAACCTGTTACCCAGGGTGAAGAGCTTGGATTTATCAAATTCGGATCGCGTGTCGATCTTTTCCTGCCGGTCGACACTAAACTTGAGATTTCTTTGAATCAAAAAGTCACCGGGAAACAAACCATCATCGGCCGGTTGGCCTGATTCAGTCTTCAAGCGCCCTGCGTAAAAACCGGTTAAAGGGCTGTATTGTCTGAAAGACCTTTAATACCAATTCATTAAAATCTTCCTTGTAAATGCTTGCTTGACTTAGCGGGTAAGACAGGATAAAATGCTTGTTTTTCAAAAGGTCTATCTCCGGAAAATCTTTGGGGAAATCTTTGGGAGCTAATTTTGCCTTATCTATTTTGTCCAATCCCTGAAAATATTTTTTCAGCTTTTTATCATCCAATATTGTCTGGAATTCAGCGACATTATAATAAATCTCCTTGCGTATTTTTTTCAGGGCATCGGGTTCGGGCATATAAACACCGGCAGAAAGGAATGATTCATCGGGCTGAAGGTGAATATAGTATCCCGGTCCAAAGCTTTTCCGTCCGGAGGGCGTAATCCATGCCCCCATATTTATTTTATAGGGTGATTTATCCTTGGAAAAACGTATATCGCGAAAAATCCGGAACATACAGTCTTTCGCTTCCACAAAGCGGACGGCCGGATCATATTTGGCTATCCCGGGAATGACAGTAGTGACAAAAGATTCGACTTCTATTTTTGCCTCCTCATAAAGGGTTTTATGCTGCTGAAACCATTGACGATCGTTATTTTCCTTCAGCCGCTCTAAAAAATCAAATACGTTTTTTTTCATCTGTGAATTTTTTAATGAATTGAACATAATGACTTCCTCTTTGCTCGCGGACGAGTGGACATGTGAGCAAATGGAAGAACAAAGATAGTAAAGTGAAAGAAATGTTAATAAAAACAGAAAGAAAGGGTATTACCTTTTGACGGTTTACCGGATAAAGGATAAAAAAAGATGAGAACACTTATCATGACAGGAATATTGTTCTTTTTTGCTGCTGTCAGGAGTTATTCTATCGGAGAAAGGGTAGTGGCAGGTGGCAGATCAGTTGCCATGGGTGGATGTTCAGTGTCGGTAGTCGACTTTTGGTCTGTCAGCAACAACCCGGCAGGAACAGCATGGCTAAAGACAATATCCACCGGCATTTACTTTGAAAACCGGTTTTTAATAAAGACGCTGCTTTATGAAGAATTGGGGTTCGTATTGCCTGTAAAAGCAGGAACTTTTGGGTTCGTTCTATCCCATAGTGGAATTGCGCGTTTTAGCGAAATCAAAGCTGGAATAAGTTATGCAAGGAAATTCGGAAATTATTTTTCGGTGGGAATTTCAGTAGATTACCTGCGTTTGAATCTACCGGATGAATATGGTGGTAAAAATCTGATTTCCTGTGAATTCGGATTGATGTATATTCCAAACAAACGACTCAATCTGGGAATTCATATTGTAAACCCGGTCCCCATTAAAATCACAACCCATCCGGTTGAACTTTTACCGACCACTGTTTGTCTCGGAGTTACCTATCATTTTTCAGATACCTTTCTGGTTACCATTGAAGCAGAAAAGGATTTGATTCATCTCCCGGTTTTTCGCGTTGGGGCGGAATATCATTTTGCGTCATCAGTATATGCACGGTTGGGAGTTTCAACCAACCCTGCAAAATTTGCTTTTGGGTTCGGATTGGAATTCGGCCATTTTAAAATAGACCTGGCATCAGAGTACCACCAGGTTTTGGGTTTCAGTCCTTCAGGTTCAATAAACTATTGTTTTTAACTCCAGGTCAATCAGAAACCGATGAAGGGAATTTTCAATCTTTTTTTTCCATGGATCATTTTGCTTTTCTTGTCGTTGACGGGGTTTGGTCAGACTGAAAACATCGAGGATGCAATTGAAAAAAGCGCAGAACTGGTTGAATCCGATCATGATTTCTCCAACATCATAGAAGACCTCAACGACCTGTCAAAAAAGCCGGTGAACCTCAACAAAGCCACTGAAGAAAACATCAGTGAGATTCCATTTTTGTCTCCGGTACAAAGAAAAGCACTGTTTGAATATATTCAATCTTACGGAGAAATGTTCTCGATCTATGAATTAGCAACCATTCCGGGACTGGATTCCAACACGATCCTTAAAATTCAACCCTATATCATTATCGCACCAGTACAAAAAATCCCGTCACCTACACCGGGAAATCTGGTGAGGTTTGGACATCATGATCTGTTATTGCGTTATGGTCAGATTTTTCCAAAATCCGAAGGTTATAGGGTTGACGATTCGATTAAGACAGAAAAACCGGGATCGTTTTATCCGGGAGGTCCGCAGCGCTATTACTTTCGTTATACTTATCTCTGGTTCGATAAAATAAAAATCGGTTTTGCCGGAGAAAAAGACCCGGGAGAACAATTTTTTGCCGGAGCTCAATCTTCCGGTATGGATTTTTATACGGGTTATCTTTCACTCAATAATATCGGGATATTGAGAAATCTTGTTATCGGGAATTTCCGGGCTTCTTATGGGCAGGGGCTAACCTTAGGATCGGGGCTCTCGATAGGTTCGATGCCCAGTTTTATGTTGACGGGTAATCAGACCCGGGGAATCAAGCCAAGTCTGAGTATGAATGAAGGAAATTATTTCCGGGGTGCTGCTGCGACCATTAAGATTAATCATGTTGAATGCAGCGGATTTATATCATACCATCCCCGTGATGCGACAGTTGCAAGTTTTGATAGCCTTGAATCGACAGTTGGAGAGATCAGCTCATTCATAAATACAGGATATCATCGCACCGCGACGGAGCAGGCAAAAAAAAACGTGATCACTGAACTTGTATACGGTGGAAACATCAGTTTCAGCATGTCGCCAAGAGCCAATCTTGGTTTCAAATTTGGCATTACGGGAATATCTTGTCGATATAGCGCTCCGCTTGCTCCGACCATTCATCCCTATAATCAATTTGGGTTTTGTGGCGATCGGAATAGCAACGTCGGTATTGATGTTCAATTTCGATACAGATATTATTATTTTTTTGGAGAGATCAGTAGGAGCAACAATAGCGAAATGGCCTGGCTCGCGGGCGCCAACCTTACTCCCGATCCGCGCATGGGAGTGACCATTATTTATAGGAATTATGAGCCCCGGTATCAGAATTTATTTTCCAATGCCTTTGGACAAAATAGTCTGAATGCCAATGAGCGGGGCTTTTATATTGCCATGAACGCGGTTTTACATTCCCGGGTCACGTTATCGGGTTATATGGATTTTTTCACTTTTCCATGGTTGCGGTATCGTACCGACACGCCTACCCGCGGCCAGGAGTATGGTTTTATCATCGCTCTGCAGGTCGCAAAAAATGTGTTGATGAACTTCCGGTATTACCAAAAAAATATAAAAAGAAATCAGACTGCTGATCCTGATACTGTGGTCCACAAGCTCACGGATTATTTCACCAAAGATTACCGGTTCAATATCGAATGGGAACCGGTTCAGCAGGTTTTGTTGAAAAGCCGGATAGAATTTAAGGAGACCAGGGAAGGAACCGGCAAAAAGCCGATGGGTTTTTTGCTCTATCAAGATGCCCGGCTAAAATTCAGGAAATGGCCATTAACGGTGACGATGCGGTATGCGTTGTTTGATATTCCTGATTACGATTCCAGGATTTATGTTTATGAGCCTGAAGTCTTATATGGTTATTCAGTCCCTTCCTATGAGGGTAAAGGAATGCGTTTTTGTATGGTGCTTCATACCGTTATCGGGCACTGTTTTAATGTATGGCTTAGGGGTGGATGGACTTATTATAATGGCCGAAATAGCATTGGGACTGGTCTGGATCAGATACCGGGGAATAATCGTTATGAATTAACCGGTCAGTTGATGGTCAGATTATGAAAAAAGGGAGCATGGTTCGCTCCCTTTCCAGAATAATGCAGCTATTATTTATCGTGCGAATGTTTCATTTTTCCCACACCTTCCATTCCATGAATGTTCATCCCTTTCGATAATTTTGAGACGGTCGAAAGGTCTATGTTTCCGGTCAGACTTAAAACGACTACTTCTGATTTATCCTTCATCAGCATGACCATTTCATTGATCCTGCCGGCGCCATCCTGTTTTGTTAAAAACCTGATATTCTGGCGTCCTTCATTGATCGTCATGAGTTCTTTGTAAATGTTGGACGGGAAAAGCCCGGCAAATTCGTTGTATACTGAAACTGCCCTGGAAATTTTTGTCGAATCAAAATTAAATGTAAGCACTTTCAGACCCGTTAATTGGTCCATCATTTTTTTAATTTCAACGGCGCTGGTGTCTTTGGAATCTCCGGCGCCAAGCTGCTGAATCATCTGGAACATCTCTTTTGAAATATTAACGGTTGTAAAACCTTCCTGTCCGGAATATTTTTCGATGGTTTTATCCACAGGACTCTGAGCATTCATAACGAAAGGCATCATCATGAATGCAGTGATTGCTAAAGAAACGATTAATTTTTTCATGGTTGTTTTGATTTTATGGACTGTTTTTGATCATCGTCCGGGTTAATAATGATAGTCTGATATTGATAAAATTTATTTAAAAGTTCCGCGTCTTTCATAGCTTTGTCGATCAACTGAATACGTTCCACCTGTTTTATGCCGGTATTGAAATTAGCTGAAACGATAAGAAGTGCCTGACGGGCTTCAGCATAGGCTTGTTCCTGTGGGGAGATCAGGGCATCAGTACTGCTTTTTCTGAATATATCGTGTTGAAGGGTAAAGAAAATACCCAAAAGAAGCAAAATTCCTGCAGCGATACTCCCGATAAAAAGGAAATTTTTCATCAATGAAGTGCTATGCATTAACGGAGTTGCTTTAATTTCAGTAGTCAGTCTGGCATTCAGTTTTTGTTCAAAGTCAGGGTCGGCAAGGGTATCCAGTTTCGTTAGTTCAGTATACCTGAATAAAGGCTGATGTACTTTCAGGTTATCAGGCACTTCATCGCTACAAAAAAAGGTCTGAAGGATTTGTTCCTCCCGGAGGGTGGTTTGTCCTTCATAATACTTCTCAAGCAAGATTTCAATTTCCCTGATATTCATACTTATTCATATTGGCTATTATTTCTCTGACGCGTTTCCTGGCCCTGGAAAGGGCAACCCGGATTGCATTTTCATTCATCTCCACGATTTCAGCAATATCTTCAAAGGCACACCCTTCAATGTCGCGGAGATGGATAATCATTTGTTGTTGTTCCGGAAGCATTTTTATGGCACGGTGGATTCCGGAAATGAGATCATCATGGTCAGGTTGTTGCTCGTCTGACAAATTTTCAAGAAATCCCCGGTGGTCTTCAAAGTTCACAACCGTAAATCGTTTTGTTTTGATCTTATCCAGGCAGAGATTTTTAACCGAAACCATTGCCAGTGCCTCCACATTGCGATAATCATCGAGTAAATCTCTCCGTTTCCAGAGTTTAATGAACACTTCCTGAACAACATCTTCAGCTTCCTCTGTATGATCAAGAAGCCTCTTTGCAAACCGGAACAGTTTGTTTTTAAGTGGATAGACCTTAGTTTGAAATTCCTGGAGGTTCATACGGTAAGGTAGACGACAATGAATAAAAATTATTACAGATATTCAGGAAAAAATTGTCAAAATCTGAATTTGAAGGAGTTTCGTTTGTATGGGATACAAATTTGATTATTTTTGCAATGTATACCCATGCTGATTCACTGATTATTAATCAATATTTTACCACTATGTTTAAAGGACATCCTAAAGGACTATATGTTGCGTTCTTTGCCAATATGGGAGAACGGTTCGGCTATTACACCATGCTGGCCATTTTTGTTTTATATCTGCAGTCAAAGTTCGGCTGGTCAACTACCCAGGCCGGTCATGTCTATGGCGGTTTCCTGTTTGGTATCTATTTCCTTCCGCTCCTTGGCGGATACATCGCCGACAATGTTTTAGGCTACGGCAAAACAATTATCTTAGGTACCATTGTCATGTTCGCCGGTTATGCTTTACTTGCAATGCCCGGAACCGGTGAGTTCTTTATCTATTTTGCACTGGCTGTGATTTCACTCGGGACAGGCTTCTTTAAAGGAAATCTACAAGCACTGGTCGGGAACATGTACGACGATCCAAAATATAGCAAAGTCCGCGATTCCGCCTTCAATATTTTTTATATGGGCATAAACATCGGCGCATTTTTTGCCCCGAGCGCTGCCCGCGGAATGAGGAACTGGATCCTTGGAATGAACGGTTTTACCTATGATTCTGCGATTCCCGACCTTGCTCATAAATTCCTGAACAAAACGCTGGAGAATCCTGCACAACTTGAACAGCTTGCAAACCTGCAGGTCAACCATTCCGCAAATCTTACGGAATTCTGCAATCAGTATATTGTGAGTATAAGCCAGGCATACAACGCCGGATTTGCGGTTGCTGCCGTGAGTATGGTGGCATCGCTGCTTATCTTCATAGGATTCAGAAAATATTATAAGGCTGCCGATGTTACGCACAAGCAAAAAAAGGCCGGGAATACGGCAAACCTTGTTGAACTGACACCCAGGCAAACCAAAGATCGCCTCATAGCCCTTGGACTTGTATTTTTTGTTGTCATGTTCTTCTGGATGGCATTTCATCAAAACGGATTCACGCTCACCATATTTGCCAGAGATTATACGGTTTCGTCAGTATCGATGGGCACTGCCATCATCTTCAACCTTGCTACATTCCTACCACTGCTGATCGCAATTCTTGGAGTAGTACTTTTATTGGGAAAAGCAAATTCCTTCAGAACAAAGATTATCGGGGCACTGGTCACCGTCGGGGCTATTGTAGTGGCTTTTTTCACTATCAGACAACTGCAGCCTGAAGGGAACAGGATCTCACCTGAAATTTTTCAACAATTCAACCCTATCTTCATTGTTTTCCTGACTCCGGTTATCATTGGCTTTTTTGCCTATCTACGGAAAAACAGCCAGGAACCCTCTTCTCCGAAAAAGATCGGGATAGGAATGATCCTTACAGCGATCGGATTTCTGATCATGGTGCTGGCATCACAGGGACTGATGAGTCCGCAGGAACTTGCACTAAAGGGCGGCGTTTCCGACACCCTTCGATCTCCGTACTGGCTCATCGGCACCTACTTCACGCTAACCATTGCCGAATTGTTTCTCAGCCCGATCGGTATATCATTCGTATCAAAGGTTGCACCTCCCCAGTTCAAAGGCCTTGCACAGGGTGGCTGGTTCGGGGCTACTGCGATCGGGAATCTGCTCGCCGGTTTTATCGGTCCATTCTGGGATAAATGGCAGCTCTGGCAGTTCTTCATGCTACTGGTCGGACTAACTCTTTTATCGGCATTCTTTATTTTCTCGATCCTTAAAAGACTTGAAAGGGCAACTACCAGCTAGAATATCGAATATTGAA
Source organism: Bacteroidales bacterium (assembly GCA_023229525.1). Taxonomy (GTDB): domain Bacteria; phylum Bacteroidota; class Bacteroidia; order Bacteroidales; family FEN-979; genus CAIVAT01. The sequence goes on from JALNZC010000016.1 coordinate 37,893, forward strand.
GAACGAATGTTGAATAGCGAAGGTTTTCAATGGGGACATAAACGGAGATTCAATTCGTATACCGAACATATCCGGAAGACCTTTGGAGGCAGGATACAGAAAGTCGTGGTCGATGCCGGATTTACCTGTCCAAACCGCGATGGGACAAAAGGGAAAGGTGGATGTACTTACTGTGATAACGATGCCTTTAACCCTTCCTATTGCAACCCGAAAGAACCGTTACATGTACAAATTGCCAAAGGAATTGAATTTCATGCGGTGCGGTACCGCAGGGCGGAAAAGTTCCTGGTTTACTTTCAGCCGTTCAGCAATACATATGCTCCAATATCCAGGTTAAAAGAAATTTATGCTCAGGCATTAGACTACCCAGATGTTGTTGGACTCGTTATAGGTACCCGGCCCGATTGCGTTGACGATGCCATCCTTGATCACTTGAAAGAATTATCACAGAAGACATATATTCAAATCGAATACGGGGTTGAATCATGTCATGACAAGACCTTGGAAAGGATTAACCGTCAGCATGATTTTAAACTTAGTGAAAAAGTGATCCGGAAGACCCATGAACTGGGAATCAAAACCTGTGTTCATTTAATCTTCGGATTACCGGGAGAAACTTCTGATGATATGTTCAGATCGGTAAGAATAATCTCTGAATTACCCGTGGACAGCATTAAATTTCACCAGCTTCAGATCGTCAGGGGTACTACGGTTGAAAAAGAGTTCCTGGCTTGTCCTGACGATTTTCATCTCTTCCGGTTGGAGGAGTATATCACGTTTATTGTTGCAGTCATTGAAAGGCTCAATCCGTCCATTGTCATCGAAAGATTTTCTGGGGAGGTTCCTCCACGATTGCTATATCAACCGGGGGAAAATGATGGTAAATACGATCCCGAAAAGATACGTTGGGGTTTGATCCGGTATGATGCTGTTTTACGATTAATTGAAAAGGAGCTTGAACGGCAGAGTACCTGGCAGGGCAGGTTTTATCCCGGAAAAGATCAGAAATAAAGGACATTCATTTTTTTAGTTAAAGGTACCACCAAGGTATTGCTTCGTCCTTTCCATTTTCGGATTACCGAACACTTCGGAAACACTGCCCTGTTCTATTACGTCGCCGAGATACATAAAGATGACATGATCGGCGATGCGCTTTGCCTGACGAAGTATGTGGGTTACCAAAATGATGGTATAATCGTTTTTAAGCTTGAGAAAGGTCTCTTCAATAAACTGGCTGGAGATCGGATCAAGCGCGGATGTAGGTTCATCGGCCAGGATGATTTCAGGGTTGACAGCCAATCCCCGGGCCAGGCAAAGTCTTTGTTGTTGCCCGATAGATAACCGGGATGCCGGTTCACGCAGCCGGTTCCGGATTTCATCCCATAAATTGGCTTGTTGAAGATAATGCATGATTTGCTTATGGATTTCCCTCCGCTTTTTGATCCCGCGGAGCTTCAAGGCATAGGCAATATTGTTATAGATTGTCATCGGAAGCGGATAGGGACGCTGGGAGAGTAAACCCATCTGCTGACGGAGTTTATAAATATCCTCCTTGGCTTCCAGAATGTTGTTGTCGTCAATCAGGATCTGACCTCGTACTTTTAATTCGGGATAAAGATCCGTGAGACGGTTCATACATTTCAACAGGGTTGTTTTCCCGCAACCCGAAGGTCCCAGAATGACTGTGATCTTATTTTTCGGAATATCGATGTTGATATTTTTCAGAATATGGTTTTTCTCCGCGAAGACATTGAGGTTCCTGATCTGAATTTTCGTTGAATCATCCATGCGCTTCCACTGAGGTTAAAAGTTAATTTTTGTTTTATGATAACGTTTGCCAAGGCCCCGGGAGAAAAGACTAACCAATAAAATGATGACGGTGAGCACAAGGGCGGATGCATAGGCCCGGTTCTGAACCTCCGGAACCGGTGAAGAGAGTTGAAAAAAAATGGACAGGGGCAAGGTAGCTACCGGTTCGAGTAACGAATTCGGCAGGTTATCTGTATAGCCGGCAGTGAATAAAACCGATGCAGCATCACCGATGGCACGGCCAAATGATAACAAAACGGCGGTTATTATACCGGAAACGGATTGCCGGACAAAGATTTTGAAAGCCGTTTCAGATTTATTTGATCCCAGTGAATATGCGGCTTCCTGAAGACCAATAGGAACTGTTCGCAAGATTTCATCCATGGAGCGAATCATTATCGGCAGTATAAACAATGTGACTGTCAGAATCCCGGCCAGTAAAGATGTCTGTAAACCGAAGAAGATCATCAGGCTGAATCCGAAGGCACCATAAACGATAGATGGTATCCCCCAGACAAGGTCAAGCAAAAAGCGGATAATATCAACCAGTTTTTTATGCCGGATTAAAAAAACGTTGATATAAAGGGCAACGGGTAATCCGATGATAAAGGCAAGTATGGTTGCTCCAAAAGCCAAGGCCAGTGAGCCCAGAATCGCATTGAGAATACCCCCACCCTTTCCGTAATAGTATCCTCCCTTGGGAATCTGGGTAAGAATTTCCCATGACATGGCTTTTATACCTTTTTCAAAAATACTATAGATGATGATAGTCAGAACCACCAGAATAAAGTAGGTGGAAAAGATCATCATGATCTTAAAAAACTTCTCTTCAATTTTTTGGGATAATTTCATGGTTCAAAATTCATTTTCGAATATCCGTCATCCGAATTAGCCCTTTGTTTTTACAACTCTTGTTATTTATACTATTTCGGTCATTATTAATCAGTATTTGTTGTATTTGACAATAAAGAAATGCATGACAAGGTTGAAAAACAGTGAAACAACCAGCAGCAGTAAAGCAGCAAACATCAAGGCTGAATCATATTTCGGAATCGAGAGCATTTCTCCGTAATTATTGGCAATCAGCGCCGGCAGTGTATATCCGGGGTCAAAAACGCTTTTTGGCAATCTGACAACATTTCCGACTACCATTAAAACGGCCATGGTTTCTCCAAAAGCACGGGCCAGTCCAAATCCAAACGCAGCAATGATCCCGGGTAGAGCTTTCCTGAGCAGAACGTGTTTGATGGTCTGCCATGGTGTAGCTCCAAGTGAAAGGGCTGCCTCTTTAAGTTCAACCGGTATAGCCTTGAAAATTTCGATAAGGATGTTAAGAATAAAAGGGATTATCATGATGGCGAGCACAAATGCAGCTGCCAGGATACTGTATCCCATAGTGTGTACACCGAGCCATGGACCCAGGTATTTCGAAATAAAAGGTACGATTACCAGGATACCCCACAGACCATAAACCACCGAAGGGATCCCGGCCAGGATATCGATAGCGGGATGCATGATCCGAAGGAAGTGCTTTCGGGTATATTGTGTTACATAAATCGCTGTTAACAAGCATATCGGACCGGAAATCAACATGGCAAGAATGGTCACCCAGACAGACCCGACGATAAAGGGATAAAATCCGAATTTTCCACTCGCCGGTCTCCATTCTTTGGAAAAGATAAGATCCATGATCGAATAATCATGGATTAACAGAAACGATTTCAGGTAAAGTCCAAGAAAAAGTAAAAAGGGTAAAAAAGCGACGAACAACAGGCTGATGATCATCCATGAATAATTGACTACATGACGCTGTTGCCGGTTGAGGAGATACATTTCAGTTCAACTTTAACATTTCAGCTTTGATCTTATCCGGAGATATCATCACATAACCAGCTTCATTGACAAATTTTTGGCCATCGTTGAGTATCCATTGCAAAAATGCTATAACCAATTTATTTACAGGTTTTCCTCCAGAAACAAGATAAAGTTCGCGGGCAGGCGGGGAAGGGTAAATACCTTCATCAATAGCTTTCATCACCCTATCCATTGTAGCATAAAAATTTTCAGTGGAATCTATGATCCCGTTTTCATTCAGGTCGATCGGAACCACATCCAGGCCTGGGTATATTTTCCGGGTTTTCATTTCATATACAAAGCCCAGGTTGTTGAACCCTATGCCTTCAATATTTTTTCTGACGGCATCTGCTACACCCGGGTCACCGTTAACGCCAAGGCCCTGAAGATCCTCCTGTTTTTTCCCTTTAAGGTACTTAGCCCACATATCGGCAGCTCCGCAGGCGTCGGACCTGGTAAACGCCTGAAGCGCCAAAGCATTTGAATTTCCGACAGCTTCTCCCCAGGTTGTGATTTTTCCAGAGATAAAAATATCATAAAATTTTTGCCGCGTTAACCCCTTTTTCTTAAGATCTTTCATAACAGGGTTGGCAGCATTGATGGTCGGTAGAACTGCATCTTTAGCCACTGCAATCCACCAGGCTCCTTTGGCCTGTTCTTCGGGACTGACGGATTTGGAATACATTCCCAGGTCAACCATTTTTGACAAGGCGTCAGCCATTCCCTTCCCCGCACCTCCGGCGGAAACATTGATTGTTAATTTCGGATGTAGTTTCTGGAATTCTTCAGCCCATTTGACGACCAGGGGATAAAGTGCAAAGGCACCTGAGATGGTAATTTTTCCCTTCAATGAATCTCCTTTCACTGACCTGCTTTCGTTTCCCTGGTTGTTGCAGGAAGGCAGGATCACTGTTCCCGACAAAAACAGAACAGGTACAAGTAAGAAAAGCAACCGAGCATTCTTTATTTTCATAATTCATATTCATTAAAAGAACGTAAATTTAGTTCTTTCAGAAAAGGAAAGCGTTTTTTTACCAATAAAAACTGAATTATTTCAGGATAAAAAATGGTTTCAGGATAAAAAATGGTTTATTATATCTTCTACACGAATTCCTGCTGCTTCGGCTTTGTAATTTCTGACGATGCGATGACGGAGGACGGATATAGTAACTGCACGAACATCTTCGATATCGGGAGAATATTTCCCGTTCAGAACAGCGTGGCATTTAGCGCCCAGGATCAGGTACTGCGAGGCCCTTGGACCTGCGCCCCAGGTTAGATATTCGCGCGCCCAGCCATTGGACTTGACTGAATCCGGCCGTGTAGATGTCACCAGATTAACCGCAAACTGAAATACATTATCTGCTACTGGAATCTTTCGGATAAGGTTCTGGAAATAGATTATTTCTTCAGCAGAAAGGACAACTTCGGGGGTAATTGTTTTTTCGGTAGTTGTGGCTTTGACGATCCTGATCTCTTCTTCAACAGAAGGGTAATCAAGCCATATGTTGAACATGAACCGGTCGAGTTGTGCTTCAGGCAAGGGATAAGTCCCTTCCTGTTCGATCGGATTCTGGGTAGCCAGAACGAAGAAGGGCTCTTCGAGATGGTACGTGGTTCCGGCGACAGTAATTGCTTTTTCCTGCATTGCTTCCAGCAAGGCAGATTGTGTTTTAGGCGGAGTGCGGTTGATTTCGTCAGCAAGAATGATGTTGGCGAACACGGGACCCTTTATGAACCTGAACCGACGTTGTTCATCGAGAATTTCCGTACCGATAATATCGGAGGGCATGAGATCGGGAGTAAACTGAATCCTGCTGTAACTCAAACCAAGCGCTTTCGACAGGGTATTTACCATCAGCGTCTTTGCCAGACCTGGAACACCAACCAGCAGGCAATGGCCTTTACAGAAAATAGAGATCAAAAGGTTTTTAACCACTTCATCCTGGCCAACTATCACTTTAGCAATTTCAGATTTCAGAAGATCATATTTCTTTACAAGAAAATCAACTGCTTCGACATCGGAGTTAACATGCATAGGTCATGATTTAGTCTTTCAACCATTTACGCTGGAGCGGACAGTTCCGGTAATTATCCATTATTTTGATAAAAGTTGAATTAATCCGTGATGTAATCCATTCGTTTATCACTTCCGTCTTTTTTTTATCCAGGGCCAACTGTTGAATGCGTGAATAATCCTCTTCAAGGTTTGCTTTATGCGGATTTGATCGTGCTTTCAGGAAATAGATCCGGTAATCCTGTTTTCCACGGTCGGTGGTGAGAACGGGGGCAGAAATATCTCCGACTTTCAGCTTGTCTGCTACAAAGAATATCTTCGGATCAAGTTGACCCATTTCGAACCGGCTGTTTCCGGTTACATTATTGATCATCATTCCGCCATTAATTTTACTGGGATCATCGGAAAACCTGATTACCGCTTCTTCAAAAGTAATTTGCTTTTTAATAATAAGGTTTGATACGCTATCCAGAAAAACCTTGGCTTTATTGAGGTTTACCGGTGAAACTTTGGGTTGAATCAGAATATGCCGGACGTTAATATATTCACCGCGACGCTCGATCATCTGGATCAGATGGAATCCATCTTCGGTTTCCACGACATCGGAGATTTCACCGGGTTTTAGTTTGAATGCGGTAGCTTCGAATTCGGGTCGCATATCACCCCTCTTGAACATGCCCAGTTCACCTCCCTGTTTGGAAGAACCGGGGTCTTCCGAATATAAAACCGCAAGGGTGCTGAAATCGTCACCCTTGGTGGTCCGGACCTTAAATTCTTTCAGTTTGTTAATGGCGGCTTGTTTTTCCTCTTCTCCGATAACGGGTTGTTTAACAATCATCCCCAATTCTATTTCAGCGCTGACAAGGGGGATACTGTCTTTCGGCATTTTCCGGAAAAAAGATTTGACTTCGGCTGGTGTTATCGCTACATCTTTCGTTATTTTTTGTTGCGCTTGTTCTGTAAGCATTTGCTCCTGTATCACCGAACGAAGTTCATTTTTTATTTCAACCAGGGATTTTCCGAAATGTTCTTCCAGACGTTCAGGAGTTCCGGCCTGGGAGAGAAAATAGCGCATTCTGCGGTCCATTTCGACCTCTACCTGGGCATCGGTCACAGTAATACTGTCGATTTGCGATTGATGAAGCAAAAGTTTCTGAAAAAGCAGTGATTCCAGAATCTGACATTTCAAATTTGTCGCTGTCCCCTGAATATTTCCCTGAGCACGGATCTGAATATATTGAGCTTCGATATCGGATTTCAAAATCACGTTCCCTCCAACAATGGCAACCACTCCATCGAGCACTGAATCAGCCTTTGACTGAGCAGATAAGGAAGTTGAGGAAAGCATTAAAAACACTGGAAAAAACAAGAATATACGGAGGAGTTTCATAAATATGGTTTGTAAAGCAAGCCCTCATTAATAAATTTCGAAATCGTTATTTTTCAACGCTTTTGAATAAATATCCTCCTGCATCCTGCCAATCAGTTCGATTTTTCGCTTATTCAGAATGATATCGCGAATCCTTTGTTTTTCCAAACTAAAAGGAGAAAGGCTTTCCTTGATCCTGAAATCCTTAAAATGTACCATATAAAGAAACAAAGAGTCCTGAACCTCGATATCGCGGTGACTTTTCAGCAATTCCTCCTGATTAAATGTCCGGATGGGAATCTGTTTTAATACGTCATTGAAATACAACCAAATCTGGTCATCCAGAAAAGAATCGACAGCATTTTTTTCACATAGTTCTACCAATTTATTCTTATCGTCTTGATTTTCTGATATCAATAATTTCTTGACTTGTCTTGATATAGATGATTTCAGGGGAAGTTTGACATATTGTAACTGGACGATATTATCTTTCAATTGAAAATTTTGCTGATTGGTATCGTAATAATTCCGGGCTTCCTCATCGGTTATCACGGTATCCAGTTTTTGTTTGACAAGGGCATTTTCATACTGATAAATGATCAAAGAATTTTTATAGTCTTCGAGCTGTTTTGTAAAATCCATCTGTTCATTACTCAGGTTATTCAAAGCCTGTTTAATCATCAGCTTTTGCTGTACCCAGTTATCAATAAAACTTTTAGTGAGGATAAGACTGTCTTTCGGTAAACTACCTGCCGGAATGATCCCTTTCAGGTCGGATTCAAAAAGATATTCGCTTCCGACCCGTGCAAGCATTCGTTCGGTCTTTTTCTTAAAAAACAAGGTACACGAATTCAGCAGGATCAATAATAAAAGCAACGACTTGTTCAAGTGAATTTATTTAATTTTAACCAGAACCTCTTTATTGACAACCACGGGATATTTGGCCCGGAGATTCGCGATCCATTCTTTTTCCAGATAATTCTGGTAATCAGCGGTTATTAATCCTCGTGCCTCATTGAGTTCCTTGGGTTCCGGTTTCAACACCTTTCTGATATATACAAAAACAGTAGCACTATTGATCTGCATTTCAGCTGAAAATCCCGGGTTCCATGCGACGGAATCGATGATTTTATTATCTTTATGAGAGAATTTACCGCTTTCGATGGCCACTATTTTCAATGAATCGGTATTTATAGTTTTCAGGATATCGGCATCAGCGCTTCCACTGGTGATCAGGTCTTTGACTTTTTTCACAATATTCGGATCATTGACAGTATAAATGCTGGCATTAACACGGGTATCCCACATATAATTCTTTTTGTTTTTCTGGTAAAATGTTTTCAGTCCTGTAGTATCTTTTACCGCTTTTGACCAAACCTTCTGATCGGTCAGATCAAATAAAAGGATTCCATCCCGGTACTCGTTAATCAGGGTTTTAAATTCGGGGTATTTATTTTCAAGCTGGCTATTTTCATATTTCACCAGGCAATCATCCACAAATGTGCGGTACATTTTATCGACATATATGGTAATGTTTTCCGGTTCCCGCTTGCGTTGTGTGCTCGTAAGATAATCTGCAAAATCCTTTTGTTTATATGCTTTTGTTCCGATGGTCAACAGGGTCTTGTCAAGATTTACGACCACGTCGCTCTTCCACTTACCGAAAAAGATGCTATCGGTGACAACGGTATAAAAATCTTTCAGGGCAGCAGGATTCTCGGTAAAGGGATTTTCGTTTCTGATCCTGGCGATGATGACCTGTCGTGTAGCTTCACCACGGCTATCTTTCATTACTTTTTGTTTCAGTTCAGCTTTATCTTCTTCGGGAGTTTTAACAGTTTTCTTCTCGATCAGTTTTATAATATGCCAGCCGTAAGAAGTGAGAACCGGTTTGGAATAGTCACCAATTTCATTAAGTTGATAAACGGCATCTATAAATTCCGGGACCAGGCGATTGACTCCACGTCGCGGAAGAACTCCTCCTTTGGCGCCAGAACCTTTATCATCGGAATATTGTTTAGCCAGGTCTTCAAATTTAGTACCTGATTGAAGTTTGGTATAAACCGAATCAATTCGTTTCCGGATCCGGGCTGAATCGTCCGCCGAAGCATTCCGGGGAATAGTCATAAAAATATGGGCAACGACAAAATCACCCAGTGAAGGCCGTTTCTTATATATTTTTATCAAGTGATAGCCATATTCCGTTCTGACGGGCATGGAAACCTGGTCGACCTCCGTATTATAAGCGCCGTTTTCGAAAGAATAGACCATGTCGAATACGGTGAAATATCCCAGATCGCCCATATTTCCTTTCAGGAAGGGATGTTGTTGGTTGGCTTCGCGATCTTTGGCAGAGGGGTCTTCGGAGTATTCCACCGCCATTTTTTCGAATGGTTCTCCTTTTAACAGAAGATCTCTGACCATAAGGGCCTTTTTATAAGCTATGATGGTATCTTCAGGTGGAGCGTCTGGTTTTACCCTGAAAAAGATATGACTTCCCCGGAGATCTGTTTTTTCGCGATCGGCGGCTTCAGCAATTAAGCGTTCAAGGGTGGCCTCATCCGTAAAGTAAGGTTTGGCCAGTTGTTCACGATAACCACTCAGTTCATTACGGAATGAGGTCACGGTATCGAGTCCCAATTCCTCCGCTTCTTTAACCTTTAATTTAAAGTTAATGAAAAGGTCGACATATTCATCCAGGGATTTTCTGTCGATATTTTCACCTTTGAAATTATTTTTCTGATAGATGTTCATGAACTCTCCAACCTGGACTTTTTTTCCGGCAATGGTCATGAGAATTTCGTCATTTTTAACCTGGGCATTAAGTGTTGTGCTGACGAATAAAAGCAATAATACCAAATTGTTAATTTTCAAAATCTTCATTGTTCGAACAGTTAAATTGAATATGGATTAACGATGAAATTAAGTAATAATTTTTAATCGCAATTAATAATTTACGTGTTACCTGCTATAGTTCGGGGCTTCATTGGTGATGGTCACGTCATGGGGATGGCTTTCGGTGATTCCGGCAGCAGTGATTTTCATGAATTTTGCCTGCTGAAGTTTTCCAATAGTAGATGAACCGGTATAACCCATCCCGGACCTTAAGCCCCCGACCATCTGGTAAATCACTTCCGAGAGTGAACCTTTGTACGGTACCCGTCCAACGATTCCCTCTGGTACCAGTTTATGGAAATCATCCTCCATATCCTGGAAATAACGGTCTTTTGATCCCTGTTGCATGGCTTCGATGGATCCCATTCCGCGGTAGGTTTTAAATTTCCGGCCCTCGAAGATCACCGTATCGCCCGGCGATTCGTCCACCCCGGCAAAGAGCGAACCAGCCATGATCGTATGGGCCCCGGCGGCAATGGCTTTAACAATGTCGCCTGTATACCGGATACCTCCATCTGCGATGGCGGGTATGCCGCTGTCAATGAGGGCCGTGGTTACGTCATGGATCGCTGAAAGCTGGGGAACACCGATCCCGGCAATGATACGGGTTGTGCAAATAGAGCCCGGACCAATCCCGATCTTAACAGCATCTACCCCGATCCTTGCCAAAGCCTGGGCTGCTTCTGCGGTTCCTATGTTGCCGACAACCAGGTCGACATCCGGGAAACCGCTTTTCACCCGTTTTGCCATTTCCATAACGCCATGGGAATGACCATGTGCGGTATCGATAACGATGGCATCGACATTTTCGCGGACAAGCGCCGCCACCCGATCGAGCGTATCTGAAGTGACCCCTACGCCTGCAGCAACACGCAATCTTCCAAGGCTGTCCTTACAGGCATTCGGTCTGGCTTTTATTTTAATGATATCTTTATAGGTGATCAGTCCGATCAGTTTGTTGTTTTTACCGACAACAGGGAGTTTTTCTATTTTATGTTTTTGCAGGATAGCTGCCGCTTGCTCAAAATCGGTGAATTCACTAATGGTGATCACTGTTTTTGTCATGACTTCGGTCACGGGACGCATGTGATCCCGCTCGAAACGCAGGTCACGGTTGGTCACAATACCTACCAATTCATGATTTTGATTAATGACCGGAATACCACCGATACTGAATTCCTTCATCATGGCCAGGGCATCGCCGACCAAAGCATTTTCCTGTAAGGTAACTGGGTCGAGGATCATTCCGTTTTCGGCACGTTTTACTTTCCGTACCTGAAGCGCTTGTTCTTCTATGGACATATTCTTATGCAATACACCGATCCCCCCTTCCTGTGCCATGGCAATAGCCATCCGTGATTCAGTTACCGTGTCCATAGCGGCTGAAACAATGGGAATGTTAAGTTTTATATTTCTTGAAAACATCGTGGTTACGTCCACATCACGCGGGAGTACTTCGGAATAAGCCGGAATCAACAGAACATCGTCATACGTTAAACCTTCACCCCGGAATTTATCTGAATTGAGGAACATATGGATGGAAAATTAGTGTGCAAATGTAAGAAAAATTCTGATTTACCAATGGGTAAGAGAATGGTAGGCTAAATCTTATTTTGATGTGCTGGACAAATGAAATGATCGTTTGATTAACTGAAAATATGAAGTTAAATACGAATTAAAATGCAAATGAATTTAACTTCAAAATGAGAATAACTCTCTGTCCCACAAGCATTATAAAGAGTTATCTCCCATTTGTTAAGTTATAAAACAACAACAACATTTGATTTTCTGATTTGTAAATTCAAACACCTCAATTTCATCCAGCACCTCAAAAAATGATTTAACCGAATGGTAACGGCTAAATCTTATACATGCATATGAAAAACCTGATTTTTGGTCGTAGGTTTTTATCAGGGATACAACTGACGGTGGCATTCCGTACAGAAATAGGTCTTCCAGTTGTCTTTTACATCGATGGGGTGTCTGAATTCCATGAGGTTATCGACAGTGGTGTACTGAATATCCCCGGTCGGGCCCTGGGCAATAATGCTATGGCACATGTTACAATCTTTAGAGATGATCTTTCCTTTTTCACTCCTATGCCGGTCGGAATGGCAACGGAAGCAACCATCCGATTCAAGATGCCCGATATGGTTAAGATAATTTACGGATGATGCGCGCATGTATGGGAAAACATTCAGAGAAAAGGCGGATTGGATTGCTGCGACGGATTTATCAATTAAGGATTTTTTAGTGGCAAAAATCGACGGATGCCCTATTTTGTAATAGTTCACAATGCTGTCGCGAATGTACATCAGGGCAGAGTCTTTATTGGTAAAAGGACCCTTCAGTACATTCATGGCCACTTTCTTTATAAATGGCAATTCCCTTGACACCTCTCCGGTGATCATGGCATTGTCGACATAAATCATAGCTGAGCTGTATGAATGTGATGGGCGGTTATGGCAGTCCATGCAGTCCATAATCCTGTGGGGCATTGTATCCAGCGCTTTCTGATCCAATTTATTCGCAGTATCCTGAAAAATCTGAACCTGACCTGTTTTCAGGTTGGTGAATTTAATCCAAGGGATGTTCTCGCGGTCGGTAGTGGAAGCCACATATTCAATACGCATATCCTGATTGATATGCCAGTGAATACCTTCCATCAACCCCATGGCGCTGTATGTAGGCCCAATTTTCATCAGAAGGGAATAATTCCATTCAGTATTCAGTGAATCGGTCAGGTAAGCACGCTGACTGCGAAGTTTCCGGGCATAAAATTTCTGTGGCCAATGGCATCTTTCGCATGTTTCGCGGGCAGGCCGCAAGTTCAGAATAGGTGTTTCGATGGGTTGATGGTATTTATGAAAGATTACCGAATAAACCTGGTAGAGTCCCGAGAGCTTTGACTTGACATACCATCCGGCGCCTTCTCCTACATGACATTCTACACAGGCAACCCGGGCATGCGGGGAATGTAGGTAGGTGACATATTCGGGTTCCATCACCTTATGACATAACTTCCCGCAAAACTCAACTGATTCCGTATAATTAAATGCCTCATAACTGCCCATTGCAGAGACGATCATAAATAGAAATGTAAAAATCGAGATTACCACAAGTTTCTGACGCTGCCGCGGTACATTCAGGTCCAATACAGGCCATGGTTTTTCGGGATCTCCTTTTCTCCTGTGGTAAATCAGCATTCCGATCAGAATCATGATCAACCCGATTACCATAATAACAGGAAGGATGATGTATGTAAAAATGCCGTTGTACGGGTTTGGATGTTCTGTCAATAAAGATTGGATAAACAAAACCAGGATCAGGATCAAACTGTTTATGGCAAAAACAAAGCCACTGATACTGATCCAATTCGAAACGGATTTCGGCATTTTCATATTTGTTCAGGTTAGATTATTTCAGATACATTTATAAAAAATAAATATGAAGGCTAAAATTAGATAATAATTTGAATTTAGCAAAAAAGTGAGAAAAAAATGTAATTTTGGTTGAATGAAAAGCCATAATATATTATTCTTCCTGCTTTTCTGTCTGGCATATTCCGGTTGCATAAATAAAACGATGAAACCGGTTCATCAAATTCTCAACGATGGGAGGTATGATAGTGAATTTCCTAATTCCAATGCTTCCTGCGAGATAGAATCCATTACTCATTCCATCCGTAAGCTATACCGGATATCATATTACACAACGTATACATTCACTCCTGATACCCGCATGACAGGCGATTTGGTTCAATCGGGAAAATTCAAGAAGTTGGCATTGGGAGTAATCCGTGCACAGGAGTCGGTGAGCGGCACGGCGACTGTTATTCTGAAAACGAATCAACGAGTAGCCTTCCTTACATGCGCTCATATTCTAAGCTCACCCGACACGCTGATCTCTTATTTTCCTCCCTCTTCGGAAGATCCGATAAACTATATGAAAAGTATCTCTATCAAGGATAAAGAGGAATTATTTGTTAAAGACATTCCGGCCTGTGGCCCGTTTGTAATATTAGCCATGGATCTGGAAAACGATATTGCCATTATCGGGAAAAAGTGCGAAGAGTTCCAGGATACAAGTGTTTTTTCTTATCCTTTGGGGCATGCCCGGGAACTTGAATGGGGCAACTTTGTCTATATTTTCGGGTATCCTCACGGAGGTCTTATGGTCACCAAAGGAATAGTAAGTAAGTCCAACGGATTGGATGCAGGCTCGTTTACGGTAGATGCTTTACTGAATAAAGGGTTCAGTGGCGGGATCATTCTTGCAATTCGCGATGGATCCCCCAATTTTGAACTTGTCGGACTGGTAAAATCTGTCTCTGCAAAACGGGAATATGTCCTCCGGCCAAAAAATGATGTCAATTTTTATTATAGCGATCAGGTTCCTTATACCGATGAAGAATTTGTAGGTACTGATGAGATTCTGAATTATGGAATAAATTATGTTGTTCCGGCTGAAGATCTTATTGCATTTTATACCAGGAACCATAGTGATCTGATCAAAAACGGATATAACCTGGATTCATTTTTCCATCCGGGTAAATAATCAAAAATCCATACCTTTGTGACCAATTCCAATAAAACCCATCATGAAAAAATCACTTTTACTCTTTTTAATTGTGGTCTCTTCTGCCCTTGCTTTTTCACAGACGGAGAAATATTCAAAAGTTAAGATCTATACCGATGAACAGGGTTTGAAGAAACTGTCATCACTCGGATTAGCAGTCGATGAGGGCATCTACCGCAAAGATATGTTTTTGATTTCCGATTTTTCGGAAACGGAATTGGGCATTATCCGTTCCAACAGTTTTAAAATAGATATTCTTGTTGATGATGTAATTTCAGAATATCTGAAAAAAAATGAGGAATTATCCAAGCTCCCCATACAAGGGGACCTGAAATTATCTCGTGATTATCCGGTACCTTATGAATTTGAACTGGGTTCCATGGGTGGTTTCTGTACCTGGGAACAGTTTATCGGACATCTCGATTACATGTATGCCACATACCCTGGTCTGGTATCCCAGAAAGTATCACTTGGTCAAACCTTAGAGAACCGGTCTTTATACATGGTGAAAATTACGGGTAACGCCAGTCGGAAGGATCCCAAACCTCAGGTGTTATATACCGGGATGCACCATGCACGTGAACCGATCGGGATGATGCAACTTTTATATTACATGTATTATCTGCTCGAAAATTACAACACCGATCCTGAAATCAAATATCTGGTAGATAATACCGAAATGTATTTTGTTCCGATTTTAAATCCAGACGGATATAAGTACAATCAAACTACAAGCCCTTCGGGAGGCGGAATGTGGCGCAAGAACCGCCGTAACAACGGTGGCGGTATCTATGGCGTGGACATCAACCGCAATTACGGTTATATGTGGGGTGGCGACGGTTCTTCAGGATATCCGGATGATGAAACTTACCGGGGAACAGCGCCGTTTTCCGAAAATGAAAACCAGGCGATCAAAACCTTTTGCGAAAGTCACCAGTTCGGGATTGCTATCAATTATCACTCTGTCTCCGCCTTATTATTGTATCCCTGGGGTTATACCAATGAATTGTGCCTGGATAACACTTTGTTTAATAAGCAAGCCCAGAAAATGACCGGAGATAGTCATTACACCTATGGACCCGGGTATTCAACGATATATGTCACTTCAGGTGGATCGGATGACTGGATGTATGGCGAACAAACCTCCAAAAACAAGATACTCTCCTACACACCGGAAATCGGTGGAAGCGGATTTTGGCCTTATATTAATGAAATTATCCCCCTGTGCCAGGAAAATATGCTGACCGACCTGATGGCTGCCCGGTTCGTCCATAATTATGGTTCGATCAAGGATGAATCTTCCTCAATCATCTCCCAGAACAGCGGTTACCTGAAATTCAGCGTTACACAACTGGGGTTGGATAGTACGACATCTTTCTCTGTATCCATCACCCCGCTTGGTAGTGAGTTTTTAAACATCGGTGATTCCGTTATTCTCGGTGGAATTGCACCAGGGAATTCGATTCTGGATTCCATCTCTTTTACGCTTGATCCGGGAATTCAGGCAGGTACTACACTTTCCTATATCCTGAAGCTCAATGATGGCGGAATGGTCAGGGTTGATACCATTCACAAGATATTCGGTCAACCTATGGTTCTTTTTAATGATTTATGCAGCAATCTGACGAATTGGACTCCCGGCGGATGGGCAATTACCACATCCGCTTTTCATTCTGCACCTGCCTGTATTACTGATTCACCCGGTGGAAATTATCAGAATAACATCAACAAATCCATCACCCTGACCAATACGGTGGATCTGACTACTGCTGCTTACGGTCTGCTGAATTTCTGGGCCAAATGGGATATTGAGGCCGGCTATGACTATACCCAGGTCAAGATTTCAACCAATGGTGGTACCACATGGACACCCCTTGCCGGGAATTATACCCATCCGGGAACATCATACCAGGATCCGGGTAACCCCGTTTATGACGGACAGCAACTCTCATGGGTCATGGAAAGTATTGATCTGACCCCGTACCTTGGTCACAACATCAAACTGCGCTTTACCCTTGTCAGTGACGGCAACGTAACCGGAGACGGTTTTTATTTTGACGATGTCTCCGTAATAACAATCGGTGCACCGATAGGACATCTGGTCAGCGGTCTGATCTCCTACCCAAATACGAATAACACACCTTTAAGCGGGATACAGCTGAATTTAAGAAATAATCAGGGAAACATTGTAGCTTCCATTGTAACTAATCCATCGGGAAATTATTCATTTACCGGAATTGCAGATGGTACATACATCATCGAAGCCAGTTCGACCAAACCGTGGGATGGAGTGACTGCCGCCGACGTGCTTCTTTATAAAAAACACATTGCCGGAATCGCACCTCTCACAGGTATCTTTCTGGCATCGGGTGATGTAAATGGCAGTAGTAGTCTGACCGCCAGCGATGTTTTACTCATCCGCAAAAGAATCATTTCGATGATCGATTCTTTTACCGTTGGCGACTGGCTATTTAATCCCGAACCCGTGATTGTAAGCGGAGGAAATGTGACACAAAGTTTCAACGGGTTGACTTATGGCGATGCCAACGGATCATACCAGCCTGTTGCTCTGAAAAATATTCCACAACCGGTTGAACACAAGGGAGAAATAATGATTGGATCTGTTGATCCTTTTATGGAGCAAATTTCAGTCCCTGTCCATGCTTTTGATCTCAACAATGTGGGATCATTTCAGTTCACCATTCATTATGATCCTCAAAAACTTACCTTTCAATCCATCACTGATGTTTACCCTGGTCTTGAATCGGTCATGGTCGGTTCCCCGAAACCGGGAGTACTGACATTTGTTTGGGTTGCGGATGAACTTGGTATAAATGTTCCGTCAGGATCTCTGTTCAACCTCCTTTTTATCAGCCGTTCAGACAAGTCTTCCGAACTGACTTTTTCGGATACCCCGGCAATTGTAGAATTTGGTGATTTTGAAGGAAATATTTTCCTTCCGGAACTTAAATCCGGGATCATCGGACATTCATCCATCAATGGTATTACTAAAAAGGATGGATTTACCGTATATCCGAATCCTAATCATGGGGTCTTTACAATCATCTCGCAGGGAATTTCCACTGAGACGATCAACATAATTGTGACCGACCCGGTTGGGAAAAATGTATATCAGCAGAAAGACGTGGTGATCAATGCCGGTCAAGATCAACAGATTGATCTGGGTTCGCTTCCCGGAGGTATCTATCTGCTGACCGTAGAGGGTAAGGGTCAGAAATTTATCGAAAAAATCGTCATACTTCAATAACCGTAAGCAGGTCCACATAAGGGCTCTGCTGAATCAGAACGACGGCGGAACATGAGGCATCTACCGGTTCTTCTCATTATTCTTGCGTTTTTTATCTCCGGATGTAATAAAGCGCCCGAGGAAGAAGCCGGCAATTATGAGGTGACTCCAGGTGGGTATGATTCCACAATTATCCAGGTGACTCCAGGATTGTATGATTCCACCATCATCGTTGATGGGTTGACACGTTCTTTCTGTTATTATATCCCCACTGATTTCTCCTTTGAAAATCATTCTTCGTTGACTATGGTACTCCATGGTATGACGCAAACCGGGCCAGATATATTAGGCACAATATTTTCATCGGTAGGTTCCGATGTGGATAAAACCAACAGCATTATTGTATTCCCGACGGCACTTTTTGGCCATTGGAACGACAGGATGGGAGGAGTATTTCCGTCGACAGACACCATTAATGATGTTAAATTCCTGACTTCTCTGATAGATTATTTCATCTCCGGATTTAATTGTAACCCGGATAGAATTTATTTCATGGGATTTTCAAATGGGGGGATGATGACCTACCGGATGAGTTGTGAAATCCCCGAAAAAATAAGGGCAATCGCCCCCTTTATTTCGATGATGGGTGAAGCCGCATCAAAACAAACTACCCAAAGTCCGCCTGTCCCGGTATTTATAACCAATGGCACGGTTGATCCGATCATGTTATGGAATGGGGGTGTGGTCGGAACATCAACAGTGCCTCTTTTGGGAGTGCTGTTGTCGAATGAGGAAAATGTAACTTACTGGGTAAACAGGAATCACGCCAACCAAATTCCCGATACAACCTTTATTCCGGATTACTTTTCTGGCGATAGCTCTACCGTGGTGAGTTATCATTATAGTGGCGTAAATGAAGTGGTTTTTAATAAAGTGATCAACGGGGGTCACTTTGTCCCTGTTTTGCGCGATACGATCATCGTGCCGACCTTTAACTGTGACTTTGAATCGGTCAAAGCAGCCTGGGTCTTCCTTCATAATCATTGAGCCATGAAGAGAATATTATTGCTTGTAATTTTTCACTTTACCTTGCTCCATGGTTTTTCTCAGGTTATACCGGATCAGTCACTGCTGATGGCCCATGCACCATCAAAATTTCAGGCGGTTTTTAAAACCACGAAAGGAATTTTTACAGTGGAGGTTTACCGTGATTGGTCTCCTATCGCCGCAGACCGTTTGTATCAGCTGCTTGCAACAGGTTTTTACAATAACTGCGGATTATTCCGTGTGCAAAGCGGTTATGTGGTTCAGTTCGGTATTGGGGACATCAAAGAAGTTAACACTTTTTGGGATAAACATCCGATTGCAGATGAACCCGTGATGACCAGAAACCTGAAAGGGACCATTTCCTATGCCCGGGATGGAATAAACAGCCGGACTTCCCAGCTGTTTATCAACCTGAATGACAATTATAAACTTGATACCATCAACTTTAACGGACTACGCGGATTTCCGCCCGTGGCAAAAATCATCTCGGGTTTTGATGTGGTTGAATCGTTTTATCCAGGATATGGTTTTGAGCCGGCAAACCACCAGGATTCCGTTATGATCAATGGTAATGATTATCTGAAAAAGAAATTTCCCTTGCTCGATTATATTATCGAAACACAAATCACGGGCGAATGAATAATTGAATGCTGGCTCAATGAAAAAACATCTGAGCAGGTTGAATTCATCATTTCGTCATTGATGCATTGGTGCCATATTCCGTTTTTACGGTAATATATCCAGGATAAGACACTGGTGTCCCGGCGATCATTATTGTAGGTTTTAATTTGATTTTGAAGCGGGAAGGTACATTGCCGATCCCGGCCAGGTTCATGCAGAATCTAAGGAGGACTTCGGCAGATTCGCCATGAAGCGCCTGTTTCAGATCCATCCCGATCTGAACGGGAATGATGGCAATACCGTTGTCGGGCGGGATGGTGAATGGCCTTTCGAAAATGCCCGAGGTCATTTGGATATCATCGATGAAAAGGATCCATTCAAGGCGGTTGAGCCCCGCCAGTTCGGGATTGGGATTGCGTCCTTCGATATTGAGCTGAAGCGAAAGCGGAACTGTGGGGCTGACAAATAAGGCCATGATCTTTGCCATATCAAAGATTCCGAGGTCACTGACTGATTTGATATTCTGGATCATCACCCCGGCGATGTTCACGTTTTCTACCGAGAGGATCCGGAAATCACACCTGGCCAGGGCCAGTGATTGCCTGGTTTGCTTTGTTATATCGCATCCATTAAAAGGCAGGATAAGAAAAAGTACCAGGAAAGAAAAAAGAAATAATTTGCAGGATGTTCGCATAGATGATTTGAAAATTTGAAAATTTGAAAATTTGGGAATTTGAAAATGTGAGGATTTGAAGATTTGAAGATGTAAGGATTTGAAAATTTGGGAATTTGAAAATTTGAAGATGTAAGGATTTGAAAATTTGGGAATTTGAAGATTTGAAGATGTAAAGATTTGAAGATTTGGGAATTTGAAGATTTGAAGATGTAAGGATTTGAAAATTTGGGAATTTGAAAATTTGAGGATGTGAAGATTTGAAAATGTGAGGATTTGAAGATGATAAAAAAATGATAAAGTACGTTGTATCCTCCATCCTGTATCCTGTATCCTGCATCCTGTATCCAGCATCTGTATCCTGTATCTTGTATCTTGTATCCTTTATCTGTATCCTGTATCCTGTATCCTGCATCTTGCATCCTGTATCCTGTATCCAGCATCTTGCATCTTACATCCAGCATCCAGCATCCAGCATCCAACATCTTGCATCCTGCATCCTGCATCCTGTATCGGGAGCGAAGCGACCCTGCATCCAGCATCAATATTCATCCCAGCTTTTTATTTCCATCTGCCGGGGTGTTATTTTACAGAAAGCCATGATGAAGGCATTGGCCAGGTTGGCATTGGTGATGAGTGGAATGTTTAAATCAATCGCTACCCGGCGAATGGTATAATCGTTATCCAATTCGTGTTTGGACAGATTTTTCGGGATATTGATCACAAGGTCAATCTTTTTATTCCGCAAATAATCCAGAACATTGGGTATTGCCTTTTCATCAGGCCAATGAAGGATCGTGGCAGGAACGCCATTTTCTTCCAAAAAAGTTCCTGTACCCCGCGTAGCAAAAATTGTTAAACCATTTTGTATAAGTTGACGACATCCTACAAGTAATATGGTTTTGGATTTGACGGGTCCTGAAGAGATCAGGACATTTTTTTCCGGAATGTGATAACCAACCGACAGCATGGCTTTCAGGACGGCTTCATGAAAAGAATCACCAAGGCAACCTACTTCACCGGTGGAGGCCATATCAACACCCAGTACCGGATCGGCTTTTTGAAGCCGGGAAAACGAGAATTGCGGGGCTTTAATGCCAATGTAGTCAATATCGAACATCGACTTATCCGGTTTCTCAAAGGGAACACCGAGTAAGACCCTGGTTGCAATATCTATAAAATTGATCTTCAAAACTTTTGAAACGAATGGGAAACTCCGTGATGCACGTAAATTGCATTCGATCACCTTGATGTCATTGTCCTTTGCCAGAAATTGTATGTTAAAGGGTCCGGAAATATCCAGTGAACGCGCAATTTCGCGGCTGATCCGCTTAATGCGTCTGATAGTTTCGATATAAATCTTCTGGGGTGGAAAAACGATGGTGGCATCACCAGAATGAACTCCGGCAAATTCAACATGTTCGGAAATTGCATACGCTACGATTTCACCTGCCCTGGCCACCGCATCAATTTCGACTTCCTTGGCCTCCTGGATGAATTGGGAAACTACTACAGGATGGTCCCTTGAAACACTGGTCGCCATGGTCAGGAAAAATTCAAGTTCGCTCTTGTTCGAAACCACGTTCATGGCTGCACCGGAGAGAACATATGACGGACGGATTAACAAAGGGAATCCGACTACAGAAGCAAAATCATAAATTTCGTCCATACTGTTCAATTCTTTCCATCGGGGTTGATCAATTCCCAGATGATCAAGCATCGAAGAAAATTTATGGCGGTCTTCTGCCCTGTCTATTGATGCTGCAGATGTTCCCAGGATATGGACTTGTTGTTTGTCCAAACGCATGGCCAGGTTATTCGGAATTTGTCCGCCCATAGACAGGATCACTCCCCGGGGATTCTCCAACTCCACAATGTCCATCACCCTTTCAAAAGAGAGTTCATCGAAATAGAGCCGGTCACAAACATCATAATCGGTACTGACCGTCTCCGGGTTGTAATTGATCATGACAGAACGGTTCCCGGTAGCTTTAACCGTATTCAACGTATTCACACTGCACCAGTCGAACTCCACCGAACTCCCTATCCTGTATGCGCCAGAACCAAGGACAATCACCGATTTTCCATCGTCGGGAAAGAAAACATCGTGTTCGTTATCATTGTATGTGGTATACAGATAATTGGTAAGGGCCGGATATTCCGCTGCCAGGGTATCGATTTGTTTGACATATGGCAGGATCCCTTCTTTTTTCCGATGTTCCCTGACCTTCAACATGTCCTTTTCAATGGCCGTTTTCTCATTTTTATAAACAAGCCGGGCTAGCTGAAAATCGGAGAAGCCAAATCGTTTTGAATCACGGATCAGTTCCGAAGGCACATCCGAAATATCGTTGTACGTACTGAGGGACTGACCGATATCATATATATTTTTCAAGCGGTAAAGAAACCATTTATCGATTTTTGTAAGCGCGTTGATCCGGTCGACTGAAAAACCTTCCGATATGGCTTGAGCAATAACGAAGATCCGCGTATCGGTAGGATTGGAGAGTTCCTTTTCAATATCGTCAACCTGCATTTCTTTATTACCCACAAAGCCATGCATTCCCTGACCTATCATCCTCAACCCTTTCTGGATAACCTCTTCAAAGGTTCGTCCGATGGCCATGATCTCGCCGACGCTTTTCATACTTGAGCCTATTTGTTTTGAGACTCCCGAAAATTTACTCAGATCCCAGCGTGGAATTTTGCAAACGATATAGTCGAGGGCCGGTTCAAAACATGCCGTTGTGACTTTTGTGACGGAGTTTTTCAATTCATGCAATCCATATCCTAACCCAAGTTTTGCAGCAACAAAAGCCAGGGGATAACCGGTAGCTTTAGATGCAAGCGCTGAGGAACGGGACAACCGGGCATTGACTTCGATCACACGGTACTCTTCCGATGCAGGGTTCAAGGCATATTGGATGTTGCATTCACCGATGATTCCGAGATGACGGATCACCCGGAGAGACACTTCACGGAGCTTATAGTACTCCATGTTGGTCAGGGTCTGTGATGGAGCAACAACAATGCTTTCACCGGTATGGATGCCAAGCGGATCAAAGTTTTCCATATTGCAAACCGCAATGCAGTTGTCGTAACAGTCACGAACCACTTCGTATTCGATCTCTTTCCAGCCTTTCAACGATTCTTCGACCAGAATTTGTCCGGAATAGGAGAAAGCTTTGGCAGCAAGTATTTCCAACTCTTTCTCGTCGCCACAGAAACCGCTGCCCTGTCCGCCAAGGGTAAATGCAGCCCTGATGATTAACGGATAGCTTATTTCCAGGGCAGCCTGTAAAGCCGCTTCAAGATTGGAAACAGCAATACTTTTGGGTGTTCCGACACCGATCTCATCCAGTTTTTTCCGGAAAAGGTCACGGTCTTCCGTATCAATAATTGTATCAACCGGGGTTCCGATGACCTTTACACCATATTTCTGAAGTACTCCGTTCCGGTACAGGGCAACCCCGCAATTTAATGCCGTTTGTCCGCCAAAAGCCAGTAAAATTCCATCGGGACGTTCCTTAATGATGACTTTTTCAACAAATTCGGGGGTAACCGGGAGGAAATAGACCCTGTCTGCGATCTCTTCCGAAGTCTGGATAGTGGCTATATTCGGATTGATCAGTATGGTTCTGATCCCTTCTTCCTTGAGCGCTTTTAACGCTTGGGAACCGGAATAGTCAAATTCTCCGGCTTCCCCGATTTTAAGGGCGCCGGATCCAAGGATAAGCGCTTTTTTCAGTTTGTGTTTTATCGCCATTTTCCGATCTTAAAATCCCTGACCAGATTCATAAAGTCATCAAATAAAAAGCGGGTGTCGGTTGGTCCACCGGAAGCTTCAGGATGAAATTGGGTGGAGAAAAAGGGTTTGAATTTATGCTTTAAGCCTTCGTTGGTCTGATCATTAAGATTTACAAACAAGGGTTCCCAATCCTGCCCAAGAGTCCGGCTATCCACTGCATAACCATGGTTTTGGGATGTCACATAAGCCCGTTCGGTACCCACGCGAAGAACCGGTTGATTATATCCCCGATGACCATATTTCAATTTATATGTTGTGGCGCCGCCGGCCAGGGCCAGCAGCTGGTTCCCAAGACAAATGCCAAAAATAGGATTTTCCTTTTGCAGAGCCCGCTTCAGATTACGGATCGTGGTTTTGCATTGTTGCGGATCACCCGGACCATTGGAGATTACCAGTCCGTCATATTTCTCCTGTAAAAAATCATAATCCCATGGAACGCGGATAATGGTTGCTCCAAGACTGACCATGCAGCGAATAATGTTGTTTTTCACACCGCAATCGATCAACACAATAGTAGGTCCTTTCTCCTCCATTCCGGGTGAGAAAATATCGTAGATCACTCTTTCATGGATACTTACCTGTGCCACAAGGTTTTCCTTGTTCGGATCATAAAACTCAATTTCAGAATCATCGTTCTGAACAAGTTTACCCATCATGGTACCCCTCTCCCTGAGTAATTTTGTGATCATCCGGGTATCGACATCACATAAGCCCGGAATGCCCTGTTCCTTCAACCAGTCGGAGAGACTTTCCAATGCATTCCAGTGACTGTATCTGGCCGAATAGCTGGCTACGATCAATCCTGAGATTTGGATCCGGTCGGATTCAAAAAACCGTGAAAGATTTTCTTTGATAACATTGCCAGGTACTCCGTAATTACCGATCAGGGGATAGGTAAGTACCAGTATCTGACCTTTGTATGAAGGATCGGTAAGACTCTCCGGATAGCCGGTCATGGCCGTATTGAAAACCACTTCGCCGGCAGCAGAATTCTGGGCGCCAAATCCCCTGCCGGTAAAACACGTACCGTCGTCCAGGATCAATTTAGGCATAGGGAAAAAATCAAATTACCTCAGATAATAAACAAATTACGATTTTGAGATTTACGATTTACGATTTGAAAATTTGAAAATTTGAGGATTTGAAGATTATAAAAAATGATAAAGCATCCTGCATCTTGCATCTTATATCTTACATTTGCATCCTGCATCCTGCATCGGGAGCGAAGCGACCCTGCATCCAGCATCCCAAAAAGGCTACTTCAACAGCATCACCGTCCCTTTGTTCGTAACCTTTATCCCTTTTTCTTTCTCATAATAGATTACCCAGGCGTAAGCTCCATCGGGGCATATTTTGCCGGTGTTATTCATTTTACCATTCCATTCTTCCCTGATGTCGTTGGACGTGAAAACCATCTGCCCCCAGCGATTATAAATCTTAAGATTATACTTAGTGATGTTTTCGACAGGCAATCCTATGATTTTGAATGTGTCATTAGTCCCATCCCCATTGGGTGTAAAAGCATCGGGGATTTTGGGGATGACATTGACCGTGACCTGGTCGGAAAAAGTTTTTCCGTTACATATTGTACAGAAAACTGTATACGTAGTGGTTTCCGTTGGTGTAACCAAAACTGTCTTTTCAGTGGAAAATGGTTCTTTACTCGAACCTTCAAACCAGCTATACGATATTTTTTCACCAGGTGTGATCGGTTGGAGTTCAAAACCAATTGGACTTACAGTATATTCATCCACAACATTTGGAATCGGAGTATATTTCCAACTCAATTCAGAAAGAGCATATTCTGCCCGATTATAACCGGGTATCGCTTGTCCTATATATCCTGTTTCATTTTGAATACCCAATGTCGCATTACTGTTACCCGGATTGGTACAGAGGGGTTTCGAAAAAACATGGTTTTCAATGGTATTATCTACCTCATTCAGCACTATTTGAAATGTAGCAACATCCGTTTCGCAAAAGTTTATCGGGACCTGGCACCACATAACAATCAGTTTCCGGTTAGGTTGTGTACCTATTGTCTTATAAAATATGTAAGGACTTTGAGACAACGACGGATTGTAATCCTGCATCGGTCCTAAAATACAATTTTTGGGACTTTTATCATCAGAACTGGGGATGAGGATCGCTTGCCGTGTTCCGCCCCATAATGGCTGGTAAGTGAAGCTTATCCATCCATTCGACCCAATGGAAAATTGGTTATAAATATTTCCATAAAATGTAAAAGAAAAACCAATGTCGATGAAAGGGGTTACCTCGTCATCATTTAATGTAATCGGTGTTGCGATCCAGTCTTCACCATATTTTGCTGTCAATGTAACCGGTACCCCCGGATTAATGGTATCATCGCGACCAGCGTCAACCTGTGCAAAAAGGGAGGTCGGAATACAAAAGAACAGGCATAGAAGTAAAACAAGTGAAAAGCGAAAAGTGAAAAGTGAAAAGTGACGAGTGAAAAGTGTCAAGTGATGAATTACAGGTGACAAGTGGCTAGTGTGGAATTGGATTCCAACTATGCGGATATTTCGAAATATATTTAGCAAAGCCATCAAGTACGTTTTTATATTAATCTCAATTTTCAGTTTTGAGTTGTGGTTTTGAGTTTTGAGCTTTGACCTTTGAATTTTAAACTCACTTTTGACTTTTGACTTCTGACTTCTTACTTTTCACTGCAAATATCCAGAATTTATCTGAAATTGTTATACTTTTGTTCAACTGAAAGAACTTTATTATTCCAACGGTAATAGAACTCTAAAATTTTACACTACTATGAAAAAAGACAATGCGCTGTTCAGGGTGATCAAGAATGAATTGCATCGGCAGACCACTGGTCTGGAGCTGATTGCATCCGAAAACTTTGTCAGCAAGCAGGTATTAAAAGCCATGGGATCGTGCCTCACCAACAAATATGCTGAAGGCTATCCCGGCAAACGGTATTATGGGGGTTGCCAGAATGTGGACGAATCCGAGCAACTGGCCATCGATAGGGCAAAGATCTTGTTCAACGCAGAATGGGTCAATGTTCAGCCCCATTCTGGAGCCCAGGCCAACATGGCAGTTCTTCTGACCTGTCTGAAACCGGGTGATACATTCATGGGACTTGATCTGTCGCATGGCGGACATCTCTCCCACGGTTCTCCGGTAAATTCTTCAGGCATCCTTTACAAAGCAGTTGGGTATCAGGTGAAACAAGAAACTGGGGTGGTTGATTATGACATGATGGAAGAAAAAGCATTGGCGATAAAACCAAAATTGATCATCGCCGGGGCATCAGCATATTCACGGGACTGGGACTACCGGCGGATGCGTAAGATCGCTGATCAGATCGGCGCCTTGTTGATGGCTGATATTGCCCATCCTGCCGGTTTGATCGCCCGCGGACTTTTAAATGATCCCTTGCCCTATTGCCATATTGTAACAACCACTACCCATAAAACCTTGCGTGGCCCCCGCGGTGGAATGATCCTGATGGGGAAGGATTTTCAAAATCCATGGGGATTGACCACACCAAAAGGCGAGGTAAAGATGATGTCGCAATTGCTTGACTCTGCTGTATTCCCGGGCATCCAGGGCGGACCGCTGGAACATGTCATTGCAGCAAAAGCCGTTTCCTTTTTCGAGGCGCTTTCGGATGAATATATGGAATATGTAATCCAGGTTCAGAAAAACGCAGCAGCAATGGCCACAGCCTTTATTGATAAAGGTTATCATGTGATTTCAGGTGGAACCGATAACCACTTGATGCTGATCGACCTCCGAAGCAAATTTCCGGAAATCACCGGAAAAGTGGTTGAAAATACGTTGGTCAAAGCCGATATTACCGTAAATAAAAATATGGTTCCTTTCGACAGCCGATCGCCCTTCCAGACCTCCGGTTTGCGTGTCGGAACCCCGGCAATAACAACACGTGGGATGAAGGAAAAACATATGCACAAAATCGTGAATTTGATCGATGAGGTGATCAGCGACATTGAAAATGAAAACCGCATCTTAAAGGTTCGCAAAAAAGTAAATGAAATGATGGAAGATTTCCCGCTGTTTGCAGATTAAATGGTTGAAGGAAAGAAGGAGAGAAGGAATGAAGGAAAGAAGGAAAGAAGGAAAGAAGGAGAGAAGGAATGAAGGATTGAAGGAAAGAAGGAATGAAGGATTGCTAATTTTTAAGTCAAAATATTTTAGACAGGTATATATAGTTCCTTCAAACCTTCAGACCTTCAGACCTTCAGACCTTCAGACCTTCAGACCCCTCAGACCTTCATAAACTCCCAATCTAAATATGAAAACCTTATATCTTGTACGTCATGCGAAAGCTTCCTGGGAGGAACCAGGGGTTTCAGACAGTCATCGCCCTCTTCTTCCGAAAGGAATTAAAAGGACCGAGCGTGTTGCTGAATTCCTTAAAGAACGGGGTATCACCATTGATCTCATGCTGTCCAGTCCCGCTGTAAGGGCATATGAAACTGCCCGGATCATGGCAGCCGGACTAGATTATCCATTAAAGAATATCAAGATCGAACGGAAAATTTATGAAGGTTATCACGACCGGATACTGGATATCATTTACGGGACTCCGGATCGAATTAATTCACTCATGATTTTCGGACATAATCCTACGATTTCCCAGGTAGCCAATCTTTTTATTCACCCGGGGATCGAAATCATGCCTACTTCATGTGTGGCTTGCATTTCCTTTCACTCGGACACTTGGGCAGAGATCCCCTCCGCAGAAGCATTGAAGGAATTCGTGATATATCCAAAATTACTTAAATAGTTCAGCGTCAAACAGAATCAATGCCGACAAACACCGGGAATCTAACCAAGGTGAAAGAAAAACTTCCGATATTAAACCGCGATCTGAACTGGCTGTATTTTAATGGCCGTGTACTGCAGGAGGCTGCCGATGAGCGTAATCCACTGCTTGAGCGGCTGAGGTTCCTGGGTATTTTTTCCAACAATCGTGATGAGTTTTTCCGGGTACGTGTCGCAACCCTTAACCGGATGCTTAAGGTGGAACGGATGCCATATGATACTCCCATAAATCCCAAAAAAGCGCTAAAAGAGATCGGTGAACTGGTACAAATTCAGGAACACGAGTTCATGCAGGTTTACGGGAATATCGTCCACCAGCTCGGCAATCACAATATCTTTATTGTAAATGAGAACCAACTGACGGAAGAGCAGGGTCAATCTGTCCTTAAATATTTTCATGAACAGGTACGCGCTTACCTCTTTCCCATCATGATCAGCAGCCTGAAGGATATATCATCACTCCGCGATAAATCCATCTATCTGGCAGTAAAACTGGGGAGAAACGACAAGGCTCTGAAAGAGGATTATGCCCTCATCGAGGTACCTACCTCTACACTTTCGCGTTTTTTTATTCTCCCGTCCAATGGGGATAAGCGTTACATCATGCTGCTCGATGATGTTATCCGCTATTGCTTGTCAGAAATCTTTTCCATTTTCGGATATAATTCCTTTTCTGCTTATACCGTGAAACTAACGCGCGATGCCGAAATCGATATCGACACCGATGTTTCAAAGAGTTTTCTGGAGGTTATGAAAGAGAGCCTGAAACAGCGTAAAAGAGGTATCCCGGTCCGTTTTGTCTATGATAAATCGATCCCCGACGACCTTTTAAAAATTATCACCAAACGGCTCGACATCACAAAGGATGATCCTATCCGTGGAGGAGGACGTTATCATAACTTCAAAGATTTCATGGGATTCCCGAACCTGGGACACCGTGAACTGGAAAACGGAACTTTTGTACCTTTAAAACACAAGGACTTACCTACGAACCGGAGTATATTATCGTCGATCCGGCAGAAAGATATCATGCTTCATTATCCTTATCAGTCGTTCCAATACATCATCGATCTGCTGCGGGAAGTTTCCATCGATCCGAAAGTACGTTCCATCAAGATGACCATCTACCGTGCAGCGAAGAATTCAAACGTTATAAATGCACTGATTAATGCTGCAAGAAATGGCAAGTTCGTGACGGTTTTCATGGAATTGCAGGCCCGGTTCGACGAAGAAGCCAATATCTATTGGACAGGACGTTTGCGCGAAGAGGGAATAAAGGTGATCCATAGCATTCCCGGATTTAAAGTGCATTGCAAACTGATGTTGATCCGGCGAAAAGAAAACAATACCAATTTCTATTACGCTTTTCTTGGAACCGGGAATTTCAATGAGGATACAGCCAAAGTTTACTCGGATATGAGTCTGCTCACCTGTAACCAGAAAATTTGTGCCGATGTGGATAATGCTTTTCACCTGATGGAGGAGAATTACCGTCCTTACAAATTCAAAACGTTGATTGTGGCGCCTTTCAGCATGCGTAATTTCTTTATCAAAATGCTGAGCAATGAAATTCAAAATGCAAAAAAAGGGAAAGAGGCATGGGCCATCATCAAGCTCAACAGCATTGTAGATGAAGTGATGGTCAGAAAACTATATAAGGCAAGCCAGGCCGGGGTAAAAATCAAACTGATCATCCGGGGAATCTGTACCCTCGTTCCCGGGATTCCCGGTATCAGCGATAATATTGAGGCAATCAGCATTGTGGACCGCTTCCTGGAACATACACGGGTCATTGTATTTGCCAATGGCGGCGATAACCAGTATTTTATTACCTCAGCCGATTGGATGATCCGGAACTTTGACAACAGGATAGAAGTTGCGACACCCATTTTCGACCCCGTGATCAAAGAACAGCTTAAATCGTTCCTGGAAATTCAACTGGCCGATAATGTAAAGGCACGGATAATCGGCCCCGGGAAAGCCAATCAATATAAACATTCTGACGGACCGGCCATCCGTTCACAGGTGGAGGTTTACAAGTACCTGGAAGGACAAATGACGAAGGACGAGGGACGAGGGACGAGGGACGAATGAGGAGTAAAAAGTGGTGATTTTAAAAAAAATATTGGCGGTTCTGCTCAACAAATATTTCCTGACAACGGTGGCATTTATTGTATGGCTGGTATTTTTCGACAGCAATAACATGTTGACCCGTAACCGTTTACAGGAGAAACTTGACGGTTTGAATCAGGAAAAGCAATTTTACCTTGATGAGATCAGAAGAGATTCGACGCTGACCCATGATCTGATCAACGACAGTTCAGCGCTGGAAAAATTTGCCCGGGAAAAATATCTGATGAAAAAGGATAAGGAAGATCTTTTCCTGGTGATTGATACTACTGCGGATCGACATCCATAAGTATTTTTACCGGTTTGAAAGCCGGTAATTTCTGAAAATCCCCCACTACTTCCGATAATTTTGATTTCATCACGTTGACGGAAGCCTCCCGCTCGATCTTGATCAGGATATGCTTGATATAATAATTCATGATGCGTGAAACCACCGGAAATTCAGGACCAAGTACCCGTTTCCCGAAAGATTTTCGTAAAACTTTTCCCAGTTGATCAGCCGCCTTATTCAGAAATTCGGCATTCTTGTGTTTCAGTTTTAGCAAAACCAGGCGATTGTATGGCGGATACAGGAACTTTTTCCTCTCAGCCAATTGCTGGTTATACATCATCAAATAGTCATGATTTACCACATCGCGGATAATCGGGTGGGTAGGATTGAAAGTTTGAATGATCACCTTACCCTGTTTGTATTTCCGGCCCGACCGACCGCTTACCTGAGCCATCAGCTGAAATCCTCGTTCAGGTGCCCGGAAATCGGGATAATTGAGCATATTATCAGCATTGAGGATACAGACTGTACTGACATTATCAAAATCGAGCCCCTTTGTTACCATTTGTGTTCCCACGAGAATGTCGATTTTCCGGTCTTCAAAATCGGAAATGATCTGTTGGTGAGAATGTTTGCTCCGGGCAGTGTCCAGGTCCATCCTGGCGATACGGGCTTTAGGGAAAATAAGTCCCAGTTCTTCCTCCACTTTTTCGGTGCCAAAACCTTTCATTTTGATGGAAGTTCCCTGGCATTCCGGGCATTTCAAGGGTATTGAAGAGATGTAACCGCAGTAATGGCAGCGTAATTGGTTGTTTTTCTTATGATAAACCAGCGTTACATCACAATTTATGCATGATGGCATCCAGTGGCAGATATCACATTCCAGCCGCAGTGAAAACCCCCGCCGGTTCTGGAATAGAATAGCTTGCTCATGGTTTTCAAGAACGTTCCCGAGTTGATCGAGAAGAACCGATGTAAAATGACTCTTCATTTGACCCTTGTGTGTCTCTTCTCTGACATTTACCACCTGGATCTGTGGCATCTCCATATTCCCGTACCGTTCTGAGATTTCTACTTTTCCATATTTTCCCTGCTGGCAATTGAAATACGTTTCAATGGAAGGTGTCGCTGAACCCAGAAGGGTTTTGGCGCCATGCAACCGGGCCAGGAAAATAGCGGCATCGCGTCCGTTGTAGCGGGGCGCCGGATCCATTTGCTTAAAAGAGGAATCATGCTCTTCATCTACGATGACCAGACCAAGGTTGGAAAAAGGAAGAAAAATCGCCGAACGGGCTCCGAGAACGATATCATATTTTCTGTGAATCGCTTGCTCCTTATCACCCGCCGATAACACCGCATTCCAGATATCGACCCGTTCATTTTCATTGAAACGCGAATGATAAACACCGATACGGTTTCCGAAATATTTCTTTAACCGGTTGATGATCTGTGTGGTCAGCGCGATCTCAGGCAACAGGTATAAAACCTGTTTCCCCTGGTCAATCACTCCCTGTATCAGTTTGATATATAACTCCGTCTTACCACTTGAAGTAACCCCGTGCAAAAGCACAACCTCTTTCGACTGAAATGTTTCCTGTATTTGCCGGAGTGCAACCGCTTGTACTCCGGTTAATTCAATCTGGTCAATGGAGATGGTATTTTCATTCTCTCCGAAACGGCTGATTACCCGTTCTTCAAACTCAAAAACGTTTTTGCTCACCAGGATATCCAGCTGACCTGAAGTTCCTCCCGATTTTTTCAGCAGTTCAGCCTTGCTAACCGGTTTTATTTCATCCATACCGAATTGAGAAAGCCGTATAAAGGTCATCAATATCCCCAGTTGTTTTTTTGCCCGGCGTTCGAGTTGGTCGAACAGGGTTTTCATGGCCTCTTCGTTTCCGGAGAATTGGCCGGTCAACCGGACCATCTTTTCCTTCCTGGGTTTATATGGATTGTGCAATTCTTCTTCAACCAGGACAATTCCCTTTTCGATCATGGTTTTAATCACGGGGATAACCTTTTGCTGATCAAGAATCTTAGC
This sequence comes from Bacteroidales bacterium, assembly GCA_023229525.1. GTDB lineage: Bacteria > Bacteroidota > Bacteroidia > Bacteroidales > FEN-979 > CAIVAT01. The sequence goes on from JALNZC010000016.1 coordinate 71,083, forward strand.
GATGTCGGCAATAGCAATCGTTTTCCGGTGATGAAGAGCTTCGAGGAGAAGATGCTCTTTTTCGTTCAGGACCATGCCTTCTTCCCTGAAGTCGGGATTCATGGTAATTTTCGATTCACTGGCGAGCTTAAATGCTGATGGGAGCGCGGCGTTCATGACCTCGCCGGGGAAGCACATGTAATATCCGGCTAACCAATCCCACAGGGTTCTCTGAACTGGGTTCACGATCGGGTTTTCATCCAACACAGAAAGGATATACTTTGGGATCCGGTCTTTCGGGGCATTTTCATGCACTTTGATAACAAGGGCAGTATAGATTCTTCGGGCGCCGAACTGGATCACCACGCGGATTCCCTCCCTGACCTGATCATTCAGGTCAAAAGGAACCCGGTAAGTGAAGGTTCCGCTTACCGGAAGTGGCAATAAAACATCGGTAAATAATGTGATCCGTTCCATCCAAAGGAGAATTGACGCGGTTAGAGCGCCAGGATGCGCGACATTTCAAGCATGTCCTTATTGATGTCCTTGTGATGCTTTATGGCTTTATCAAAAGGTGTATAAACCACCTGTTTGTCTATTATACCAGCCATCACTCCTCTGTTTCCTTCAAGCAAACCCCTGACCGCCAAAAATCCCAGAGAACTTGCCAATACCCGGTCGAAAGCGCTTGGAGAACCGCCCCGCTGAACATGACCGAGTATGGTTACCCTTGTATCGAGATCTGGGAGCTTTTCTTTCATTTTACGCGCAACTTCTATGGCGCCACCCATATCATCGCCTTCGGCCACGATGACGATGCCGGAAGTTTTGTTTTTACGCCAGTCGTGCCTAAGCAACCGTGCCAGATTATCAATGTAAGTGGTTGTTTCAGGTACCAAAATAAATTCAGCGCCGCAGGCGATCCCGCTCCGGAGAGCAATAAAACCGGCATCGCGCCCCATCACTTCGATAAAAAACAGACGGTCATGGGAGGTGGCGGTATCCCTGATTTTATCTGCGGCTTCAACGACAGTATTGATCGCCGTATCATAACCGATAGTGGCATCGGTGCCATAAAGGTCATTATCGATGGTTCCGGGTAACCCGATGATCGGAAAATTGAATTCCTTATCAAAAATGGAAGCGCCCGTAAAAGTTCCGTTTCCACCGATCGCAATCAGGGCATCTATTTTTCGTTCCATCAGGTTCTGATAGGCTGTCAACCGGCCTTTATACTCCATAAACCTTTTACTCCGGGCTGTTTTCAGAATAGTTCCTCCCCGCTGGATGATGTTGGAAACCGAATGACTGTACATCTGCTCGATCTGTCCGTCGATCATTCCTTCATAACCCCGGTATATTCCAAAAACATCGAGTCCGTTGAAAATAGCTGTCCTGACTACCGCCCGGATGGCGGCATTCATCCCGGGAGAATCTCCCCCTGAGGTCATCACTCCTATTTTTTGAATTTGTGCCATTCTTGTTGTCTTGATTAGCGTCAAAAGAAAAAAGAAATGTAAAAGTAACCAATCCGCACTTTATATCAGGAACCTTTTTTCCCGGAATATACTTCAAATTTCACGAAGCGGCACTCCAGTGGTCCGTTGAATACGGTGATCTTGCGGGAAGGCCTCAGTCCGATAAATTTTATTGACTCAATATCTGAGGAGATAAACCAGGCATCATAACCGGAATATTTTCTTTTGAGGGTATCACCGATCATTTTGTAAAACGCCATTGCATCATCCAGTTTAATACGTTCATCATAAGGAGGATTGCATATGATAACTCCTTTTTCAAAAGGAGGAATTGATTCCTCGAAAGAAATTTCTTTCAGGATGATATCGTGCAGGAGACCGGTAAACCGGATATTTTCCTGGGCTGAAGCGATGGCGCGCCCGGCCCGGTCAGCGCCAAACAAATGAATCGTATTGGTTGAAATCAGTGCATTGGATTCCGATTTTACCTTATCCCAAAGACCGGCATCGAAATTCTTCCATTTCATAAACCCGAACTCATCCCGGAAATAACCGGCAGGGATTTGTTTCGCAAGCAGCGCTGCTTCAATAAGTAAAGTCCCCGAGCCGCACATGGGATCAAGCAATGGGGTTACGGTATCCCAGCCCGATAACAAAACCAATCCGGCAGCGAGTACCTCATTGATGGGTGCAGGGCCTGTGCTTTTACGATAACCGCGACGATGGAGTGACTGACCGGATGAATCAAGCGAAACGGTACACAGGTCTTTAAAGAGGTGAACATTGATCCGCAGATCAGGATTTTCAATATCTACCGAAGGACGTTTCCCGAGTTTATCCCTTAACCGGTCAACAATGGCATCCTTCGACTTTTGTGCGACAAACTGCGAATTGGTGAAAACGGTGTACGAAATCACAGCATCAATGGAGATGGTGTTTTCCGGATCAATAATCTCCTCCCATCCATATTCATAAAGCCGGTCGTAAAGATCTTTTTGCTCCAGGATTTCGAAGTGAAAAATGGGTTTAAGGATACGGAGGGCAGTGCGGCAACAGTAATTGGACCGGTAAAGGAGTTCCTGATCACCGGTGAAAGAAACAGCCCGGTTCAGTTTCATGATATCGGTCGCGCCAAGGGATTCCAGGTCGGAGACCAGCACATTTTCGAGACCTGAGATAGTTTTTGCGATGATTGGAAAAGTACGTGGCGCCATCATTCGATTTGGTGATTGCTTTTGGTGGTGGGGCAGTAGCCTGTATGAATGAGAATTAATAAATTTAAACGGTTGTGTCTCGTGGAAAATTTAATGAGTTGCCATCGCCACCTAAATGCAACCACCGATTTATGATAAGCAGGAGCTATTTAGTTGATTTCATTAGATAAAGGTTCATCACTTTTTTTTGTTTTTTCTCCTTTTATTAATCTTTCAGTCGCTTTAACTAATTGTTCAGAATAATTATAAATATCATCCAATTTGCTTATTTCAAATTTTATTTCCTTTTTATTCTCATCAATAAATCCAATAAACTTTTTTTCACCATTAAACCAAAGTCTACAGATTGTTTGTCGTATTGAGTCATCCAGCAAAACACTAAAGAAGTTTTGAAAGTCTCTATAGTAAATTCTGGTACTGTCAAATTTTGTTCTTAATATTGATTTGACAATAAAAAATCCTTCCAATTCTTCTTCTGTAGTTTCAACTTTATTTTCATCTTCTTTAGATTGTTCTTCCTCCAACTTTACTTTTTCTGCATCTTTAACATTTTCTTTTTCTAAAGCTCCTTTAAGTCTATCGCTAATAATGTCGCTGATCAATTGATTTAAAGATTTTTTTACAATCTCGGTAAATTGTGTCATTACTTTTTCTGTAGCTTGACCAGAATAAACCTGGCGTACAAAAAACTTAACAAAATTTGGTGTTGGTTCATTAAGTTCATTTGACATTATACCTTTTATTTCATTTGAATATTTTAGTTCACTCGCTGAACTTACAATACTATTCAAATCAAAATATGATTTATGGAATTTTTTTAATTCAGAAACAAATTGTTCTTTCATATTTGTGAAGTCAAATTCCAAAAATGGCTTTTCATCCATTTTATTTGCTTCCATGAGGTCAGTGTAAAACCTGAATTGAATACCATTTGTTAAAAGACCAAATTTTGATCTTGTTGTGTGAAAATAGCGGAATAATTGGGAGTTGTGTACATCTAAGTTTTCACCCCACCATTTACATTCAATCAATATTATAGGTTGACCGTCTTTCATAATCGCATAATCAACTTTTTCGCCTTTTTTTATTCCGATGTCTGCTGTAAACTCTGGAACCACCTCAAGTGGGTTGAATACATCATATCCAAGAGCTTGGATAAATGGCATGATAAAAGCATTTTTTGTTGCTTCTTCCGTCTGGATTTGGTCTTTGAGCCTTACAACTCTTTCACCAAGCTGTTTGATTTGATCCTTGAAGTCCATGATTACTTTCTTAGATTTATAATTTGTTTTTAATTGCAATTGCTTAAAACGATCTGATAATTGCAGAATATCAGAGTATAAGAAATTTTTGATAAAGTTACGAATATTTAAAATGATCATCATTCCGGAAATACAGGTTTATTATCTTTGAAAAAAATCATGTCTTCATGAGCCGTCGACTTAAGATACTCTTTATTTTATTGGTATTTACATTTTCAACCGGCTTCAGCCAGGATTCCTGGTCTGTTTCCGGAAGGGTGATCGACGGGAAAACAAAGGAACCACTGCCCTTTGTCAACATCATTATAAATAACGGGAATACCGGGGGTACGACTGATATTGACGGGAAATTCCATTTGCAGTCGGGGAAAAAAATTCAGACACTTCAGCTATCCTATGTTGGTTATGAAACACAAACCTATTCCATTGGTAACCGTACCGAGAATCTCCTGATTTCCCTTACCCGTAAAGAGATTGAACTGCAGGAAGTAGAGATCCTGCCGGGGATCAACCCCGCTCACCGTATCATCCGGAATGCGATTGAGAACCGCGAGCTCAACGATCCCGAAAAAGTAGAAACCTTTTCCTATACGGCCTATGATAAGACGGTCTTTACCCTTAATTCGGATACGACACTTCAAGGAGATTTTTCGGCCCTGGTGGATACTTCGATGCTGAACAATTTTCAGGGAATAGAAGTGGGTTTCTCCATCAATTCCGACTCTGTCAGGAAAGATTCCATAGTCAAAGATTCTACTACGCGTTTATTGGAAAAGCTGATCAGCAAGCAGTATCTTTTTCTGATGGAAAATGTGACCAAACGGAAATTTATGGCTCCCGATAAGAATTACAACCGGGTGGTTGCCACAAAAATGTCGGGATTTAAGGATCCCATTCTGGTTTTTCTTGCTACCCAGATCCAGTCCTTTTCCTTCTACAAACCCTTTATCACGATTTTTCAAAAAGAGTATGTAAACCCTATAGGTTCCGGAAGTCTGAACAAATATTTCTTTAAATTGGAAGATACAACCTATGTGGGGAAGGATTCGGTCTTCATCATTTCTTTCCGTCCCAGGAAAGGGACCAACTTCGATGGATTAAAAGGAGTCATCGCTATCAATTCAAACCGTTGGGGAATACAAAACGTATCTGCTGAACCTTATCCCAATTCCGGCGGATTCACTGTAAGGATACATCAGTTGTATGAGCTTATCGGTGGAGAGCGATGGTTCCCCGTACAACTCAATACCGATGTGGCTTTTAACAATATGCGCATAGGAAAATTTAAACCCATCGGAAGTGGAAAGAGTTATATCAGGGATATTATACTTAATCCTGAAATGGTACGACGTGAATTCAACCACCTCGATGTGGAGGTAGATAAAGATGCCACTTCGCGGAGCGAACCCTATTGGAATCAGTTCAGGGTGGACAGTTTAACCCTCAAGGACCGTCAAACCTATAAAGTGCTCGATAGCGTGGGGGAAGCCAATAACTTTGATAAAATGGCCAGAACACTTCAAACGTTATTGACCGGCCGGATACCATGGGGTCCCATCGATTTCGATATTAACCGGTTCATCAATTACAACACGTATGAAGGATTGGTACTGGGTGCGGGTCTTCACACCAACGACCGCCTGGTCAAGGGATTAAAGATCGGAGGATTTTATCAGTACGCCTTTGCTATTTCCACGGCCAAGTACGGAGGGGATGTCAGCTACCTGGTCAACCGGCGTCATGATGTGACCCTTTCGGGTTCCTATTATTTCGACCTTATTGAATCGGGCGGGACCAGCTTTCCGGCCGATTATGAGTCGGTTCTTTCGGGCAATTTCAGACAACTTTTGCTGAAGAAACTTGACCTTTGTGAGAGTTTCAACTTTTCCCTTGGTTTCCGGGCATTAAAATATGTCTTATTCAACGTCGGGATTTCCAATGATTTTAAAAAGAGCGCCACCTATGATCTGGCAATCCCCGAAGGCAATACGGTTATATTGAAGGATCAATTCCGTTTCACAACCATCACTGCCGGTTTTAAATGGGCCTATGGTGAAAAATTTATTCAGACCGTCAATAATAAGATCTCACTCGGCACTAAATATCCTGTTGTCTGGTTACAATATACCCGGGGGATTAAAAATTTTCTCGATGGTGAATATGATTACGATCGGTTTGATCTGAAAATCAGGAAGACATTTACCTTGAAATATTTGGGGAAACTCACACTTCAGCTGAACGGAGGCTATATAGACCAACCTATTCCGGTATGTAACCTCTTTTATGCTCCCGGCAGCTACCGGTTAATAACTTTGTATGCTCCCAACAGTTTCGCAACTATGCGAAGCAACGAATTCCTGTCCAATAAATTTACCTCGGTTTATATTTACCATGATTTTGGTTATCTGCTCTTCAAGGGGAAAAAATGGTTTCATCCGGAATTTGCACTTTCACAGAATATCGGTTTCGGATGGCTGGATAACAAGGAACGATATGCATACAATACTGTTGATCCCAAAGAGATGAACCTGGGCTACTATGAATCCGGATTACTCATCAACAATCTGATCAATCTGAGAATCTACACGGTTGGCATTGGCGCTTTTTACCGTTGGGGTCCGTATTCAATGGATAATACAGGAGATAACTTTGCGTATAAAATCTCAATGATCTTCCTCTTTTAATAAAAGGTGAACCTACTCGCTAACACGCCTACTTGTCCACCTGCCCACTTGCCAACTTGCCAACTCGCCAACTCGCCAACTCGTCCACCCTGAACCCGGTTCAATATAAATTTCTCATCACTGACGGATATTTTTTGGGAATTCGAAGAATTATTTAAATTTCCTCTATAAATCTGGTTGATTTTTATGCGGTGAGTGTAAGAATTACAATTATTATGTAAGTTTGTGTTAATCATTTCCGACAAGTATCCCATTATGGAAGAAAATCTCTCCCCTGATCAACGGGATCATCCTGAAAAGTCGAAAGCAAGCACCCGCCGCGATTTCCTTAAGAACATAGGGCTTGCCGGGGTAGGCACTGTTGCGGGGGCTGCAGCCCTTTATTCGGGACATATCTTTGAGGCAAAAAAAGAATCTTCAGGTCAGAATAAAATCTTACTTACCCAGGATGGAAAATTGGTTGAGGTTGATTCTCTGGAGCTCAAGGCACTTGAAAAATCTCCCCTGGATCAAAATCAATACCATGGCCGCGAAGGCATTCCGGGGAAAAGATGGGTGATGGTAACCGACCTTTCCCGATGCAGAAATGCCCGTCGTTGTATCGCTGCATGCCAGGAAGCCCATCATCTTCGTCCTGAACAATATCACATGAACACCTTGCAGATGCAGGATTCTCCAAATACCGCTCCATATCATATGCCCAAAAACTGTCAGCATTGCGATAACCCGCCATGTGTATCTGTTTGCCCGGTGGATGCAACATATAAAAGACAGGATGGCGTTGTTCTGATCGATAATGTACGTTGTATCGGCTGTCGCTTCTGCATGGCTGCTTGTCCTTATTCCGCCCGGATTTTTCAGTGGATAACTCCAAAATATGCCGAACCGGATAAAGATCTTACCTATAATGTTGAACTGAATGTACCACAGAAGCTTGGAACGATATCAAAATGCCTGTTCAGCGCCGATCGCCTGCGGGAAGGTAAGCTCCCTTACTGTGTAACTGCCTGCCCGAACAGCGTTTACTATTTTGGAGATGAAAATGAAGACGCGGTGACCAATGGTACCACTAAGGAAACAGTACGTCTTAGCAAACTCCTTCGCGACAACGGAGGGTATCAGCTTATGCCTGAATTGGGTACCAAACCCCGGGTTTACTATCTCCCACCCAAAAACCGTCTGTTCCCTTTTGAAGCTACCGGTGAAACAAAACCTGCAATATCATGACTCTGGAAAAACTCATCCTCGATCTTACGCACCATATCCGTATTAATAAAGGGTTTCTGGTTTGGATGGGTTTTCTTCTTGTGTCCCTCATGGTTTGTCTTTACGCTTATTCGATCCAGCTACGTATCGGCTTGGGTGTTGCCGGAATCCGTGATTATGTTTCCTGGGGAATGTACCTGGCCAACTTCGTGTTTTTCGTTGCTTCCAGCCTGATCGGGATGCTGATCAGCGGTGTTCTCGGACTCATCGGTATGAAATGGATCACCCCTGTAACCCGCATTGCAGAGACCATTGCTGTAGCTTTCGCGGCTGTTGCCGGACTAGTCATCGTATCCGATATGGGACGCCCCGAACGGCTGGCTTATGTGTTTTTATACGGACGTTTTCAATCACCCATTTTATGGGATGTAACAGTGGTTATCACCTATTTTGTACTCAGTTCTTTGCTGTTGTTTTTACCCCTCATTGCCGATATGGCCATTATTCACCGGAGTAAACAAGCATTACCCTCATGGTTGCGGCCGGTTTACAAACTACTTTCTCTCAATTTCACCGACAGACCCGAACAAAACAAGATTATCAGCCGTTCTATCCGAATCCTTTTGATCCTCCTGATCCCTGCTGCATTATCCATTCATACAGTGACTTCCTGGTTGTTTGCCGTAACTTCACGTGCCGGATGGGACAGTACCATTTTCGGACCTTACTTTGTCTCAGGTGCGTTTGTGGCAGGTAGCGCAACGGTTATCATCGCCATGTTTTTCTTCCGGAAAAACTATAAGTTGCAGGATTACCTTACAGATCTTCATTTTACTAATATGGGAAAAGTCCTGGTTCTGGTTTCCCTGGTTTACCTCTATTTCAATCTTAATGAATTCATCGTCCCGGGATATAAATTGAAACGGGCCGATGCAGTTCACCTTCACGATTTACTTGCAGGAAAAGATGCATTGCTTTTCTGGGTAATTCAGATCGGAGGTCTGTTACTTCCCGTTCTGTTCATGTTATTCAGAAGATTCCGTAAACCCCTGCCTATAACCATAATTGCGGTGGCTGTATTGATTGCTGCATGGTTCAAGCGTTACATTATCGTCATCCCGACACAGGAACATCCCTTCCTGCCCATCCAGCATGTACCTCAAAACTTCATCACTTATGCGCCGACACTGATTGAGATATTGATCACCCTGGCTCCCTTTATACTTGTTTTGATCATCATAACCCTGATTTCGAAATTTTTCCCTGTGATTCCTCTTTTTGAGACAGCCAAAGAAAAAGGGATCGAAAAAATCGAATTTGAGTAAAAAATAAGAATGGGCATATGCGTTGTAAAAAGCAACTTTTCCTGATTTTCATTCTTGCCTCCCTGATCCCGGTTCGGAGTTCTGCGCAAGCTTGGATTGTCCCTGATGATCAGAAAGGGAAAGTGGCGCCATTCAAATTCACACCTGTGATGGTCAAACAAGGCGAACAGTTATATCTGAAAAATTGCCAGTCATGCCATGGTCTGCCCGGTAAAAACAATTGGGTGAGGATCACTCCTCCACCGGGAGATCTGTCACTGGAAAAAGCCCAGAATCAATCGGACGGGGAATTGTTTTATCGCATCACCAACGGCAGAATCCCCATGCCCGAATTCCGGAAAATCCTTTCAGATGAAGAACGCTGGTGGTTGATCTCTTTTTTACGCTCATTCAATCCCCGGTATATCCAACCTAAACCTGTCAGTCAGGCAGTATTCACCGGAAAAATAATTCAACTTTCGTTGAGTTGCGACCTGCCATCAAAGAAAGTGAAAGTTATGGCCAGTGAGGCCTTGAAGGACAGTAGCAAGATCCCGGCTTCAGGAGTGGAGGTTTTGCTTTTTGTGAAACGCTATTTCGGTAATCTCCAGATTGGTGATTCGAAAAGCACCGATAAAGATGGAATTGTTTTATTTGAATTCCCATCAGACCTTCCCGGTGATAAAGAGGGAAAGGTGGAAATCCTGGCCCGTGTTAATGATCCGGGTGATCAGTTCAAATCGAATGCGGTATCGATGAAATTAGCCATCGGGGTTCCTACGGATAAACCCAGCCTGATCGCAACCAAAACCTGGTGGACTTCCCGACGAAGCGCTCCCATGTGGGTCATCATGACTTATTCCCTTTCGGTAATTATCGTCTGGGGATTCATTGTTTATATTGTTTATAACGTTTTGAAAATAAGAAATTTAAACAATAAACCAAACAACCAATGAAACATCTTTTTACCCTCGGAAGAATTTTCTTCGCAATACCTTTTGGTATTTTAGGACTGAACCATTTTTTCATGTACAGTTATTATGTGGGCATTGTTAACTCCTTTATTCCCGGAGGCGGATTTACGGTAATCATGACAGGGCTCGCTCTCATCGCGGCTTGTATCTCAATTATTGCAAAGAAATTCATTCAGTTTTCCTGTCTGTTACTGGCTTTATTGCTGTTGATTTTCATTTGTACGATCCACATTCCCGGGCTTTTTGTTCAGGGTACCGCGACCATGGCCCTGATTGAATTGTTAAAAGATACTGCGTTGATGGGCGGTTCATTGATGATTGCAGGAATATACAAAGAGGGAAAGGTTATTGAAAGTTGATATTTAACATTTCATGTCATGAAAAAATGGATAATTTTTACAAGCATTACCACGGTTTTCCTTTTTCATTCAGGAATCGGTGGATTACAGGCACAGGTAATTGATCCGGAAGTCGGTGTAGTCGAACATCTGGATACCGTCATCCCTGCCGGGTTAACTTTCAACAACGAACAAAACCAACCGGTTCAACTTAAAAGCCTGATCACCAAACCAACTATCCTTGTATTGATCTATTACGATTGTCCGGGGATTTGTCCAATGATTTTATCGAGTGTATCCGATGTTATTGAAACAATGGGAATGAAAATGGGCAAGGATTACCAGGTTGTTACGGTAAGCTTTAATGACAATGACACACCGGCACGTGCAGTTGAGAAAAAGACCAATTACCTCCGGAAATATAGTAAACAACATGCATCCGATTGGTACTGGCTCACTGGTGACAGTACAAATATTTACGGGCTGACCCATGCCGTGGGTTTTAATTTTACACGTGCCGGCAATGATTTTATCCATCCTTCGCTTATTACGATCTTAAGTCCCGAGGGAAAGGTTACCCGCTATTTATATGGGACCTCCTTTCTTCCATTCGATGTAAAAATGGCGCTCATCGAAGCCCGGAAAGGACAATCGCGACCGACGATCAACAGGGTTCTGGAATATTGTTTCAGTTATGATCCGGAAGGAAGAAGATATACCTTACAGGTAACCAAAATTTCGGCAACCCTGATCATTTTCATTGCTGCCGCGCTATTCCTCGTCCTGATAATCCGGTCAAGCTGTAAAAAACAGATATCGAAAACTCCCTGATATGATAGAAGCGAATCTTCATAATTCTGCACCGAGTTATCTTTCTGACACCGGAAAACATAAAGGTCTTATGGCATGGCTTACGACCACCGATCATAAGCGTATAGGGTTAATGTACATGTATGCCATCATGGTTTTCTTTATTGTCGGGGTGTTACTCGGGGAATTAATGCGATTGGAACTTTTTTTTCCCGGCCAACAATTTTACGGACCGCAGACCTATAACGGATTTTTTACAATCCATGGGATCATCATGATTTTTACCGTTGTCATTCCCGGATTGGCCGTTGTTTTTGGGAACATTATCATGCCGATCATGATCGGAGCCAAAGATGTTGCTTTTCCACGGCTGAATCTTTTCTCGTTTTATCTTTATATTCTTGGAGCAACCATTGCGTTGTCCTCACAATTTATGGGGAGCGGTCCGCCGGATACAGGTTGGACATTTTACGCTCCATACAGCATCCAGACCCATACCAACGTGGTTGCCGCTGTATTTGGCGCTTTTGTACTCGGATTTTCCTCTATTCTTACCGGGTTGAATTTCATCGTCACTATTCACCGTTTGAAAGCGCCAGGCATGACCTTTTTCAAAATGCCGCTTTTCCCCTGGTCGCTTTATGCTACCGCCTGGATCCAGGTGCTGGCCACGCCCATCGTCGGCATTACGCTGTTGATGATCATCGCTGAACGATGGCTCCGTATCGGTTTCTTCGATCCGTCACTGGGTGGTGATCCGATCCTTTACCAGCATCTTTTCTGGATTTATTCTCACCCTGCCGTTTATATCATGATCCTGCCTGCTATGGGGGTCATCACTGAAATCATTCCGACATTTACCCAGCGGAAGATTTTCGGATACCGGGCCATTGCGCTATCAAGTCTGGCAATTGCTTCTGTGGGATATTTCGTATGGGCGCATCATATGTTTACTTCAGGAATGAGCATTACCGCCCGCTGGGTCTTTTCCCTGCTCACTTTTCTGGTGGCCATTCCCAGTGCAGTTAAGGTTTTTAACTGGGTAACCACGATGTACCGGGGGTCCATCGATGTAAAACCTCCGTTTCTATTCGCACTTGGATTTATCTTTCTCTTCATGATCGGGGGACTGTCTGGATTGGTACAAGGCTCTTTAGCCACCAATATTCATGTTCATGACACCTCATTCGTAGTTGCACATTTTCATTACATCGTGTTTGGAGGTGTTGGATTCGCTTTCTTTGCAGCTATTCATTACTGGTATCCAAAAATATACGGCCGGATGTATAATTACAAGCGCGCCAACGCAGCTTTTATTTTTCTGTTTACAGGCTTCAACCTTTTGTATTTTCCGCAGTTCGTGATAGGAATGATGGGAATGCCACGCCGGTATTTTGATTTTCTTCCTCAATTTACTTTAGGACATCAAATTTCGTTTTTTGGCGGCATTATTCTTCTGATCGGCCTGATAATCATGTTTATGAACCTGTTTAACAGGAAAGGTATAAAGGCATCAGCTAACCCGTGGGGAGGTAAAACATTGGAATGGACAATTCCTTCACCACCCCCGGCGGAGAATTTTGAAATCATGCCGGTGATGGGAGAAAATGAGGAGCCTTATGATTATAAGTGACAACGGACGATGGACGACGGACGATGGACGATGGACGATGGACGAAGGACGATGGACGATGGACGAAGAATCCTGGATGCTGGATACAGGATGCTGGATACAGGATGCAGGATGCAGGATACAGGATGCTGGATACAGGATACAGGATGCAGGATACAGGATGCAGGATACAGGATACAGGATGCGGGATGCGGGATGCGGGATGCAAGACACAGCATACTTTGTCATTTTTTATAATTTTCAAATCCTCAAATTTTCAAATCCTCAAATTTTCAAATTTTCAAATCCTCAAATCCTCAAATCGTAAATCGTAAATCAACTTATGGAGCATCGGGATGATATTGGTTCAAAATTGGGCATGTGGGTCTTTATCTTTACAGAGATCCTTTTGTTTGGCGGGTTGTTTTTGGTTTATGCCGTTATGAGGAGCAATTATTCGACGGAATTTCACCAAGCCGCACATCACCTGAATACCTTTATTGGTGCAATCAATACCGTTGTTCTCCTGATCAGCAGTGCAACTGTAGCCATGTCAATCACGGCGGTGCAGAAAGGAGATAACCGCCGTGCAGTGATCTTCCTCTTAATTACGCTGATCTGTGCGGGGATTTTTTTGATCAACAAATATTTTGAATGGGGACACAAAATCCATATTGGTCTTTATCCTAGATCCAATCTAATGGTGACGCTGAATCACGGATCGGTCATGTTTTTCAGTCTTTACTTTTTTATGACTGGATTGCACATGTTTCATTTGGTTGTGGGAGCGATCATTCTGACCGTTATCATGATCAAGGTTCACCGGAGAACGATAAACGCCGGTCGCTATGTGTTACTTGAAAACGGAGGCCTGTACTGGCATCTTGTCGATATGATCTGGATATTCCTGTTCCCGTTATTGTATTTGTTAACATGATGCTGGATGCAGGTTGCTTCGCTCCCGATGCATGCGTGATACTGGATGCTGGATACAGGATACAGGATACAAGATGCAAGATGCAAGATACAGGATGCTGGATGCTGGATACAAAATACAAGATGCAAGATGCAAGATACATGATGCTGGCTGCTGGATGCTGGATACAATATACTTTACATTTTTTATAATTTTCAAATCCTCAAATTTTCAAATCCTCAAATCCTCAAATTTTCAAATCGTAACTCGTAAATAGTAAATTTGCATGTCTACCGAAACGATACATATAACACGCTATCACTCTTATGCCTGGGTGTTGATCGCCTTGCTGACACTTACTTTTATCACCATTACCGTGACCTGGATCAATCTTTCGGCGCTGACGGTTCTGGCGGCTATGATCATCGCTTCTGTCAAAGCATACATCGTGCTCGCTTACTTCATGCATCTGAAATTTGAATCTACACTTTTCAGGGTATTCGTGGGTATGGTGCTGGCTATTTATATCCTTGTGATTTTGCTTACTTTCGTTGATTATCTGATGAGATAATAAGATGGAGAGATGTATCAGACGCAAGATTCAGGATGCTGGATGCAAGATACAGGATGCAGGATGCAGGATTCTGGATGCTGGATGCAAGATACAGGATGCAGGATGCAGGATTCTGGATGCTGGGTACAA